>SXSU01000112.1 GCA_005793345.1 Bdellovibrionales bacterium
GCAAATATACCCGAAAATATGGGAAATAAAATTAATTCATTGTTAATACATAACAATCAATTATTTTTAGGAGGTCAATTTAGTCAAGTCAGTGGTCAAGCACGCACAAACCTTGCGGCAATATCAATCTCTACAGAATCTATTGATACTAATTTTGTTCCTAATCCCGATGGTGCAGTTTATCAAATGGTAACAACGGGAACTTATTTATATGTAGCTGGTACCTTTAATAATATCGGAGGGCAGGCAATCAAATATTTAGCCGCTTTAAATTTAACTAATGGAGCAGCAAACGCAAGTTTTAATCCAAATCCAAGTCGAGCATTAATAGATCAAAACATTATAAGATCCATAGCTCTTTCTGCAAATAACTCCACCCTTTATGCCGGAGGAGCTTTTACCTCAATAGGTGGAGCCTCACGACACTTAGTTGCAGAAGTCGACGTTACAACAGGATCAGCCACTAACTTTAATTTATCAATAGCTGAGGGGGGGAGCTCACAAAATATGATGGCAATTTTTCGTGATGATAATATATTGTATATTGCAGGAAATTATTACATGCCTGTTTTAAATAAAATGACTGCTGGAATTTCTGCAATAGATTTAAATTCAATGACAGTTACAGACTTTAAGCCCAAGCTCACCGGGTGGTATTCTTATTCTTATACTTTTAGTATAAAACGTATAGCAATTTCTACTAATAATAGTTTAGTTTTTTTCGGTGGATCATATGAATCTATTTATGATGAAAGTCGATTTTCTATTGCAGAAATAAATACAGTTACTGGGGAGTTAACAAACTTTAAACCTGAAATCAGTAAGTTAAATTTACCCACTTCTCCAGAGATAAATGATCTGTATATTAAAAATTCTAAATTATATATAGGAGGCGATTTTAAATTTATCAACGGCGAAACTAGAATTGCGATGGCAGCTTTTGATTTATCGACTGGAAGTTTAAACTCTGTTTTTAATCCTAATTTCGCAAATTCAACTGGAACTCCAATTATAAATACAATGGTTGAAGCCAATTCTAAATTATACTTGGGTGGTATTTTTAATAAAATCGAAAATAAAAATCGATCCAATCTAGGAGTTATTAATCTTGATACAGGTGTCTTAACTGACGGGCTTAACATTGGCACAAATGGAACAGTTAATATTTTAAAACAACACAACCAAAACGTATTTATTGGGGGATCCTTTACTCAAATTGAAGGCATCACAAGTAATAATTTTGCTCATCTAAGTTTAGAAAATAATGTCGTGGCAGCAAATACTTCACTCAATAGTATAAGTGAAGTATTTGCATTTAACATCAAAGATAATAACTTATATATCGGAAGTGCGACTGGTGTTTCAGCTCTCAATCTAACGTCAGGTTCAATGACAAATTTTAATCCTCAAACAAGTGGAGCAGTAAAATCAATCTCATCTTTAGAGGAGAAAATATTTGTTGGAGGTGATTTTAGTTTTATAAGAGGACAATCAAGGAATTCACTTGCTGCAATAAATAGAGTAACTGGAGATGCAGATGATTTTAATCCCAAAGTAACGCTACCTTCATATTTTGGGAGCGGTATCCATAGTCAAGCTGTGATTGGGGATACTCTCTATATCGGTGGTGATTTTATTTCAGTGGGAACTTTATCGAGATTAGGTCTTGCCGCAATTAATATTTCTACAGCAGAAGTCGTATCTGAATTTCAAGCGGATACAAATGGTTCTGTCTATACAATTACTACTGATGGAATTAGACTTTTTGTGGGAGGTAAATTTGATGATATTGGAGGAGTCAGTCGAAATTTACTTGCTGCTATTTATCCAACAACTGGTTCTGTGGATCCATATTTTAATGGTCATTTAGGTGGAACAGTTGGCTCCCGTTATGTACAAGATTTAAAATTAAGTCCAGATAACTCAAAATTGTTTGTAGCAGGACGAATTTATATTTCTAGTTTTCCAAACGATAATTTAATTTCATTAAATGCAACAACAGGCTCTTATAATGCAACTTTTAATTTTGATTTTAATTATCCGACAACTAGTTTAAATATAATAAATGACATTTTATATGTAGGAGGCTGGTTTGAGAATATTAATTTTAGTAATACACGAGTTAAATTATCATCGATTGATTTAACGACAGAACTATTAACAAATTTTAATGAAAATTCTTCTACAGATCCACTATTAACTGGCCCGAATGAAGATATTTATACATTAACTTCAAAAGATTCATCACTTTTTGTTTTAGGGCAGTTCACTGCTATAAACGGACAAAAAAGGGATATGATTGCCTCATACAATGTAACAACTGGCAAACTCACAAGCTTCAATCCAAGTTTTAAAACGAGATATTCTTTAACTAACAATTATAGATCTCAGTCTCTCTATATATTAGATAATAAATTATTTATCGGTGGTTATATGTTAAATCATTTTGACCATCGTCCGAGATCCCATGGCGTCTTGGATTTAACAACTGAAAAAGGATTATCCAATTGGTAATTTATGAATAAGTCTGAACAGCTTCGCTGAATATGTCTTTCATCAATACGAAATACTTGAGTTTAAATTTTTAAATGTGCGATCATTTTTAAATATATACCCTCAGGAAAGGACATAATAATAGGGTGATCTGGTGAATGTCCACCGACAACTACTGTTGGTAACATTAAAGATTGGCGAAATTGAGCTTTTCTTAAAATGTCTCTAAAATTATCAGATTCCATTAAACCAGAACATGAACATGAAATTACAATTCCTTTATAAGAAGTAAGTCGAAAGGCGTGGGTATTTAATTTTAAATAGGCATGTGAACCCGTCGGTATATCTTTTTTAGCTTTTATAAAAGCTGGTGGATCAGCAATGACAATATCAAAATTAGCATCTTTAAAAGAATCTAATGAATTTAAAACATCACATTCATGAATTTCTATTATATCATTTTCATCAGTAACTTTTTTTACATTTTTATAAGCATAAGTTAATGCTTCTTTTGAAATATCTAGTAAATGAATTTCAACTTGGCAACCGAGTGTTTTTAATAACTTCACAAGTTGAGTTGACCAGTGGCCAACATAACAACATAAATCTAAAATTCTAATTTTTTTATTTTTAATTGAAGGTAATTGTGATTTTTTTAAATACTCAAGTACCTGAAAAATATTTCCCCGTTGATCAAGAAAAAAACCAGTTTTCTGACCTTGTTCTAAATCGACACTCATCCAAAGTGGCTGATCACTACCAACAGTATCTAGTGCAATCTCAACATCTACTAATGAGTTTTCCTGCGTATTTAAAATTACTTTTGGATCTTCAACAGGAAGGCCCTCTAACTTTCTAATCTTAACATCATTTCTGAGTATAATACTTATTGCTGATTCACTACAATTTGTAAGACCCAACTCTTTAGCTTTAAAAGTTAAATCAATTAATATTTGTTGGAGTTGATGAGTTAACGCTTTTTGCATTCCCGCGGTTAATAATTGAACTGCAAAAACTAAACCTTTTTTAGTTACATAGAGATCAATTACTAAACCAGGAAACCCATCAGCTTCGCCATAACATAATCGAAAACTATATTTTAAACCTGAAAGGCTTCGAACTTGCCATGAACGAATCAGTCTACTGATAAAAAAATCTTTAGTTAATATTTCTTTTTCACTTTCAACAAAACTAACAGCTCGAAAAACAATTTGGGATTGAGAATTTCCGTATCCACGAGCTATAAATTGCCCTTTAAAATCTCGGACCTCTACAATATCCCCAGGCAATATTGATTTGCTACTAGAAAGTAGTTCTCCTGCAAAGACCCAAGGGTGACCTGATCGTAATCTTCGATCCTCACCTTTTTTTAATAACCACTTTTCCATTTAGACTTTCTATTGGACATTTAAATACAATTATTTAAATTAAAAACCCTGTGCATCCTGAATTTTCATGACATAGGGAACATAGTCCATATCAGACTTTCCGATGTGGTTCAATAGCCAGTTTCGTAAAAACTGAATTATTTGTTTTTCAATATCCCGTTCACCTTTTTGAAATCTTGATACAAATTCAATGGCGGTTTTTTTTAAAGCTTCATGTTCTTTTATATGTTCAACAATTTTTGGATAATTAGCATCCTTCATAAATTTTTCTTCAGATTCAAAATGATAAACTGTGTATTTTAATAATGCATCCATTGTAACATCTAAAACTAAATGACGTTGAGATGCCTCTAAATTTGGAACAGAAATTAAATCATTTAAAATATTGACTAAACTTCGATGTTGAAAATCAATCCGATCTATTCCTGTTTCATAATCTTTAGTCCATTGAATTTTATCCACAAAAAACCCTTCTAAATCTATAGTTAAAATTTTTACTCATTAAGTGTTCAGACTTAATCCTCAGACTTAATCCTTAGCAGTTAATATAGGTTAAAAAATATTGTCCCAAAAGCAAATTTAAAAAGTTCTTAAATTTAAAGAGTAAGTCTTTAGGCTAGTAATATTTCAGTAGACCAAGCAAGTGAACTAATGTTAATTAAAAAACTTCTGGAGGTTAATCGCAGTGAATAAAAACAGTTCAAATCTTCCCATAGGAGTTTTTGACTCCGGAATTGGTGGGGTAACAGTTTTAAAATCTTTAATTGAATCTTTTCCTCATGAAAAGTTTATATATCTTGGGGATACTGCTCGTCTCCCTTATGGAAGTAAAAGTCCAAGCACAATATACAATTATTCTGAACAAAATATTAAATTTTTATACCATCAAGGTGTTAAAGCTATTGTTATTGCTTGCAACTCTGCATCTAGCCATTTTACAAACTCTTTTTATAAAGAAATTCCAATTTATGGTGTTGTTAAACCAAGTGCATACTATGCCGTTAACTCAACTAAAAATAATAAAATTGGTATTTTAGGAACAAAAGCAACAGTAACAAGCCAAAGTTATGTCGATGCTATCCAATCTGTTGATTCAAAAACTAATCACATTTTTCAACAAGCCTGTCCATTGTTTGTTCCTTTAGCTGAAGAAGGCATGGCAGATGACATTGTCACCGAAATCATAGCAAAAAGATATTTAGAATCGATGTTAAAAGAAAATGTAGACACAATTATTTTAGGTTGTACTCACTATCCAATCCTCAAACCTACTCTCAAAAAAGTAGGTAACTCAGTAGTAAATTGGATAGATACCGGTCAATCCATAGCTAAATTATTAATTTCTGAGTTTAATAATAATAAGATTTTAAAAAATACAGAATCTAATTTTGATAAAAAAATTAAAATTCTAACAACAGACGAATCTCAATCTTTTAAAGACCTTGCTTCAAAAATATTAGCTCGAAATAATTTAGATTTTCAATTAGTTAATTTATCATTTTAGAAACTATTAAAAATAAATTAAAAAAGAGAATAACGGCGAAAGATTTTGTCCAGTACTATCGCAAAGCGATCAAACTTTAGTTTGGATTTTCATAATTAGGGGTGATTCAAAAATCGCCCCAAACAAACAGAAAAATAATTGCTTATGATTATGTCTGATATAATCGCGAAGCGATCAGACTTAATCATTAGCAATTATTTCAATCAATCGACTGAAACTTGAATTTGTATATCGTCACCATTTTTTGAAATAGACTTTTGCGCAAGTTCTAAAGTTTCATTCTTTCCATTTTCACCTAATGATTGAACAAAAAGTAGGGCTCCTTTTTGACCTTGATTTGTAACTTCAAACAAGAAAGGCCGTCCCCATGGATCTCGGCCAATTTGACCTTTAAATTTTTGTACTTTATGGGTTTCAAGTTGATTGTCTTTTTGCTGCGTCGATGCTAAGCCTCTTATTTCTTGTTCACTCATTTTTAGAGATTCTTCTGATTTATATTCAATAAACTCAAATTTATTTTTAATCATCCATCTAGCTAATTGTTGAGCCTTTCTTTCTGCCAACTGCGCTTCTGTCTTACCTATAAGCTCTTGCTCCATATTTTGTGGATAAAAATAAATAGCAAAAGCAAACACAATTACGGTGATATTAAAAATCCAAAGTTGAATCAATTTTTTTTTGTCTTTATCAGAAAGTGCATTATTGCGATTTTCAATATTGCTATTATTATTTTTTGAATTAGAGTTCATATACTTTCTCCACCTATTTTCCAATTCTAGATTTGCTCACATTTATACTTAATTGTTACTTGAGTGCCTTGAGGTAGAACTGGTGTAAAAGTAATTTCACTCCCACTGACTTTATAACTAAAACCACTTGGAAGTGTTACTGTTGGGGTTCCATGGGGATTGCACTCTAAATTTATTTTACTCATAGAATTACTTATACCGCTTTTAAAATAATTTAAATTTTTAGAATAATTTCTATCACAGATACTTCCCGTATAACCATTTGTAAGCTTAGATAATTCAATATATTTTGTACCAATGTGTGAAGGGGAACCTGCTGAATCTTGCTTTGCTTTACAAGTTTTATCTTTTACAACTATTGAATTTGCGGAAACCCGCTTTGAATCACCCAATACTGAAAGTAAAGCTGTAGGAAAATCATCATTTTCGAGTGAAAAAAATTGATCATTCGACAGGTTTTTATTACCACCAACTGATCTTTCATCTTCATCAGATATTATAATGTAAGCAATGGCGGCACCATCTCTATAACAATGATATGCTGAATTAGAATTATTATTAAAACTTTGTATTGCAGCTTTAATACCGCGCTCATCATTAGATCCAATTGTAAACGGGTCATCTTCTTTAGGGCTTAAATCAAAAATAGTCTGTTGAAAAACTTTATTTAATTCTGGCGTACTTTTATCTATTACGATTTTATTTATTCCAGTCCATTGCAAAGGACGGCCTTGATAAAAAGCTGTATCTGTGGTTGTTACACACATATTCCAATCAATATTAATATTTTTTAAATCTGTTACAAAACCATTTAACCGCTCAGCTAATTTTAAATTGTCAGGTAACATCGACTCCGAATCATCTAAGATTAGTAAAATATCAACCTTATTAGAACCAGAAGGAACAGTAACTGATGTTGTCTTATCAACAAGAGTTCCAGCACATGTTTGCACATTGCATGCTTGGGTTGTTGAAGGCTTTGTTCCCGCGGAACTACATTCACTATCATCTACATCTTCAGAATTTTTTTGACACGTCACTATTCTTGTTTGAGTCCCGCCCCCGCAGGATACACTACAATTTGTCCAAGTTTGACCAGCATTCCAAACAATTGCATCTGTACAACTTTGCTTATTACATTCTTGAATGGGATTAGGTTTTGCTTCAGGACAATTCTCATCAGGAACTACATTCTGTTTAGTATCAACACATACCACTTTACGAGCCTGTGTTCCTGTACCACAAGCTAGCGAACAATCACCCCATTCTAAATCAGCTTTCCAAACATAAACACAATCATCTCCTTTACAAGTTTGATCCACAGTTGATGGACTAACTTTTTTATTATCGACATTAAATTTAACTGGAGAGCATGAAAGAAGTATAAAACTAAAAAATGCAAAATTGAGAATTGTGGATATCAAATTTTTAGTTGTAATCATTATTTTCACCCTTGAAATTGCCAAACAGTCTCTTAATTAAAATTCACTTTTAACTTTATTTTTAGATTAAGAATGAGTCACGGTAAACAAACACATAACAAGACCAAGGTATTGAAAATTTCACTAGTTTCTTAAACTTAAATATTATTTTTACATATGGCATTTATATTTGTTTTATCAACACCAGAATCAAAAATTTCTCTAAACCAATCAAAAAAGCCAGTGCTGTGCCTTGGCGCTGCAGCCGCATTAAAATTACAACCTTTTACTTTTAAAAACTCTTCTGACATGGTTACTCTTTGTAAATTCACTCTCAAAGTATTTAAATTTACTTTATTTTGCACTACTAAGGCCATGGCTTGTACTCGATTAGATTGAGCTTGTAAAAGATCTATCAACTCAGAAGCTCCCCAAAAATAGCGTTGATACTCAATTTCATAATACTCTGTAAACTTATCATAAGCATCTTTAGCCTGTTCAATTTGTTCTTTAGCAATTTTAATAGCTCCAACTGTAGCTTCTACTGTTGCCCTTTGCTCTAGATATAATTCATCTTGTCGCAATCGAAGTTGAGCAATATTATCATTTGATAATTGAACTGATGGTACTGTTGCAAATGTTAATCTAAAAGAATAATTTCCACTTAAATTCTCAAATGATGGTGTACCACCTAAAGCTCCAGAAGATGCAGATAATGATCCTCCTCCACTTCCCATGAATGCAAACATTGTACTCCATTTTCCTTTTTCTGCAGCCATAATTAAATGCTCCAATTGTCTTTTTTCTGGAGATAACATTTGAGCTGCATCAAGAGCCATTTTCATTGGTATAATTTCATAAGGAGATTGTGGCATTTCTCTCATCTCAATAGTGATCATTTTTTCAAGAGAAGCTTCCATTCCTAATGCTTTACGAAGTGCTGCCTTTTCTTTGACTAAAAATAAATCTATTCCTTTTAATTTATTTAAAGCAAGGCTCACTTGAGCTTTAGCTTCAAGAACATCTTGTGAATTTGTAGCTCCAATCTCACGAGCTTGTGCTTCGATAACTTCTGCAAGTTCCTTAAGTACTAAATAATTCTGATTGTAAACTTCTCGTAGTGCTAAATCTCCAACCATTGATTGATAAAGTCCCAAAGCCGATGCGTACACATTGAGTTGTATAACAAAGTAAGAATCTTTTTCTGCTTCTAATAACAAACTAGATTGACTCAAATTAAACCAGTTACTAGGAGCTAAAAAGGGAAACAAAAATGAAATAGTTGATAAATTAAAACCAGAGGGTCCTGCTAAGGTCCTTAAATCAAGAGAAGGTAATAAGTTTGCACGTGCGATATTGACTTGATCTTTTGATAAATAAATAGAATTTAGCCCCATCAAAACGTTATTATTTCCTTCAAGAATGTATTTACGTAAATTTTCAGGGTTAATGACATAACTACTATCGTAAACAGAAACAGGAGAAAATGTTCGAAGATCGTTTATTGCAAAACTATCAAACGAAAATATTAGAAATTGTAATGCAAAAATTAATCGTAAGTTTTTTGAAGCAAGATTAAATTTCATATCTTATTCCTTATAATTTATTTTGGGATAAAAATCTATATTTCTAGCTATGCCATTACTTTGAGTTATAAACACACATGCTAAAAAGTTTTCATTACGTTTACAATCTAAACTAATATTGGATGAGGCTTTTTTAACTGTGAAAGTTCCTTTTCCTGTCAAGGTTCCTTTTTTTAAGTCAAAAACAGTCTTATTATCAAATGAGTACCCTGTTATAAATTTTTTACCTATAGAAGTATAGAGTGTCATCGAGGCTACAATATTGCGTTCATACGTAAAAAACTTATAAAATTCTTCACTTGTACTATAATTGATTGATTGAAGTTGTAAATACGCTTCCGTAATGCATTTATCTTTTTCAGATGTTTCATTTCCTGTCTTACAAAGTGGATCTTTATAAGTACCAAAATATTCTTCCGTTTCAAATTCTGGCTGAGTAGAAACTTCAGAACTCTTATTTACTAATGGTGCATCTTTAGCTAGTTCAAAAATCCCTTTTATTCCATATAGAAGATCTGGAGTAATCTCCCCATAAAATTGATTTCCAGTTATACGACCAGTTATGCTCATCGTTGCCGTCGATTTATCTGAAAGATTAATTGTTATTTTACCGCTAAAATTTGTCTGAGATAAGGACTCTCCAGCAAAATAACTGGCTTTTTCTATGACCACTTGTGTATCATTTTTTGAATGCAATATAACTTTTGCTTGAAGAAATACTTGAGCTTCGATGGTAGAATTATCTTGAGTATTTACTGTTGATGTTTTGGGACTCAATTCAATTTCAAGTTCACCCATTAACTCTTTGGTCTCATCATTTTTAAGCTGACCTCTATAAACACCAGAAACACTTTGCATTTGTGCTATTGCTTCATCAACTTTTTTCTGATGATAATCAGAGATCGTTTTATCTTTACCACAGCTGAAAAGTAAAAACATTAAACTTAGTAAAATAAATTTTAAACTATTAAACAATTTTTGATTTAACATCAATATCATATTAACCCCACTCTTATGCACAGCCCTTGTCTCTCATAAATTAGAATGATAAGCAACATTCAAGTGTTGCCATCTCAATCTTATAAATGTTACACTTCTTCTTACTCTTTATGATTGTGTCTGGTATATTCGAACTTCTAATAATTCTAACATAATCATAAACGAATATTTTTTAAAGACCGAAGAGGAAATTATGTTTAAATTTATATCTTCCATTCAAATATTAAAAAATAATTTGTTACAACTTGTTACAACTATTTTTATAACTTTATCTTTATCCCAAAATCTAGTAGCCAACCCTGATGGGCTATTAACATTAAAAGCAGCCTTAAAAGAAGCCCTAGAAAAAAATCCAGCTCAACTCAAACAAAATGAAAAAATAAACGAACTCCAATCTCAAGTTGGACAGACTCGCTCCTTAATATTGCCCACAATAACAGCAACAGGAAATGCTCAATATCTTAAGGACTCCGTAAATATGGGATCTGCTAGATTTGGAGGGGAAGGGTTTAATCTTTATAAGTTAAATATTAAATTATCTCAGCCACTTTTTCAGTTTGGGTCTTTTGAGGCTATAGAGTCAGTAAAAAAAGATGTGGAAATTCAAAAGAAATCTGACGAAATATCTGCACGTGATCTAAGTAAAAATGTTATCTTAAGTTATTACAATGTCGTTCTTAATTCATTCAGCCTCAATATTTTGATTAAACAAAGAAGAATTGTTGAAGAATCATTAGCAACAACTATTCGAAGAGAGCAATCTGGACGAGGACAACGAATTGATGTCCTGCAAGTAAAAACCGAAATTGCACTGCTTGACTCACAAATTGAAAACGCTAAAAATAATTTTGAAATTGCAATTGCAACCCTTCAAAGTTTAGCCGGTAATGCCCAATGGACTAGCTTAAACATTAAGCCTATTTTGCCTTCTCCTGCATTAACTGAAGTTTATAGTCTTGTTGATGAATCCCAATTGAACTTACCAGAACTTACAAAAAATAATTTAAGTCTTTTAAAAGTTGAAAACCAAAGAAATGTTATTTGGGGCCAACACTTACCACAATTAAGCTTCACTGGAGATCTAACTTATACAAACTATTCTAAATCTGATTTATTAGACGAAATGTCTAAATCCTATGCCTTTGGTCTTCAATTAACAATTCCTCTTTTTTCAGGATTCTCTTCAATCTACCAGCGCCAAGCTCTGAGTTCGCAATATCTGCAATTTGAACTTGAGAAAGCTAATCTTATTAATCAGTTTACGCTGTTGCAAATTTCCTCAAAAAAATCACTCGAATCTGCAAAAAAGAGCGTTGAAAATGGTGAAAAAGCTTTTCAACTTGCACAACAAACTCTTGAAGAAGCTAATCGTAAATATAATTTAGGAACAATTGATTTTTTGCAATTCTTACAAGTGGAAAAGTCATACATTCAAGCTCAATTCTCATTGTATACTTATAAATATAATTACATTTCAAATCTGACGAACTATTTCATTAATTGGGGACAAGATTTAAGTAAACTCACAGAGTTACTTGATCGTTAGGATTCAATTCAATTTAAAAAGCATCTGTTTTCTAATCGGATATGAACTAACATAGACATAACACTTTTACTATAGTATTGGTCTTTACAGACTTTATCATGAGCAGTTGTTATGAATCAAAATGGAGCTTTAATTATGAAAAAATTTTTATTATTCTTTGTAATTTTTCATCATTTAAATTTAGTTTATGCGATTTCACCAGTCTTAAAAAAATCTAACGTTAATGCCCCAATTCCATTGCAAATGAAAATTCCATATACTGGTTTATCAGAAATTCAAACCGATTCCAATTTAAATGAAAAAATCGATTCCGATCAAGTCTACCTCAATTTTCAAATAACAAACTTATCTGATCTCAAGTTGTATGATACAGTCCAATCATCATACAAACCTAAATACAATTATAATAATTTTTCAATGGTGAATTTTAATTTATCGTCACCAGTTATTTTATACAACAGCTTCCTACAACTTCGAATTTTTGGGGGACTTGGTTATACTTCTGTTTCAAGAACTTCTATTTTAAATTATCAAAATTTAGATTATGAAAATACAACACCCATCCGATTTAGTATGGCAAATTTTGGCTTACAGGCTGATCCTCAATATTTAATTTTAAAACATCTTGAACCCAGCCTAAGATTTGGTCCAGCTTATTTTATTGCTCTTGCTCCGACTTCAATAGAACAGAGGGGATTAGAATATAAATCAACTGGGTGGCAATATTCATTACTACTAAATAAAAAATTCAAATCCATTAACTTCATAAGTAAAAATTTAAACTTTAATTTACAATTTGGTGTTGTTGGATTTAAAAACTTTAATGAAAGCAAAAAACTATCTTATCGTGGAATGGTTTTAGGAATTGAAATTTAATACACAATACCTTTATAGAAAAGGCAATATTCAGGAGTCCCCAATATGAAATTAAAAAATGCAAATGAGTTCACAGCAACATTCGCTGAAATGGGTTTAGGAACTCCATTATGCGGATTCCTAGAACAAAGTGGTTTTAAAAATCCAACAGAAATTCAATCAAAAGCAATTCCCGTGGCACTTACAGGTAAAGACATAATTGCTGTTGCACAAACAGGAAGTGGTAAAACTCTTGCCTATGGACTTTCACTTTTAACACGACTTAAAAATAATCCAGATTCTAGAGCTCTTGTCCTTGCCCCCAATAGAGAAGTTGCTCAACAGATTTTTAGAGTATTTACAAGTTTAGTTCCTGTGAGTAAAGTTGAACCCTGTTTAGTAGTTGGAGGGATTAAAGGTGATCAGCAGTATAAACAACTCAATAAACTTCCTCGACTCATCATTGCAAATCCTGGACGTCTTTATGATCATCTTCTTGCAAATAAGTTGCTATTAAAAAATGTAGATCAACTTGTAATTGATGAAGCAGATCGAATGATGGATATGGGCTTTCTTCCACAACTTAACAATATTAAAAAAACAATGCGTGGTGAAATACAAACCATGATGTATTGTGCAAGTCTAAATGAAGGTGTTGAGAAAGTGGCTTCAACTTTTATCAAGTCAGAAGCACTTTTTGTTAAAACTACAAATGCTGAAGCGCCAGTCTCTGAGTTAAAACAAAAAATTCTTTATGTAGAAAAAAAGGATAAAAATGATTTACTACTTGATGTCCTTAATCAAACTAAAAATAAAGTTTTGGTGTTTGTTGCAGATCAAGATCGAAGTGAATTTATTGGAAAATTTTTAGAAGAGTTTGGGTTTAAAAGCCAATGGATTCATGGAAGTCTTTCAGCAGGACACCGAAATCGAGTTCTAAAAGACTTCAGGGAAAAAGACACTCGTATTATAGTTGGAACAGATCTTTTAGCTAGAGGTTTAGATGTTGCTGACGTTGATACTGTAATTAATTTTGATTTCCCGTTTGAAACAGAAGATTTTCTTCACCGAATTGGAAGAACTGCGCGGGCAGGAAAATCAGGTTTGGCCATTACTTTTGTAACTGAGTTTGATGAACGACGTCTACAACGAGTTAGAAAATATATTATTAATCCCACCGAAGTAAAAAAAGATCCTAATTTTAGATTTAATATTAAAGATGTTCCCCATCCCCTAGCAAAAGGTCGCCACGGACAAAAACATGGTGGCAGTAAAAATGGAAAAACTCGAACTAAAGATTTTGATGAATTAAAAAATAGAAAAACTAAATTTAAAAAATAACGAACAGTTTTTTTCTTTTATTTTCAATATATTCATTTGACTTAGGTATTGAATTCTTGACGATTAATTGAAACTTTTTAATTAACTCCTATGATGTAATAAAGTAATATTTCAATTATTTTATTAATTGCTTGGGAGAAATTATGTTTTCAGTTTCAAAACTTTGTAAATTCATACTTATAAGTCTTATCTTTTTAAATGGCTGTGATAAAAAAAATCAAAAAAATGACCAAAACTCAACAACCACTGGGAATGTGAATATATCAATCACTTCAATTGTCGCTGGATCTTCTCCGCATTTGTTTTCAACTGGATGCAGTGTCTCGGAAGGTGCCGCAGTTGGATCTTGCTACACTCCAATTTCAATGAGTGGAGTTTTTAATACAGCTAGTATAACTAATTTTGCAGGTGGCAATACAGCAAGGCTTATGGGCGGTGGTGATAAATATCATGGATTAGATGATATTTTTCGACAAGCAAAATTTGATTTATCACAAAAGCTATTTATGGATGGAGATGACAATTTACAAGATCAAGGTACAGTAACTTATTCTGGAATTTCAGTGGATACTAAAGCCTTAGAATTAGTATTTACATCGATGAGTAAATATTTTCACGTTAGATATTCTTTTGTCGATCAACCACCCTCATCGTCATCTATATTTTCTACTTGTGGTTTAGACTCAGGGACTAGTGAACAAGCAGATCTCAAGGGCACCATCTGGACTGCACCATCAAATATAAAAGCTGGAGATATTTTAGTTTGTCTAAAAGATACTAGTACTGAAACCTGTACAGATTCTGAATACCAATGGATCAGTTCTGATACTGGTGCGCTGACTTCAACTCGTCCAACTTCTCCTGTTAGGTTTAGTGGTTCTTACGCTTTTGAAGCAAGTAAATGCATAAGCACTGGCGAACGTCCTGATATTACTTGGGGAGGGGTTTCTCTTTATGCACAATTAGATACTTCTGTTGAAATTGGCGCAACTATTGACCAAGGAAAAAAACTTTACAGCTCAGGAAGTAGCACGGGCCACACAATGGATTTAACATTAACTATCGATACAACTGATAGTTTATTTGTTCCTAGCCAATTAATTTCCGCGTTTAATTCTTCAGATTACAACACCGATGGTCCAACAATTTTAAAAAACTTAGATAAAATTACATTACGCCAAATTTACGAATATAATAATAGGATTTCATCTTCTGTTATGATTTCTGGAAATTCGATGTTAAATTCTCAGTTGAGTATCACATTAAGCGAAAAGGATGAAGCCAGTGATGGAGATGATCAAGATAACTTATAATAAAGTTTTTACATTGATAGTACCACAATTAGTTCATACGTTAAAAAACTATGGTCTATGAATCTCTATATATTTATGATCATTTAAAAATTTAGTCGTATTGTAATTCCGAAAATTTTTGCGCCAAATTGTCCTCATATAATTCTGCTCATTGAATTATTCTAAAAACGGACGTACTTTATTTAAAGTATTTTAAGTTTTCATATTACCAAATGTAAACTCTTTATTTTTTAAAAGTTTAGGGTGATTGGAAATAGCAAGGCATATTTTTATGTTAAGTACCTTTTTAAAAAAAGAAAATACTGTTGCTCCAGATAATTTTAATCGTTGGCTAATTCCACCAGCAGCATTGGCGATTCATTTATCAATAGGTCAAGCATACTCCTTTAGTGTTTTTAATATTCCACTAACACAACTTATTGGCTTAGATCATTCAGCCTCGCAAGATTGGAAACTTTCAACTGTAACTTGGATTTTTTCATTAGCATTTGTAATGCTAGGTTTGTCTGCTGCAGT
The DNA here is from genome assembly GCA_005793345.1 of Bdellovibrionales bacterium. Lineage (GTDB taxonomy): Bacteria > Bdellovibrionota > Bdellovibrionia > Bdellovibrionales > Bdellovibrionaceae > SXSU01. The sequence continues at coordinate 15,712 of SXSU01000112.1, forward strand.
GTTTGGTAAATGGCTGGAAAAAGTTGGTCCACGCAAGGCTATGTTTTATTCTGCTTTATGTTTTAGTGGTGGATTTTTTATTTCCTCAATTGGAATTTTTCTCCATCAAATAATTTTAATTTATTTAGGTTATGGGATATTAGGTGGAATTGGTTTAGGGCTTGGATACATTTCTCCTGTTTCGACTTTAATGAAGTGGTTTCCTGATAAACCAGGAATGGCTACTGGTCTTGCTATCATGGGTTTTGGTGGAGGTGCAATGATTGGATCTCCTTTGGCACTTAGTCTGATGGATTTTTATAAATCAAAGTTTACCAATGGAGTGCTAGAAACTTTTCTTACAATGGGATCCATTTATGGTTTGATGATGATATTTGGCGTTCTTAATATTCGTATTCCTAAAAGTGCCCTTGAAGAGGTTAAAAGTAATATTAATTTAAAAAATTTATCTAGCACTTTAAATGTCAGTGTCGAAGATGCTGTCCGCAAACCACAGTTTTGGTTATTATGGATTGTTCTTTGTACAAATGTAACTGCAGGAATTGCAGTTCTTTCGCAAGCCTCACCAATGATCCAAGATATGTTTAATGGTTCTGTTACTCCAGCCGCTGCTGGTGGCTTTGTTGGTTTACTCAGTATATTTAATTTAGCAGGGCGTTTTTTATGGTCTTCTTTTTCAGATCGACTTGGACGCAAAACTACATACACAGTATATTTTGGTCTCGGTATAATTTTATATAGTGTTTTACCTTTTTTTGGAAAGTCCCAACAATTGATTCCATTCGTAATTACTTGTTGTTTAATTATCAGTATGTATGGTGGTGGGTTTGCGACAATACCTGCCTACCTTAAAGATATTTTTGGTTTATATAATGTAGGTGCCATTCATGGAAGACTACTTACCGCGTGGTCAACAGCTGGTGTACTAGGTCCTGCACTTATTACTTATATTAAAGAACAGCAACTGGCACGAGGAGTAGCATTGAGTGAAAGTTATTCGGTGACTATTTATTTAATGCTTTTAGTTCTTATAATAGGTTTTATTGCAAATAGATTAGTTAAACCGTTGAATAACTAAAAATAAAATAACCTCAGGATAAAATTATGAATCCAAATTTAAAATTATTTTTTTACTGGCTCTTTGTTTTAATCCCACTAAGTTGGGGAATATACGAAGTCTTTATAAAATCTTTGGCATTATTTAATTAATTTTCAAAAAAATATAATATTTATCTTACTACTAAAAAATAGAAACTATAAAAATAATTAATCACTTTAATCCTATTCGTAAATTAGGTTGATCAAAAGCTAAAGATTCATTTTTAAATACAGGATAGGCACTTGCAAGTGTTTCATGATATGAATACAATAAAGATCCATTCTGAATTTTTTGAATAGTACTATCCACATCTGATTGAGTTAAAGCTAAGCATCCATTACTCCTACCACCTTGTGCAACTTTATATTTACTATTTGGGTAATTATCTCCATGTAATACTATATCTCTTGAGCAGGCATTAGAATTATAATTATCACTTAATCCTTGTAAGCCCATAGATTGTCCCTTTGTTCCTATATATTCCTTACCTGTTAAATAAAATCCAATTGATGATGTAGAGTCACCATCATTATTTGAAAACCTATTTGCTTTACCATCATGATCAGGGTCCGTATTTGTGCCATTTGCAACTTTAATTGATTCAATAGTTTGATCTTCTAAATTAATAATAGTAAGTCTATCTTTAAGTTGAGGTTTATTATAATCAACAATGGTAATAAATTTTTTGTTACAAATATTATCATAATTAGAAGTATAGAATTGAACAGCCTGATTAATAGCCCTAGGATTTATCGAATATTTTGTTGAATTTTCTAAAATTACTTCTAGAGATTTCATTACGTAATCAGGTATAGATCCATTTTTTGTTGCTCCATATTTTGAACAATTATTTAAATCAGCTAAGCATCTATAAGGTTTACTAAATGATGTTGGTTTATTTTTAAACTTTTTCTTAGCTAATGCATTATTATTTAGTACAACAATTACTATTAAAAATAAAACTGGAAAAATTTTTAATTTAAATATTTTATCCATATTCACCTTAGAATTCATTAATTAAAAAATTAATTATTCTTTTTCAAGGTGCAAAATGCTAACCATAATAAATCTCAATTTGATAATATTATTTTTTAAAATAAATTTATAAGTTTTTATCTCAAATTTAATTCTTTGTTTTATAATTATCTCATTATAAAACACAGATATGTGAAAAAAGACAAAATGCGGAAATTTGATTAAAAGTTAATTTATTAAACATATTTTTTATTTTATTTAATTTTGTTTAATTATATTTAATTTAGTTCAACTCGAACTCATCTGTCTGATCGCCCACTTGAATTTTAAACTTTCCTTTTTCATAAATGTTTTTATTATTTTTACCAATAAACATTAAATCTTGTATGGAAATTGAAAATTCAACCATTTGAGACTCACCGGCTTTTAAAAATATTTTTTTATAATTTTTTAATTGTTTAACAGGTGGAGTAACATCTTTACGATATAAATCTGAAATATAAAGTTGTACCACTTCACTGCCATCATGATCACCCACATTTGTAACTTGGACAGAGGCTTTGATAGTTTGATTTTCATTCATTGTTTTTGAACTCAATCCAAAACGTGAATATTGATATTCAGTATAACTTAAACCAAAACCAAAAGACCATTCAGGATTAAAAAATTTATCTTCTGAGATCTCTTGATATTTATGATCGTAGTGCAAAAGATCATTTGGAGCTCTAGGGTACGAAAATGGAAGCTTTGCACTTGGGTTAATATCCCCAGCTATAAGGTCAGCAAAAGCTAATCCTCCTTCAATCCCAGGTAACATTCCAATAACTATTGATTGCATTTGATCTACTATTTTTCGAATTACTCTAGGACGTCCTTGAAGCATCAAAAGTATAATTGGTTTTTTTAATTTTGCTAACTCCTGTGCATACTGCAATTGAGCTTCATCCAAGGTGAGATCATCGATATTTCCAGGCACTTCAGTGTAAGCTTTCTCTCCCAATGCTAAAATAATAATATCACTACGTGAGGCTGCACTCAGTGCAATATCATAATCATTTGCCTTTGTATTTAGTTCGACCCCTTTGTAGTAAGTGATTTTTTCATTACCAAAGCGATCTTGTAAAGCTTGAAGAACTGTTTTTTTATTTTTAGGATAAAGGCTTTCGTTATTTCCTTGCCAACTCAGAGTCCAACCTCCATTTAGCGATGCTAAACTATTTGCAGTTGGACCTGTCACAAATATACTTTGCTTGCGTGATGGGTTCAGTGGCAAAAATTGCTTTTCATTTTTAACTAAAACTAAGGATTCTCCTGCCATTTTTCGACTGATTTGCGCTGACTCTGGTGTAGCAAACTGGGCAACAAGTGATTTATCTGGCATTGGATTTTCAAATAATCCTAACATCATTTTGACTCGCAAAATTCTTCTAACTGCATCATCAATTCGAGATTGTGGTATTTCGCCAGCTTTGACTAATTTTTTCATCACATCAATAAAAGAAAAATCATATGGCACCATACTCATATCTATTCCTGCCATGATTGCCATCTTTGTTGCTTCTTCATAAGAAGAGGCTAAATGATCTCTTTCATATAATTTTTTAATATCTAACCAATCCGAAACGGCAAACCCTTTAAAATTAAGTTCGCCTTTTAATATTTCTGTGAGTAAGTGGTAATTAACATGGCCAGGGATACCATCAATTTCACCTGTATTAACCATTACAGTTTCTGCACCTTCTTTTATTGCTTCTGCAAATGGAGGTAAGAAATATTCACGTATCATTCGTTCAGTTATAATAGCAGGTGTCTTATCTTTTCCAGATTGCGGAACACTATAACCGAGATAATGTTTGAGACAGGCGGCAACTTTTGTTTTATCACTCAAATCTTTTAGCTGCTGCCCACTTATATTTGCGCGTCCCATGGTTTTTGTTAAATAAACATCTTCGCCATAGGTTTCAAAAAAACGGGACCATAAAAATTGGCGACCTAAATCAAGCACAGGAAAAAAATTCCATGGAATACCTGAGGCTCGTGTTTCAAGTGCAGTAATTTCTCCAACTTTAAAATTATTTTTTGTATCCCAAGTTGCGGCTACATTTATAGATTGCGGAAATAGTGTTGCTCCAACTGTATAATGAGCACCATGAATAGAATCAATTCCATAAATCACAGGAATTTTTAATCGGTCCTTCAATGCCATTGATTGGATTTCTGTTATGATATCATGCCAATGTTCAAGAGTATGAGCCTTATCGCCTGCCACATTCAAAATTGATCCCACATGATATTTTAAAATTGCAGTTTTTAATTTTTCTTTATCAATACGGTGAGGAGTACCGCTACTTCCCGAATTGTTATCCTCAGAAATCACATCTAAAGTAACTTGGGTCATTTGACCAATTTTTTCATCTAGGGTCATTTTGGATATTAATGAATCTACCTTTGCCATCAAGTCAGCTTCAGATATATTTTTCCGAGCAAATATTCTTTGATTTGGAGCAGATTCAACTTGTGTTGAGAGTGTTATGAAACAGACAAGTGAAGAGATAAGTAGTTTTCTCATATTTATGCCTTTCAATATTTAATACGATTATAACTGCGAAGTGATCAGACTTCATCAGGAGCAGTTATTCACTCATCATTGAAATTATTTTTTAACAAGGCAAGATATATTTGAAAAAGGTATCATATAAGTACCAACTTGAATGACTCGATCAGGATTATTTTCATCACATAGCCAACCAATTAATTCATCTTGAAATTTTCGAATTCTATCTCGCAGCTCAGGTAATTTCTGTGTGGATATCGGTATATGTAAAACACCAAGTTCTTGTTCTACAGGACCTAGTTTTTCTAAATTACTACCCCATGCCAATAAGGTTTGGGCATGAACTGTCTGCATTAGAGACCTTGAAAAGGTGAGATCTCCCGTATCGATTGATGCTTCAACACTGCGATAAATTCCTTTATCGTCCATTTTAATAAATCCAGCCTCGACAAGTAATTTAAATGAATTGTCAGCTTCATCTTTTGAAATTAAACCATTTAAGGCTTTAGATATAAAATCTCCTGAAGGCTCAAAATTCGGAAGAAATACCAACTCGCGAACGAGCATGTGATACCAGCATGATAGTATCTCGTATCTCGCCTTTTCTAAATTACTTGTAATTAGTTTTTTCTTTTCAACCAACATTATTTTTTCTAACTCTATTTGCTCTTCACTATTTTTGGACTGCTCAAATTGTACCATTGCCAAAAAATATTTTTGTTGATCAGGAGTAAGCCCTAGTTTTATTGCAGTTTTATTTGCAAGTTCAGGAGAAAGATTTCTTTCTCCTGATAAAACCAACTGCATAAAATTGGGACTTTTTAATCCTAACAGATTTGAAAATCTACGATATGAAAAACCAACTCTATGTTTTTTTTTAAAATTGAACCAATCAATAATATATTTCCGATAACTCACATAATTATTTATTAAAGGAAATTCTTTATGAGATTGATCAAGAAAAACTAATTGTTTATTTTCTAATTCCAATCACAGACTCCTGCTGTTAATTTTAAAGAACTTAAAATAAATTTTATTGCATTATGATTTGAATTATTTTTAAGACCTCTAATTAATATTCCTTTTTGACTACCCCAAAGCACAAGTCCCTCTACAGTATTAACATTTGAATTGATACTTTTACTTTCATATTCAAAAAATTCAATGCATTCATGGGAGGGACTTTTACTCAAATGTCTCCAATTATCATTTAAAAGTAAATTTATTAGTTCCTTACGCTTGTAATTAGAAAACTCAGGAAAGATCTCCCTCACTTTTAAAATTTCAAGAGCATTAGGAACTCCACTATTTTCACCTTCTAAATTTAAATTATTTGCAATAACTCTTAGATTTCCATCTCCCATACTTTGGGTGATAGAGTACTCCATTGGAATTTGGGCTTTAAAACCATCTTCGTTATCATAAATTCCATTACCAGTTCTTCCAATTCCATGAGCACAAACGCTTAAAATCATCGAGAATAAAATTAATAATGGTATTTGTTTCATTCTACTATATCCTGAAATTCAATTGTTGCTGAAAATGCTTCAGGAATAGCAGCACTACAGTTTCCTTGATCTGTACATGTCAGACCAAGATCAGGAATAAGTGATAAAATTCCAGAAGAAAGATTTAAATCTTTAGATTCAAAATATTTAAAATTAAACTGAACATTTGAAATTTTAGAACCAGTTAGAAATAGTCCAGCGGCAAAATGTTTCAAATCTACCTTTGGTTCACTTAAAAATAAAGTTTGTTTTCCAATAAGCTCCAGACCCAATACATGAATTTCAATAGTTTTATTCTCAACTGTACTTTTACAAATAAAATGATCTCCATAATCTAAATTGTAATTTTCTATACCTCGGATATCAAATACATTTATTTTTTGAGTAATTTCACAAACCTCTTCCACTTTTGATTCAGAGTGAGTTCCATTTTGAATAAATGATAGTTTTCTAATTCTTACTTTTGCATTAACTTTACGTGTAGGTTCTGTAGGTGTTCTGTCTTCTTGTTTTAATATGTATGAGTTATTTTTTAATAAATTAATACTTACTGCCTGGTCCATTAAGTTTTTAATATTTATCTTTTGAGCTAGACCTATGTTACTAACTAGGTTTGAAGATAATATAGTCATTAAAAGCGTTTTTGTTATTAAGCATTTTTTCATTTGTTCCCCTATTTTTGTATTTTTAAAATTTATATTTCATTAATTTTTTATGTTCGAACATAAACTAAGTTTGTTTTTATTCTTAAAAAGTTACAAGATCCTGGTATACGAAATTGAAGACATAGAAGTATACGCGTTAGGCCTAAAGTTGTGTTTCTAAAATTTGTTCAGCACAAACTAAGTTTTATGTTCTCATAAAAATTTAAAATACAATATATATATTATGTTTTTACTTAAAATTTCAGCTACGTATAATATGAGAAATTTAATGGGTAGGCTACCTGATAAATAAAGGGTAGACTACCCAAGAAAGATTGTATGCAGTCTAATTTCCTAAGATAGCAAAAGCTAAAAAAATAAATAAAAATTAATCTGAAAGATATTAATAAATCTAAACTAATTATAAACACTCTAAAGAAGAATCCAAAATTAACTCAAATTGAGTTAGCTAAAATTGTTGAAGGAGTGCGGTATTATATTAAAAACTACTAGCTCAAAAAAATTTTAATTAGCGATATATAATGGCTTGCTAACGATAATAAATTTTTACTCTCAAATCTCAACATACAAAGATAAAGCATTTTTTATTCAATATGGAAAAAATAAATTACTCCCACGTATAAATACACTTATAGAAAATCGAGCTAAAACATTTTTTAACCATAATGGTTTAAAATAACTTCTCATGATTCATACAGTTCACTTAAAAGAATTGTATTGAATCAGACATAATCTCGTGATTTTTCAATCACTCTACTTATTTTAACTGAGGATGTTTTTTTTCAAAGGCCATGCGTTGCTGACTGGAATTTAAAATGCGTGTTAACACATTGGGAGTCAGACCCTTATTTCCGCAAGAATCAGCGCAGGAAGAAAATCCATAGGGACATTTTTCCCAGCATGAACTTCCACCACCGCAGGAATCAGCACACGATGTAAAACCATAAGGACATTTATCCCAACATGCACTTCCGCCACCACAAGAGTCAGCGCAAGAAGTAAAGCCATAGGGGCATTTATCCCAACAACTTCCACTGCTACCGCCACTTCCCCCAACCTCTTCACATAGATATTTTGTTCCATCCTTATCAAGATAAAATGAATCCGCATTTACATTAAATGATGTTAGCGGAATAAAAATTAGCGCAATATAAATTAAAAATTTTCTCATAGATCCCCCTTATATAGTTTGTTCCGATTGCGTTTTGCAATAATAGAGCCAAACTTAAGTAGGGTCAGAAAATCACCACTTGTTGAGTTTTTGAATAAAGAAAAGTTTTTGTAGGAAGACTCTGCTCGGGATTATGTGTCTTAAAATCACGAAGCGATCAGAGTTATTCATGAGAAATTAATTATAATGGAACTTTTTATGATTTTTCATGAGTTGAATTTCAAAATTATCAATCTCATCATCGGTAAAAATTATTTTTAAATTATCAAGTGATATTGATTTAGCATAATTAAAACTATCAATATAAAATTTTTCGATCCAAGCAGATTTTGCATTATCAGAGTTAATTTGATTGAGTTCCATCCAAGACTTCCAGTGGCAATTAAATATAGAATCACTCATACTATTTGATTGAACTTCTTCTTCAGAAGCCGATTCGCAATTTATATATTCTAATTGTAGATCAATCAAATCCGCATCTAATCCTAAGGATACCATGCAGTCTTGAGCTAAGCTCATTTCTAAATAATGCAAATAATCACCAAATAGGCTCCAAAATTGGAGGCCCTTTTTACCAAAATCACTATCACAAAAATAAGATGTACAAACCGAACCTCTATAAGCCCAAATACCACATTGCTGTTTTATTTTATCAAAATAAGGACAAAGAAACTTTGAGTTAAAACCAAAGTCATTTTCATTTCTTTGATGAAACTCAATTTGGTATTTTACAGGAGCAAATAACCCAAGAGGGAGTGCATACTCTTGGTTTTGTATCTTAGAACGAATTTGTTCTAAAATAAATTTCGGAGTATTAGGATCAGATAAAATTGCACCTACTGAGTAGTTTGTTAAAAATGGATGAAAAGTACAACATTTTAAATCCATGGGATACTTTGGACAATTATGGAAAGTCGCTTTTTTCTCAGTTAGATTCAAATCTGGAAAACGTGATAATAAATAGTTTTTTAATATTGGTGATGAAATCTGAGATAAATTCATGAATTATTATTTAATCTTTTATTGGGACTTTAGATAATTCAGGAGGTGATTGTTTTTTTATGAGGGCCTTTTCTTCTTTGTTTAATGGTCCATAATCACGACTGTAATTCCAACCAAAACCCCATCTATAATCGGTATCAAAATATGGAGTTCCCCCAATTCGAACGCCTTTATACATTATATAAGCATCATCAACATAGCCTGTTTCAGAAACACAATCGTACATTGCTTCATCAGCAGCTAATCGTTCTATTTCTGTACCACCTGCCCAATACTTTAAATCATGTTGCACACAACAATGGAGCCATAAACTTGGTTCTTCTGAAGTCCCATTTGGATAACTCGTACATCCATCTGTTTCAAATGGATTAAGATCTTCAGGATTAACCCTAGCCTGAACAGGGTCAAAAAATATAAATAAATTTAAAACTATAAATAATAAGTAAGGAATAAACATCACAGGCCCTTCAATGTCTGATAAAATCGCGCAAGCCATCAGACGTAATAAAAGGCAGTTAATAGCAGCACAAATTTCAGAAGTACAAATATATTTTTATTAACGCAAAACCAAACACTAACCCAACTTGATAGTATCTGATATTCTTCAATAGATTTTTTTAACCACTTTAATAGAACAACTTACTTAAGTTAACAATTAGATAAGAAAAAATTATGAAAAATCAGAATATTGAAATATCTAAATTTGAATTGAATGCTGTTTCACACGTTATTGAGTTTACTGATAAGTGGATAGGTAAAGGTTATTACACTGAACAACAACTCAAAGAGCTAGTTTGGCAATCCAAAGGCTGTTCATTTTTAGCATGGGATTTAAATTTTACCCCTCAAAAACTTATTGCACTTAGGCTTACTCTTGCACCTGGGGCGTGGCTACAAAATCCATGCTCACCAACTAAATGGAATGTTGCTCATCAAAAAGTTGGTTACTTTAAAAGCCTATTCGTCCATGGAAATTATCGTTCAATTGGACTTGGGCAAAAACTTTCAAATTTATCCTTAAATTTAGTTTCACAATTAGGTGGTGAAGCTGTGATAACTCATTCGTGGCTTGAATCCCCTAATAATAGTTCACAGATTTATTTAAAAAAAATGGGATTTATAGAGATTGCAACTCACCCTAAATTTTGGAACAATATTGACTATCATTGCACGCGCTGTGCTCCTAATAAATGCATATGCACAGCTGTGGAAATGATTAAGTATATATAAGAATAATTATACCGGGGTTTTTAATGAGTGTTTCCTACTGGATGAATAATAAAGAAACTATAAAAAATATTAGCTGTGATGTATTGATTGTCGGAGGTGGAATTGCTGGTTTGTCTGCAGCATATTGGCTTAATCATGAAGATCCTAATTTGAATATAGCTATTGTTGAAAAAAATGAATTGGGCGAAGGAGCCACTGGCCGCAATGCAGGTTTCATTACCTGTGGCTCTGTGGAACATTTTAATCGTATTGTGACTAAACATGGAATATCTGAGGCCCAAGAGATTTGGAAATTCAGTGAAGATAATTTAGAATTATTAAAAGAACATATCTTGAATGGGCCTGATAAATCTTTAATTGATTTTGAAAACATTGGATTTGAAAATAAAGGAAGTTTTTCACTTGCATCAGTTGAAAATGAATTCGATGAATTAAAAAAATCTGCAAAAATAATGGATCAACTCAAAATTGATGTCGAAGTATTAAATCAAGCAGAAATTAAAAAACGATTGCACTCAGAAGGGTTTGTTGGAGGAATAAAATATTTAGGAGATGCCTCAGTTCATCCTTTAAAACTTTTGATGACTATAAAAAATAAGTTACACTCACAAAGTCATTCAAAAATTAAATTTTATGAAAACTCTGAGGTCATTAATATTGAATCTCAAGATGGAAATAAAATAATACGAACAAAAAAATATAATTTCGAATCCTCTATTGTGATTCTTGCAACAAATGGTTATTCTTCACTTTTACATTCTTATTTTATTGATAAAATATTTCCAACACGGGGGCAAATACTTGTAACAGAACCTTTACCACATCTTCTTGAAGGACCTTGTTATGCTAATTTTGTTTTGGATTATTTTCGCCAACTACCCACAGGAGAAATGTTGATTGGAGGTTTTAGACAACTTCAAAAAGATTCTGAAACAGGTTACTCCGATCAAACAACAGATGTTATTCAGAGGGCCCTTGAAGAATTTTTAAATAAACATCTCCCATTTGTTAGAAATGCAAAAATCACCCATCGCTGGTCAGGCATAATGGGATTCAGTGTGGATGGTCAACCTCTCGTAGGTTGCATACCTAATGATCCACAAATATATTTCTTAGGTGGTTTTACTGGACATGGCCTGGGGTTAGCATTTCATTGCGGAAAAAAATTGGTTGATATGATGTATGATCGTCCAATACCAAAATTTTTATCTGCAAAGCGATTTCAAATTTAAAATCTATTGCAACTACCTCACTAGATTTGGATAGGCTATTTTTCTTTGTTTCGATGATTAAATCAATCTAACTCCCTCCTGAAATACCTAATATAGATTTTTCTACACCTCTTGGTCCAAACAAAAAATTTAAAATATAATATGTTTTTTCAGTTATAGTAATATAGAGAAAAATTCGAAATAAATTATAATGCATTTATTGTGTAAAATCAGATTGAGCTGGCCTAGAGCACAATCCGTGACAAATTAGCATTATTCCTGAGCCATCATTTAAATTATTATAGAAACAATTTACACTTTCATCTTTGTCGATAAATTCTCCTCTTTTGACGAATTTACCTGGACCTAATTTAAATCTGTCACTTCCTTCTCTTAAACACATGGATACAACTTTGGTGTATAGCGAGTTTAATAAATATTCCACTAATGCGGGTTTATCGCATGTATTCTTACAATCGTATATCTCATAATTATTTAGTGGAGTAATAGTTTTTGGAGAAGAAATATCAACTGAATTTTCGTAACAAGGTATTGAACAAGAAGTTTGATAATCACCTATACTAGAGCATAAAATTTTAGATTCATCAGGAATACCATTAATTCTACACTTATTTAAAACCTCGTTTTTTAATATTTGTTTACTCAGCTCGTTGTTTTCAGAGAATTTGACATGGGCTTCTACTATTTTAACTTTTACATCCTGTTCAAATATTTCATTTGCGAAGGTTAATTGGGCGAAGATAAATAAAAAAAATACACTTAATAATATACTGATGTTCATAATTATTCTCCTATTAGTTTTGATTTTGAGATTCTGGACATAAAGCTGCGCAAGCTTCAATTTCATTCGGTTCTAGATTTGAAAAATCAAAACTCAAATCATCAGAAGCTCGAATAAAGCATTGAATTCCGCTTTCACAAGATGCTAACTTTTTGCAATTTTTACTTAGGCTTTGATTGATCTTTGAACTTTCTACAGATTCTAAACAGTTTAATATAATGAAATCATTATTAGAGTGGGTTCTTTTCACTGCATGACTTTTTGAAAATGTTGAAATTGAAAGTAATAAAATAATATAAAATTTAAAATGTTTAGTCATAAATATATTTTCCTATTTAACAAAGGTTTAAAAATTCAAATAAAATATTAATTCTTAATAGAATCCATATTTACTAAATTTATTTTAGCAGAAATCATACCAATTTGGAACATTTTTAAATCTAAAACAGTAACAAAATACTGTCTAATATAAATTTATTTGTGCGAGAATTGTTACTTTAAAGAGAACTTTAATAAGTGCGACTCCAATATAAAATACTTAATTTTAAATACAATCTTTTATAAGTGTTAATATAACTAAGCTTAGAATTATAAAATATTATGAAAGTTTAGAAGTGCTTTTTATATTATTTTTTTAATATTTTTTATTCATTAAATAATTTTCTACATAAATTTAAATTTTGTGGATAATTTAATACCCAGCGATGAAATTTAGAATAAAAGTTTTGTACATTTGAAAGAAGTATAAATTTATTTTTCGACAAACCAGGCACAACATCAAATCCCATTGGAGTATATAATCTTTTTGCTAAGGGACCTGCTTCAATGTATATTTCAGTATCAATTGGTAATTGGAGATAATAAAAATGTTGAGCGATAATTTCTGCTACTAAGTTTAAATTTATTATCTTACGATCATGTCCAAGAGCAATATTAAGTCTTCTTATCTCAATTAATCTTTTACCTTTTAATCTCCCCTGCAGAGATTTTCCCATGCGGTTTAATTTTTTTTTAATTGTTAACAACTGCTTTGACGATTGATCAGAACCAAAATCAACTACTTCAAAAGATCCTAATTCAATTTCTTGATCAAATTGATTAAGTGAATAAATCCGAAAATGAATTAAACTTTCTATTTTAATTTTTTGATCTTCACCTTTTAATATTTCTCTAAAATCCTTAGTGGCTTCAATGCCCCTACCTCTTTTATTTAGTTGCTTTTCATATTCTGAATAAGTATTTTCTAATAACAAGAATCTTTCATCTTGTAAACTTTCACCGAACTCTTTATTCTCGCTTGTTGGTATGAGGCCAGTATGAATTGGCAAGCCTTGGTCTAATAGTTTTGAATAGGAGTAAATCCAACCTTTGGATTGAGAATGATTTTCAAAGACACCGATCCTTTCCACCATGACTAAATCATTATCAAGTGAATAAGACTTAGACAGTGGTAAAAAAAATAATAAGAAAAGTATGTAATTATAAATTGGAAACTTCATTAGTAATAGTAAACTTCAAATACCATGCCAGTAAACTGATTTAAAAATGGAACCAGTATCACCCGGTAATATAGTTCTTTTTTTTTAATATTTTCATAATATCTGCTCATGATTAAATCTGATCGCTTCGCGATTTTATCAGACATAATCATAAGCAGTTATTTTCTTGTTTATTAAAATTTACTACATACCTGGTATTATTTTGCCTTCTTTTGTCATTGAAAAAACACATTCGTATTTTGATGATCTTTGTTCATTGAAGGTACATTTCATAGCCTTATTCTGAACTACTGAATCTGGGAGTATATCCGGAATTCTTTCAGAATCTCCCCACTTGATAAAATTATATAGTTCTTGCGCTGAATCTCCGGTTATAACAACGAAATGAGATCCTTCCCAAATTTGCCCAGTTGTGACTACACCTGCCGTGTAGGCCATAACTGAGTGGCCTAATATCGACTGTAAAATAAATATTAAAAATAGCAATTTACTCTTCATAAATTCTCCAACTTTAATTTTTTCCAAGAAATTATTTTCTTGGACTATATAGTGATTTTACTATATAGTGTAATGTATTATCACATTAGTGTACTAAATGTAAATACTAGTGTATTACACTATTGCTTATTTTGAAAAATTAACACCTTTGAGGTCTAAAATGAGTATTCGAAATGAAGAACCTAGAATAAAAATCTTAAAAGCAGCAATTGAGTTAACGGCAAAATTTGGATTTTTAAATTTAAGTTTTCAAAAAATAGCCGATAAATGTAGAGTAAGCCAATCAACTGTTATGCATTATTTTCCAAATAAATTTAACCTCATAAAATCAATGGGAGATTACATTACTCAAACAAATGTGTTAATACTAAATCAGGGCCTACTTCCTACTGATAACGCTTTTGACAGGTTAAAAAAATATTTTTCTTCTAACATTTATTGGGCCAAAAATTACCCTGAACAAGCTCAAATTATTATCTTGCTCTCCTATTTTTCAGGTCAAGATAAAGAAATGGCAGAACTTTACAAAGCACGTCTAGAGCAGGCAAGGTTAAGAATTGCTGAAATTATATATTCTGGGATTCGTGAAAATAAATTTAACCCTAGCGAAGATATAGATACTTTATCTGCCTTACTCCACAATATAATTTCTTCTACAATAATAAATTTAATCTCATCACGAGATTTCAGGAATAATAAAAATAAAAAAGACTCTGTAAAAAAATGGGAAATTGCCATTAAGTTATTACTAAATTGTAAATGACAGTTTTGGAATAACCTAACTTAAATACGATATCATTTGGCCAATGGATACACCACCATCACCAATAGGTATTTGTTGGGGAAAAAATAATTCGAGTTCATTTTCTTTACAAAGATTAATTAAAATTTCTAATAATAATCGATTTTGAAAAACACCACCAGTCACTAGTAATTTTTTTTGCTTAGCGTTTTTGACCCAGTCTATGAGAGCTAACGATATTTCAAAATGAAATGCACATGCAAACTCTGATCTTTCTTTTTCTGAAATTTGATTTTTTTCTATTATTATTTTAGCAAGATTAATTATAGGATTTGCAAATGATAAATATTTATCTAGCTTAGTATTTGCTGATTTTTTTAAATACTTATTATCAAAATCAATTGAAACCCATTCTGGCCGAACTTTAATATTTGTAGTGATACACTTATTTAATTTTGAAACTTGTGTAACTTGTTCTGCACAAAATTGTAAATTCATTGCGGCTTCAGCTTCAAAACTATTGAATTGAGTAAGCCCTAACATGCAACTTACGGCATCGAAGATACGTCCCATGCTACTTGTTTCCGGTGAATTCAATTTTTTTTGCCAGGCTTGATACATTATTTCTAATTCAGTATCTGTTACTGGTAAGTTTAAAACCTTCATTACACGATTTGCAGTATTGTAATCTGTATATTGAAAAAGTAAACTCAGCAAGACTCTCCATGGTTCGCGAAAACTTTTTTCGCTCCCTAATAATAAAAAAGGTTCTATGCAGGCAACTCGTTGGAGTATGTTTGTGTTTGGAGAATAATTAAAAAATTCACCACCCCAAATAGAGCCATCAGTTCCATAACCAGCGCCATCCCAAACAGCAATGCAAAGATCACTCGTTTCTAATTGATGTTCATATATTCCAGCCCATGCATGGGCTTCATGGTGTTGAATTGCTACTTTAACTTGGGGTTTAAAATTTTCATATGCCAAACGCGATGATACGTATTCTGGGTGCAGATCATGCAATATAATTTTTGGTTCCAATTTATAAAAATTTTTATAGGATCTAATTTCAGTGCTGTATGTTTTTTGTGTTTGCAAGTTTTCTAAATCACCGATGTGTTGACTTAAAATAAGTTTATTCTCGTTACTAAAAGAAAAAGTATTTTTTAGTTGAGTCCCCAAAGCTAAAATACTTTGCTCAGATTGCTTTTTTAGCGTAAAGATTTGCGGTGAATATCCACGCGCTCTTCGCAAAACCATTTCTTTTTTATTTACTATCTGAATAATCGAATCATCAATTGGACGTTCAATTCCACGATCATGAATCAAAAAACAGTCAGCAATTTTTCCTAATCGATCTAAAGCTTCTTCATTATGAATACAAAGCGACTCATCAGATAAATTTCCACTTGTTACAATTAAAGGTTCATTGATTTGATTTAAAATTAAAAAATGTAATGGGGTCGTTGCAAGCATCAAACCTACATATGGGTTCCCGGGATTTACATGAGTTAAACTTTCTTTAGATTTTTTTATTAAAACTATGGGTGATGTTGGCGATTGCAATACTTCTTCTTCTTCGTATGATAATTCCGCAAAAGTTCTTGCTACTTTAAGATTTTTAACCATAATTGCAAACGGTTTACTTGGACGTTGTTTTCTTAATCTTAATTTTGTTACCGCATCCTCATCAGTTGCACGCACTAAAAGTTGATAACCTCCGATTCCCTTTAGAGCTAAAATTTGTCCACTTATAATTGCTGAAATTGCACAATTAAGCGCATCCTCTTTACATGATTTTAAATTTTTTTGTGAATCATAAAACTGCAACTTTGGACCACATTCTCCACACGCAATAGGCTCAGCATGATATCGACGATTTGTGGGATCTGTGTATTCAGAAGAACAATGACCACACATTTTGAATACTGACATAGTCGTTTGGGATCTTGTATAAGGTAAGTCTTTAATAATAGTAAAACGGGGACCACATTGGGCACAATTGATAAACGGATAGAGGTAACGGCGATTTGTCCTATCCATTAATTCATTTAAACATTCATCACAGATTTTAAAATCTGGAGGAGGTGTAAAAAGTGGTGCTCGCTCTTGATCTTGATTGTCTTTAATTTGAAAGTGAAGATAACCCTGATAGATTTGTTCTTGAATTTGAATTTTTTCAATAACTGATATTTTTGGTTTTTCTAAACTTATTTTTTCAATGAATTTTTTAATTTTAATTTCATCGCCTTCACAAAAAATCAAAACTCCTTCAAAATTATTATAAACATAACCTTTTATGTTAAATTCATTTGCCAAACAATAGATGAAAGGACGGAAGCCAACACCTTGAACTGTCCCCGTGATTTTAATTAAATATGATTTCATTTTAGAAATTTTATAATCCTTCCATTTCTGAAAAATAAAGATTTCGTCCACCATGAGTTGACCCAACTGTCGCCCCACAATCTGAACAAATGAAATTTGTTGTTTCAAGTAAAGATTCTTTACAACAATTTGAACAATGAAATTCAACTGGTTCAATTATAATGTCTAGTACAGGTGAACCTCCAGACCATTCTTTTGTTAATATCTCAAAACAATTTTCAATTGCTTGTCGTTCAACACCACTTAATACACCCATTTTTAGTTGTACACGCGTGACTTGGATCCATTTTTGCTCTTGTTTTATTTTACTTATCTTTTCTATCATTTCACTGACGATTGAAAATTCATGCATATTTTAAACCTATATTTTTAACAAATTCGCGGGAGCTGATCTCCCATTAATCGAAACATTCTTCTCTCGACACCATAAAGTGTTTTTAAAAATACTTTTGCCTTTTCTTTTTCTTTAACTTTATCTAGCACGCGACCTATTAGTTTTAAATTTAAGAATGCTTGATTTTTTTTAATTTGCAATACTTGAGACTCAGGAACTATAACAGTACAGGTCCCTTCATTTGCAACATATAGTGGATCTAATCCTAATATTTCACAGGCAGATCGAACTGGTTCCGAAATAGGAATTTGATCTTCAATAATTTGCATATTACATTCTGATGTTTCAGCGAGTTCAACCAAAGAAGTCATCAACCCTCCGCGACTTAAATCGCGCAAACAATGAAGTTCAATTTTGTTTTGTTGTAATTCATAAATTAAAGGCCAAAGAGATTGACAGTCACTGATAATTTGACTTTTAAAATCTAGGTGTTCGCGCTCCGACATGATAGCCATTCCATGACGTCCAACATCTCCACTGACATAAATAAAATCACCAGGTTCGATATTTTTGGGCAATATTTTTTTTGATTGTAATACTCTCCCAATACCTGTTGTGTTTATATATAAACCATCTCCGTGGCCACGCTCGACAACTTTTGTATCTCCACATACGACACGAACATTATTTTTAGTTGCTTCATCTGCGATAGATTTTACAATTTTTTCTAAATCCGTAATTTTAAATCCTTCTTCAATAATAAAAGCGACACTGAGGTAAATGGGTTCAGCTCCAGACATTGCAATATCATTGATCGTTCCGATTACTGAAAGTTTTCCAATATCACCACCAGAAAAAAATAATGGTTTAACGACAAAACTATCCGTACTCATGATTGCAGTATATTCTGATCCTAGATTTAAATTGATACTTACTGAATCATGGGATTCATCAAGAGATGTATCCGTTAAAAACTTTCGAAAAATATTTTGAATAAGTTGATGAGTTAACTCACCACCACTTCCGTGGCCAAGCAAAATAATTTTCTCGTCATTATATTCCATGATAGACTCATTGAAAGACTTTTTTGGAAATTTAGCATTTATAGTATTCATTTTTTATTCTCGGTTAATTTAGATTAATGTTACATTTAAATAGCAATTTCAATATATCATCTTTCAAAACCAAATTATGTTTAATATTCAATAACTTAATATTGTAATATGAATATTAACAATTTCTACCTTTAACAATAAAATACAGAATAGAATATGAAAACCCATATATGACAAAATGATTTATTTAATCTTAATAAGTCTTAACAAAGTTTTATTTGACATACCATAATAATAAGTAAATAAACAAAAAAAATAATGGGGTACAAAATGAATTCAAATAAATTTCTTTTTCAAGTTATATTTTTCAATATTTTAATAGTTTCACAAGTTCTAAATGCTTCTGTAATTGATAGAAAAAATTGTAAGGCAACTTTTAATCGTTTAATTAATAATAAAATCGTAACTATCAAGCTTGATTTTTTAATAATGAGTGATGGTAAAAATAAAGTTAAGGTAGACCAAACAACTGATTTTAATAGTAAGTTTAATGATACATCTGAAGTTATTGAGAACCAAATAAATCTAGATTTAAATAATTACACAGCAGATACCAATTCAAATCTTAATTTTGGAGAAAAAGTTATTTTACTTTCATATAATTTATCAACAGATCCAGCTTACAATGGTGATTTTTCACCTGGAATTGATTTAAATAAAGTTAAATTCACAAAAATTTACACTGTTGGAAAAAAATCTATTTCTGGTACGTATTTGGTTGAAGCTTTAGATGCAGATTATAATTTATTAGGTTCTTTTTTAGGTGGCTATTTCCAGGCTCCATGTAAATAGTTATAAATATTTAGTAAATAGATAAATAATTGTAATAAGCTGCGCAGGCTCCCTCTGTTGATACCATTGGTGCTCCTAAGGGTAGATCAGGTTTACAATTTTTTCCAAAATGAGTACATTGTGGGGGCTTTTTAATACCTTTCAGAATTTCTCCACACTCAGATTGAAATTTCAATGATGAACTAACTTTATTTAAAGGATTTAAAAATTGATATATAGTTTTAGCTTGATTATCATGGTTATTATTATTTAAAATTTGTTTTTTTATAAATTTATTTCTGGCATCATAATTAAGGTACTCATTCCTTAATATATACCCACTTTGAGGGATTACACCTAAACCTCGCCAACTTTGATCAGCAATCTTAAAAACTTTCTCAATTGCCTTCTTAGCAATTAAATTCCCCGTTTCAATTACTGATCTCGAATACTCGATATCAATTGAAGCAAACCCTGATTCTAATTGCTTGATCACTTTAAATAGTCCTAATAAAATATCCATAGGCTCAAAACCGGTCACAACAATTGGTCTATTGTATTTTGCTACAAGGGGTCTATACTCTTCAATACCCATAACTGTACAAACATGTCCAGCCGCTAAAAATCCATCAATTTTAGAATTATCTGTATTAATTATCGCTTCGATAGCTGGGGGAACACGAACTTGAGAAACTAATACAGAAAAATTTTTTAAACCTAACGAAGCGGCTTGTAAAACAGCTAATGCATTTGGAGCCGTCGTGGTTTCAAAACCAATACTTAAAAATACAATTTCTTTATCTGGATTATTAATTGCAATTTGTATTGCATCCAGTGGTGAATAAACAATTTTTATATCGCTTCCATTAGCCCTGGCTTGTAATAATGAACCATACTGAGAAGGAACTCTCAACATATCTCCAAAACTTGTCATAATTACATTGGGAATTTTTGATATTAAAATAGCTTCATCAAGAGTAGCCTCAGGAGTCACACAAACTGGGCATCCAGGGCCATGTATTAAATTTATTTTATCTGGCAAAAGTTTAATCAGCTGATATTTAACTATTGTATGAGTTTGTCCACCACAAACTTCCATAATATTCCATGCCTGTTTTGTTGACTTGTGGATTTGAGCGAGAATATTTTTTACAGAATCAGGATCACGAAATTCGTTGATATATTTCATTTCTATAATCCCCCTTCGAATTTTTATTTTGTTTCTACTAAACTCTCTTCAGTTAGTTCTTGAAATGATTTGATAGTCGCAATTGCTTCTTGTTCATCTAATTTTTGCAGAGCAACTCCCGCATGAACAATGACATAGTCACCAATCTTTAAATCATTTAAAAATGAAATATTAATTTTTTTTATTATACCTTCAAAACTAACTTCTGCAGTATCTAAAAGATGATTATTAGTATAAATTAATTTTTCAATTTTTCCCGGTAAAGCTAAACACATATAGTATCCTTGATTTTAGCTAAAATATACGCTCTTATGGTAAAAACACAAACTAAAGTTTGGAGAATGATCATGTGCAAAACCTGTGGATGTGATGAAGGACAAAAAACGTTTTGGTCACAGCAAAATATAGAGAACAAACATAGTCATGATCACGACAATGACCATGACTTTGATCATAATCATCACCACCACCATCATCATCATCAACAGGAAAATTCTCACACCCACGATCATGCTCAGATGTATAAAAAAGTAAATTCAAATAAAATCCAAATGCATGATAATATTTTATCTAATAACGATAATATCGCTACACAAAATCGACAGTATTTTGTAAATAATAATATTACAACTATTAATATAATGAGCTCTCCAGGTTCTGGTAAAACAAGTCTTCTCACAAAAACTTTATCTGAATTAAACAAAAGCAATCTTCCAGTTGCAAGTCTTGTCGGTGATCAAACGACAGATCTAGATGGTCAACGCTTAAAGGAATCTGCTACATGGGTTCATCAAATTAATACGTATAGTAGCTGTCATCTCGACGCCAAACATATTCAAAACGCAATTCCATTATTACCCGGAGACTTAAATCCTAAATTTTTATTCATTGAAAATGTTGGGAACTTAGTCTGTCCTGCGGCCTTTGATTTGGGAGAACAAATTAAAGTCGCTTTGCTCTCGTGTCCAGAGGGTGAAGATAAAGTTTTAAAATATCCCGTAATGTTTCATCTTGCTCACATTGTGATATTAACAAAAATTGATTTAATTCCACACCTCAAGTGGGACCATAGTCTTTTTAAACATAATCTCAAAAAAATAAATCCTGTCGCTAGATATTTTGAACTCAGCAGCCAAACAGGACAGGGTATGATTGAGTGGACCCAATTTTTAAAAACAATTTAGTAGAACTACCCATAGCCATTTATAATATGGAGAGATTGAAAAGCTCACCCAACAAACTGGAAGGTTTCTGCTTTAAATTAAGTTTGAGTTGATCAGCGAATCTGACCAGACTTAATCAAAAGCAGTTATTTATTACTTTTTCAAATCATTCAAGTAAACATATTCCGATACAATTGAGTTAAAATAATTTAAATACTCTGTTTCGTTAAATGTTTCATAACTTCTATAAAATATATTTTTAAATTCATCAGGCGTGGATTTATTATTTAAGGTAAGTGATATTTTATTAACTGCATAACTATTGTTTGTATAATATTCTCTAAAATCAATTTGAAGTTTAATTTTATTATCATCCGCATTGGAAATTAATACTTTATCAATTGCAATGGATCTCTTCCGTTGAGAATGAAATTTAGTTAAGTCTTCCCATTTTAAACTATTTTTTTTCATTGTTATAAATTCAAGTAAAAATGAAATATCAAGATTTGTGGAAATTTGCGGACTTACTTTATTAATAGAAATCAATCTATATTCAATATCTTGTTTAAAAATAAAATACAATTGCCCATTTGAATCTTTGATCTGATAGATTTCAGGATAAAATTCTCCACCATACTTTTGAAATTTTGTTTGCAAAAATAATTTATTTTCTTTAAAAAAATAATAATAAGAATTACTATCAGTAAATAAAGTGAAAGTATCAGCTAATTTAGTCCATCCAAACTTTCCAGGACTTGGAATTGGGAATAAATTTCGATTTATACGAGGATTTTGTTCTAAGTTTAAGTTATCGCTTTCAAGTTTTGAATACGAAATTTGTTCAATATTAAAACTATATTCATTTAAATAATTAACGGAATCATCAAATTTTAGTAAAAACTTAATATTAAGATTATCTTTATTTGAAAATTCAATTATAGTAGATTCTCGATCAGAAATTAGTCCTGTAATAATTATATTATCTTTTTTTAATGAACTATCTAATTTTGACAATTTATTAACAACATCAGTATATGGTACTTGGAATCGATATTTACTTTTCCAAATAGTTAAATATGTTTTACTTAAATAAGGAGTGAAATCTGAATTGCTGTATTGTAGGGACTGGTATGTCAAAATCGAAACTACAGTTTTATTTTTATTGAAGATTTGAAAGTTATTTTGTTCATTAAAAGAATTTCCAAATAAACTTGTTTTTTTAGCTGTACCCCAGTAATTCTTGCCAAATGTAACATCGATAGGTATTTTAAAAAATTTATTTATATTTTCAGTGGGGATCAAGACATCTCCATAGTGAGATTCATTTTCACTCATCGTTGGATTAATAACTAAAATATTTCCATTAGTATCAATAAAATATTGTTTTGATTTCTGACTTCTATCTATTGGCTCAGTTAAATCATTAATCTCCAAATCTACTAAATTATCATCAATATTTTTAGAACTATTTGAAAATAAGGTTTGACAGGTTGAAGCTATATTTGCTTCAGCAGAATTTATAATTTGTAAATTTAATAAGATATATAATCCAACATAAAAATAAACGTTTGCGCTAAAAAAAATTTTTTTAGTCATATTCATTTTCATCTTCATCTTCATCTCCATACTAGAAAAACAAACACATCAAGAGAGTAATATATATCAATAACGAAATTTTTAATACTGTAGATTTGAAGACATATCTGTAATACTTATATGTCAAAAAAATTAACAATCGTAGTTCTTTTTACAATTATAAACAAACAAATCATAAGACTTATTTAAGAACAGCTATTTTAGAAAATGTTTTACAAGCATAATCATACTCTTCCCACCACCCTTTTATAATGTCCATACTTCCTATTCGAGGTTCATCGCCAATTCCTGCTAATTTTAAATATTCTTTTAGAAGAGGTTTAAAGTGTGGGTGCGCACAATTTTCAATAATTGATTGGGCACGTTTAATTGGTGAAATAATATCGGTGTTAACCATGATCCCTTGTTCTGTCACAATACATTTTATATCGTGTTCAGTATGATCGATATGTCGAACATAGGGCATGATACTACTAACAACTCGTCCATCTTTTAGCTTTCTCACAGATGGAATATGAATAATACTTAAATAAGAATTTCGTAAAAAATCGCCGCTACCGCCAAGACCATTCACAATACAAGAGCCATCTACATGAGTTGAATTTGCATGCCCATAAAGATCCACTTCAATACAGCTATTCATAGCAATTACAAACAAGCGACTAATTATCTCAGGAGCATTAGATAACCAAGTTGGTCGTAAAATAATACGTTGTTTACATTTTTCAAATGAATTAAAAAACTGTAACCATCCTTCATTTGAAAATGAAAGTGCCGTGGCCGATGCCACATCAAATTTATCTTCGTCTTCAGTAAACTTTAGCATTCCGTCTTGGAACACTTCAGTCCAAAAGCTTATTTTTTGAAATGGAGAATTAGCAAGTTCACTGACAATTGCGTTGGCGATATTTCCAACTCCTGATTGAAGGGGCGGAAGCCTATCCCCCCAGTTGTACAGTTTTTTACAACTTTCAAGATATCCAATAATGTTCTCAGCAATTTTTTTATCGATTTCTGTGGTAGGTTTAAATGTTACACCATAATCTAATTGCTTTGATTCAACAATAGCGACAACTTTATTCCAATTTATTTTTATTTGAAAGGATCCTGCACGTTCACTCACATCAGAAATTGGAATGGGTAGACCATGATGAGGAAAAACTTGAGGTAAAATTAAATCATGAAAACCAGAGTAATCTGGACCTTCTGTATTTATTTCTAATATTATTTTTTTAGCTTTTGTGAGAGCTTCAAATGATATCCCTACAGAGGAGGTTAAAATAATACCCCCATCCTCTGTAATTTTAGAAATTTCAACCACTGCAAAATCAATTTTGCCATAAAACCCATACATTAAATTTCGCGAAAAATGCGATAAATGAATATCACTATAATCCATTGTATGGGCTATTATGCGTTTACGAGATTCAATGGAAGACATATAGGGGGCACGCTTACTTACAAAGGGGGCAATGCATTTTTCTACTTCCTCTGAAAGAGAGGCCCCACTTAAAAGTGTGATTTGAAACTCAGGATGCGTTTTACTCCAAAAATTTCCCAGTGCAGGAATAAAACTTTTAGGTTCCCCGGATTTTGTAAATCCACTAATTGCAAGAACAGATTTATTAGGAATAAGTTTTACAGCATCTTCAACCGAAATAATTTTTTTCAACAAATCTTTTTTATCAATACAATTATCCAAAGTTCGACTCATAAAATAATCCTTCAAAAAAAACAAATGCTTGTGATTATTCTTGATATAATCACGCTAGCCGATCAGGCTTACTTATATTTGTGTATTATATTTATTTACGCAACTCAAAAGTAAACATGTTTAATGTTTAATGATTCAAGCTTCAAAGTATCGAACACCCTTTTCTACATATCCAAACTCTTGCCAAATTATTTCGTTTTTTGTTTCCCAATCCTCTAAAGTATTAATGTATATTTCGGGCCAAAGTGATTTAAGAATTGCCGATCGTTTTATAAACCAAAATTGCGAAGCCAAATGACTTTTTAAGAATACTGTTTTTACACTTTCTAAAAGTAATTTTTTTAGGTGATCATCTTTTAATTTCATAAATTGAGTATATTCTTCAGAATCAAAATTTGATTTTTTTATTGCATTAAAAATTTGAAGTCCTTCCCTAAAATTAAAATTTGAATTGTCACATAGTATTCTTAGCCAATCCTCTCGCCAAAGGAGTAGACCATGAGTTGTGTGAAGTATTTCTTGACTGGATACTTTAAGAAAATCAAAATATACTTTATGTTTCTTTAATGACTTATACAAATTAAGTTTTTCTATACCGAACATCTCATATAAAAACCCAATATTTAAAATATCCTCACTTGTATTTAGATCATAATCTTTTATCCAGGACTCAAATTCTTCTTGATTGCGATATAATTTTTGTTGATCTTTTGAATTTAAATTTTTAAACGCTGTAAAATTAGGACTCCAGTCATAACTCCAAATTCCTCGCAATGTATTTTGTTTAAATGCAGAAGTTATTGCTTTATGATCATCTGAAAAGCATTCAAAATCAATTACACCAACTTGTTTTTGAACTAAGTTTAAAATATCCAGAAATGGACACTTAAAAGCAATTATTTGATAATTAATTTCTTCACTCAAAATTTTACAAAATTGTCCGATTTCTTTTGAGCGAGTAAACTCAACATCAAACCATAGAGATCCTGCCCCTGAAAACATTTCTGGTATGAGATTAAACTTTAAGGGATTCAACTGACTTAATCCTTCACTATACAATATCAGACTTGAAGGGGACATCCCTCTCAATGGACCAAGCAAAATGTTTAAATCTTTAGCCTTGCTAGTTATTCTATGAATAGATTTTACTAAACTCAATTGTTGGGAAGTTAAATATTTAATCTCATTCTTTAACTTTTCATCGACTACTTGGGATGGAAGAATACCTTTTCTTTTTAACCCTTGAATTCCATGTTCAAATAAATTTTCCATAATAAAACTCCTCTGTATTTTAGATAGTTCTAATCCTTTTGTTAGTGAGGTCAAAATGGAGGTAATTTCTTTTTTTTGAACACACATTTTTACTTGTGAAATCTCAATAGCTTGTAATCTTTGTTCAAGCAGACTTTTTATTGTTGACTGCTGGGGACAACGAATTAGATTTTTAATATCTTCTAATGCAAAACCAAGACTTTTATATTCAATTATTTTTTGTGAAAGTAAAAGTTGATCATTTGAGTAAAATCGATAAAAGTTTTTTCCTCTCATTTCAGGAACGAGAAGCTCAATTTCTTGATAATATCGAAGTGCTTTAATACTTAGTCCAGACAATTTACTAAAGCGACCAATGGAATAATAATTTTTCATTTGTATAACCTCTAACATAGTTTTGAGGTATCCAGTAACTGGAGAGTAAAGCATTAAGTTTACTTAACTCTTTGAGTTATTATGAAAATACAAACTATAGTTTGGATTTTCATAATACTGGGTGATTCAAAAATCACCCCCAACAACAAGAAAATAACTGCTCGTGATTATGTCTGATAAAATTGCGAAGCAATCAGACTTAATCATGAGCGTTTATTTAGATTTTAAAATATCGAAATAAATAGCGCCATTCTATTTAAATAAAACGATATTTAATATATTATAGTATATTTATAGATTAATTTATAATTACTTATAACATATTATATAAATCCAAAGACAGCTTACTTTTAGTAGTCAACCTATTGAAATTAGTCCATTCAACCTTTCATCAAATTTTGAATAACGTTTATTGATTCCATTAAATTGGACTTTGCCCTTGTTGAGAGTTGATTATTGATCCCCCACTCATAGCCAGGAATTGCTAGCAAATAGGACTTTGGTTTTTTATTGTAAAGTTGTTCGCATAATCCAAGTACACTTTCCATACTCATTGCATGGGTCGTGAAAGAAATTTCTGAACTTGATTGAAGTTCAAGAAATTCACATGGAGTTTTTGCCTCTGGTGATTGAGTTGCATCAATAAAAATAACTAAATCATAATTTGAAATTTCAAGAGCATCTTCGATATTCAGTTGATAATTGGATTGTAATTTAATATTTGGAGACAAATTTATTTTTTCTAGTACATCTATAAAGTAAATTCCTAATCCGTCGTCTTCTCGACCTACATTTCCGATCCCATAAAATAAAACTCTTTTATCGGATCCAATTCTCAACTTTTAACCCCTATAAGATATTTCAAAATAAATTTTTTGGTAATGAACAATTTGAATCTCCTTTTTAGCATTATGATTCTAACTTTTTTAGAACTTTACTCTGAATTATTAATTCTGTTTTTGAATGTTTATATATTTTTAACTTTACGATCTAATATATTATCTTTGTGGTCTAGCAGATCAATCATCAAGGGCATTTGTCCAACAGCATGAGTTGCACAACTCAGGCAAGGATCATAAGCACGAATGGCAACTTCAACTTGATTTAACATACTCTCTGGAATTTCTTTACTTCCGCTAATAATATTGTTTGCCACCCAGTTAACCGCGCGATTGATGCCTTCATTATTACTTGTCGTTGAAACAATTAAATTACACATCGTAATTAAATCATTTTTATCCACACGATAGTGATGAAATAAAGTTCCCCTGGGGGCCTCGATCACTCCTACTCCTTCTCCAGTTCGAACTCCTGTTTTTACCAGTTCACCTTCGCTATACAAGTCAGGATCGTTGAGCAAATCTCGCATCACTTCAGCAGCATGAAGAGTTTCAATTAAACGCGCCCAATGCATTAACATTGAATTTCCGTTGGGTTTTCCATTTGAATATTTTTTGTAAACTTCAAATTCTTTTTGCGCTAATGGCGTTGGTATAAAATCACAGGTGTTAAGACGCGCTAGGGGACCAACTCGGTACCATCCCTTTTCTGGTCCAATACTTTTTATAAATGGAAATTTCATGTAAGTCCAATTGCGAACTTCTTCAGAAATATAATTTGTGTAGTCTTGATAATCCACATGATCAAATATTTTTTGTCCGTCGTGAGTAATGGACCGAAGTCCGCCATGATACAAATCTAATGCACCATCTTTTCGAACTAAACTTAAATAATTAGACTCGAAATTTGCAAATCCATCGATAAAACTTTGATGGGTTTTATGATACTGTTTAAAAATCTCTAAACCTTCTTGTGCCCATTCCACCATGAGATCAGCATTAAATTCTAAATTAGTAGGATTTAAAAAAAAGTTTTTTTCATCCATTGTTAAATGACGATTTATTCCACCAGGAATAGCTCCAGTTCCATGAACTTTTTTTCCTGCAGTGACTTTAATAATTTCTTGACCAAACTTTCTCATCAGTACGGCTTTTTTAGCAAGATCAGGAAACGAATTAATCACGCCGACAATATTTCTTTTTACAGGGTCTGCATCAAAACCAAATAGTAAATCTGGTGCCGCTAAATAAAAAAAATGTAAAACATGGGACTGAAAAAACTGTCCATAATGCATAAGTCGACGCATTTTTTCTGCTATTGGTGTGAGTTGTTCTGATGGCACTCCTATAACATGGTCCATAGCCTTAGCGGCACAGAGATGATGACTAACTGGACAAATCCCACACAGACGTTGCACTAAAACAATGGCCTCCCAATAGGGATGACCTTGCACAAATCGTTCAAACCCACGAAACTCTACAACATGCAATCGAGATTCGATCACATTGTTGTTCTCGTCTAGTTTAATAGTGACTTTTCCATGACCTTCAACACGAGTAACAGGATCAATAGTAATTTTTTTTGTCATCATCATAATTTTTATTGCCTTAATAATTAAGTTTTAAAATCTCTTAAATGTACTCTCATGAAATCATAATTTATACTTTTAACTGAACTTTTAGTATTTATTATTTGCACAGAGATTCTTACAAATCCTAATCATATTTAAAAGAATCGTAATTTAAAAATTCCAATTTTTTGCCTTCTGCGATTGCGATTAATGCCTCCCAAAATAATTCGGCCCGGGGAGCACAACCTGGTAAGTATGCATCTATTTTTACAATCTCATGGCAAGGATACACTCGGTCTAATATCATAGGTATTTCTTCATCATTTGGAATTAATTTATTATGAAGAGTTTGACCATTTAAATACACTTCAGTAAAAATTTCTTTTAAAGAAATTCCATTTCGCATTGCTGGCAATCCACCAGTGATTGCACACTGACCCACGGCTATTAAAGTTTTACAATTTTTTCTAAATTCACGAAGCACACGAACATTTTCACTATTGCAACAACCACCCTCAACTAATCCAACATCACAAATTTGATTAAATTCTTTGATATCATTTATTGGGGACTTACTAAAATCTACAATTTCAATTAATTCTAAAATTTTTTCATCGATATCTAAAAATGACATATGACAACCAAAGCAACCCGCCAATGAAGTTGTTGCTACGACTAGCTTCTTCTTCTGTGTCATCTGTTGTGTCATGTAATATCTCCTATTTGATTTTTATCGTATTTACGTTCACCAATGGGAGTTTGAAAAGCTGAACCCTTTTTTAATAAAGCACCGACAGGACATATATCCATTGCTTTTTGCGCAAAAGACTCAGTTTGAGTTTCTGGGTCTTCCGAATCAATGGCAATTTCTATATTACTACCACAATTTATAAAACCAAATAATTCATGACCATCTTTTGCTTTTACTCCACGAACACAACGAAGACATTGTATGCAACGGTTATGTTCTAAAATTAAATGAGGCAAAGAGGCATCAACTTTTCGATTTGTAAATGAAAAAGGAAATCGTGGCGCCGTCATTCGATAACGATAAGCAAGAGCCTGCAACTCACAATCACCAGACTTTTCACAACTTGGACACATATGATTACCTTCAACAAAAAGCATTTCAATAAGTCCCTTACGTATATCTTTAAGCTCTGGACTTTCGTTTTCAACCACCATCCCATAGGAGACTTGTGTTGTACATCCAGAGACAAAGCGACCGCCAATCTTTACTGTACAAGTTCTACATGTACCTGCTGGCTGTAGACTTTTAAAATCACAAAGTGTTGGAATAAAAACTCCACTATCTTTTGCTGCTTGCACGATGGATTGACCTTCTTTTGCATAAATTTCTTTTCCATCGATAGTAATTTTTATATAACCTTGTTCCATAAAATAATTTCTTTCTATAGTATTCGAAATTAACTTCTAATTTTTTTCTAAATTAATGTTGCGTTTTGCAACTATACAGGACTCTCGCACAGCAAAATCCAAATCAAATTGCGAATTAAAATCCAAACTATCTCGAACTTTACTTTTAAAATAATCACTAAAATTATCAATGCTCGTTAAAAGCGGATTTGGTGAGGTTTGCCCTAGTCCGCAACGTGATGCCGTTTTTACCATTGCACCCAGTGATTTTATTTCTTCTAGATCTTTCATAGATCCATTACCAATCATTATTTTTTCAAGTTGTTCAAGTAATAATTTATTTCCAGCTCGACAAGGAACGCAAAATCCACAGCTTTCATTTACAAAAAAATCCATATGATTATGAAGTATAGAAAATAAATCACGTTTTTTACTAAAAACAGTGAATGCACCACCCGTCGCTAAATCTGAATAACATAATTTTCTTTGAAATTGTTTTTCAGAAAGACAAATCCCAGATGGACCACCAACTTGAACAGCCAAAACCTCTTTTGCACCACAGAGATTCAAAATATCTTGGACAGTAACTCCCCATTCAACTTCATATATTCCAGGTCTTTCGCAATCTCCGGACACACTTAATAATTTAACACCTGAAGATGCATCTGTTCCCATCTTCTTAAACCAGGAAGAACCGTTTAAAATAATTTTAGCAGCACAGGAAAATGTCTCTGGATTATTTACAACAGTCGGTTTGTGCAAATATCCAGAAGTCACTGGAAACGGAGGTCTATTGCGGGGTTGACCTCGTTTTCCTTCTGCAGATTCAATAAGAGCTGATTCTTCACCACAAATATAAGCCCCTGCACCTAATTTTATACTTATATCAAAACTAAATCTACTTCCTAAAATTCGTTTACCTAATAAACCAGCTAGTCTCATTGAATCCAATATTTTTTCAAGATAGGATTTTAAATATGCATACTCACCTCGAAGATACAAAAGTCCTTCTTTTGCCTCTACCGCATAACCCGCTATAGTCATGCCTTCAAAAATTAGTTGTGGTAATTCTGTTAATAAAACACGATCTTTAAAAGTTCCAGGCTCTCCTTCATCTGCATTACATATTATATACCGAGTATCCGACTCAGTCGCACGACAAAAACCCCATTTTTGAGCGGTGGAAAATCCTGCACCACCACGGCCTCGAAGTCCAGATTTTTTAATTTCTTCGATCACATCTAATGATCCAAGTTCCATTGCCATTCGAAGGGACTGACCTGGAATATAATCTGTAAAAAAAACTTTACCTTTCATTTGAATATTATTTTTTACTTCTGCTTTAATTTCTTGATCTGCATTGTGCCCGTCTCCAAATTGTGTGATGAGAGTAGCAAGACTTACCCCTTGCTTCAAAGAATCGACGATCAATTTTACTTTTGAAGGTGTTAATTGAGTAAATACAAAATCATTTATAAGTGCTGCGGGTTCTTGATCGCACATTCCAATACATGAAGTGGTGTAAAGACCAATTTTTTTATCAAGCGAAGTTGAACCAAATTTAATTCCAACTTCATCTTCAAATGCTCGCATAACATCATGACATCCTTGCATTTCAGAAGTGGCACTTGTATTAAGATAAATAGTAAATTCACCTCGATGGTCCATTGATAAAAAGTGGTAAAAGCTCACAACCCCTTTAATCATTACTGGAGAAATATCTAATTCATCGGCTATCCAGTCAAAAGAATCCTCTGGGATAAATCTAAAATTATTTTGAATCTCACGTAGAATTCCTAACAACTGAGTCTTATCAAAATTAAATTTTGAAATAATATTTTGAATGTGTTCTTTTTGAATTATTGATTTTGTCGATGAATTCACCATCTCTGTATTGTACTGAGTAGAATTTTTAAATACAACACTTCCATTTCAAGTAACATTAATTGTCACACTTTAAGAAGATTTTTTAACTTTTCATAAATTAATAATTAGCTCTTCTCTTAATTATTTTTTTTATGTTAAACAGCAATTTATATTAATGGTGTTTATGGAGTTAATGGAGCTATTGGCATGAAATTTCAAAATGGTTTTTTTTATTTTGTTTCAAAATTTTTATTTTTAACATTATCTTTAACTGCTTTATTTTTTATTTTCTATATCTTTAAGATAGAATCTGCTTTTGCCGCTAATCATGTAGAATATATTACTGAGTTTGCAGAACCTAATGAATCCTACAAATCACCTCATTCAATGAGAGTCGCTGTAATACAAGCAAACCCTGGTACCGCCAGTTTAAATGTAACAGCTGAAGAAGCTGAACGACTGAAATCTAATAACAGAGATAATATTAAAAGACAAATTGAAGGAGCTGCCAATCAAGGCGCAGAGTGGATAATTACCTCTGAAATGGGTGTTGTAGGTTACCCCCATATACCTGGAACTCCCAGTGAAGAAGAAAATTTTAGAACTAGAGAAGAAATCTTACCTTATGCTGAAACAATACCAGGGCCAACGACAGAATACTTTTCAGCGCTAGCTAAAAAGCTCAACATACATTTGCAAGTTGGATTTCCTGAAATTGATCCCGTAACCCAAAAACTTTACAATGCTGCAGTACTAATTAAACCCGATGGTAATATTGCAATTTCACATCGTAAAAATTCATTATTTCATGTCGAAGGAAATTATTTTTCCAAAGGTGGCACTACACCAGCAATATACGATTCTCCTATTGGAAAAGTTGGAATACTAATTTGCGCTGATGTTTATGATTACACTTTATTAAGATACTATCAAACTAATGGTGTTAAAGTATTAAATTTAAGTACCTCTTGGGCCCAAATGAACACAGGTATGGGTTACTTTCAAAGAGCAGCACAGAATGTTGGAGCTTATTTATTAGCTGCCAATCAGCCTTACTTCCCTGACTCAGGAGTTATTAATCCAAATGGAGAAAACCAATCTCACATCCGACAAACAAGTGGAACAGCCTTTGGATTTATTCCTTATATTAATAAGTCATACCCAGCTTGTTCTAAACTTTTTAATTAATAAAAGACATAAACCAGAGTAACAAAATTTGTTCATCAAATTTGCCTGTTAAAATTTTTTACAACTCAATAAAATTTACATCAACATTCTAATTTATTACTGATACTCGTGATGAATGAATTTTTTAGTTTCAAGTCTTCATAAAAATATTACTCAGAGACAAAAATATTTTTTTTATATATTAAAATTAATATTTTTCATAGAATTGCTTTTATTTAGCAATCATATTTGTCTAGCTACTGCAAAAACAGCAATAAATAATTCACCCATACATAATAACAACTCTATAAATAGTTCCTCTCTAACATCTAATTTTCATTTTCAAAAGACTCTTCCTCGTAATTTTGATTTCAACGACCAAAATAGAATCTATAGCATAGAAGAAAAAATTAATGACTTGGGTGAATATGAAGTTGTTGTTTCGCTTAAAAAAGAAAATTTAATTTTACCTGATATTAGCCAAGAGCTTTTTATTGGAAGATCACTAACATTGAGTCAAAAAGTAGAAATCTGGTTTATTCCCTCTGAAAATGGTGTATTCAAACCAATCCCCAATCCCGTTGAAACTCAAGGTGATTTAGTTCGTGGAGTGAAATATATTCTAGACAAAGAATTACAAAATGCAGATCAATGGTTTACTTGGTTGGCATTAAAATATATTGGTCAACATCTATCATTAGCATTAGATCATGATCATGAGTTTGAACAACAAATTCAATTGGACCAATTAAACTTAATTGATCTTGAACAACGTCTCCTGTCTCTATCAAAAATCAACCCTAATGACCCCTTATTAAAAGAAGGATATAGTCTACTTTATGAGGGATGGGTTTTCTTGCAACAAAAAATTCAAAATGAAAATAATAATATTTTTTGGGGCTATGTTGCAGGTGACGTTACTCTCACTCTTGTTGGTGGCAAAGTGCTTCACTCTTTTAGTCATTGGCTGGGACGTATAGGTCCTGAGCTTTTAGCAAAATACAGTTTAACAGAAAATGGAGTTTATAAAACTGTAGAACATTTAGCTTTAAAAATGCAGAAATCTGTAAATGATAAAATTGATTATTTAAGAAAAAAACTTTATTTAAAAAGTTATTCTTCCTTAGAAAAACAAGCAACAGCTGCATTTCTAGCAACAATCCCCGTTCGAGTAAAAGTCATTTACCTCGTAAAATCCTTGCAGCATAAATCATTACTTGCAAAACATATTATAAATACTTTCACATCTGTTTTAAGCACAATGAAAAATGGAATAGGACAAGCAAAATACATTGCATTGACTCAATCACTTCAACTCACATCTGAAATTATGGCTCGCCCAGAAGATTTATTTGATCCCAATCCCATCATACTTGGATCAAAACTTACGCAGGATAAAGATTTCATGCAAAACTTTTTATATATGACCAATGAAACATTTTGGATGTCTGCAATTGCATCTAGGCCCAATTTAAATTTCACTAAAAAGTTTCTTCTATGTGGAGTTGTTGCTAGTATTGATTCCTTAGCAATGAATTTAGTTATTAAAAGCAACGTTGACCAAGGACGTATTGCTCTTGATTCACTTTGGGAAGTTTTTGCTGGAAACTTACAAACTCAACTTGATATGAGATCAATTAAACTTTTCGAAGGACTGAGTGCTAAATTAATAAATCCAAAATTAGAGTTGGTTGGTTACATGGTCGCAATGGTCGATCAAGGAGCCGGATATTGGGGCTATGCTAAAATTTCAAAAGCCTATGAAGATGGAAAATTATCTCAAGAAAAATTAAAAGAATTGGTTGATCAACAAATTACATTTAAAATCATTCCAGTTCTTGCTCATCTCACAAATTAAACGATGATTACTCAACTGGTGGTTTGCAGATTTCACCAAAATTTTCCACTTCTTTTTTTGGTTTAAAGTTTGCAAATAAACCCGAACTTGTCTCAAGATATAAATCTTTTTTCTTACTCTTTTTAAATGCGCGAAGGACTTGGCTTAATTGATTTAAGTTAGTTACTTTTTTAGAATTTACTTTTGTTACAATATCTCCAAACTCTAAAAAAATATCTTCAGCGCTAGAATCTGGAGTAATATGAGTAATTAATAATTCAGATTTACTTTCTCTATATTCTTTATATAAAAAACAAGGATCTACACCATAAGTTTGACTTAAACCTTCTACTAACTCATCTGATAAACTTTGGATGATTAATCCCTCAATACAAATAAATTCTCTTTTTTTAACCAAAGGTTGTATTGGAAAAATTTGAGGAACCAAGGGAGCTGTATAAGCCTCTACTGTTTTTAATTTTTTCTTTGTCCAAACTTTGATTTTAATTTTTTGTCTCGATGGAGTATTTTGTAAAAGATCAAAAATATTTTTTTTTGATTTTTGATCAAGCACGTTTCCATGTCGATCTATTTCTAAATTATTTATTGATAATATCACATCTTTCTTTTTTAAACCTGCTTGCTCTGCCATGCCACCTTTGAAGACATGAGTAACAATTACACCTCTAGTGTCCTTCATTCCAAGGTATTCTGCATTTGTAATTGAGTTTCGTTGTAAATGTGCACCAAAGCTTGGTAGTTTAGGATTAATTCCCTGACATAATAACGGTAATAAGTTAGCGGCTAATTGAATTGGAGTTATAAAACTTATATTATTTGCACCAAGTACAATAGCAGTATTAATTCCAATGACTTCACCTCTCTCATTAATTGCAGGTCCTCCACTATTTCCTGGATTAATTGCAGCATCTGTAACAAAACGCTCAACAGTATTTTCAGTACCTGCAATAAAATTTGAAATTTCACCAGCGGAAATATTTGGTTCTTCCATACCCAAAGGATAACCTATTGCTTTAATCAGTTGCCCTCTTTTTAACCCAACCCCTTTTGCAAATTTTAAAGTTGGAATTTTTTTTTGCTTTGAAAGTTTTTTAAATCTTAATATTTCTTCATTACTCATTTTTAAAAGAGCAACATCGGGCTCAAGTTCAGTTACCAGTCCAACACATTTTACAATAAAAGGCTCATCACTTGTGAGAATGGAACGAATTTCAAGATGAGTTGCACTCCGTGCAACATGTGAGTTAGTTAATATCCAACCTTCTTCATTATTTATAGAAATAAAAAAGCCAGAACCTGTCCACTCTTCTTGTAATGCCTTTCTAGGATCTAACAATGTTGGCCAATGTGTTTCATTATAGCCTCGACCATGAATTCTAACAACCGAAGGCATGGCTCTTTGTGCAGATAAGGTAATATTCATTTTAAGTGGATCCTGTCTTTTTTGCTTGTACAGCTTCAAGCGTTTCATTTGCTTTTTTTACCCGATTTGAAAGTGTAATCATTAATGCTTTTGCCCAAGTTGGTTTTTGAAATAATAAAACATCTAAATGATCAAGTGGAATTTCAATCAATTCACAATCAGTTGTTGCAATAACATCGGCTGATCTTGGTTGATTGTTAATATATGCCATTTCGCCAACGAATTCACCCACATTAATTTTTCCAATTTCGACTTCACCATTTTCTCGTTTTAAATAAACTCGCAAAGATCCTTTTCTAAGTAAATAAACATTTTTCGCTTTTTCACCTTCTCGAATAAGCACATCACCTGGAACTAAGAATCTAAGATAAAATTCGTCAACCTCTCCATGTGCTACATAATTTAAGGCTTTTGCTATTTGCTTTGCGACCACTTTATCTTCTGATGAGTCTAAGTATTGTACTCTGCCCATAACAACTTCATCAGTGAATCTTTCCTGGTCAGGAATCGCAGATAAAATAATTATTCCTGTATCTTTATACTTTTTCTCATTTAAAACTTGGGTTACAACATTCCAGCCATTGACCTTTGTTAATAACGGATCGACAATCAAAACATGTGGGGGTACATTTTGAATTTTCATTAATGTATCAGATCCATCTTGTGCTGTAAAGATGGTCGTATTGCTAAAATGTTGTTCGATAGAAGCAACAATTTTAACTCTGACGTCTGGTAAGTTACTGGCCACCAAAAAAATTCTCTTTTGATCAATCATTTCTTGCGACATGTTTTGCTACCCTTAACCTTTATTACTTAGTTTAGTTTTTAACTTGTTTTAATTTAACTTATCATTCTTTTACTTTGACATATTTTTTATGAGATTTTCTATTTATTTTTGACAAGCTAGATTTTAATTTTATAGGTATTTTATATAATTCTTCAAGCTCTGTCTGAAATCCACTAGATAATATTGGAAATCGACACCATGTTTTTGGATCCAAGCTTTCATCATCTAAATGAAACGAAGGAGCATAACGTTCTCTTTTCCATTGGTTGCGCGCCCAAAGTTTAAAAAATTTTGAAATCCACTTTTTTAAATCTTCATGGCTGTATTTATCTTCAAGTAGATAATAAATTTCAATCGGACTTCTCTTATCTCGAATAGCATATTTTTCAATGATATTTAATACTGAATAAGGCATCAGATCTTGCTCGTCGGTTTGACTTGAAAATTGTGGTCGCAACTCAGCAGTTGGCGGCTGCTCTAATACTAATTTTAAACTTTTTATTCGATCACTCATTTGATGACACCAAGAAATTAAAAATTCTTTATCAATTCCACCAAGGGGAGCTAGTCCACCACAAGTATCACCATCCATTGTTGCATATCCAACTGCTGCTTCAGAACGATTACTTGTTGTAATAAGCAACGAGTTTTTTAAATTAGCAAGCATCCATACACTCGGCCCTCGAGCCCTTGCTTGAATATTTTGTAAAATTACATCGTGATCTTTCCAATTTAATTTTACCAGAAGTGGCTCCTCTACAATTTTAATATAGCTATCTACTAACTCATCAACACTCCAATGATAAAAAGTAACTCCAAGTTCCTTTGCTAATTTCTCTGCAGCATTGTAAGTAGTTTCAGATGAGTTTTTGGTCGATTGATAAACACAAAATACATGATTCTTTATATCGAACTTTGATTTTCCATTCTTGATGTTCTGATTATTTATAATTGGTAAAATTTTTCTTTGAAACTCTTCAGGTGATAATTCTTGTTTTGCCCATTCAAAAGATTTTTCAGCAAGTATAGCACAGACTGAAGAATCAATTCCTCCGCTCAGAGAAATGACAAATCCATGCAAGCCACTTTTCCTTAAAAAATCAAACAAACCTAATGAAACCGCTTTAGAAAACTCTTCAAAACGAGTTAGTTCATGAGTTGGTATCTGATTAATCTTTGCAGTTTTAATCTTCGACCATTTAAAATTTACTTTTACTAAGTTTTTAGTTTGAAACTCAAGTTGTGGCTGATAACTAATTGTTTTCATTCTTGGCAATGTTGCTCGACCCAATTCAACTTCACTAATAGTTAAATTATAATCGGCAAAACTAAATCGTGGACCTTCGGCAATAAACTCTCCATTTTGTGCAATAAGAGTTCCTCCATCATAAATAATTCTTCCACTTTCATTTCCAACTAAATTACTATATATATAGATAACATTAAAAGCCCTTGATCCTTCACTGACAAAATTTTTGCGAATTTGATGTTTACCAAACGCAAAATGGGAGGCTGATGGGTTTAAAATTATTTCGACCCCTCGACGAGCTAAATCACTTCCTGGTCTATGGGTGCCCCAAGCCTCTTCACAAATCTCGAATCCTATTTTTACATGATCCACTTCAAAATAAATATCACCAATTGGAATACTAATATTTTCATATTCAAATTTATCCACAACATTATGTGGCCACGGTTTAAACCATCTCTGCTCATAATGCACCCCATCGCCAGCCAATGCTTTTTTTGCGACTAAACCAATAATTTTTTGATCAACAACAACAGCAACACAATTATATAAACAACTTCGATGTAATATAGGAATTCCAAACCCTACAAATTTTTTATTTGTAAAGGGTAATAATTTTTTTAACATTCTCCAAGATTCTTCTATTACAAATAAATTAAAAAATGCGTCTTCACACCCATAGCCACTTATCGATAACTCTGGAAGACATATAATATCGAGATGTGCTTGTTCCGCCTTTTTTAAAATACTTTTAATACGTTCAAAATTACCCACCCAGTCCAACGGTGTTTGATTTAGTGTACTTCCTGCAACTTTTAATTTGTGGATAAAATTTTTATGAATCATAATTACCTTAATTAGCGTGCAAAAATATAGTATTTCATGTTAATAATTGGTATCATCATGCAAATGATCAGTCTTAATCACGAACCTTAGTTTTAATAATACACTTAATCATAGCATAATGTGTATTCATTTTTATATTTCCCATTGGCCTCTGGTTACTTGTTACAATCTGTTGGCTTCACGAAGATGAGAAACCTTATCTTCCATTTTTTTTTCTTATTTGAATTCATTTTATAAATTGGTTTTTATTAACAACAAATATTATGTAACAAGTTTATCTCTAGGTTATTATGAAAATACAAACTTTAGTTTGGATTTTCATAATACGGGGTGATTGAAAATCGCCCCCAACAAACAAGAGAATAACTGCTCGTGATTATGTCTGATAAAATCGCGAAGCAATCAGACTTAATCATGAGCAGTTATTATGAAAATACAAACGTAAGTTTGGGTTTTCATAATAAGGGGTGATTCAAAAATCACCCCAAATAAACAAGAAAATAACTGCTTATGATTATGTTTGATATAATCAGCGCAAGCTGATCAGACTTAATCATTAGCAGTTATTCAAACTTTTTTGTTAAGCCTTAACTTCGCATTTATTACTCGGCACTAGACAAAACCCCTAACGCAAGACAAAACTACATTATACTATTGTCAAGTCAGTCCTTTAAATTTACGTTTTAAATAGAAGTAGATGATATAATCGTAAATTTACATTACGTGAGGATTTAAAATGAGTGAACTTGTTCAGCCAGCAAAATATTTTCTTAATCAAAACGAGATCGCGCAACTTCTCGGCATTTCGCCTCAAGCTGTATCTATTGCGGCAAAGCAACGAGGGATTGATTCTTTCAAAGATGGCAATAAAGCAGCCTATAACCCAAGCGATGTTCGAAGTTACTTAGAGTCACGAGGAGTGAAATATCCTCAACGTGTGATTGCATTTCAAATGCTTAAAGGTGGATCTACAAAAACCTCGACAGCCTTTAATCTGGCTGTTCGCTTGAATCAATATGGCGCAAAAGTTTTATGTGTTGATTTAGATCCACAAGGAAATCTAACTGATAGCTTTTGTTATGATGTCACAAATGAACCTGTTTTTTTTCACGTCGCAAATGGAGAGTGTTCACTAAATGATGCTATTATAAATGTGAGTGATAGTTTAGATTTAATACCATCAGATTTTGAAAACTCTACTCTTGATTTTTTAATAACAAGCAAGAATAGAGATCTTCGAAATTTTATTGCAAATATTATTGATCCCGTGAAATCACGTTATGACTTTGTCATTATAGATTGTAACCCTTCACTCTCACCTTTAAATATAAGTATAGCTTTAGCTTCGGATCAAATTTTAATTCCTGTCAATCCTGATAAATATTCTGCAAAAGGATTAAAGAAAACTATCGAAGAACTGACTCGTATTGGAAAAGAATTTAAACACACATTTGATTATAATTTATTATTTACATTATATGATGGTCGCGAAGCTACTTCACAAAAGTATTTAATTGAGTATGGTACACATTATCGAGATAGATTGCTATCTACTGTAATTAAGAAAAACGCTGATGTCAAAAATGCTATCGATCAAAAAAAGACTATTTTTGATTTTAAAAAGGCGGCTGCAAGAGAAGATTTTGATTTACTTGCACAAGATATGCTTGGAATTCGTAACATTGGAAAAAAAGAGGGACGAGCTTAATTTAAATAATTGAGCCTGTGATTATTACTATGCCAAGTTTAGATGAACTTTTAAATAAAGCTCAAAAGCAGAATAAACCTGCCGAGCAAAAAAAGTTTTCAAGGGGTAATCGACCTGATACTCTAATGAATGCATCAATTGATGAGTCTGTTAAAACTCAGCAAATAGTCACTCCTGCGCCTATTTCAGAAAATGCTCCTCAAACTGTTAAAACCAAGAAGGTCCAGGATAAAGTCAGCACTCAACCAGTAAAAGAAAGTTCTTTGCTAGAGCAAAAACTAATTGTTTCTCAATCAAATTCAGAATCTATAAATTTAAATTCACCAAATAAAACTGATGTCGAAACTATAGTTGAAATACAAGCTACGCAAAATTCATCTTATAACAGCATTAAAGACTCTCTGTTGACTCAGAATGAGAGCTCCCATGATGCTTCACCTGTTTTCAACCTTGAGGCTTTAAATGAGTTAAAAAATCAAGCAAGCACTAATTCTAGAGAAAACCTAGAGATAATCGAGAGAAAATCTAGAGAATTAAACCTAGAGAAAGGTGACTTCTCTAGGTATTCTCTAGAGAATACCCAGAGAATACCTAGAGAAATTGACGATATACCTAGAGAAAACCTAGATTTTCTCCAGGTTAAACCTAGAGATATACCTAGAGAATACCTAGAGAAATCCGAGAGAAAAAATAGTGAATCTGGAGTTAAAAAATATTCGATTTCACACTTAGTAGGGTTACAAAAAAAAGTTTTATTTTCATTATTCCAATTGTGCCGAAACAACAACGCAAATTTTACCAAAGATATTTCTGGAGGTGAGTTAGCACTTATCTGTGAAACAAGTATGTACAATGCTCAAAATGCAGTTAAAGAACTTATCAAAAAGCATCTTTTGTTTAGAAGAGAATTTAAAGCTGGAAGGGGAGGATATACAAAATATGAAATTGATCAAGATACGTATTTAGAGATCTTTGAATATCTAAAAGCGAATGATCCAATTCTAGAGAAAACCCAGAGAAAACCTAGAGAACAATCTAGAGAAAACCTAGAGAAAGTGCCCTCTAGTAAGTTAGTAAGTAATAATAATACTAACTTTCTAACTAGGGAGGAAGAACCAATTTTACAAAATTCAAGTTTTGATGTTTCTTCGATCGATGTTTCACGACTTGGCCA
Organism: Bdellovibrionales bacterium; assembly: GCA_005793345.1. GTDB lineage: Bacteria > Bdellovibrionota > Bdellovibrionia > Bdellovibrionales > Bdellovibrionaceae > SXSU01. The sequence goes on from SXSU01000112.1 coordinate 58,450, forward strand.
ATACGGTATTACTCGTAAACAAATTCAAGATATTCAAAATCAAAAATTAATTTTTACAACTTTTCAACTCCAAGATTTCGTCGAGCGTTTTGAAGTCTATGCCTCAGATCCAAAAAATATTTCTGGCATTCGAAGTGTACCCGGTATGTTTGTGAAAATGGCTCAACTGGCTGCAGATGGAAAAGATCCACTCATCGGAGTTGAAACTGAGACCGATCGTTTAATTCGAGAACAACTTGAACGCATAAAAAAACAAAGAGAAGATCGCTTAGAAAAAGAAAATGAATTGCGTGAATTAGAGTTTGAAACTTGGGTTGAATTACTTGATGAAAATGAACGCGATCAACTAGTGCCGCCTAATGGAATTCTCAAAGCGGGAAGTCAATCTCAAAAGATTATGTTAAAAAATCATTTCATCGAAATGGTTTGGCCAAAGGTTAAAAACTCCCTTGGAAAAAATTAAATACCTGAATATTAATTAAGCTTAGATCACTCCGTACTATGAAGTAGAGTGTAATGTTTGGAGTTTATCCATTGCACTTTTAAGCCAATTATCAGTAGCAAATTTTTGATGTTGACTGAGATATTGTTTATACAATGCAAGCTGCGCCACTGGAATTTTATAATGTCCACCAGTAGTTCTTGAAGCTCGAATGATACCTTTAGCACAATCCCTGGTTATTGTACGCGGGGAAATACCAACAAATTTAGCAAACTGAGTAGGGGATAGGTTTTGTGTTGCCTGTTGGACGCTTGCTTTAGTTTGCGAAGCCTTTGGAAGATAAATTCGTGCATCAGTTTTATCTTTAATTATTTTCTGTGCCTTAAGCCAAGCTTCTGCGACACGTACACCAATTTTTGTAACATAATTTTTGTTAAGAAGATTATTACTTGGAATTTCTTCAATTAATGAAATACCCAAGTCGGGGACAGAGATAGTGATAAAATTTAAATGTTTTCGAATTACAATAGGGTAGTCAAAAGGAGAAGTATTTTTAATACTAGCCATTTTATTCTCATTTCTAAAAGTTTATCTTAGATAAATATCTAAAATTCATAGTGGAGACTTCGTAGTCTAAAAGTAAACAAAAATGAAACATAATTTAAATCCAAATTCATTTGGATTTAATGAATTCAATTTAAAATAAAATTACAAAACGTAATTTATTTATAGAGAGTACAGCTAGTTAATGGATGAGAGTCAATTTAAAAAAACTATAGTGAGTTATTTTTGTAATAGAAAACATGCCAAACAAGCCAACTAAGAATTAAATTTAGACTTGGATAGAATCCGCACAATATAAGAAATATTGTGTGATAAAATTTCTATTGACAATTTAAATCATATATGACAGTATATATCATGTGAAGGCAACAAGAATTACCTACAAAAAACTTAGCTTTTTACTCGATTCCGGCGAGGACCTTTTTATCATTATTGATATATTTAAGATTCCACCGCCAGAAGATCTAAAGTTCCCTGATGGGTATAAGTTCAGTTTTGTAGCATTCACTAAAAAAAATACTTTGGATCAAGTTAGGCTTGATTGTCACCCACCTAAAAAACCACATTTTCACGAGGGTGAAAAAGAGTTTGAATTTGAGTGGACTGGAATTGATGCAGCACTCGATCTTTTTTGGAAAAAAGTTGAGAAAAAATTCGGGAAACTTCATCCGAAAAAAGGAGGATGATTAAATATGAAAACACTTACTCTTTGTTATAGAAATTACGATAAAGAAATTCTACTTGATACAGTTAAAGAGGCAATCAAAGGAAAATCTAAAGCAGAAGATGATGTAATATATTTTAATGATCTGGCTGCTATGTATAAATTCATGAGCCCTGCAAGAGCAGAACTTCTTTCCGTTATTAAAAACCTAAAACCAAAATCAATCTATGATCTCTCTCAAAAAATCCATAAAGATCAAGGATACATCTCAAAAGAAATTAAATTTTTAAACAGACTCGGTGTAATTGATTTAGTACTAGATGAAACAGGATCTCGCCAGAAACTAATCCCTGTTGTTAAATTTGATAGAGTCATTTTTGATGTCGGTATTAATGATGTGGCGAAAGCATCATCGGAATAGAATTTTATTCCTAATTTTAAATTCACTATTTGCAAAATACACATAAACTAATCTTGCCAACAATTGGACTCCTTGATTGTAGGCATAAGACCCAATGAGATAATTAATCACTTTTTATAAACGAGTGACTAAAGTGGATACTGAAAAGCCTTTTCCTGATTTTTATAAAGTGAACCGAAACGGTGAAAGTAGCGGAATTTTAAAAATAGAATTAAGTCTCTAAGGGTATGAGTCAGGAGCAATTTGCAAGACTAGTTAACGTGGGTTTGCACCAAATTGCTAAATATGAATATGAAGGATTTAATAATATCAATTGTGAGAACTTAAAAAAATTCTCTCTAAAATTAATTTAAATCTAGAGGTTGAAGAAAAAGCTGTAGGTGAGTAAGATTTTATGTATGACATCTTCAATGATAATTATACCAACTACCCAGCAAGATCCTGAAAAAGTTCATACAGATAATATTCAAGTTTTTTCATTTTTGAATCAGCCGTCTATTTCAATAGGATCAAAAGAGAATTACGAGAGAATTCTTCGTGATTTTTTCTCATTTTATAAAGGTATCGATATCAAATCAGTGAGGACAGCGCACATCACACTTTATTTAAAAAATTTAAAAGTTGCAGCTTCAACAAAGAATTTGCACTTGAGAGTGATTGGAGCTTTCTTTAACTTTATAGAAAAAACAAAATATATTTTAGAAAATCCCGTAAAGCCACTTAAACAAGAACGAACACCAGAAAAATTGCAGTTTAAGATTCTTCACCGAGATCAAATTGATCGAATGATCGAGTTAGAGAATGTTAATCAAAAAAAACTTTTACTAAAAATACTTTATTTTACAGGACTTCGAATTTCAGAAGCGATTTCATTAAAAGTAAAATCTTTTCGTATTTCTGAAATTGGAGATGGAGCCTACATGACAGTTGTTGGGAAAGGTGTAAAGGTGAGAACTATATTTATACCTGAAGGTTTTTTTAATGAAGTGAAACTATATATAAAAGAAAATTGCAATGAAGATGGCTATTTATTTTTTGATATTGAATACAATAAACCAATTAGTCGTTTTCAAGCTTTGCGTATTATAAAATCGGCCGCAAAAAAAGCAAAAGTAAATCCAATACCAAGCCCTCATTGGTTTCGTCATACTAATGCAACCCATTCTTTAGAGATGGGTGCTCCTATCCATGTTGTTCAGGCAACTCTTGGGCATTCATCAATCACTACAACAGGAAAATATTTGCATGCTGCTAAAAATGAATCGAATGTTGAGTATTTGATGAAAAAAATAAAATAATTTTTTTAGATTTAATTTCTTAAATGAAAAAGTACTGGATGGTTGAGACAAATTGATTTGGATTTGAGGCTGACCTATAAAAAGGATATCCTTAGGGATGTTCTGAAAAGAATAATGATCCATTCTACCAAAATAGTCTGCGAGGCAATCTTTTCACTTATACTTGTGAAGTTGCACGATAATCTAGGTCGATATTTTTAGTTTAAATTCGATATCAATAAATTCAGTAAAAATAAATTTAGTACATTCTTGTGGGCTTTCACGTAGTTAAAAGTATTGTAAATTACTATATTGTAAGTTACAATACTAGAGGGTATATAAATTGGGTAGGTATTGAGACTATTTATGGATGTAAAAATGGTGTTAGAAGAATTCGATCGGTATTTAACATAACGAGGTCTGAAATTCGAGGCCGTTATTATCGGTGGAGCAGCCCTTAATATTATGGGTATTATTTCCAGAGAAACCCGAGATGTAGATTGTTTAGATCCCCAAATACCAGATGATATCCTAGTTGCGGCAGAGCACTTTAGCAATGAAAATACTAAATTCAATTTGGCAAAAAAATGGATTAATAACGGTCCTGATTCTTTAAAAAAGGATCTTGATTCTGGGTGGTACTTACGAACCCAAGTAATTTTTAATGGTAGGGCTATTCTTTTTCGTACCCTTTCACGAATTGATTTATTGAAATCAAAATTATTTGCCTATTGTGACAGGGATCTTGATTTTCAAGACTGTTTGAAAATGAAACCAAGAATCGAAGAGCTTAATGAGTGTTACAAGTGGGTTGCAGAGCGGGATGGAAACCCAGGATGGTTGAAAAACGTAGAAAATCACTTTAATCAAATTAAAAAAGAGCTTGGTTATGGAAAATAATATTTCACTCAATCAAAAGTTGAGTCTTATTGGAATTCGAATTGGATTTTCTGAATTACCAAATTTGAAATTAAATTGTTTTGATTACGATCTCGAAGAAACATTAATTCTTGCGTCTTATGAAGCGAGCAATGATTTTAGAATACTTTCATTGTTAACTTCTTGGGTAAGTGTTCATGGTGAATATGTCATAGTTGAGAAATTATTTAAAAAACTAAAAGAATATGAAAAATACAGAGGACCTTCACTGATTATGAATTTACTTTCAGTTCAGGCAGTCCTCGCTGGGTTTTTAAAATGGAAAAAGTGGATAACATCGTCAGAAAAGAAAACACAATACCCTATAAAAAAAGAATTGATTGAATCATCAATTGAGTATCAAGGCTTAAATGAAGAGTTTGCAAAATTTGGTGTTCTTATACCTAAAAAATTATTAAGAATCAGAGAGCTTGATGTGTATTCAATAGAGGAGTTAGCAAAATTTAATATTCAATACAGAAATAGACTTATTTATGGTTCTTCATGGAGGGCTGATATTATTGCAGCAATTGAATTTGGATTTAAAAATCCATCAGTAATTGCTAAAACAATTGGATGCTCTTATGAGCCTTCACATAGAATTTTTCGGGAATATTCAATTGCACAAAGGGTTAAATAATACGCATAAACTGACCTTGCCAGCTGTTGGCCTCCATGAGAGAAGAAAGGTCAAATTTAGTGGTAGACGAGTGGCAAATAAAAACAATAAAATAAATTCTGTTTTGGAGCGAGGATTAGTCCTTATCGACGAAACTCCACTTAAAATTGAAAGCGCCAATATACAAAAAAATTACTTTCTAATATTAAAACACACGAAGAGAAAATTAAAAAAAATAAATAATTTTATAATGAATCTGATAGTAATTCTATAGAGAATCCATAAGAAAGATAATTCCCATATTGAGATTGAAAAGTGTTTGAGTAGTTGATTCGAGGAGTAATACTCCAAATATTTATAAATTATTTTTCAAATAATTTATCTTAATCAATTGTTTATGAAATCTAAAAATCAGAAAACGTGAAGTAATTTGAATCTCTGGCAAACAACAACAGTTTTGTTATTGAATTTTGGATGAATTCGTCTGAAAAACTCATTATGAATAGATTGCCATTCCTTCAAAGTTGCGTAACCTTCTGCTTTAGCGAAGCTTTCATCGACCTTTTCAAAGGGAACAATTGTAACTTCAGTAACCTCAATTACGCAAATGGGATTCCCAAGGGAATTTTTTACATAAGAACGATCACCCACTTTTATTTGCTGATATTCATTTGAAAACAGAAAACAATTGGCTAAATTTTTTCCACTTGCAGTTTGTTCAGCAAGTTCATCGGCCATTTGTGGGTTGTCTCCAAACGTCCAACCTTCAAGATTTTCAATTTCTTTTACCCAATTTTTCATTTGTTTAGTTTAACAAATAAGTATTTATTGTACTAGATATAAATTTAAGTGGATTAATCAAATATTTTAGATTCATATGAAGAGAAAGGATATTTATTCATGATGTATTTATTTTTGGCACTAATTTTTTTCTAACGATTCTGTTAACTTTTATTTTATTAATTGGTCTCATTTTTAAATTTCCATTTTGGAAACGTAATTTGTTCAAAATAAAAACATTTTATATAGATTGCATGAATACCACAATTAAAAATAAAACATCTTGATTATTAAAAAATAAAATTTTTTGTGCTTATGTCTGATATAATCTCGAAGTGATCAGACTTATTCATATTTATTTATTTTTATAAAATAATGGACGATACAAGTTCCAATAAGACTTCGCTGTAAAGACATGAAGTAAAAGAATAATTAATGGCAGTACTAAGTTTTGAATTCCAGGAGTTAAAAAAGCATGAACCAAAATAATATGAATGGTAATTGGTGCTAGTATAATTAAAATCAGTGCTGGTGCAATACCGATTAATAAAAATAATCCACAAAGTGTTTCAGTTAGTTTTAAAAAAGGTAGAAAGTAGCCTGTTGCCATTATACCATTCATAAATATTTGCAATTTCTCTGGCATATCAGGTGGTGGTGGAAATAGATTAAAAAGACCGGCTCCGCCAAATATAAAAAACATTAAACCCAATATAATTCGCGCAATTTTTGAAACCTTTTCGTTCATATATTTTACTCCAAAGAAAATAACTAGTGTTTTTATCGAATATATTAATTTTAATTGCATCTTACTATCAATTGATAATCAACAATTAAATTAAAAATTTAATGGCATTGATATTGCAATTTTATTGAGTAGGAAAATTTTTAAAATAAGGTTTAAAATTACATATGATAATTCACATTGCAAAAAATTTAATTACATTCACACTTATATTAATAGGGTTAATAAGTGTAATCGCCACCAGTAAAAAGCCAACAGGTCATTCTAGTCATATAGCGGACGAATTAGAGGAAAGTGATAAAAAGATAGACGCTAAGGTGACTTCAAATTGCGATGATAGACAATTTAATGATAAAGAAATAGAAATCCAAAATCAAAAAGTATTCAAACCAACGGATCTAACTTTTGAAGACTTTGGACTTCCAACTCAAAAATTAGATGGTGATAATTCTTTAGAGGGGAAAGTCAACGGAGTTAAAAGATATTGTGACCCAGTATTTGGTGGAAAAAATGATAATGTTTGGGAATACAGATGTAGTGAACATGGTAACGAAGTTTGCAAAGTAAAAATAATATTTAATAATTAAAATTTTAGTAAAAACCTTTACTATTTAAAAATTAGAAATTTACGTCTTGCTTAGTTTTTTTCATCATTTGTTTGAAAGAAAATGGACTCACAATTAAGGAAATAAGATCCGTCTTATCTTGAATCAAAATAAGATCACCTACTATTTTATAAAAAATACTATGATAAAGAAGATTAAAATAATCATTTGTTTTAACAAGTATAAAAATTAAGTCCACAATAAAAATTGTTAAAATTGATATAAATTTATAATTTTTTTCAAAATATGCTAATTTATCCATTAAATTAAAAATCATTATCAAAATTGATACTAATAGTATGGGGGTAAAATATAGTCCTGCAAAATCACTGATTTTTCCAGTGATAAATCCAGGGAACTTATATTTTAAATAATGATCATTGAGAATTAATATAAGCATCGAAGAAATAGTAAGTGGATCTAAAAAAAAGTTAATTTGTTTATAAATTGGTAGTTTTAGCAAATCTAACCCTTCGCAAGCCAAAAAATGTTAAGTGTATGAGAAAATAAAAAAATAAATAAAATTAAAGTTAATATTAAATCACCACAGAGTTAGTGCAGAATTCAGCCATTCAACAAGAGGTAACATTGCTTCAAATTCCTTTTGGATTTTTTTTGCAAGATTTCCACTTTGAAAATCAGCATCTTTAAAGCGTTTAATATAAATAAACTGTTTTAAACGCAAAAGTTCAATATGTGGATGGTCAATTGCAATTCCCTTAGGGGCCCTTTTTAATTTTTCTCCGGCAAGTTCGCCAAAATATTTTTTTACAGAAGGAGCTGAAGTCAGTTTTATAAATTTATTTGGATCTCTTTTTATTGATTCACGGATTTTTCTAAGTTGTTCACTTGAGGGCATGTAGAGTCCGCCACCAATAAAACAGTTCCCAGGTTCAATGTGTAAATACAACCCAGGAAACTCATCTTTTTTATTGTGTCTATAAGATATAAAGGAAGCACCTATGTTTGTTTTATAGGGTTCTTTATTATTACTAAAGCGCACGTCTCTGTTAATTCTAAAAATTGCTTTTGCAGGGTTAAATTGAATTCCTTGTTTATTATTAATAAATATTTTACCTAATTCAGCAATGACATCCTTAAGAGGAGTTCTTAGGTTTTCTTCATAATGATTTTTATTTTTTAAAAACCAATCACGATTATTATTTTTCTTTAATTTTTTTAAAAAATCGAACCCAGATTTAGGAATAAATAATTTGTTCATAAGATTCACCTAAGTTTACTAACGTTTGAATTATTATTATAATTAAATTAACTAAAATACTAAAGTAGAAATAGAATGCGGAAGTGATTCAACCTCAGTGGCTTTACCATTTACCCATAAGTAATAATTTGCTTTTGTATCAGATGGATTCATTACGATAACGACGGTTGTCCCATCAGTATTTCTAAAGGCTGTTGATTGTAAGAGACTGCGGCTAACACTGCTTAAAATTCTTTTGGCACCTGGTTTTACAAATTTTGAAAAATGTCCGATATAATAATATTCATTTGTATAGGTAAGTTCACCGGTCTTTATATTTCCATGCATTGGAGCAAAACAGAAATTTTGAACATGGTTTGGTCCTCCATTTTCATCCAAGAGTATATTCCAGTCTGTAAATCCTACTGAACCATTATTGAAATCATTGATCATGTTGTTGCCATAGCGTTCGCCAAGCTTCCAGTTAGAGAGCTGACTGGCATCAAATTTTTCAACAGAGCCCTCTGTGAATAAAAAGTTTGTATTTGGATAAGCCTGAGATGTTAATTTTAAATTATCATACATTGGTTCTCCGCCGCTCCAGTTTTCATACCAATGAAAACCTATTCCCCATAAATATTTTGCAGCGCCTGGGTCTTTTAATAAACCACTTGTTCGTTGATAAAGTAAATCGCGATTATGATCCCAACCTATAATTTTTTTAGTACCTAATCCTTCTCGTTTCATTGTCGGTCCAAGATATTTTTTTAAAAAAATTCTTTCGTCTTCATCAGTAAAAATACAGCTTTCCCATTTTTGTTTTGCCATGGGCTCATTTTGAATGGTGATTCCCCAGACTGGAATTCCTTCAGCTTCGTAGGCTTTAATAAACTTTGTATAGTAATTTGCCCAGGTTTGGTAAAATTCTTGTTTTAACTTTCCACCCTGAAGCATATTATTATTATCTTTCATAAATGCTGGAGGACTCCAAGGTGAAGCATAAAGTGTAAGTTTGCCACCTGCAGCTGCGATAGCTTGTTTAATTAGTGGTATTTTAAATTTTCGATCATGTTCAATATTAAAGGTTTTAAGATTTGCATCACCTTCAGCTATGTAGGTGTAGCTTTCACTGCTAAAATCGCAACTATTAATGTTAGTTCTAGCGAGCGTATAGCCAATTCCTTTAATAGGGTCATAGTAGTCTTGTAAAATTTTTTGTTGCTTGTCTTTTGGTAATTTAGCAAATGTTTCTGCAGCGGCATCTGTTAAAGCCCCACCAAATCCTAAAATTGTTTGAAATTTTTTTTCTGGATCTACAAAAACTAATATTTCATTTTCAAAGGGTTGACCTTTATCTTTAAAAAACAAATCTTCTTTTTTTGTGAGTCGTAATTCTGAATTCAATGCAGTGACATAAACAGCGATTTTTTTACTAGATTCAAAAGTTGCAGAAGATATTTTACCGAAGAAAATTAAAAAAAATAAATTTAAAATTAAAATAGTTTTATTCATATTAACCCCATAGAGTTTAGGTCGTGCTCTCATTAAAGAGTATCCCTGAAAAAACTATTTTAATACTAACTTTTTAAATAAAAGCAAAATTTTGCATATTGTCCAAAAACTAATTAATTTCTTGGAGAAGTTGTTCTGTTAACTTTATTTTGGATTCTAAAAAGGCAACAGACTCTTCGGCAAGGGGTTGATGTTTATATACGTTATTATCTTCATCCTTAGCCCAAAATTCATGGCGATATTTCCCTAAGTATATTTGAGCAAATACTAAATACTCTTTTAATGCGATGGCCTTTTGTTCTATATTTATCTTGGTGTTATTTTTAATAAATTCACTTAAGAAGTATTCGTCCCAGCTTGCACTTACTACAAGTTTGTCAGAATTATCATCACTTTCAATATTTAAATGAAATAACAAACCAAAATCCTTCAATTTTGATTGAAGAGCTTGCAAATGAGAATAGTCCATTTCAAAGTTGTTTTCAGTTATTGGATTTTCTTTTGTTTCGCCTCCAACCTTTGGTAGATCAGTTGATGATGGGTTCGGAACTGGAGGAGTTTTTTTATCATTTGTTTCTTGTGTCGTAGTAACAACTGGTGGTGAACTTGGTGGCTTAGTTGTGTTTCTAGATTTTTGAGTACAATTACTCATTAGGAATAAACTAAAAATTGCGATAATGAGTTGAGTAACAAATGAATTTTTCATTTAAATTTCTCCTTTGATTGAGTTTAAATATACTAATCATTATTTTTAGCAAATTAAAATGCAATATTCAGTTAATAGATGTAATTCTTACATTAATAATGAGGTGGTTTAACGTTATGTTGGCCTATATCATGCTGAGTGAATCTCTCAAGTTCAATGGCAGCTCTTTCTAGTTTATCAATTTGGATTTGTTGTTTATAAATAATAGCGCTCAGTTCTTCGATCAGTTGTTCCTGATTTGTAAGCTTAATTTCAATATTCACTAATCGGTCTTCCATTAAATCTCTCCCATTCAATTAAATAAAATTACGAAAAAATTAAATGTATCTATATTTGAAAAAATCAATGAAGTCGATTCGACTTTATCAAGTTGCTATGCATAATCTGATATAAAAGAAATTAATTACAAGAGAATACGGGGTGATTGAAAATCGCCCCTGCAGCATTCTAAAGCTATAAATTAAAAATTAAAAAAAATATTTTAAGATAACTTTCTTCTTAAAAATTTATTAAAGTGTACAAATCTTTACCACCAATGAGTTTGTTTGAAACTTGACAAAGTCGATATATTTATCATCTTTGAACGATTAGGTTATTGGATATAAAATTCTTTGGTTATAATGATCTTTGGAGATTTAATTCTATGGGTGAACAAAATAGTAATGTCTTTTATCGATGGGTATTAACTGGTAATTGGCTTACTCGCGCACCAAATCCAAATGCTAAATCTGTTATTCTTTGTTGTTTGTTTCTAATAATAATGAGTAGTTTAATTTATTGGGATAATACATTTAATTGGGCCCAGTATATGGGTGCTAATGCAATTCAAGTGTTTCAACATTTTCAATATTGGCGATTGTGGAGTACTCTTTTAATTCATGGAGATTTAAATCATCTTTTAAGTAATCTTTTTCTGTTTGTAATATTAGGATATTTTTTGGCAGGTTATTTTGGTTTACTGTTTTTTCCATTAGTGGCATTTATTTCAGGCGGAGTAATTAATTTAATTGTATTACTGAATATGGCTCCTGAAGTAAATTTAATAGGACTATCTGGTGTAGTTTATTGGATGGGTGGAGCTTGGTTAATATTATATTTTTTAGTTGAATCAAGAAAAACAATTTTGCAGAAAATTATCAGAACCATTGGCGTTTTTTTAACAGTCTTTATGCCCACATCAGTATTTGATCCCAATGTGAGTTATCAGGCGCACTTCATTGGATTTTTAGTAGGATTACTCATGGGATTAGTTTTTTATTTACTTAATCAAAAAAAACTTCATTCTGCAGAAACCTACCAACTTGTGATTGATGAAGATCTATAATCTATATTAAAAATAATAAAACTGCCAATTGCAAAAAATGTCATTCTCACTGTAATAATCTTAACAGTTGAAAAGCATCTTAGAAATAGAGTATTTTAATGATCCATGGGCACATACTTTTTTAAATTATTAAAACGCATATTATTAAACTTAAAATCTAGATATATTTTTTGGAATAATTTTATTGTTGGAGTTATTACTTCTTTATTTGTATTTCCCAATATAGTTTTAGCTTTAGGGGTTGAAGCAGTAAACTTAGAACCTGTTCCATTAAATAATTTGGTTAATTGTAAGACTTTGCTTTTTAGAAGTTCACAACATTTTAAAAATACAATTTTTACTTTACCTAAAGTAATTCCAGGAACTGGAATATTTAGTTCAACCGGTGTGGAAACTTCACGTACTTTTAATGTAATGACTACAGATAAACCCGGTATTTATGATTTAGCGATTTTTATTTTTTTTCCAAGAGATGATGACTCTTATCTTTCTTCTAATGCAAATTCATTTACAATAGATAAGAGTCGATGTAATTGGGATGAAGTGCTTGCCTCATTAAATGAAGGTATTGAAGGTACTGAATCAGAAATAAAAGTTATTGCTGATTTACCATTAACCTCTTTAAAAATGAAAATACCTGGTATAAATGATATTGGGCGCATCGAGAATTTTAATTCAGATCACGAATATACTGCTCTTGAATATTCAGGAAATTCATTTTCTTTACATTTTCAAGTTACAGAAAAGGAGCTGAATTGGTTTGAATCAAATGTTGTTTCTAGAACGGGAGTAAACGCAGATTTATTTCTTCATTTTCAAGCACGTACTAGAAATGGTTCTGTTCACGTTAGTATCAATTCTGATTCTATATTGAGTAAGATTAATAGTCATGAAAAGATTAAAAATAGTAAATATATTTCAAAATTTGATTTAGAACAGGTTCTAAATATGTCTTTTGATAAAAGTTCTATTCAAATTACTGGTGAAGCTGGAGACTCAAATGACATTGATAGTGTAGTTAAGCAAATTACTGATTCAATATTAGATCAAACAAATTTTAATACTGATGCGAACAAAGAAATTTCTGATACCAAAAGCGATAACAAAAATGCTGTGGATAATAGTAATGATGAAAGTTTTATTGAAGTTACTGCTGCAATTTCAGTTATCAGAAAAAATTTAAAGAAAGATTTTAGTTATGATATGTTTAGTAAACCAATTGTGGCAACTGGACATAAACCATTACTTCTTTCAACTCCAAATATGTCCAATCCTAACATTTCAGAAGTAACAGTTACTGCGAACATGTTAGATCCATCGTCAGGGATGTATGTGCGAAAAGGAGAAACAATTGTAATTGCTCCAGCATATTATTATACTGATGATATCATTTATAATGAACATCCAAAATACTTATCTACTTACGATCTTCGAAGATTAAATTTAGATCCAATTGCATTTCCTGATTTATACAATAGTCAATTTATTGTTAAAAATAAAAACGTAAATTGGAATATTATTGCTGAGGGATATTTTTATCCATTTTCTAACTTAAATTCTTATATACATTCTCCTGAGTATGTACGTTGGTTGCGTATTCAAAGAGTTGGGCAAAAAATTAGAAAAGATTCAGGATTGATTGGTTCTAGTCTTGATGATTTAAAAAATCTTCCTGTTTACGTAACTTTTTCATCTATTGCTGATCGAAAATTAACTCAACTTCATAAATTAGTAGGTGAACATAAATTTTGGACTTCAGCTTTTGATAGTGAAAATGGTCAATTGTATTTAACTGCAAAGCAAGATTTGGGTTACATGAGGTTCCGAGAAAAATTTAAAAAAGCTAAAGAGCTAGTTAAATTAAAAGAACAATTAAATTTAGATGAAATAATAGAAGTTCATTCGCCGCCTTATGGTAAAAACAAAATTCGAGGTCGAAAAATAGTCAATTTTGATAAGCATGCACCCATATTAGTTAAGTCAGTTGTGTTTAGTGTCACACGACCTAAAATATTAAGTGGAGATGAACTTGAATATTTTAATCAATTAATGAAAGCTAATCAAACTGTAACAATCCCAACTTCAAACTGAGCGAAGCTCTCTAAAAAGCTATTGTTGATTATAAAAATTTAGTTGTCTATATTCTATGATCAAATCTTTAGTAATATTTTTAAGTACAGCTGTTACAGGTATGGCAATTAACATTCCCAGAAGACCAAACAAATTTCCACCAATAATGAGTGCTAAGAGTGTTGACAACGCATTCAAGCCAACTTTATTTCCCACCAGCCGGGGCGTAATAATAGTTCCCTCTAAAGTTTGAATAATAATAAAAACCAATATAATTCCAATAAAAGTTCCAAGGCCATTATAGTTTGTAATTGCAAAAATTAATGCCGTAATAAGTCCTATTGTTGAACCGACATATGGAATTACGCCTAGAACTCCTGTCATAAATCCAATCAAAAAACCAAAACGAAGATCAATAAGCCAGAGACCGATTCCATATAAAAATGACATAATACAAGCGACTAAAATTTGACCCCTAAGATAACCACTAAGGACTTGATTACTCAGTTGAAGGTAGTGGACAAACTTAGGGAGCCAGATTGGTGGAATTAATTTTTTAATTTGCTGTGATAGTTTTTCAAAATCATTAATTAAATAAAAGAAAAAGAGTGGAATCAAAAAAAGATTTAAAATTGTTAAAAACCAATTTAAAGCACTTGTAAATAAACTTTTAAAGGTATTTGACACTCCATTAATAAGGGTTCCAGAAATTTGAGATGTGTGTTCAAAAATAAATAATTTTAATGTTTCTTTATTTATATTTAAATTATATCCGTAATTTTGTGACAGATCTTCAGCTTTATCGACTAAGATGGCGATATTTTGTGGAAGTTCATGAAGAAGATTCTGAGTTTGCACGATAATTACAGGAAGACCAAAAGAAATTATTAAGATTCCAATTAGAGTAAAAATAAAAAAAATGATACTTACAGTAAAGTGTCTTTTAATTCCAAATCGTTCAATTTTATGAATAAGTGGAAATAATAAATAGGCCAAGCAAAATGCAAATAAAAGTGGGCCAAAAGCATTACCAAGTCCAATTACTGCTATTAATAGAAATCCAAAAAGTGTAAGTAATATAAACGATCCATAAGAATTCATGAATAGACCTTCCGCAATTTTAGAACAAACTTAGTTATAAACAAACATATAATAACAGCAAATGATAATGTCAGATATTATTGGATAGTGATCAGACATTATCATGAGTTGTTATATAATTATTATTTAACCAGAAAACTTAATCAAGTTTATAGTCAAAATATATTTTTTTTATTATTAGAATTACTTAGGATGAATTAATTCAAATATTGAAAATCCTAGATCTAAGTTCATTTCAATTTCATCATCCTCGAGAACTTCCTCTGTAATTGAAGGAGTATTTTGAAGTTTATTATTTTGGCTATATGGATATACTAATTTATCATCTGATTTTAATTTTAGATACCTATTAATTAAACTTAAATGTGTTTTCTTTGCTTGATTTAATAAATCAATAATTTCTGAAATATTATATCCAAGTTCGTAAAATTCGAAATTATTTCTAATATTTGAATCTTGAATTGCTTTATCTATTAATACAGTTAAGAAATCATTGGGTAATGTGTAAATAGTATTATTTAAACCTAAATTCTCACTTAGATTTAATTTAATCAAAAATTCACATACTGCAATAACACAAGATTCGTTTGTTGCTACTGTATTATCAAATTTACTCATGATTTTAAAAAATAGTTCAGTAATGTTATCTGGAATATTGTTTACTTTAATAACAAGACCTGCTGGTATATATTCCGATTGAAATGCTTTTCGAGTCATATTTTTTAATGGAATTCCAATAGAATGAATGATAATATTGTTATGCCAAATAGCTAGATGTGAATCTTCTGGCTCTATAAGAATTAAAACAGATTTAGGAGTTAAACCTAAATCATTTTCAACATGGTATTCAACTTTTTTGTCATAGCTTTTAATATTTAGTTTTTCACGATTTATCAAAAGACCATTTTCGGTTGTAAAACTTGAGAATGAATTAAATAGGGAATTACATGAATTTGCTCTTGAATCTTTATTTAATAAAATTAAAATACAAGTTATTAAAGTCAAAAATTTCATACTATAATTATATGCAAAATTTAATCCACTTATGATAAAATGTACTAAATTCAAAAAATAAAACTATTTATTGCTTCGCGATTATATCAGAAATAATCACGAGCAGTTATTTTCCTGTTTGTTCGGGGCGATTTTCAATCACCCCGAATTATGAAAAAACAAACTAAAGTTTGTATTTTCATAATAACTGGAATGTATATTGCTAATCAAATACTTTATGTTTATGGAATTATGTAATTTTAAAAAACTGAGTAAATTCTTTTTAAGTCATTTAGAGTTATTTTTGATTATGACAATATTTATTCAATCGTCAAAAAGTTTTGCAACTGTTGAAGTTGCATTTTTTCAAGTTAAAGATGAACATGGTAAAATATATAGCAGTGAACCTGGCGGGCAGTTTTACCATTCTGCGGTAAAAACTGATATGGGGTGGGTAGAAGTTCATGTCTATTATGGAGTTCATGTGGCAACTGATAATATATACCAAAGGAAGGAGTTTACGCTTTCACTGATAAATAATGAGTTGCCCGGTATTACAGAGTCTCAAGTCAAGGAATGGTTAGGTAAGCCTTTTGATTATACTTTTAATTGGTCCACGCAAAACTCATCTTATTGTTCAAAATTAGTTGCAAATCTTCTTGATCCAAACATTCTACCACTTCCTTTTCAGTCATCTGAGTATGTTTACCCAAGTGGTAAACGAATAAAATATTCAGATACTGTTGGATTATCTCCTGATGATTTATATAAAATTCTTTTAGAAGAAAAGAACTTCAAACATTTTAAAACTCAATCTGAAGAGTTAAGTAAAAATGCAAAATCAAAAATAAAAAAGAAAAAAAAGTAAATTTAAGGGTCGATTTTAAAGAATTTCGAATATAAAATACTGAAGCAAATGCTAATTACTTTTTAGTTCCTCTCGAAGAAGAAAAAATGCTATCCCAGCAATTAGAAAAGAAATCCCCAAGGATAAATTAACATCCCAAAAAAATAAAATACAGTCTCAAAAATTTGTATGTACAAAGTTATTTAAGTAGATATTGTTTATTTAAAAAATTATTTAAGTTCATCTTATTTATGAATTGCAAATTATTTTGAGTGAATTCAGTGTTAATTGAGTACTCCTTAATTTCATAATTTGCGAATTTATTAAATACATAGTTATCATCATTTTGTTTGTTTTCTGCGATGTACATTTTACTAAAATAATCACTTATTTTTAATAGACGAGGTTCATTTGTAAAATCAAAATCAAATACCATACCCTCAGCAATTAGTATAGCATGGTAACTCCAATTGGCCTCGCCAGGCTCACGTAGAGAATATTTGTCATTTATATTTGTTAACTTGCCCTGGTTTCTTGCTTTTAGTGCACCAACAAAGCCATAATTTGCACCAGTTGTATTTTCGAGAGTTATAAACCTTGCATTTTCTAAATTATAATTATTTTTTATAGCAAGTGTAATGAAGTTATGAACGTTATCCCAAGCCCTTCCCTCATGATAAATAGGGGAGTTAAAACTTGAATGGAATAAATTAGTTAGCGCATTTAAATCTGCTGCAATTGCAAATGTTGAACTGAATATACCTATAAATGCATAAAGTAATAATCCTCTAAAGTATTTTATAAAAAACATTTTAACTCCTCAGTTTAGTTTCAATATTAAATCAGATTTTGAATTTGTAAATTAATACAAAGAAAATAGAAAATAGATAAATTAGATTTTATCTATTGTTTAAAGGGATGTAGACAAAGAAAGAGTTAACTGACTTTAATGCCGACTTCTTTTAACTCTTCTTGAACTCCCCACATTTTAGAAAGTAGTTTAGGAGCATGAGATGCGATATAGGCCATTATTAAAAATTTTATTAAACGACCTGTAAAAATTATCAAACCTAATTGAATCAGGGGTGTATTTGCCAATGCAGCTAAGATAACTGCTGGGTGCTGCATAATTGGTGTTAATGATACGAATAAGACTATTATTAATCCATAATCTGTGAAAAATTCTTGAGTCAAGACCCATGCCTTAGAGTTTAATATAAATGAATATGTACTTTCAATCCACGGTAATCCTTGATACTCCACGATAAAAGCAAGCAGTAAAGCACCAAGGGTAGAGCCTATTGCCATATTAAATGAAAAGTAAATCCATTTTTTTGGTTTGAGAATAGTGCTTGAAACTAATATCCCATCATTGGGAATTATAATTATTAAATTATCAATGAACGCCAAAAAACTAATTAGTGGAATATACCAAGCAGAATCAATGAGAATTTTTAATTTATCAATGAGGATAGAAATAATTTTTTTCATAGTTTATTAAAACACTGGTCTGCACAAACTTCATTATATAAATGAATTCGTGGGGCTTGGCATTCTGCGATTTTTTTATGACGAATGATTCCAAATTCACTGGTTTTGGGATTTCTGATTAATTTATCAAATTTACTTCTGCATGCTGCCTTTCCATAATTAATAAATAAATTTTTCATTTTTACCGATTCACCAAGGTAGTCTTGTGAAGAGTAACGATTAAGGCCAATACTATTTTTGCTGGGACTACTTTGGATAACTGAAAAATTAAAATTCTTGAAATTAAGTAAATCACATTCGGCTACCGATTCAATATTATTAAGTCCAAAGGGGTCTATACCTAATTGATCTATCATAATAACATGACCTCGCACAGCTGCAATATCACCAGATTGGATTGTTTGCTCAGACCCAATTTTAACTGACTCATAACAACTCCATCCTGATTTAATTGGATCAATAAAATCAGTAGAGACAAAGCGAGTATAAACCGATTTATTTTGAGAGGATGGAGAATACCTAAAACCAGCAACTCCTACAGCAGTAGAAATAAAGGCAGAACAATCGATCCCTAATGCGCTTCCACCTCCAGAATTTTCAAACAATGAAAGCTGCGTTGAGGATTTAATTATAGGTACCCCGCCATAATCATATACAAGGGGTTTTTTACTTTGGTCGAGGCAAGTATCATTGTAAACTTGCCCTCGATGGTAAAAATGTGTTTGGAGCAAAAGTGGAATATTTGTATATTTTCTACCCCAACCTACTCCATCGATTGAATTACTTTTTTCTACACCTTGAACATTATCGGTATTATTGTTGATAGGGTCTAGTTCAATGGATTTACAACTCTGGTAAGCTGTTGTCATTGTGTAATGTGCGGCTGTTAAAGAATCTTGAGTTGCCCAGTTCGAAATATTTTGATCATGTTCTATTGAGTTTAGATTTAAGTTTAAATTTAAATCTAAATCTAAACTTTGAGTGCATTCAAGTCCATTTGGCTCAATAATATTTTTAGCTCTTTCTAAAATATTTGTTAATTTGTTATTTAAAATTTCGTATTCTGGATGAATTTTACTCTTCAAATCTAGTCTAATTAAATGAAGTAGAATTCCTCTGGATTTTTCTTCTAGATTTAGATTTTTAATAAATTTAAGTTGCTGAAGATCTTTTGTAAATATTAATTGAATATTATTAAATATTATTTTTATTTCAGGATTTGTAATATTTAAAATAATATTATTTAACTTTGAAAGAGCAGATCCATAATTATCAGATTGATAGGCTTGATAGTAAATATCAAATATTTTTTCTCGAACGTTATTACAATTAAATATTTGTAGTAGCGAAGGAGTATCGGTGGTTTGAGCGCTTGCGGCTATTTGCAACTCTGTAAATGTAAATATTAAAGTAATAGTTAAAGTTAGAAATATTTTATTTATTTTATTATTTAAATAAGTTTTCATTCTTACAGTATAAGTAAATAGTAACATAAGGTATATCAACTAAGGTCTAAAAATAGTTTTGTTTTTGTATTATCTTTGGGCTAGGTTTATGTTCCAATTATTTAAGTGGGACGCATGACATGGAGCTTGAATCCTTACCAACCTTGCCATAGCAGATTACTTTATTTGAATTATCGATAATTTGGACAAGTTTATAAGACTCTACTCCGTTTGTTTCGTGAATGTTGACTTGTACATCACCTATAAAGGATGAGGGCTTGCGTTCGATTTTTATTGAATCAGATTTTATTTCTTCTTTTGAAGTTTGTGAATATCCAGCAAGTGCTATTAAAATAAAAGTTAGTAAAAAAATAATTATTTTCATTAAGACCTCTTTAAACTCGAATCTATCACTGAGATCTAGTTTAAAGAAGTCTAATTGGTTTATGATTATAAATAATCAAACTTTGGTTTGGGTTTTACTTGGGTTTTGGTAAGAAGTCTTACTTTAGTCCGGATTTAATTTGAGATTTTTTTTGGTTGATCCAATTTAAAAAATGAGTTGCATTTGTATAAACAGAGTAACCTGTGCAATTAGCCTCTTCAGTGTAAGAAGCCACACCCACTAAAAATAATTGTCCACCAATTAATTTAAAAGCTGGTCCACCGGAGTCACCATGGCAAATTCCATATTTTTTTGTTTGATTGAGTTTGATTAAATTTACTGAGTCTAAAATTTCAGTAACTTTTAATTTTATTTTTGAAAGCTCCCCTTGAGGACTTCCTTCGCCGTATCCTGCCATCTGTAACTCGTCACCAATATTGAGTTCATCATTTAATAATGATACAGGTTGATGTCCAGGAGGGAGACCTCCCTCGAAAAAAACCAGGGCAACATCGTTTCTTGTGGTTTCATTGAGATCTTGATATTTTTCATGACGAATAAAATGAGTAGATGTGATTGAAACTTTACCTTCAAGACCAGAAAAATGAATTTTAACCCAAGTTTCTCTATCGGCAAAACAATGGGCAGCTGTTAATAAAATATTTTCATCTATTATCGAGGCAGAGCAATATTGACTATCGGTCTCTAACATAACTGTAGACTTTGCAATGGGGTCCATGGGATGAACCGTTTCTCCTCCATTTACAAAGGGAGTAATTATTTTTGCATTTGAGACAAAGGCAAAAAATAGGGAACCAGTTAATATTAAATTATAAATTAGTTTCATTGTAGTATTTCTCCTTTAACTGCTGAAAGTTCAGCTACGTTGTTAAATTAGTAACGCAGGTAAAGGGGAAAGGCTATAGTAATCTATTATGTCACGGAGTCTGTATTTATTCCCCTTCCAATGAGAGTATTATGAAGTTTAAGATTATATATGTTTAAGAGGGTATTCATAGCCTCTGCTCCTTCTAAAAAGTTAAAGGCATAAGCGATAGCTTCTAAAGTGGCCATTCCGTTGGGCTTTGTTTCTTTTCTTAAAAAATATTGATTATTATTTTGAATATTAACTGTAACTCTTTTTAAATGAGTCAAATGTTTATTTTTGTAGTGGACCTTACTTGCTTGTCTCCAGTTTCCATCCGGAACAATTAAGTGGATTGGCTTAGAAAAAGATTTTACTAAATCATTAGATAAAACTATAGCGTCATCGGAGGGATAAAATAATAAGTTTTCATAATCGGGTGATAAAATGGATTCTAGGCTGAAGGGTGATTCTTGATTTCCAAGGATATATTTTGAGCTATTTATCATTGCCAATAAAGCTAGCTGACCGGTATTTGTTGTACGACTCATCTCACGTTTGTGAATAACAAGACTTAATTTTGTTTTAAAATTTATTTTAATAATACTGGAGCATATGCATAACTTCAAATGTAGGCCACATTGTTCACAAGGTAATTTTGTTTTACGTTTTCGGTCTTGCAATTTAATTCCTTATTTTTTTCTTACCTTTTTCTCGAATTTGGATTTCAGCATTATAAGAGGCAGCAACGAGGTTTTCTAAGTTCTGTGAATCTAAGTCCGATACTAAATCAATTGATTTTAATAAAAACTGATCTTTTGAATTAAATGTTAGTAAAGATGAAATTTTGATTGCGTTGTTAACATTAAAGTCCGTTGCTTTTTCAATTAATTTTAAACTTAATCGTAAGCTTGAATCATAGCTAGATTCCATGGCCGCATAAATTTCAGCAGAGGTCAGTTTAGCAAATTTTTCATATGATTTATCTAACCACTGATCTTTAGCATTAAAAGTTAAAAGTTCAACAATTTTTAGAGCATTAGCAGGTGATAAATCAGATAATTTATTTAGACCAATTATAGTAAACTCATATCGACTATCATAACTAGCTTCCATATATTTTATAAGCTCAGAGGTGTTTATAAGTTGAACTTTGTCATTAAGAATTGTTTTTAAAAAGATATCTTTAGAATTATAAGTGAGCTCTTCTGCGATTTTTAATCCATTTTTTAAGTTAAAATCGCTAACTTTATTAAGACCTATTGATGCAAATTGAGATTTTGAATCATAACTTGTTTTTAAATAAAGTACTAGTTCATCTGTGGTAAGATTTTGTATTTTGTTAATGAGTACTACTTTTAGCCAATTATCCTTTGCGTTGTATGTGAGTTCTTCAGCTATTGAAAGAGAATTTTTGAAATTTAAATCGGTTAATTTATCTACTAAACTCATAGCAATTTGAGATGCAGAATCATAACTTAATTTAATAAATTTTAGAGCGTCAGGAGTAGATATTGAAGATATTTTTTTATCAAGAAATAATTTAATCCAATTATCTTTAGAGTTGTAACTGAGTTCTGATGCAATCTTTAAAGCAGAAGTAATATTTAGATCTACAATTTTAACAAAAGCAGAAGTTGCAATGGCTGACTTAGAATCATATGCTAAACTTATATAGTTCAGGACATCTGCTGATGTAAGTGAAGGCAATTTCTCAACACATTTTAACATCCAAGTGTCTTTGCTATTATAGGTTAACACTTGAGTGACTTCTAAAGATTTACTTGGAGTTAAATCAATTAGTTTTTCAAAAGCCTTCAAGGCAATTTCATTTTGATGATCCTCAGCTTGTTTTAATAATTCAATTAACTCATTTATTGATAATTGATTATAAAATTTTAAAACATTTAGAAAAAAAGTACCTATTTGATTTTTAGGTAATTTTTGTGACATCTGCAAAACAGTAGTGTGAGAGTAGGGTGAAGTTTTACCATAAGCAAGGGCTCCAATTTTGCCAAATTCAGAATAAGTAAGTAAGGTAATTTTAATGGCATCTTCTAGAGTTAACTTTTCAAAAGTTGGGACTGTTAAAAATAAAAATCTATCTTTACTTGTATAGTTAAGTGATTTTGCAAGATCTATCACTGCATTTAAATCTTTATTTGTGTATTCCTTAAAAATCTCAAATGCAATAGACGCTGCAGTTTCGCTTGCTAACTTACTATCTGCTAAATACATTAATTCATATTTTTTATCTTTTGTGATATTTGGAAATTTTTTAAGGACGATGTAAAAGATCAAATCAGTACTATACTGAGGATAAATTTTTTGTATTAAAATTATGGCTTGATCTAATGAATAATTATTTAACTTATCGAGGCCTTCAATTAAAAAATTAACAGTATATCGACCAAAGAAAGAAGCAAGCTTGATATCACGGTCAAGGTAAGCTTTTCTCAACCGTTCATCTTGAGTTTTACCATTTATAATAGTTTCAAACTCTTTTTGGCTTTCAATAAAGTATGAAACGGGATAATAAATAGCATCAAGTAATAAATTTAAATGATCAAAGTCTATAGTTTTAACGGATACGATTAAATTATAAAGATCATCATGATAGTTTTTTGTTGGAGATGCAATCTGTCGCAATTTAAACAACACAGATTCTATGTTTGGATCTTTTACTATTTCGAAAGGGTTACTGAACTGACTTGTGAGAGGGACATAAGTAGGTAAAGGCTGAATTGTAATTGGTTCAAGTATAATAATCGGCGGTGTCACGGGATCTGAATCGCTACCATCAATTGATTTTGACGGATCTTTTTTCCCTTCATCACCGACTGGGTTTTGATTATTACTTTTGGGTGAAGGCGAGGAGTTGTTACCAGAGTTACATGAAATTAAATTTATAAAAAGTAAAAATGCTAAAAGAATAGTGAAAAGTTTCATAATTTTTAATCATCCGAATTGTTAAATTTACTCATTGAGACTAGTGGAGATATGTACTTTATTTAATCGAAAGTCAAAATTAATGATGAAAGAGAATAAATTAGTGTTTCAGATTTGGAGCAGAGTTGCTGATCTTTGTATTAATGAATATTTCAAATCGATTATATTAGTTTAAATTAAAATGGCAGTAAAAAATAGGATTATTACTTTTTAAAATATTTATTCCAAATTGCATCATTTGAATTAATAATTTATCTTAATTTATAATGAGTTAGTAATTTTAAGCTTGAGGTCTTTATATGTATAAATATAATTATCAAATTAGGACTTATTTTATTATGAAGAATGTTTTTTCAAAATTCACTATTTTATTACTTTTCTCCATATCAATCTCTATTTTTATTTCAGCTACAGCATTGGGCGAGAAAAAATTAATTGTCCTTGGTGATTCACTGACAGAAGGTTATGGAGTTGCCAAAGATGCTGCTTATCCAAAAATTTTAGAACAGTTGCTTCATGCCGGAGGAAAAAAAGAATGGACAGTCATAAATGCTGGAGTCAGTGGTTCCACCACAGCTTCTGCAGTTTCTCGAATGAAATGGCTTTTCAAAAATAAACCTGATGCGGTTCTTTTAGTTTTAGGTGCTAACGATGGACTTCGAGGTTTAAAAGTTAATGAGAGCACAAAAAATTTGACCAATGCGATTGAATACGCTTCATCGCAAAAAGTTATCGTTATATTGGGAGGACTTTATATGCCGCCCAATTATGGCAAAGATTATACCGATCAATTTAAAAAAATGTATGTCCAACTCGCAAAAAAATATAAAATGACTTTCATACCCTTTATTTTAGATAAAGTAGCTGGGGATCCAAAGTTAAATCTTGCTGATGGAATACATCCTAATGAACAGGGTCACAAAATTATTGCAGAAAGTATTTATCAAGTTCTAAAGGGGGTTTTGTGAGTTTAGTATTAAATGAAGTTTATAAAAGTTTTCGTCAGGGTGATACTGAAATTCAAATTTTAAAAGGGATAAATACAAAAATTGAAACTGGTGAAGTGGTTTCAATAGTTGGTCAATCAGGAAGTGGGAAATCGACGCTGTTATCATTATTATCTGGATTAGAGAGACCAAATAGTGGTCAAATTTCTCTTGACGGTGTTGAACTTAATAATCTCACTGAACGCGAACTCACAAGCTTTCGTGCCAAAAATATTGCAATTGTTTTTCAACAATATCATTTAATGAATCATCTTAATGCAATTGAAAATGTAATGCTGGCCATGGAAGTTTTAAAAATGAATCAAGCACAATCACGTGCAGAGAGTTTTTTAAATGAGTTGGGCTTAGAACATCGATTAACTCAACTTGCTTCTCGATTAAGTGGAGGAGAAAGTCAAAGAGTTGCAATTGCAAGAGCACTTGTCGTGCAACCTAAATTATTATTAGCTGATGAACCCAGTGGAAATTTAGATGCAAGAACTGGTGAAAAAGTAATGGACATTTTTTTTGAAGTAGTACGAAAATATAAAATTACGACAATCTTAGTAACTCATAATGAGTTATTAGCTAAAAGATGTGATCGAGCCTTACTACTTGAAGACGGTAAGCTGAGGTTAGTCTAATGATTTTTAGACTGGCCCTTAGAGAGTTAATTCGCAGTTGGAAATTTAGTTTATTTTTTATTTTCAATTTGAGTTTAGGTTTAACTGGTTTTGTTGCTTTGGAATCTTTCGAGTCAGCTCTGAATAAGCAACTTGCGCTCAACGCAAAATCTATTTTGTCAGCAGATCTTTCAGTTTCAGCTCGAAGAGAATTAACTGCTGATGAATTGCTGAAAGTAAATTCTGTATTACCAAATAATTCATTAGAGTCCAAGGTCTATGAATTCTTTGCAATGCTTAATTCTGAAAAGGGTTCAAGGCTGGTTTTAATTAAAGCCATAGATCAAAACTATCCACTTTATGGAAATTTAGAACTGCAATCGGGAGTGATGGTAACACATAAATCTGTAAAACAAATTTTAAATGAAAACAGAGTTTGGATTTATCCTGAATTGCAATCACAACTTAATCTTATTAAAGGTGATAAAGTTAAACTTGGAAGTTTAGAGTTTGAAGTTTCTGACTTTATTAAAAAAGATAATACCCAAACTTTTAGGGCTGCAACTTTGGCACCCAGGGTATTTATAGATAAAAACTTACTTTCGAAATCAGGTTTACTACAATATGGAAGTACTTTTTCGCTCGCTCACTTATATAAGTTGCCTGATAATTTTAAAAGTGAGGATTTGAAATTACAACTATTTAAAGCTTTACCTGATCCTCAAATTAATATCGAAACTGCCGAAAATGCAGGTGAAGATTCAGGAAAACAACTAAAGTATTTATCTGATTACTTAGGCTTAGTAGCAATAATTGCACTATTTATGTCCGGATTAGGGACTGCGTACCTTTATCGACTTTTTATTTTTTCTCGTCTAAAAGAAATTGCAATTTTAAGAACTTTAGGACTGCAAAGTTTGCAGGCAATTAGTGTCTATATATTGCAGGCATTTTTTTTAGGACTCTGTGCAGTTATTCCGACCCTATTTTTAAGTTTTTTTATTCTTCCTTTTTTAAGCCAATTGCTTTCTAATTTTATACCTTTTGAAGTCAATCCCCAAGTCTCAATGGAATCATTTTTTGTCTGCGTATTGATGGCAACCTTTGGAAGTTTTTTTATAAGTTTACCATTTTTAATAAAAATATTTGATCTTAATGCCGCAAAACTATTTAATGAAGAAAAATTTGAATCTGATCATGGTAAGACAAGAAGATGGACTTATTTACCAGCAATTTTATTGTTTTATTTATTGTCTGTAAGTCAAGCCCACTCATGGACAATTGGATCCATTTTTAGTGTTTCGATGGTAATAGTAGTTTTATTATTAGTATTTATAGGTTTTTTATTTATTAAAATTGCAGGACATTTTACTAACTTATTTTCTAGTTGGTATTTTAAATTTAGTTTTATAAGTCTTGCAAGACGTGCAGGATCAAGTCTTTCGATTTTTGTAGCGTTGGGTCTTGGAGCCCTTTTAATAAATATATTACCTCAGCTTAAAAATTCATTACAAACTCAGTTTAAGTTTGAAGGAGCGAGTAAAGTTCCGTCTTTATTTATGTTTGATATTCAAGATGAACAATTATTAAAAATAGAAAAAACTTTAGCTACCCACCAGATTATTCCTTTAGGAGTATCTCCATTAATTCGAGCTCGGATAACAAAAGTTAATGGTGATGAATACGAAAGAAAATTAGATGATTCCAATTTTAAAACACGTGAAGCAGAAAATGAGGCGAGATTTCGTAATAGGGGTGTTAATTTATCTTATCGCAAAGTACTATCTGACTCAGAAAATATTATTGAAGGTAGACCATTTTCAGGGACTTTTGACTCTACTTCAAATCGAAGAGCTGAGCTATCAATTGAAACACGCTTTGCAGATAGAATGGGGTTTAAGCTTGGGGATATTATTACATTTGATGTTCAAGGTTTAGAAGTAATAGGTGAAATAGTTAATATTCGGAAAGTAAAGTGGATTAGTTTTCAACCTAACTTTTTTATACTTTTTCAAGATGGAGTTTTAAATGATGCGCCTAAAACATATATTGCGGCTTTACCTTTTCTGACTGAATCTAATAAAATACAAATACAAAACGAGATTTCAAATCAGTTTTCAAATGTGTCGATTGTTGATGTTGCTCGTACAGTGGATCAGATTTTAACTACCGCAGAAAAAATGAGCTGGTCCTTAGAATTGATGGCTGCATTGGCTTTATTAACGGGATATATTGTTTTATTTTCTATTGTGCAAAATCAAATTTCGCTGCGACGTTGGGAGCTTAATATGTTAAAAATATTAGGAGCCTCATGGAGTGAAGTCACTCGATTTATTTTAATTGAGTTTGCATTTCTATCTTTTCTAGCGAGTATTGTTGGAGCAAGCTTAAGTGTACTTGTTAGTTATTCATTAAATAAATATATTTTTGATGGAGATTTTAGTTTTATACTGACTCAACCTTTGTCTTCAGTAATAATGATTACTTGTATGAGTTTAATAATATCTTTTATAGCAAGCTACAGAATTGTCAGTGAAAGTTCATTGTTAATTTTGCGAGAATAGGAAGCATTCGTGAATAATTTAAATGATATACTACTTGCAATGGATTTTGGTACAAGCAACTCTTTAGTTGGTATGGTATCTCGTGAACAACAAAAAATCACTCTTCCAATCGATCCATTTGCAAAAGATAACTCTATTCTGCGAAGCTTAGTCTATTTTTCTGATGAGAACACCTCATTTTATGGTGCTGAAGCCATAAAAGAATATATACAAAATGATTTTGAAGGAAGGCTATTTCGCTCTTTTAAATCACACCTACCTAATCCAAATTATCTTGGAACTTTAATTGGTAAAAATCGTCGACTTCCGCTGGAAGAACTTGTTGGTATCTTTATCTTGCAAATGAAAAAGAGGGTTGAGACCAATTTGCAAACACAAGTTGATTCTGTAGTTTTAGGTCGCCCAGCCAGGTACTCTATGAACCCCATTGAAGATGAGTTGGCTGTTTTTCGAATGAGAAAGGCTGCTGAGTTTGCAGGGTTTAAAAATATTCATTTTGTTCCAGAACCATTAGCTGCCGCATTTAATTATAGAAAGTCATTAACAAAGGAGCGAATAGTTTTGATTGGAGATTTTGGGGGTGGAACTTCTGATTTTACTATAATTCGTATTGGCCCTTTTAATTTTAAAAAATCCGATGTATTAGCAATTGAAGGTTGTCCTCTTGCAGGGGATGCATTGGATTCTCTTTTTATGAGTCAGCATTTTAATAATTATTTTGGAGCAAATGTTCAATATCAGATTCCAATGAGTAGTAACCTTTTACGAATGCCGCCAGTGATTCTTGATCGTTTAAATAAGCCAGCCCATATTGTTCACTTAAAAGAGTCTGCAACCTTTGAATTCTTAAGAGAAATAAAAAAAGTCGCTGTTTCGCAAAAAGATAAAGACACCGTAGAAAGGTTGTTGTGTCTTGTTGAAGATAACCAAATATTTTCTTTTTTTGAAGAAATCGAAAAAACAAAGAGGACCTTATCTAGTGAGGGGAGTGCAGAGTTTAAGTACTCTTATCCTGGAATTGAAATTAAAGAAAACGTATCGCGGAAAAATTTTGAAATGTGGGCTGAAGACTTTAAAGATAAAGTTTTCTCTGCAATGGATCGTGCATTAGTTGATGCTCAACTTCATCCCGAAGCGATTGATCTTATCTGTCTAACGGGAGGAACAGCCTTTGTTCCAATAATAAATGATGAGTTTGCTAAAAGATTTGGAAAAGAAAAATTAAATACGACGTCTCATTTTCATTCTGTACAGAGTGGGTTAGTTGAGGCTGCAAGCTTAATTTTACAAGGAGTAGATATAGCAATGTGATTAAGTAAAGTTATCATTGGTACTAACTCCATAGTCGCGTTATTAATTTAAAATTCGTTTATTATTTTTAATTGATGGTAAAATACATTGATTTGATTGTATCCAAATTTTAAATCTATATTTTGCAATAAAATCATAGATCCAATCTCGAATCGATTGCGGGATTAAATATATAATACTTGAAATAAATTTATAGATTCCTCCAAGGTCATAAAGCACATTACAAAGTGCAGTTGATTTTATTGATATGTTATTGTCCTTTAAATAAATAAAAGTATTTATATTGGATCTAAAATCTAAAGGAATTAATTTTTCGGCAGTGGTTCCTTGTATAGGAGCAAAAAATAGAATATTAAATTTATCAATTTTTAAAAAAAATAAAACTACCTTGTTACAAAGTAAACAGTTACCATCAAAAAACATTATTTTTAATTGGGAAGATTTCATATTAAGGACTCCTGAAAATTACAAATTAATAGATTTGATATGTTAAGGATCGATCAAAAAATAGCTTGTCCAAATTACTTTCTGACAGATGCTAATATTACCTTTAGTCAAAGTTTCTAAACAATAAAAAAATAAATTGTTTTTAAAAAAAAAGATTATACTTTGTGGTCATCACTCGAGCGGTAATAAAAATTTATTAAATAAAATTGATTTATCAACTTAGGAGACTATATGAAAACATTGATTATTTTTTCACTCGTTATTTTATTTGCTCAACTTTCAAGTGCAACTTTAGAAATTGAAATCCAACCTTTATCAATAAAACCAAAATCATATGATGTTTTAGGGATAAAGGTTGGATCCCCCTCAAGAAAAGGATTAATAATGACAGGTCGGTCAGCATCTCAAATTTCACGAGCAACAAGGAGTGAATTTAATCCAGTTTCACAAATGCTTGTAATTACAGGAAGAGAAATTGATTCTCTAATTATTGATTCTCTAGATGATGCTGCTTATTCACATGATCTTGTTTTAATCAACACTTCATCATTTGCTGAACACAGTTTAAAATTAACTTTAGATACAATTTATAGTGGAACACGATTTAGTTTTTTAAAG
The DNA here is from genome assembly GCA_005793345.1 of Bdellovibrionales bacterium. GTDB lineage: Bacteria > Bdellovibrionota > Bdellovibrionia > Bdellovibrionales > Bdellovibrionaceae > SXSU01. The sequence continues at coordinate 88,923 of SXSU01000112.1, forward strand.
ATTAATCGTACCAATACCATGGGAAAAGATTTAGTCTATGATCTTTTGAGTGCTCCAAGTGATTCGGCTTATGTTATTTCAGATACTGTGATAGGGATAATTGATATTCCGTTCTTGGTGGTAGATAGAACTTTAGACTTTGTATGTCGAATACCAAATTATTTTGGCGTAAGATTTTTTGGATGTAGATGAACAACTATTTAATTTTTAATAACACGGTTTCAGTGAAAAAATTTTACTGAAACTCGTGTTAATCTTAAAAAAGAGAATTAAGACTTTAAAGTTGAAACTTCAAATTCGATTAGATTAGAGATTCAAAAGATTCTTAGTTTGGTACTTGGTTTACATTTGAAGGAATACTTTCAATCATAGGTACAAACATTACAGGCATAATATTTTTTTGGGTATAACCTGTGGAAGTTTTTGTGTATTCAGTTCGTTAATGTGTTGTCAACTTCTTTAAGTGGAAGCTACAATGAGACAATTTTAAAATAACGAGTGGATAAAAATGGAATTCAGCTTGTCAGAAATTATTGCAAGTCTAGTTTTTTCAATTATTGGTATATGGCTATTTCGCGAAGCTAAAAGGAAAAATAACTTACCATTGATTATTATTTCGATGTTGCTCATGACGTATTCTTTATTTATTAATAATATTTTTTTAAATTGGGGTGTGGGATTTTTATTATGTTATCTTGCCTATGAAAAATGGGAATAAATGTATAGACATTGTCTTAAGTTTCTTTAAAATGAAGATAGAATATAAAACTTCTTAAGTAATCGAAAATCACCATAAATTAAAAGGGGACAGAATAGTGAAAAAAAGTTATTATTTTATAAATATTATGAAAACGCGTATTAGATTTTCAGTGTTAATTACAATATTATTAATAAGTTTAGATTTATTTTCTATGAGTACTGAAGAAATTACGGGTGAAGTTTTTAAGAAGGATTCTTCACGTAAAGAATTATTATATAAATTTAAAAATATAATTCAAACCGATGATAAAAATTTAACGGTTTCTGATGCTCAGTTTTTAGATTTAGATAGTAAAGTTGTTGTAAAAGAAACTTCTCATCGACAAGGTTCTAAATTGGTCAAATATGAAATGGAACACTTACAAACAAATCGTAAAGGTTCGATAGTTGTTGATAATGGAAATATTTTATTTAATTTAGAAGAAAATGGTAAAAAGAAAAGTGTCGAGACAGAAAAATTAAAAGATAATTTTGTTGTTGGTCATACTTTGCTTCCTTATGTAAGCGAACATTGGAAAGAAATTATGGATGGAAAAACTATAGATATCCAATTTGGTGTTTGGGATCGACAAGAAACAGTTGGTTTTTCTTTATTCAAAATCGGACAAGAAAAGTTAAATGAACAGGATGTTATACTTTTAAAGTTTAAGCCGACGAGTTTTGTGATATCCGCTCTAGTTGATCCTGTAATATTTAAATTTTCAATGGATGGAAAACAATTAGAAGGAATGATTGGCCGTGTGGTACCTAAGAAAAAAGATGGCGAAAAATGGAAAGATCTTGATGCTGAAGTAATATATAAATCAATTAAAAAATAAGAAAAAATTGACAGGTCTAAATTGAAACGCGTTGGTAAATATTTACTAAGTATTATTTTATTTTTTATAATTGTACTAATTGGTGGAGGGATCTTTATTTATATAGAAGGTCCAAACTATGCTTTACAAAAAATAAAATTTCTTGCCAAAGAAAAATATCAAATTGATCTTGAGTTTAAAAGTGCCTCTGTAGAAAGTTTAAATAAAATAACAGTTAATGATATAATTGTTAAGAACGAGAATCTAAATTTATCTATTCACAAACTTATCATCCAATACCATTGGAATTGGAATTTAAAAAAACTCACAATTGAAAATATTTTAATTGATCAGCCGCAATTTAAATTGCTAATTGCCTTAGATACACCACCCCCCCCAAAAAATGAAACCTCTAAGTCAAATGATCAATTAAAATTTTTGGAAGATTTAATAAATGAACCTCTTCAAAATCTTGATGTCCAAAGAATTTCCATAAACCAGTTATCAGGCCAATTTAGAAGTGAAAGTTTATTTGCATCACAAAAAGTAGAAATTATTTTAGGTAAAACTGATTTTAATCTTAATTTAGCATTAATTAAAAAAAAGTTAAAATTAAATTTTGAATTAAAAGTTAATGGTATTACTAATTTTTTATATTCTGACCAATTTAAGAGTCTAAAAACAACAATAAAATCTTTTAATTTTTTGTCTCAAATTGATATATATAAGGAAAATTATTGGACTTCTAATGTTGATCTTAGTACTTTAAGTTTTGAATTTGAAAAATTTCTTTATAAAAGTAATTTTCAAAAAATCACTGAATTAGAATATATTTCATTTGCTAATTTGAAAAGCTCAATGCAATTGCAATCAAACTTTCTTTCACAATCGTTAGGTCTATTGGAAGATCTTAAACCTCAGTCTGTAAAATGGAATTTAGAACTTAAGGTAGAGGGGCAGAATGGTGCTTATGCTAAGAATGGCAATCTTAATTTTCATTCAAAAGGAGTACTTACAAATGCTCAACCTAGTCTTAAGACTTTGCAATTACCATTTGATTGGGAAACAGAATTTAATTTTCAAGGAGGTCCATTTTATTATGAAAATCAAAATACAAAGATTTCACTAACTGCAAAAATAAAAAATCTGACAAGTATATTTAATTTGCAAACATTAAATAATAATTTATTAAATTTTTTGGTAAAATCAGAGTTACATAAAAATACAACACAACTTAAAGGGGTTTTGAAAAGTAGTATCCCTAAAATAGGTGGGTTGATCAATATCCCTTTTACATTGATACTAACTCCTGAAAAAAAACTCAATCATTATTTACTTCAATGGAGCTCAATTGTTAGTTTACAAAATATCAATTATAAAAACGATAAATTTCAAATTAAAAATCTTAATGGTGAATTCCCGATAACTGAGAAAATATATATCAATTTAAATGATTTAAGTTTTAACTCCCTTCGATTTTCTCAGTTGACTGTTCAAAATCCATTTGAACGAGTCGATTATCAGAGGGCAGATCCTTTTGTTCGACTTGCAAAACCAATTCGAATCGAGCGACTATTTTGGTTTGATAAAGACATAGGTTCATTTAAAGGAATTATTAATTTAAATCAAAACTTATTATCAATTCATAGTTTCGATTTTGATTTATATTCGGGTAGTGTAACTGGTGAAATATTTATTGATCTGAATCATGATAATAAAAGATTTGGATTTTTAGGGCGTTTTACTCATTTAGATTTAGCAACCTTATTGCCTAGTAAATTTATTAAAAGTAATACTCAAGCCTTGCCATTGAGCGGTCGCGCAGGCTTAGTTTTTAGTCTAAATCGCAGAACTCTCGATGGTCGATTAGATATTTCTAAAATAGGTGGTCCACAAGTGATTACGTTGATAAATGTCCTTGATCCCAATTATCTTGATGTGAAATTTAATAAGATAAGGATGTGGTTAGAAAAAGGATATCCAAATTCAATTTTGATGTTATTTCATGATGGAAATCTAGATTTAGATTTAAGTATTTCAGCATTTAATTTAACCAAGCAACAAAGTGTAGAGGGTATTTCAATTCAGAGTTTTATTGATAAAGCTATTGATAAGTAAGAAAGGGATGTCTGTGCTAAAACTTATAAAGTACTATAAATTAGTTATTTCTATAACATTATTATCTTGTATTTCATGTGCTCCCAAAGTTTATATTATAGATCGGCAAACTGTTCTTCACGATCAAGCAGCTGGAGAATGGCCAGAGTTTGAGAAAAGTTTAGCTCCTTTTAAAATTCACAAAAAACCAATTATCCTACCAGTAGAAACCGCTCATCAAAATGAAAAAAAGAATAAACTTTATAAAGTTCTTAACGGTGAGATAGGTGTTAAAAAGTGAAAAACAAGATTAATTACTTAGTTATATTTTTAGTTATTTTTACATTTAATATTTTTACTAAGGCTGATCCATTTAATTCGCTAAAAAAAATTACGTTAGGACCAGATGATCAGGTCGATGGTGCAACTGATTCTAATAATAACTTGTTAGTATTTACTCGTAAAGCAAATTTAGTTTCAAGTATTCAGATATTAAATTTTCAAAGTTTAGAAATTAAAAATTTGTACACTCAAGATGGAGATACAACCCAAGCAAAGTTTAACACTGAAGGTCAGATTTTATTTACAAGTTTTAAAAATAATTCTAAAGGAGACATTTGTTTTAGTAAACGATCTATTGAATGGAGCCAATTGCCATTAGATGATAGAAGTTTTGAATGTGTTCCAAGATTAAATGCTAATGCAATTAGTATCTCTCGTACACAGGCAATTTGGAAGAGCAATAACGAAATAATTTTTATTGAACAGTTTGAGTATTTAGGAAGCTCAACTTCTTCGATTAAATTATATAATACGAATTCAAAAAGCTTTATTGAAATTTATCAAACTAAAAATGCTATAGTTTCTCCAAGTGCGGTTCCTAATGGAAAGTATTTAATATTTACCGAAGTTGAAAATAAAAAATCAAAACTATTATTTTGTAATTTACAAGAACCTAATTTTGAATTAAAAAAAATTGAGATTCATCTTCCTGGACAAATTGGAATTGTGAACTTGAGCGAAGATGAGAATTATATTTATTTTTCTCAATTTATGAGTGACACAAATCAAGATGGGATCATTGATGGCAAAGATAATGGTGTTATTTGGCGTGTATCTTTAGAGAAAATAATAGGGTCATTGAATCAATCATTTCCGACTTTTCAAGAAAGTTATAGCTTAGAGCATTTAACACCTATTAATTATAATTGCAGTTATCCTTTTGCAACAAAAAGAAAACTTTATCTCTCTTGTGCGTTTGGTGGGTCATTAGATATATATGAATTACCACAAACTGGTGTCGTACCAATTGAATGGGATGAAAATACACTTAAAAACGCCTTTGAAAGTGCACGATCATATCAAGAGCGTATATTAATTTTAAATACTTTAAAAATGAAGGCAACTAGTCCTGAATTAAAAAATGAATTGAATTTTAAATTATTGCAACTTCATATTTTATCAGATGAAGTAGATGCAAGTGAATTTTATTTAAATGATTTAAAAAAATATGGTACAAATATTTATTCGTCTAGTGATCTTAAGTCTATTGAAATTTATTTAAAAGCTAAAAAAATTCAAAAAAAATGGAATCGAAATATTATAACATTTGAAGTTCGAGAAGAGATAAAGCTTCTAAAAGGCGAGCTTGAATCAGCTGGGATTCTATTACGATCCTATATTAATTGTTTAGAAGGAAAAAAAATAAATATTTATGAATTAGGAAAGCAAATAAACTCTCCTTTAGATGCAGTAATTTTTATGAATATCGCGGAAATGTCTTATGAAAGAGATAAAAAATATTTATCTTCATGGTCTCATATTTTCGAAGTGATGTTAACACAAAAATATATTACACCAGAATCGAGATTGTATTATGCTAATGAGTATCTGCTATTACTTGACGAAGTCACGTCTATTGATGAACGAAAAATTCTAATTTCTAATCTAATAACTAAAATATCCTTAAAACTTGAGTTATTAGATTCCAACACTTTAGTTTTATTTAAAAATGAGCTTCATATAATAGATTTGATTGTGGTAAAAGATGCAAAATTGAAAATGATTGAAATGCAAAAAATAGATCATCTTTTAATGGCCAATAAAGCAAATTATTTTCTTCGCAAAGTAATGAATATTAGGTGCATCCTAAATTTCAGTGAGTTTCAAGAACTGCAAAAATTAAATATTGTCTCGGCCAATTGGATTAGAGATACACCTCGAAGCAGCACAGAATTTTCCTATGCAAAAGAAATAGTTATCAAAGCGGCATTGGAGCAAGGTTATGGATTTTTAATTAAAAAAAATAGAAGACTTGCAGCTGATTACTTTTTTCAATCACTAAGTTTAACTGATGATCTTGAATCTCATAGTATGTATGCTGAGACAATGTTATTATTGAATCAAATTCAAAACTTTAAAGAACGTATTAGTTATTTGGATTCTCGTGGAGTTATTTCAAATGGTCAACAATGGATCAAAGTCATTACTACTTTGCAAGAAGGTGATGGAGATATTCCAAATTTAGAAAAAGCATTGAGTCAGCTTAGTGAATTGCGAGTAGACTTGCAAGATCCACTCATTTTTTTATTAAAAGGATTTATCCATCTAGCAAAAATTGAACGAGCTCAACTGCTTAATAAAAAATTTGAAATTCATGATGGAGAAGCAAAAGCCGCTCACCGTAATTTAGTTTTAGCATCAGATTTGTCACAAGAGAATCCTAGAGTTAAAGCTGCGGCCTTAATGAATCTAGGATTGCTTCATTTAAGATTAAAAAATTATGGTCAGAGTGTTCGTTTTTTTGGGTTGCGAAAAAATTTGGGTTTTTATGATCAAGAGAAAAGTGAAGAGTACAAAGCTTTTGTATGGTATTATGCAGAGTCGTTGTATTATTTTAATCAACCACAAAAAGCTTCGCAACTAATAAAAACTCTTGGACTCACGCAACTTAGTATTGAATTTCTTGAACGTTTTGGATTTTATTCTATAATTGCAAAGAACTGGGATGAGGCCCAAGAGGCTTATGAACAAATTGAAAGAATTGCAGGGGTAAATTTTGTTAATTTAAATGAACCGACTCGCACAAAAGTTTTATTTTCAAAAGCTGTTTTGTTATTTAATCTCAATAGAAAAAGTGATTCACAAAATATATTTAGTTTAGTTTTAAATTTACTACCTCATTCTCCAGATAAAGAATTTATACGTGAGACTCAAAATTTAGTATACGGTTATTTATCTCAGTTGGGTAACGTGAAAGAGCAACAGCAGGCTTTAGAAAATAGAATAAAATTGTTAGAAAACGATTTACCAAATTTGATTCAGTCTGAAGTTCGTTTGGCAGATTTACAAACTAATTCTAATTCTAATTCTATAATTGCAAGTCAAACTTTACAATTGGCCCTTAAGCATTGCATCGAGTTTGCCGAGGAAAACGGAACCTTTTCACCAACTGTGACTAAGACTTTAAATAATTATTTAGTCCACGGAATTTTAAATAAGAATATATATTCAAAATTTAATTCTGATTCCCTATCAAAAATTGTTTTGCAAACTTTAACGGGATATCAAAAGCAATTAGACTCTGCAAATATTTACTCACTGAAAGAGCACTGGCGCTTAAAATATTTATGGATAATTTATCAAAATAAAGTTTTAAATAATAACATTGTAGATGTTAATAATATCAATAATGAGTTAGTAAATATTGAATTAGAAAAACAGGACCCAAATGGGCTAAAAGATTTAAAGATAAATTACAATTGGCTGTTAGATGTTTAACGATAAATCTTAACTTTTAATTGTTAAGTGCTCCATCTTGTATCCACTTTACTATGGCATCAAGATCTGATGCAGATACTGTCGCCCCATGTGCGTCTGGTAAGTAAGGGGAGCAATCAGTTTTATAAAAGTTTGTATGATTATATTGTGTAGAAAGTGTTGCTAACATATAAGATTCAGTAGGACTACTTTTAACAATGAGGGGAACTCCAAAACACTGTCCATTTGTATTTGCAGCAACACCAGTTGAGGTTTCAGTTGTCAATGTTTGATAGGCTGATGATGCTGTTGAAAAATCAAGTTGTACGAAATTATTAACAGTAGCACTGCCTTCAGGTTCGTGACATTGAACACAATTTTTACTTAGAATTTCAGTGTATATTGAGTTAAAATCTGCACTAACTACTTTTGTGGTCGGAATTTGAGCTAACTTCTTTGAATCACAAGAGCATATAATTACTAAAATTAAGATCGAACTAAAAAAATATTCTATAATATATTTAGGTCTAAAGATCATTTATTCTCAACTTTCGATTAAACTATTTTCATGTGTAATAAAAATACAATTTTAATGATTTATCAATGGTGAAAAATAGATAATACTAATTTAAGTATAATTAATGTAACATAAGAGTACTTATCGGACTCATATTTATCCCATTTCTGTTTCAAAAATATTTAAAATAATTCAAATTGCAAATAAATAAGCCCGTAAACTTGATTTGAGTAAAATTAATTTCGCTTTTGTTTTTCTTATCAGTCAAAGCTCAGTGCTTTTTTTTACAAATCTCTTCTTTTCTGATTTTCAAAAATCTTATCAAAAGTTGTAAGTGAATCGATGACCATTGAGATAATAGCCAAATTCAAAAAGTGTATCGAAAAGATATGAACTGTTCACACCGAACAAAAACATATGGAAAACTAGCCAGCACTTTAAACTCATTGAATTGGATCTCAGCGCTTAACCGTAGCAATGTGCGGCTCCAAAAGATTTGATTGATGACCAATTGACCTACTCAGTGTTATCCGAAGGTATGGCTATCACAATTAATTATGCAATTTGCCCCTCCGAAATTACGAACACAAGCGGATTTAAAAACTGGCTTTATACGGAGCTTAATGAAGACCCGGTTGAGGATATTTGTCAATGTAGTTCTTCTATACGCGAGTTCTCGCTTAGTTGTTTCGAAATCATTCCACCGTACGAGATTTCCCCAAGAGTTCCTAATGTTAAGCTAGTCGATAGGGGCTTGACTGGTGACTATGCTTTATATCGCAGTTGCGTCTGCATAACCATCAAAGGATCATCAACGGTTTCTGAAGAGAAATTTAAAGAGGTGTGTGATCAAGTCTATAAGTTAAGTAAACGATTCGAACTCATTGAGGAATTTGATGGCGCACTGTCGAGTTCAGACTTAGTGGATGATGATGAGATTGAAAGCACTAGACAGGAACAGATCGAAGCAAAGAAGGTATATAAGTTGAATGAGGCATTTCCAGGACTATCCAAATCGATCATCCAGTTACTGTCTGAAAAGGTCCAGACCCAAAATCCTATCAAAGTGGAATTGATAGACAAGTCAGAATATTACTCTGACATAAGAATTCAAATATCAGCTTCAGAAACAGATTTTACCCAAGCCTATCCTGTGTTTTATGCTTCGGTACCTCTACTTAATAAGCTTGTAAAGCAGGTAACAACTCTAGAAGTCAGGTTTCAGATCGAAAAATATAATCCAAAAAAAAGATCAGTTTTCGAATTTATCTTAAATCGATTTCGAACTCGATAAGGAGAGCGAGCCAAAAACACTTGATCGAGATTTGATGAAAGTATTGGAATTTCCAGAATTAAAGTTTATAATATTTAGATTTAATTGAAATAAAATGACTGATTTAAAAAGCAGAGTTTTTACTTTTTATAAATCCAGTAACATAACTTTTACTCTTATTTTAAATGAATACTGCACTTACAATTAGCTTATTCTAACTTAGGATACTTTTTTAGGGGGGGGATTTTACAATTTCATACTTTCTCTTTTTTTAAAATCAACTATTATAATTCTTATAAAGATTTACCATCTTCTTTTAGATAACCACTGTCTTTACTAAAAGATTTTTCTTGATCATTAACCATTCGAAATTTCCAACCCCGCGAAAGGGCAAACTGTCTTTGTACTTCAGGTGAATCGGGAGTGCAAAGTATGACTGAAGATTCACTTTCTAGATGATGTAAAAAGCCATTAATAGTATCAGCCCAAAGCGTACAATAGTTACAACTTGAACCCATATTATGAATTATTAAAAGTGAGTTCTTTTAACCAAATAATTGAGATAACTTAAGTTCCCCATTTAAATCAGTGAGATTAAAATCCATTACTGGCACTGAAGGTTGTTTTCGTTTTAAAGCTGCAAGCCGTTCTGCTTCTTTCATAAGATTAGCTTCAAGTTCAAAATATGATTAAGTCTGATCAGCTTGCGCTGATTATATCAGACATAATCATAAGCAGTTATTTTCTTGTTTGTTTGGGGTGATTTTTGAATCACCCCGTATTATGAAAACACAAACTAAAGTTTGTATTTTCATAATAACATAGTAATTATATCCCTCAAGTAGACAGGAGTAATTATGGCTTTTCGCTGGATCGGAAAATCTAAAGATGGAAACACTGTAACTTTAAAGAGATTAGAAGGTTGCCCTATTGTGAAACCTCTATATTATTCAGATTCATATGCATCCTCGATTTGGCTTAAAACGAACCCTGATCAAGTGCGAATTGGAGCTGTGCTGGATATTGAAACCACTGGCTTAAATCAAAATGAAGATTTAATAATTGAAATTGCCATAAAACAATTTTTATTTAATCGTATATCAGGTGAAATACTTGATGTTCGAAAGTCATATACAAGTTTTCAAGATCCAGGCATGCCATTGCCGCCAAAAATTATTGAGATTACAGGAATCACTAATGAAATGGTTGTCGATAAACACATTGATTGGAGTCAAGTTGATATTATTTTAGATGAGTGCAGTTTGATGATTGCTCATAATGCTCGATTTGATAGATCTTTCATTGATAAAAAATCAAAAATATCAAAGGATAAAATTTGGGCCTGCACGTATAAACATATCGATTGGAACAATAAGGGCTACAATAGTTCAAAACTCGAGTTATTAAATATTTACCACGGATTTTTTACTGATTCACATCGTGCAATGAATGATGTTGATGCGTTACTTTATTTATTAAGCTTAAAAGATGAAAATTCCAATTCTCCCTACTTATTAGAAATGTTGAACAATGCTCGTCGTCCTATGACTCAAATCATTGCCAGCTCAGCACCTTTTGAATCAAAAGATCGACTTAAAGAAAGGGGTTACAACTGGGATGCTATTCACCGTTTTTGGTCTAAAATAATTTTTAAAGATGAAATGGCAGACGAAATTCAATGGTTGGAGGCCGACGTATATCAAGGATTATTTGGTGGGTTAACTCGAGATATTTCTTTGTCGGATAACTTTAAAAATTAAATTTTACGTAGACATCTATATCGAAAATAGACAGTCGTTTATAATATGGTTTTTAACTCAAAAATTTGAACTATTGCTTTGCTAAAGGCTTCCCTCGACATAAATCCAACATTCATTGCAGGCTGGCCATTCGTTGGAATAAATAATACTGATGGTATACTTCTAACTTCAAAAAGTGCAGCGAGCTCTGGGGAGCTTTGGGTATCAACTTTATAGATATCGACTTTACCTTTATATTGTTCTGCAACCTCTTCTAAAATTGGTGCTAAAGCGCGACAAGGTCCGCACCAGTCCGCATAGAAGTCAATAATCATTGGTTTATCACCTTTAAATACCCAATCTTTATTTTTTTCATAATCAAAGACCTTTGACTTGAAAGTTGTTGCGTTAAGAATTTCCATATTGACCTCCAATAGATTTTTATATATTACAGTATTATAATATAATAATAGTATTATATTGTAATATGTCAAGGTGACAATATTTGAAACTTTTAAAGAAAAGGCATAGAATATGAACGTCTCAATAAAAAAAATACAGAAATCATGTGAGATGGTTTGTCAGATTTTAAAAGCACTCTCTCATCCTCAAAGATTGATCATTTTGAGTCATCTCTTAAATCAAGAAAGATCTGTATCTGAGTTAGTGGATTTGTGTGATATTTCGCAATCACAGATTTCTCAATTTTTAACTCGTATGAAAATAGAAAAATTAGTTCAAAGTCGACGAGAGGGAAGATTTTTATACTACTCAGTCGCAGATAAGAGAATTACTCAATTAATGAAAACCATTCAAGCAGAATACTGTAATTGCTAGGGGGAAATAAGCATGGCAAAAAAAATTATCATAATCGGAGGAGTAGCTGGTGGTGCATCTTGTGCTGCACGCTTAAGAAGACTAAATGAACAGGATCAAATTATTATGATAGAAAGAGGGCCATACATATCATTTGCCAACTGCGGTTTGCCCTATCATATGAGTGGTGCAATTGCTGATAGGGATTCGTTGATCGTCACAACTGTTGAAGACTTTAAGCAAAAATTTAATGTTGACACTCGAAATTTTACTGAAGCTTTAACAATAGATAAAAAGAATAAAAAAATTACTCTTAAAAACCTGGTTTCAAACACCATAACTGAAGAGTCCTACGATATATTAGTACTTTCTCCTGGAGCAGAACCAATTTTACCGTCAATTGAAGGGCATCATTTGCCAGAAGTTTTTGTTCTAAGAAATATACCTGATCTTGACAAAATTATGAATTCATTGACTCATAAAAAAATAAAACATGTATCAATTGTAGGAGCGGGCTTTATCGGTTTAGAGGTTGCAGAAAATCTTCGTGAACGGGGCCTGAATGTAACTTTAATTGAAAAAGCGCCACAAGTAATGCCTTTAATGGACCCCGAGATGAGTTCCTTTATCGAAAAAGAATTTACTCAACGAGGAGTTGAAGTAGTAACTGATGCTGAAGTTATAAAAATAGAAACTTTAAATGAGCTAAATTTAGTTTTAAAAAAATCTGATCAAAGTACTTTTTCAATTTCTACGCAAATGGTTTTGTTTGCAATTGGCGTTCGCGCAGAAATAAAATTAGCAAAAGAAGCAGGGTTAGAAATTGGTACTCTTGGTGGTATTAAAGTGGATCATTCACTTCGTACTTCTGACAATAATATTTTTGCAATTGGCGATGCAATCGAAACTTTTGATCGCAAATCGGGAGCAACAGTAAGACTCCCTTTAGCGGGTCCTGCAAATCGACAAGGGAGAATCGTTGCAGATATTATTCAAGGTCGCAAGGTTCAATATAATGGTACAATTGGTACAAGTATTGTAAAATTATTTTCATTAACAGCAGCTTCTGTAGGATTAAATGAGAAAACTGCATTGCATGCAAAATTAAATTATAAAACCGCTTGGGTGGAATCAAAATCACATGCCTCCTATTATCCAGGATCTGAGGCAGTTATGCTAAAGATCATTTTCTCAGCCGAAGATGGTAAAATTTTAGGTGCTCAAGCAATTGGTAAAAAAGGTATAGATAAACGCATTGATGTTTTAGCAACTGCAATTTTTGCTAACCTTACAGTTTTTGATCTTGAGGATCTTGATCTAGCTTATGCTCCGCCCTATTCCTCTGCGAAGGATCCAATTAATATGGCAGGAATGGTTGCTTCTGGGGTTTTGCGCGGAGACCATTTTGCTGCAGATTTTCATGAGTATATTTTGGAGAGGAATAAAAATCCCAATTCAGTTGTGCTACTTGATGTTCGAGAAAAAGAAGAGTTTATTTTTGAAAGTATTCCAGGAGCTATATCAATGCCCTTGTCTACACTTCGAGAAAATTTAAAAAATTTAAATTCAGAAAAAAAATATTTTATTTTTTGCCAGGCCGGATATCGTGGCTATTTAGCATCTCGAATTTTAATTCAAAACAACTTTAATGTAAAAAATATTTTAGGTGGATTCAATTTATGGAAAACGAGTTTTTCTTTGAAAAAAAAAATAACGACCTAAATCACTTGGTAAATAACTTGAATAACTCAACCCTAGTTTAGGAACTTTTTTATTTACCCACTAAAATTTTTCACGTGAATGTAGTTGCCACTTTTAAAAAATAAGAATAAGTTTTTAATATGGAATTAAAAAAAATTGCTATATTAACAAGTGGTGGAGATGC
>SXSU01000113.1 GCA_005793345.1 Bdellovibrionales bacterium
CAAAAGCAAAATTTAAATAAAATAATAAAAATAAATTTTGCAGAAAAATAATTAGTGGTAAACTTTTTTTGATAGCAAACATACTGCTGTTACTCCCAAATAATTTCTACCAGGATCATCGGCTAGATTTTTAATTTACTTTAAGAATTTTTTTAGAATGCATTTTAATGTATCAAAATCTACCTTCAAAAATGTTTTACTTTGAAACACTTTCGGTTAAGGGTAAAAATCACTTGGTGGTGGATTAATAATTGAACCTGTTCCAGAGTTTTCACCACCCAATTGTAAATTGGATTCTAAAAATTGTCTTGATATAATTTTTACTGAATGTCCAGTGCGACCGCCTTTTACACATTCCCCTTGTGTTGGATTTTCGCCTGGAAGTTGTAAATTGGCAGTGACGGGTTCTTTGCATTTACCAAAAAAATTATCCATATCAGGATTATCTAAAGAGTATTCTAAAAGGGAAACCTCAGACCAATCAGTTAACATTCTTCCCCATACAGGATCATCAGTGGCGTTTGGATTTCTTTTGTACACTTTAAAAAATAAACCATCAGGGCTTGATAAATTTGCAGCATATATTCCGCCTCCACCTCCTCCAGGAACATCATACACAGTAGAAAATTGGCGAATGATATTAAATTCACCTATAGTATCATCTGGAGATTGCACACTTGAACTTTGATAACGTGACCCCAGATCTCCTCGAGGAAATAAATTTTTAATTTTTGGATTTGATTTAAGAACTGGAAGATACAAGCTTGTGAAGTTAGGTTCTATTGAGTAATAGGTAATATCAAAAAGATCTGGAACAATTCCTAGCAATTCAATTTCTCGTAATTTTTTTCCCATGGGGCTATAGGGATCTGCCAACATATCAAGGGTTGGTGGCATAAATAAATTATTAGAAAATATATTTCCTCCATTAACAATATCAAATAATTTATGGTTAAAGTACGCTTCAAATAAATTATAAGTAGGGTTACCTGCTTGGGCAGTTCTAATTACAAGTCCATAATTTTTTTTCACAAGATCCGAACGCATACCTGATGTGTCACCTGGAAATCGCGAAAAGTTACCAAGCAATTTATCAGTTTGCTCTGGTAAGCTTGCCATTGAGATGTAAGAGTCTCGTTTGGGAGGAAGTAAATTATCCACTTTGACAGTTCCATCAGAACTATTAGAACCTCGACTCCATTGCGAAAAATACCATGGACCAACTTTACCACCAAAGGGTTTTGCAAACCCAACAGCTTTAAGTGGTATTTTAATTAGGGATGAAGGCATAAATGGAAGCGTCGGAGTAGCTGTTGCCGAGACTCCGACATAGGTTAAACACCAAGGGTTTTTTTCAACACCGATGACATCTTGAAAGTCTTGGGGATCGTTAGTTAACATATCTCTATTAATCGTAGATAACTCATTTAACTTTTTTACTCGATCTATATTTTCTTGAGACAAACCAGTGGACTCTAACATTGAAGGCCGTTTTGAAGCGACAACGGGAGTCCCATCGAATCCAACTTGATTAGCAGGATCACCATCAATTTTAGCATCAAAATAAAAAAACTGTGGAACAACAACAATTTCATTTAACCATTTTGGGGGGCCATTAGTTCGACTAGGAGTTTTACAGTTTGGGTCACCCATTGAGTTGAAAAATTTAAAGTTTCGAAATTTACGATTTTGTTCTGTTAAATTATAATCTAATGTTTTTTGCACACCTGTTTTTACTCTATCTACACCATTTAAATCTAAAAAATCATCTGTGGATAAACTTAATTGATTTGCGATTTCAGTAATTATTGACCTTCGATTTCGTGAATCTGCTCGAAACATTGCTATAAATAAATTAACCAACTGAAAATTAATTACTCCTTGATTTTTAAACATTTCTACAGAAGTTTCTACAGCTTTTTTCATTTTTGAAGCAACATCGGAATCCCAACCTCCAAAACCAATGACTTCAGGAACCTTCATAGATTTGATACCAAAATGTATTGTACTTCTACAAATATTAGTATTATTTCCACCAGCTGGAGTGTTACACTCTAGTTGATTTGCTACTTGAAAATTCGCATTAGAACAATATATATCATCAAAACTCATACATAAAATATCTGCTGGGTTATTTGAAATTTCATCTTGAACACTCGCACCCGAATTATTTGGATTAGCTGGATGCTCATCATACCCCATTGTTCCGATGACATGGTATCGGTAGTTTAAAAGTTTCCAGGCTTGATGAATTTGATAATTAATATGGGCAATTGCATTTAAACTTTCTGCTTGTTTCATTGCTCCATAATAAGCTGCGAGGTCAACTGAGTTTTGCAAATTTATTTTATGATGAACCAACATTCCAACATTGATTAACATTGCAAAAAATAAAAATAATACTTGGAAGATAAAAACTAAAAAAATGGTGACTTGGCCACCCATTTATTTATCACCACCAGACTCTGTAGCGGGTGATTCAATTTTTTCTTCTGTTTGAGGAGATAAAGAACTTTGATTTTTCCCCCCATCTACAATTCCTGAATCACCACCAAGAGATACTGGTTTATTACTTTCAAGAGTGGTATGACTTTCTTGCATTTGTTGTAGAAGCACAATCGCTTTATTTAGAGCAACAATTACTTCATCATTTGATTTTTTAAGAGTTACAATTTCATCATTTGTTAAACCTGGATCACCTTGACTATCATATTTGTCTGCAAGTGAAACACTTATTTTAAATGTTAAAAAAAACAATGAAAGAAAAATTATAACAAATTTATTAAACATATTGGCACCATTTAACCCTTCATGTTAATTCTAGCTCAACTCTAAAATATAATTCAACAAAGGATCTTTGTCCCGACTATTTGAATGCACTAAAGCCCAGAAATACTATAGTTTAGTGCCGCTTTGAATTGACTCCAAATTTCAGAATCATATTTTGCCTCATCTGGAAAAATAAATGGATATACATTATGATTTGCAGAGTTCACATCTGTTAATTTCTTTCTTATCTCTTCATAAGTGTGAAAATTTCTAAATTCATGGAGCAGTACTCGAGCATGGGCATTTTCTCTATTTGTAAAGGACAACACTGACGCATCGGAAGCAATTTCAACTAATAACGGATTAGATGCAACAATGAGTTCATTCATGGCCTTCTTTGAAGACCAACAACTGATATTAAAATAAATTAATTCGGTTCCTTTGTTTTCAAGCCTCCTTTTTAAAGTATGACTAAACTCTTCATTACTTAGAGTGAGTTCAACTGGACTAGAATTATCGCCTGTGTTTTCTTCATCAAAGTTAGGATACATAATATATACTTTTTCAAGAACGCCATCGTCTCGACGTTTTTCACCCTTGATCAAATAATTTTTTGAAGCCAGACGAATGACTTTATCATCACCACCACCATGGGCTTCTTTTATAAAATAATCCAACTCATTTGATGAAATTTTATTTGAAATCCAATCTTTCGCATTCTCAATATTTTGAACTTCACTTGGGTATAAAAAGGCATACATTAATTTTTCTAAAAAACCTCTACGAGAGTCTGGAAAACGTAATGTCATTTCGCCAAAGTCAAATCCTTGCTCCGTATAATACTTAAGATACATTTTTACTAAGGATACTGGACCAGCTCCTAAATTTGAACTGATAGCAATTAAACCAGTAAAGTTATTATCTATAATCATCTGAGAATAATTAGGGGAAGGTTTTTTATTTATTAAATATTGAATATCCTGAATAGCAATTTCGCCCCTCACTGCAATTTCAGATAATGGACTCTTATTCTTGACAGGTCCTTTCCAATTAAATTGAAAGTGCTGGCTTTGGCTTACATTTAAATCTATGGAATCAAATATTTTAAAGTATAAACCATCTAAATAATATGTATTCGAATCATTATCAATTGGAAGACTTGCAAAAGAAATTGGATATGCCTTAGATTCTGTATTTGCACTCACAATAGTAAAATCAGATTTATCCGCATTTACTAAACCAAAAGATGAATTTACAGAAGCAATAATTACATTGGCAATTTTGGAAGAATAAACATTCGTAAATAATGGATTTTGTGTAATTAAATCAGTTAATGGAGTAGCAAGATATTCACCGAGAATTTCAATTTCGGAAACACTAAGCAGATGATGTAATGGCTTTAAATAACTAACAATGAGCTTCCAAGAACTAGGTCTAAAAGTAGATTTCATATTTTCAACTTCTAGTTTTGTAATTAATTTAAAAAATCTGATAAGCTGATTTTTTAATATTTCTGTATTTTCTAATTTTAATAAATGAATAAGCTTAGCATTAAAATCAGCAAGAGAATCTGTTTGAAGATCTTCTTCTGAATACAACAATGGAGTCAATTGTGAGAATTTCATTTCTGCTTGATGTGCAGTCATTTCGCTTAATTCAACTAAAAAACTTTTTTTATCTTCAAAATTAAAATAAATTCTATCTTGAATTTTAAACGCTGATTTTACCCAACCAAAAATTGGTCTAAAAGGTTTAGATTTTAAAGTGTATAAATTAAACTCATAAAACTTATTTTGAGTTGAATCAAGATAAATAAGGTACGGACTCCCTAATACATAAACAAATTTACTTATCTTCATTTTCATAAAATGAGAGTTATAATCATAGCGCTCACTCAAAATATTATTTTGTTTATTGTAATGAAATATTTTTACAAAATTAGACTTAGCTTCTAAAACTATTAGTTGGCTATTTCCATAATTAAAAACTTGAGATAATGGAGACATGCCTTGCGATGGAATATGCTCCTGAGTTTGCAAACTCAATGAATATTTAATAATGATATCTTTCTTAGTTATGATTAATAAATCTTGATCGACAATTGTCCCTACACTATTTATAGAATTTAAAGATCCAACTTCGTTTTTTTTAAATAAAGTGAAATGATTTAATACTTTTTTTTGCAAGCGAGAAAAAGATGTTAAATACAAATCACCAGTAACTAAATCATAGGATTTAAAATAAATTCTTTTATTCTCACTATCAGTTATTAATCCTTCTTTCAAAATTGGATTTGTTCCTAAACTCAAATAATCAAATCCATATATTATTTGTGTTTGTGGTTGAAACTCAAACAATACTTCTAAGTTGTTTGCTCCAACAGTCAAAGAGTAAATGGATCTTGAGTTATTGCTGAGTAATAAAATTTCATTAGAATTATAGCGATTAAATGCAACATTTAAAAATCGAAAAGCAGGAGCAATTTCATTTAATTTAGTAATCGATCTTCCGTTTTTCTTTGAAATAATGTATTCATACTCATCATTAACCTTACTACTCCAAATTAATGACTCTCCATCTGCTGAGACATCTAATAATTCAAAATTCTTTTGTGGAGATTGAACACGAAATTGAAATTTAGGTGATAAAACTTCATATTCATAAATCATTTCCTCTTTTAACAAATCTATATCCATTAAATTTTTTACAATTATCTGACCAGAACCGGCAACATGACCGTTATAAAGATTAATATCACCATTTCCATTTTTTTTAAAATGATCAAATAAACTTTGCGCCTTAATTTGAAGGGAAAAAAGAGACATCGAAATAATAAATATATTAAAAAGCATCCTGCTTTTCATCAAAACACCATCCTAGATCGTCGAACTTATACTCGATTTTTCTATTTTATTCAATAAACTCAGAAAAAACTCTTAATGGAGATGTAATTTTTTTTTGACTTGCCTTTTTTTTGTTTGTTGGGGAAAGGGGGAGGGTGTTTTTTAATTACCCCTAACTATAACAATCATCTAGTTTAACAATCATCAAGTTTAAAATAGAGTGAAACACGATCCACATCTACGATGCTATCATCATTAGTTTTAACACCGGCCTCTGGTTTATTATTAAATAAAATCTTTTTAAAATCTAGAATTGCGGAGGTATTTACTCGTAATAGTCCGCTTTGGCCACATTCACTTTTTAAAACTTCATCTCGTCGAAGTAAAAGTCGACCTTGAGTGTTTTCTAAAAATTGAGGTGATGCTTTAGTGATTCTAGGTTTTGTGAGTCCTGCAAAAAAAACTTCATTAGTAAGCGAAACTTTATCACCTCTATTAACTTCAAATTTTGTTGAAAAATCAATTTGTGTCACTGTGAGTTTTTTACCTTGTGGTAACACAAAAGGTAATACCACTGTGCAATCTTTGCGACCAATAAAACTATCAGATAATTGAGTAACTAACTCATTTCTCACAATATTATATTTCGAAAATTTGAAATCTAAGATATTACGTTCAAAGTCAAACTCAGCCAAAGTTCCCACTGCATTAGTTGGGCAACCAGTTCCTGCAAATTTTAATTGTTGAATCGAGAATATTTTTTTAAAAGAATCAGCCTCAATTAATGGATAAATGGACTCCACTCGAGTTATAATACGTCGCTGTATTGGAAATGGATTTATTACTTTTGAAATAACATAATTATCATCATTAAAACCAATTCCGCGTAACATCTCATGAAAAACTAAATAATAAATATCACGTTCTTTTTCAAAATGTTCCATCCAACTTGATTTATTTAAAATAATTTCATTTGTACTACCTGTAGCATCTACTGGTACTTCTAAATTATCTTTTAATCCATTTTCAACAACAGAAATTTTTTGAATATCGAGAGTTTGTTCTAACGAATTTATTGATAATTGATTTTTTGAAATTAAACTTTGCCCTTGTTCAGTTTCTTTTAAAAAACTTATGACTTCAGCACCTACTTTTAAAAAAGTTGCTCGAATATGATCTCCACCATTTCCAACAATAAAACCACCGCCACGACTCTCTCCTATATTTGAAAATAATACGGAAATTAAAATTGCAAAAACTATTTTTATTTTCATAAATTGCCCCCTCCTTGTAAAACGATCCTTATCTAAAGTTTATTTTTTGATAAGGGTAATAATTGAAAATTGAGTTGATAAACTTCGTCTTTTAATCCTTGATCAAGTTCCCCCGATAATTTTTCTAAAAAACTTCGGACTCTTTTTTTTATTAATGCAATATCATTATGATGTATAGGTATTGTCATTCCAATAAAGTCACGGGTAACTAAATCATCCTTTTCTAGTGAAAGTATTGCTTTTTCTAAATGATCTCTATGCCATTTACGGATTGCAACTGAACTCACCTCATCTGGAGATTTATAATTAATTTCTAAACGAACTAACTTTCCATTTTCTAATTTTATCATTTCTAATTTAAACAATCGTTCCATTGCTTGTTCTACTTTTTGCGTTGATATACCAAGGCGATTAGCAATCCAATTGGGGCGATTTTGAAAACCTTTTGTTTCTAATAAAGATAATATTGCCATGTGGTGCCACTCCGCTACCATATTAAAATGGTCAACTTTTAATTCTGCATATTCAGTACCAGCAACACTGGTAACTTTTTGCATCTCATCAGGCGCCAAGTTTAACTTGTTTAAAAGTTTTTGTGCCATTTTAATAGAGACTTTTCTTTTACCTGAAAAAATTTCGGAAACAACAGAAGGACTCACTCCGAGTCGCATTGCAAAGGAGCGGAGTGAGTATCCTGGTCTTCTCATTTGAGCTTGAGAAAACTCTTCTTTTAAAAAGTGTCTTAATTTATTCTGATTCAAGCAATATCCTAACTTAGTTTTTCACAAGAAATCTTAATCCTAAATGGTCAAGTAATGTAAATGAATGATCATCTGATTTCATAATCATCGAAAAATTAAATCTAATAATTTGCGAGGATCCACTTTCTACATATATTTCTGATTGTCGGGATAAATCAAAATTATAAGCGATCATCGAATCAAAATTTACAAAATTTAAATCTAAACTTTCTCCTCGTGAACCAGAAAAAAACACCTCTCCTTTAAAAGATGCAAATTCTGGTAAACTTAAACTTTGAAAACCAGAAATAAACAATTCTTTAAACTGAACACTCGCTGCTTTATTAAACTGTACAGGGATAGCAATTGTACAAACTGATCTATTAATACTACCACTCCCTGAATCTACCGCCAGAATAGGACTTATTAAGGTTGGTTGATCTCCAGATACAATGTTACTTGCCTTTGTAAAATGAATTTCATACTCACCATTGGATATTTGTTTTAATGTAATATCTTTAGTTTCTATTAAACAATCTTTTCCACCTACTATTACTCCTCCTAGTTTTGGAGTAAAAGCTTTTCGAATTGGACGAGTAGCTCTTAAGGAGCTGTCAGCAGCAAAAATGAATTGAGTTGTTAGACTCATGGCAAAAAATCCCATTGTTAAGAATATTGATAATTTCATAATTCCCCCCTTTTAAACTTGGAAGTTTTTAATAACTCCCTATGAAAATATTCTTATTTTTATTTTAACAAAAAGGCAATTACTTTTGGAACAAAGTGTTCCAAACAAAAATGGAACATTACTTAGCTTGTCATCCCTATTTTGAACGACTAAATCAATGCGAATAGTGTGACTTTTTAACTGGGTTTTCATAATACGGGGGGATTGAAAATCGCCCCCCCAACAAACAGGAAAATAACGGCTCGTGATTATGTCTGATATAATCGCGAAGCGATCAGACTTAATCATGAGCCGTTTAATACGGGGGGATTGAAAATCACCCCCCAACAAACAGGAAAATAACGGCTCATGATTATGTCTGATATAATCGCGAAGCGATCAGACTTAATCATGAGCCGTTATTTAGAGGAGAATTATTTATGAGTTTAAAATTAAAATTTATTGTTTGTATTATTTTAGGATGTAAAACTGCACTTGCTTCAACTGTCCACCCTTTTGCAATTTATGGCGACGATAATCGAATTGAAGCCTTTGATTCTAATGAAATTGAATTTTCTAAAGTACAAAGCATTGCCGGAATGATTGAAAATCAAAATTTAGTAAAATCAGGAAATGGCTATACTGTAAAAGGAACAACATTAAATAAAAGATATTGTGAAAATTCAAAATTTTCACAACAAATTCTTGGTCCACATTGCACAGGTTTTTTAGTGCATCCACAATTAATAGTTACAGCTGGACATTGTTTTATTGATGCCACTGATTGCAATGATAATTCATGGATATTTGATTACACGTTATCAAATTCTCAAGACAAAGGATACACTAGCATCCCAAATTCAAAAGTTTATACTTGCAAAAAAGTAGTGGCTCGGAATTATCAAAACTTTGGAGATGTGGATTATACAATTATTCAACTGGACCGTCCTGTAAACGATCGATCCTTTTTAAAAATAAATTTTGATTTTCAATTACAAATTGGTGATACTTTATTTGCTGTTGGATATCCTAAGGGACTTCCTACTAAAATTGTTAACTCTGCATATATAATGCAAATTAAAGAACGGGCATTTAAATCAAATCTCGACGTATTTCAAGGCAATTCAGGATCACCTGTATTTGAATCTAAAACGGGAAATGTAGTTGGAATTATCTCAAATGGACATGCTGATTACACACGAGGTGACGGTAGTGGAAACTGTAAAATTCCAAAGGTTTGTAATGAGGGAGATAACTGTCACCTTTCTACCTCTTCAAAGATTCAAAATCTTAAATCAGACTTAGAAAAAGCAATCTACCAACTCAATTCTTCAACACCTTAATCTAGTCTAAACAAAGTCCTATCAAGTATTCTGAAAATCCTCCGATGATATTTGCATGTTAAAATATAACGGCTTATCATTAAAAACAAAAATAATGTTGCTTTTAACATTGGTCCCTCTAATGACCTTATCTGCCTATCTATATCTTGTTATCAATATTTTTGAACAAGATAAAATTGCATATGTTTTTGATAGTACCTCAAATGTTTCTCGTTCAATATCGGCTCAAGTTAAAAATCAATTTATTAGCGTAATTACTTCGCTTAAACCAGCATTTAAAGAATATATCACTTCTGGCTCTCCCGGTGGAATCACCCAAGAAATATTAAACTCTAATAAAGAAATTTTAAGTTTAACTTTTTTTAAATATGAAAATAATAATTATAATCTCGACAAGCAAATTGAACAAAATGATTTTATTCAAAAAGATTGGTCAAAAACTAATCCTGAGTTAGTTACTTGGTTAGTTGAAGCTGATCTACGCCAAAGAATTGTGAAAAATATTTTCAACAATAACAGCTTAGTTCTTTTTGAAAAAATTGCTCCTGAAAATGGATCATTTAAATTTATTGTAGCTATAGTTTACAAAAACTTAAATCTTGTCTCTACATTTCAGAATCCCTCACAATTAAAAATATATTTGAATAATGATGTTGGTGATATCCTATTGGGAATACCTATTGATGATTCTAAAAATTTAAGCGGTTTATTAAATAAAAATTATTTTTCTGAATTAAAGAAAAAAAATGGTAATGATGGAACAGAAATTATTACTGGTTCTAATAAAATTAGTTACCTAACATCTTTTTCTAAAACTGGGTTTTCAGATTTAACTGTAACGACACTAATTGATAAAAAACATGCCTTATCGGCAATTAAAACATTATTACGAAAATCAGTATTATTTTTTGGTTTTCTACTTACAATTACAGTATTAATAAGTATGTTCAGTTCCCAATCATTGACAAAAGCCATACAAGATTTATTTGAAGGTACGCAAAAAATTGCTAATGGAGATTTTAATTTTAGATTAAAGATTAAATCAAATGATGAAGTCGGAGGACTCGTTGAAGGATTTAATTTAATGTCGACTGAAATTTCTAGACTCATGAAAGAAACAGCCGAAAAAGCAAGAATGACTGCCGAGTTGCAAACTGCAAAAACCGTACAGGAAACACTTTTTCCTCAAGCCTATTCTGATTTTGAAACAATTAAACTTGCAGGTTTTTATGAACCAGCAAGTGAATGTGGTGGCGATTGGTGGTACTATTTTAAAGTTGAAAATAAAGTATTTGTTTGCATTGGTGATGCCACAGGACATGGCGCTCCCGCTGCTCTTATCACATCGGCTGCAAGATCTGCCTCATCTGTAATAGAAAACTTTCAATTGACTGCAAAAGAATATGTCCGGCTTCTCAATAAATCTATTTACGATGTTTCAAAAGGTAAGGTTATGATGACATTCTTTTTAGGAGTGTTAGATTTAAAAGATTTAACTTTTAGTTATTGTAATGCAAGTCATGAACCCCCGTTTCTAATTACAAAAAAATCAGGACCGCCAAAGCGTAAAGATTTAAAATTACTTTTTGATGTTAATAATCCGCGCCTTGGGGAAAATAAAGACACACAATACAAAGAAGCTACAATTCAGCTCATGCCGGGTGATTCAATCTTTTTTTATACTGATGGAATATCAGATATAAAAAATAAAAATAATGAATATTTTGGAGAAAGAAATTTAATAAAAACACTTGTTGATATTATGAAAGATTACCCCAATGCTTTAACAGCAATTGAAAGATACAAAGAAATTATTTTATCATATCGACAAAATTCTTTATTGGAAGACGATGTTACTTTTTTTATGCTTGAGTGTAAGGATAAAAATTCATGAAATTTACATTCAAGTCCCCTTCATTTTTTCTAAACCTCGAACAACTAGAGGAGCAATTTAATAATAGTGAATTAATTGAATATCACACACGCTTACGTAAAAGTAAAAATACAAGTCAAACTGTTGTAAATGAAAATTTAGAAAATAATAAAATAATTGAATTAGCCACTGTTAAAAATTATTGTAATATCGTAAATAAAAGTAGCCCATTTTATCAACGTGATATTATTCGCTCTAGCCTTATTATAGAAAATCCAGATCTTTTTTTAAGAGATCCATTGAAAGTTATTTTTAATCAAATTCCTCGATCCTTTCGAATTCAATTTGGAAAAAAAGAAGATAAATTTAATGTTCTAAATGAATGCACAGAATTTTTTAAAATTATAAAATCTAGTATGACAATTGACTCTATAAATGCAGTTATTCAAGAACTTTTCATGAATGCAGTTTACGATGCTCCACGGGAAGCACAACGTAATGATTTCCCTATCACTGAAAAAGAATCTGAACTTATGATTGCCCACGACCAAGAGCTAATTGCAATATCTTGTGTAGATTACTATGGTTCACTAAATGTTGATAAATTTATGAAAAGGTTAAATTTAATATCCTCCAAAGGTGCAGGTTCAAATATAAATCTAGATTCAAATGTTGGCGGCGCAGGAATTGGATGTTACATTTTATTTAATCACTCCCTCAGTATTATTGTTGGAGTTAAGACTAAAGTCTGTACTCGATTCACTTGTATTTTTCCTTTGAAAATGAGTCAGAAGCAGTTTTCAAATATAAGTAAGAATATACAGATTATAGATTTTAATAAGAATCTCGAAAATGAATTAAGGAGCAACCATGAGTCAAAAAAACATAAAAGTAAAAAATGATGGTTCTAAATTTTTTATTGAATTGCATGGTGTTCTTGATGAGGATGTTAATTTTACTGAAGTCAATTTATTAGATCCTCAAGATATTGTCGTTAATTTTGAAAATGTTCAAAGTATTAACTCATGTGGTATTAGAGAATGGATTCGATGGTTAATGAGATATGGTGCTTCAAATATTACTTATGAAAAATGTCCAAAAATAATTGTGGACCAAATTAATATGGTTGATGGATTCTTACCTAATAATGGAACTGTAAATTCTTTTTTTGTACCTTATTATAGCGAAGAATCAGGTGTAGAAAAACAAATTTTATTTTCTTTTGGTAAAGAGTTCGATCATTCAAATATAAATCCACCAACTGAGGTTAAGGGCGATGATGGATCGCCAATGGAAATGGATGTCATTGAAAATAAATATTTTAAATTTTTATTAAAGAAAAATGGGAAAGCAGCTTAGACTAATCAAACCTTTTAAAAGTCATGACCTGAGATGTTCCAGTTGTATCTATAAATGTTCCAGTTTGTTCTGCATCTCCAATATTAGATCTTTTGAAATTATCCGTTAAAAAAAAACTAGTAGCATTATAATCAGTATATGAACCCATTGAGGTTACTTCGTAAAGTGTATTATCAGTAGAATTGATCGCAACTGATTTTAAATTAACATCAGATATAAACTCAATTCCTCTAGTCAGTTGATTATTATAATAGGACCTCATTGAACCACCTAATACTGTTCCATCTTCAGCAATAAAAAGTGATAATAAACTTAAATTATTTATTAAATATCTTTCTGTTGAAGCAATAACTGTGGACCCACTTAATGCAATAGCTTCTAATGGAGAACTACAAACAAATGCTCCCTCCGCTACACCATCAAAATTAGAATCACCACTACAACCTGAATCACTCCATCCTCGATGAGATGATGAAAATCCAAAGTGAATAAAATTTCTTGGATCATAAAAAATTGAAATTTCTGAAGTTTGTTTAGTTTGAGTTTTAATTTTAGTATTTAATGGTATTCGAAACATACAATTTTTATTTTGCAATTTTAGTTCTTCAGCTGGTGATGTGGTATTAATCAACCAATTAGCATGGGTATAATATGAATCTGATGTCAGCGGATCTGTTACTTCAGCTGTAACTTTACTCCAATACCCATTTTCTTTAATACAATGATAAATTGCAATAGAATCAAATTCACCTTCATCTACAACAGCTGCACTTGCATTTAACAAATCTGTCATTGCAGTACTTGAAGCAAGTTCCACTAAACATTCTTCTCCCGAAGCTCCAGAACAATTGTAAATATCATTTCTTTTTCCTGTAATTTGGTTTTCGAGAGCAATACCCATTATTGGAACTTTAAAAGAATGCACCAAAACTTCACTTGTTGAATTATCAATTATAGTTAATGAGGAGTTTGGATAAATATTTAAATCCAATTTCTGTAAGGTAACATGCACTTTGGCCACATCCGATTTTTTTGCAGCACAATTACAAATGAAAACAGATAAAATTATTGTCAAAATATATGTCGCAAAATGAGCACCTTGAAAATTATTTTTCATCTTATTTGAACCTCTCTGTTTAATTATATGGAAAAAATAATTTGTTCAAAAGTATTATTTCTAACTTTTCCAATTTTAATACGTCAAAAGACTTTTCACATGATTATACTCATTAAACATTTTTTGGTCATTTTAATTTAATGGTTTAAATTGAAACGCTTAAAACAATAGTGAGAGTTTTGAGAATTCAATTTCGGCAACTTAATTGCATTACCAATTAAGTGTAAAGTCAAACTGCTTACAGAAATTTATCAGACTTAAAAATTAGATAGGAGTATAAAATGAAACTAACACTTAATTTCAATTTACAAAAGGTTTTACTATTAGTACTTGTTTTAATTATTGCACCTCTTAGTTATGGTAATATAGGATTAAATAGTTCAATTCCAAAAAAATCATTTAATCTTAAATATGAACTAAATGGGAAAGTATTCACAAATACTTATCGAGAATCTTCAGAGGATGAAGCCATAGAAGTTGGTGCTATTGAATGTTTTAATTATTTTACAAATTCAAAAAGTAAAAATACTAAGGTTGAACTTGAAGAAGATCAAGCCTTAGACTTAATTGATGTCTGTGCAAATCCTAAGAAAATATAATTGGAACATCCTGTTATTTATTAAGTCTCAAGTTGAGAGTTATAAGTTCTTTGGTATATTGTGTTTTTGTTTGAACTTGAATCTTGGAGATATTTAATGGGAATTTTAAAATCAATAGGCGATTTTTTATTTGGAAAAGATCCACAAATATTTGATAATAACGGAAATATTATTCATAAACACCCCAAGAAACTCTGGGAATCCTGGTCAAACAGAATCAAAAATGATGCTGAATACAACTGGAGAAATCACACTGGAAATCGAGCTGGTCATGAAACCAACCCGATAAAATCTCCAGACAAAAAATAAATAAGAAGTTAAAACTAATTTCGCCAGTTTTTAGAAACCATTTTTACTTGAGCAACTTCAGGTGAAATTGTTTTAAGCTGATCAATCACTTTATCTTGTCCAAAAACTACAATTTGTAATTTTTCAGGTTCAAAATATCTTTTTATCACATCATTAACTTCTAAAAGTGAATAACTTTGAACAGTTTTATTAAAATTAGTTAAATATGTGTCTGAAATCCCGTAATATCTCAAAGCTAATAAATTAAAAGCTAATGCATCTAATGTTTCAACAGCTCTCGGAAATTGTCCAATTACAACTGACTTTGCAGCAAGAAGTTCATTTTCTGTGATCCCATTTTTTTGAAATTCTTTAAATTCTTTAAATGAGGCTTGAATAATTTCTCCAACTTTTTCATTTCGAGAAAAAGTAGTCATAGCAAACATACCACTTTGTTTTTTAGCATCAATATAAGATGAAATTCCGTAGGTAAGAGCTAAATCATCTCTAATTTTCTGATTCAATCGGCTTGCAAAGGCACCACCAAAAGCCATATTTGCTAATCTAAGTTTTAAAAAATCAGGATGGTTTCTTTCAATAAATACTTGCCCAAATCGAATCTGAGTTTGCACCAATGATTTTTTGCTAAGAAATGAAATTTGTGATTTTTGACTTACTATATTTTTTAATGCACTTTCAACTTCTTTATTTGTAGCTATAATTTTCTCTTTAGTATCACCACTTGACCATGTTGTAGCTTTTGATTCAAAATTTTTAATAAATTCATCATCAATGTCACCAACTATCGCTATTGATATATTTTGAGGATTATAAAATTTTAAATAATGAGCTAAAACATCTTTTCTTTTGATGCTTGAAACTGTTTCTGAAGTTCCATAAACAGGATAAGCATAGGGATGATGTCCAAATACAGTTTTATTAAAAAGTAAATTTACAAATTCGCTGGGTTCGTCCTCTTCTTTTTGAATTTGATTAACTGTATATTTTTGGATTCTTTGCAGTTCTTTTTCTGGAAATTGTGGTGTTAATAATATTTCAAAAAATGCATCGGCTAAATCATTTCTAGTATAAGATAAGCCTTTAATTTTAATTGTAGTAAAATCATCATCTGCATTGATATCAATATCCCCACCAAGGTATTCCATTCTCTCGGCTATTTCAGAAGAGTTGTGTTTAGCACTACCTTCATCAAGCAAAGAAGCTGTTAAATAATTTAACCCTCTTTGTGATTGTGGGTCTTGAACTGAACCAGCTTTAACAAGCGCCGTTATACTCATTTTAGGTAAGGTTGAATCCTTGATAAAAATAACTTTTAAACCATTAGCATATTCTCGCTCAATTAAAGGCGGAAGTTTTAACCCATCAGAACCCACTTTGCTAATATTTACATTTGATCCAGTTGCACAAAAAGTGAGACTGGCAATTAATCCAAGATTTAAAATTGAGTTTCTTATTAAATTCCTCATTGGAGAACTTGTCCTTTCTTATCAACAACAATTAAATTTTGACGTGCTTCTTTTAGATAACGTTGAGCTACAGCTTTAACATCTGAAGTAGTTACTGATTTATATTTTTCTAGATCTTTAAAAAAAGTAGTATAATCACCAAATAAAATTTCATTCATTGCCAAAAGATGAGCCTTGCCATCAAGTGTTTCCATTGAAGTTACATATTGACTAATGATCATGTTTTTAACTTTTTGCAATTCTTCGTCGCGAATTCCTTGTTCACTAACTTTTTTTATCTCTTCTTGAATTTGATTTTTTATCATTTGAGGTTTTTGACCTGGCTTTAAATAAACTCCAAAATAAAATAAACCTGAATTTTTTAAAGTATAATGACCAGAACTAGCTCCTAAAGCAACTTGATCTTTATATACTAATTTTTGATGTAGCCGAGAAGATTTACCATCCCCTAAAACAGAACCTAAGACATCAAGTGCATAAGCATCTTTATCTCCACTGGGGACAGTTTTATAACCCCATAACATTGTAGGTGCTTGAACAGGAAATTCTACAGATTCATACAGTGCTTTAGTGGGTTCTGATATTTTAAAGGTATCTGAAGTAGGAACTTTTCCACCTGGCAAATTTCCATAATATTTTTGAATTAATTTTCGTACTTGTGCCGTATTAAAATCACCAACTAAAACTACTACGGCATTTGAAGGTACATACCATTTATTAAAAAACTTTTGAAGTTTTTCAACATTATACTCATTAATTTCTTTCATTGTACCAATCACAGGAATGCCATAATTATTTTCACTAAATACAGAACCAAATAATTTTTCCCGAGCTGTACCATTTGGTTCATTATCAACTCGCATTCTTCTTTCTTCTTTAACAACTTCTCTTTCTTTTTGAAGGTCTTCGCTTTTTAACTGAAGTGTCATAAGACGATCAACTTCTATATCCATAATCAATTCAAGTTTAGAGCTAGGAAGATTTTCGTAATATCCAGTATAGTCCCAAGATGTAAATGCATTATTTTGAATTCCGTTCTCGTGAAGAATACGATCAAAATCTTTATTTGAATATTTTTTTGATCCCTTAAACATCATGTGCTCTAACATATGAGCTAATCCTGACTCCCCTGGAAGTTCGTCTTTAGAACCCACGCGAAACCAAGTTTGATAAGATATTAATGGAATTTGATGGGTTTCATGTAATAAAAAAGTTATACCATTTGAAAGTTTAAATTTTTCAACTGTAAAACCTAATTTTAAATCAGATGGAATTTGTGAATTTAAACCTGTTATTGCACCAATGACATCATTAGTTGGATTTTCATTGAGTTTACCATCATCAAATTGAGAAGCACTTTGTAGTTTAAAACTAATAAATACAAGACAGCAAATTAGTAATTTTTTTTTATTAAATATCATATTGATTAACTCCAAATTCTTTTGTTCTTTAATTGAACTAAGAATTGGGTTTTTGAGTCAATCTATTTTTTAAATGATTTTATGTTCGTAGAAGTCATTCAAAATTTAGTTAAGATTTGTATTACTCAACTTTAAATTGTGAGAAAAAAACATCTTTAACAATACCTTTAATAAGTATTTCACCCAAAACCCTTGCTATTTGATCCTTCAAGAATAATTTTCCTTGAACTGTTTCAATATCATCAAAAGTTTTTGTCTGTAATATATGAATGACTTTATCGCGAACCTTAACTAGATTATCTGAATCAATTAACTCCTCATACCCATCACGATTCATCATCTCAACATTTACTTCAACTTCAATTGCGCGAATAGGTAAACCATCTAAGTTTGATTTAAATTTCTCCATAGTAAATATTAAAGGAAGTTTTTCAAGTTCCTTTTGCTCAGCTTGCAACTTTTCAGTAGCCATTTCATCTGTATAAACGGGAGCATGCCATCCTAATGTGGATTTAAATACTAAAAATGCACCACCCCCTGTAATAACTACGTTTAAAATAATAAAAACAATAGTTAAAATTTTTCCTAAATCTACTTTCTTTTTAGGATTATCCTTTGCTGCTTCAGCCACTTTATACCTCCAAATAACTGCTTATGATTAAATCTGATCGCTAATGCAGTTATTTATTTGTTTATTGGGGCGATTTTAAATCACCCTGACTTATCTCGACTTATATCAAATTTATCGGACAAAAGCCCAATGGACTTTAGTGAGCATTAAAAATTTAAACTATTATAGGAGCTTGGTAGTGATTCTCATTTTGAAACAATTAGATTAGTACTGATATAATCGCGAAGCGATCAGACTTAATCATTAGCAAAAATTATTATGAAAATACTGTAGGCTTTGGATTCATTTGTCGTCGAAAAACTGGTCTAGTTTGAAGAGGAATTTTAGAAAAATTCATAAAAGTTGATGTCTGTTTATCTGTTTTCGGTTTTATTTTCATAACTAATAGTCCTGATTAGGTCGAGTGGCTTCTCTGTTTTGTGATGACGGGTTTCCCACACTCCCCACACTTGTGAAAAAAATCAACCCTCCGGTTTTTTCAAGCAGCGTGGAGATTGTGGAAAACCCTC
>SXSU01000114.1 GCA_005793345.1 Bdellovibrionales bacterium
AATGCTGACTTTGATGGCGACCAAATGGCAGTGCATATACCATTAAGTTTAGAAGCCCAACTTGAAGCAAGAGTTTTGATGATGTCTACTAATAATATTTTAAGCCCATCCAATGGAAAACCTATAATTGTTCCAAGTCAAGATATAGTTCTTGGAATTTATTATCTTTCTCAATCTGAAGACGCAAATGATGATAAGCCAAGGGGTATTTTTTCAAATATTCAAGAAATTGAGCAAGCTATAGAAAATAAATTTATTAGCATACATTCTAAAATTGTTTCTGTTTTTGAAACAATTGATGAAAATGGAAAAAAATTAAATCAAAAATATACAAGTTCCGCTGGACGATTTTTATTAGCTAGTGTTCTACCAAAAGATTTTAAAATCAAATTTACTTTAGTTGATAGACTTTTAACAAAGAAAAATGTTTCAGAAATTATTGATAAAATCTTTAGATTTTGCGGCCAAAAAGAAACTGTTATATTTTGCGATAAAATAAAATCATTAGGATTTAAACATGCATTTAAAGCTGGAATTTCTTTCGGTAAAGACGATTTAATTATACCAGAAACAAAAATAAATTTAATTAATCAAACGAAAAAACAAATTGAAGAGTATGAAAAGCAATACTCTGATGGTTTAATTACAAGAGGTGAAAAATATAACAAAGTTGTAGATGTATGGTCTAAATGTACAGATACAGTTGCTAACGAAATGATGAAGCAGATTTCATCAGCCCAAAAAGTATTTCCAGACGGAAGAATTGAAACAAATTCAGTTTACATGATGGCTGATTCTGGAGCTAGAGGTTCGCAGGCTCAAATGAAACAGCTAGCTGGGATGCGAGGATTGATTGCAAAACCATCTGGAGAAATTATTGAAACTCCAATTATTTCCAATTTTAAAGAAGGTTTATCGGTATTAGAATATTTTAATTCAACACACGGTGCTCGAAAAGGTCTTGCAGACACCGCGCTTAAAACTGCAAATTCAGGTTATTTAACGAGACGACTTTGCGATGTAGCTCAAGATGTACAAATTACAAAAAAGGAATGTGATTGTAAAAATCGATCGTCAATTAATCTTTCAGAGATTATCGAAGGCGGCAATATATTAGTCAGTTTATCTGAAAGGGTCCTTGGCAGAGTAATTTCTGAAGATATTAAGAATCCTATTACTGGTGAGATTGTAATTAAAAAAAACAAACTTATTGATGAATCTGATTGCGAAAAAATAGATGCAGCTGGTGTTAAATCAGTTAAAGTTTTTTCCGTTATAACATGCGGATCTAAAAAAGGTGTGTGTGCAATTTCGTACGGCAGAGATCTTGCTCGAGGTAAATTAGTTAGTATTGGTGAAGCTGTTGGTATGATCGCAGCTCAGTCGATTGGTGAACCTGGAACTCAATTAACCATGAGGACTTTTCACGTTGGCGGAACAGCACAAATTAAAGAAGAGTCCCAAATTGTTTCTCAGAATAGAGGAAAACTTAGAATTATAAATAAAAACCTTATTGAAGATTCGAAGAAAAATATAATTGTTATGGGTAGAAATACTGAACTTTCAATTGAAGATGACAATGGAGTTCAATTGGCAATTTATAAAGTTCTATATGGATCAAAACTTTTCTTTAATGATAGCGATATCATTGAAAAAGGAAAAAAAATTGCAGAATGGGATCCATATACTCTGCCAGTAATTGCAGAAACTAGCGGTATAGTAAATTATATGGATTTAGTAGAAGGTACTTCTCTAACTGAAACCATGGATGATTCTACTGGAATTTCTTCTAAATCAGTTACTGATTGGAAATCGCTTTCAAAAAATACTGAACTTAAACCAAGATTAACTCTTAGAAATAATGAAGGTGAAGTTATTAAAAAAGCAGATGGTAATGTTGCAAGATATTTCTTAGTACCAGACTCAATCCTTTCAGTAAAAGATGGTCAAAAAGTTTCAGCTGGAGATGTTTTAGCGCGTTTACCAAAAGAAACTTCAAAAACAAAAGATATTACTGGTGGTCTACCTAGAGTTGCTGAATTATTTGAAGCTAGAAAACCTAAAGATAGTGCAATTATAGCAGAAAATAATGGTGTAATAGAATTTGGTAAAGAAATAAGAGGAAAACAAAAAATTTCTATTGTTTCTTCTAAAGGTGAAACTTCAACATATTTAATTCCTAAAGGTAAACACGTTAATTTTAATCAAGGAGAAAAAATAAAAAAAGGAGAGTACTTACTTGATGGCAGTCCATTACCACATGATATTTTAAGAATCTTAGGTGTTGAGAAGCTTACAGAGTATTTTGTAAGTGAAGTTCAAGAAGTTTATAGACTTCAAGGTGTAGTAATTAATGATAAACATATTGAAGTTATAGTAAGACAAATGTTAAGAAAAGTTGAAATTAAATTTCCTGGGGACACAAATTTCCTGTTACATGAAACTGTCGACCTAAATGACATGATTGAAATTAACGAGGATTTAATAAAAAAAGGAAAAAAACCTGCTCTTTATGAGAGGGTTCTACTTGGCATTACTAAAGCTTCTTTACAAACTAAATCATTTATTTCAGCAGCATCATTCCAAGAGACAACTAGAGTATTAACTGATGCCGCTATAAGAGGCAAAGTAGATACTTTAGAAGGCCTAAAAGAGAACGTAATAGTTGGTAGATTAGTTCCGGCAGGTACAGGCCTTACAAAAATTGGTTGGGATAAACAAGCAAAAAATCAAGACGATTTAAGATTGGCAGAAATTAAAAAACAACAGCTTGAAAATACTCCTATAGCTAAATAATTCTTTAAAAATAAAGTAAATTTTGCCTATTAAATATTGACTTTTGACTTTTCAATGCTAGTTTAACGCAATTTTGATAGTTAGAAGTAAGGTAGTACTTAACCTTAAACACTGACTTAAACATACCTTGTTAATCAAGGCCCGCCTTAACTTTTTTTTATCAAAATTTTATTATGCCAACAATTAGTCAATTGATAAGAAAACCTAGAATAAAAGCGATTGCAAGGAATAAAGTTCCTGCATTAGAAGGGCAACCTTTAAAGCGTGGAGTTTGCTTAAAAGTTTATACAACGACTCCAAAAAAACCAAACTCAGCATTAAGAAAAGTTGCGCGTGTAAGATTATCAAATGGATTCGAAGTTACTGCCTACATTCCAGGAGAAGGTCATAACTTACAAGAACACTCAGTAGTTTTAATTCGCGGTGGTCGTGTTAAAGATTTACCAGGTGTTCGTTATCATATTTTAAGAGGGAATTTAGACACACAAGGAATAGCAGCGAGAAAAAAAAGACGATCTTTATACGGAACCAAAAAACCTAAATAATTTTAATCATGTCCAGAAAAAGAAAAGCACCTGTAAGAAAAGTTTATCCAGATCCAAAATTTCGATCAGAATTAGTTTCTAAATTTATAAATTGTATTATGTACGATGGAAAAAGATCTACTGCAGAAAAAATTTTATATGATGCTTTGAAAAAAATTGAAGATACAAACAAACAAGATCCAATAAAAATTTTTAATGATGCTATCAATAACGTTAAACCAAACGTAGAATGCAGATCCCGAAGAGTAGGTGGAGCCACATATCAAGTTCCAGTAGAAGTTAAATCTAAAAGATCTCAAGCATTAGCGTTAAGATGGATTAAAGATGCCACAAGAAATAGAAAAAATAAGACAATGTCAGAAAAATTATACGCAGAATTATTAGATGCTTCCCAAAACAAAGGAGCTGCAATTAAAAAAAGAGAAGACACTCATAAAATGGCAGAGTCGAATAAGGCTTTTGCACATTTTAGATGGTAAAATTTTATGACAGAAAAAAAATATTCTTTAGATAAATATAGAAATATTGGTATCATGGCTCACATAGATGCTGGCAAAACGACTACGACAGAGAGAATTTTATTTTACACAGGAAAAAATCATAAAATAGGAGAGGTTCATGATGGAGCAGCCACAAT
>SXSU01000115.1 GCA_005793345.1 Bdellovibrionales bacterium
CGACCAATTTTCTTAGTTTTTTCTCTTTTCATCAGAAAATTTTTAATAAATACTTAACCTTTTTATTTTTTTAATTCAGACAATTCAATTTGAAAATTTCAGCTTTATTTGAATTTGCGGCTTCTGTTGAAAAAAGTATGCTTTTGCTTCCCAAAAGATAAGTTATGGCCTCTTGTTGTGGAGAAATACTTCTTAAATTAATAATTTTATAATCTATATCTTCTTTTAAATTTGTAGTGTTCAGATTTAATAAATTTGAAATATCAAGATTAAATTCTATTATATTTTCATACGTAAGGATAGCAAACTTTTTTCCATCTTCTGAAATTGTTGCCCCAGTAATAATTTGGCCAAGCAATCCATAATTATAATTTATCCAAGGAATATCTATCTCTCCAACATGTTCAAAAACAACAGGGTTAGATGATAATAATAATTGTTTTGAAATTTTAAATATTTTTGCAGCGTAAGCTCTTCTGGTAACGAAACTAAACTCTTTTGTCATTATATAAACATCACCATTTGGATGAATAAACATTGCTTCAGCATCATGAGGATGATCTGGATATTTTATTTGTAATTTTTGAATCGGTCGCACTGGTTGTAAAAAATTTTTCTCTTCTTGAATTATTAATAACTCAACAGAAGCTCGCACTTCATGGTTGTCACCAATATCTGCTAAAAATATACAAGACTGTCCATTTAGACATCCTCCTACAGCAATTTCCTCAACATCATTTGGACTATAATCTGAAATTTGTATTTTATGTGTATTTGCTCCTGCCATATCTGTGTAATAAAAATACGGACCATCTCCAGAATCATTATTATGATAAAGTCGGTTTGAAATTATTTTTGAATAAGCCAATCCACTTGCTTCTGATATTATTTTTGTATCTAAATGCCCAATAATTTCAGGAGTACTCCAGTTTGTACATAGAGTTGCGAAACATAAACTTGATTTAAAGATAAAAATAAAAATAAATAAATTTGAAAATAATTTCATTTGTTCTCCTTTTTAAAATATTCAACAATCAATATAATTAAATACTCCAATAATCTTTTAAGCAATCTTTTAAAAAATTGAAAAAACAAAAAATTTACAGAACAAATATGAATGTATTATGGAATGAGGCTTAGTGGTAACAACACTGTACCAACAAGCGCAAATGGTCGACCAGGATTCAAATGACCAGAATAAGTCATAATATCCAGAAGATCGCACCAATAATTATTAAAATGACTATAGCCAATTTGGGATGCGTTAAGCCTTGCGCTCCCCGGATACAATATAGAAGCATAAAAATATAAAATCAAAAATGAAAATATTCCAAAGATTGGAAACAAAGATATAATTCTTTTCATCAATTTAGAATAGGTATGCAAAATAGAAATGGTCAATAAACTAATCTTTGGTATTTGCACGCTGCTATGTTTAAACCCTGAAAAATAATAAATTGTATATAATCATACTGGCCTGCTTGTCAGCTCACAACGTTTAAAGGGATGAAAAATTAAATTAATTTACGTAAAGCTTAGACTTCGCATTGAAATAGATGCGTGTTGAATATCTTCGTACTCAAATTTTAAAGTATCCTCATTTGTTGAAGATCCTAAAATATAAAGTAACGGATGAAAGTGCTCTGCAGTTGGGTGACTTAATTTTCCAGAGGGTAAGTTTAAAGATTCATTTAAAATTGAATTAAAATCTCTTGATGTAATTTTATTTTTGATCCAATCATCAAATTCTTGTGCCCAATCATGAGGTTTAACATTGGGACTCCAATCAATTTTTTGTAAATTGTGGACAAGGTTACCACTACCTATTATTAAAACCCCCTTCTCTCTTAAATAACTTAGTTCTTTTCCTAATTCGAAATGAAAAGACATTGGCTTTCTTTTATCTAAACTAAGTTGAAGGACTGGTATATTTGCATCAGGATAAAGATGCCGCAGGACAGACCATGTGCCATGGTCTAATCCCCATTCATTTGCATCTAAATTTATTTTAGGGTTACTAATTATTTCTGAAATGTTTTTTGCTAATGAAAAATTTCCTGGAGCTGGATATTGAATATCAAAAAGCTCCTTGGGAAATCCGTAAAAATCATGAATCGTTTTTGGACTTTCCATGCTTGTCACCCAAGTGCCATTTGTTTCCCAATGTGCAGATACACATAAAATTGCGTTTGGAGTTGGAATTTTTTTAGCTATTTCGCGTAGTGTTTCTGTGTATTGATTTCGTTCGATTGCATTCATTGGAGAGCCGTGCCCAAAAAAGAAGACTGGCATTTTTGATTGCGATTTAATATTCATAAAAAATCTCCCATAAATAGAATAACCTAGTATTGGAATTAGTCCTGAAATTATTGAACCAATAAAAACTCTTCTGCTTTTCACATTTATCCTTATTTATTAAAATCTGTTAACTCATGAATACAGTTCACTTTTGGTAAATCAAGTCCGCACGACAGAGGGCGAATGAGAACTACGAATAGTAAGTCTTAAGGAGCCTAATGGAGAGAATCGCCGAGTTACCTTAAGTAAACTGAATTTAACAACATATTAATAAAAGTTTAAAGTATTAAGCTTAATCAGGATCAGTATATTATATTTTGTACTCATTATGGAAAAAAATTAAATTGTTAACTACCTTCAAATTTTGATATACTTTCAAATATATTTTTTAAAATTTAATTTACTTTGATATGATTTAAATTTTTTTGAGATGAACTCGAATAGTAAAATCTTTTTTATCATACCACATCCATTTCGCCTGAATTAATTACTTCTGATAATCTTGCTCGTAAACGTTGAACGGCTTGGGCATGAAGTTGGGAAACTCGACTTTCCGTAACTCTTAATACTTGACCAATTTCCTTTAAACTTAAATCTTCATAATAGTATAATGATAAAACCATCTTTTGTCGCTCTGGCAAATCGTCCATTGCTTTACATACAATTTCTTTTACTGATTTTATATTTAGTTGGTTAAATGGATTTGCTAATTTGCATCCCTCTAAAATATTTAATATTGATTTTTTATCGTAATCGCTAAAAGTTGGAGATTCATCAATTGATAATAAACTGACTGGTCTAGTTTGATTTATGAGCTCATGATACTCTTCGATTGTAATGTTTAACCCTTTAGCCATTTCCTCTTCTGTAACTACTCGCCCCAACTCAGATTCTAATTGAATAATTTTTTTATCAATAACCTTTGCTTTATCACGAATAGATCGTGGTATCCAATCTTGTGCTCTTAATTCATCAAGAATTGCACCACGAATTCTAAATTCTGCATAGGTTTTAAATTTATTATCTCGAGACGGATCATATTTTTCAATAGCATCCATTAAACCAATTACACCTGCAGAAATTAAATCATCCAATTCAATATTAGAAGGTAGGCGCACCGCAATTTTTTGTGCGATAAATCGAATTAATGGAGCATACTCCATGATGAGTCTATCTTTTTGCTGAGGAGTCAGTCTTGTTGGATCCTCTTTATATTTCTTCAATAACGCAGATGATTTCGTCATCACAAACCCCTTATTAACTTCTTACCATGGCCTTTAAATAAATTAACACTTGGAATCTCAACTTAAAAGTCCAATTCATTTTATGCCAGGCCTACAAGCTGGGACCAAAACAACTTTAATCCTTGAGATGTGTTTGGGATCAAACTATCGTCTAATAGATTAAAACTGATTCCTCTAAATGCTTCAGCAACACAAGAGTCCGGATTTTGATTTACTACCAACCTTTGTTGAAAATTCAGTTTTCTCATGTTCTGATCATGTGGTATGACTCCAATTAAATTTAATCCCACATTTAAAAACTGATCTACAACATCTGCAAACTTATGAAATAGATGAATACCTTCTTGATAATCACGAACTTGATTGCAAAGAATTGTAATTCTTTTCAAATGAAAATTATTATACATAACTTTAAGAAGAGCATAAGCATCAGTAAAACTGGCTGGCTCTGGCGTTAATACTAAAATAGCCTGATCAACAGCAGCGTTTAGATAAAATACATGCTCATTTAATCCAGGAGCAGTATCAACTAAAAGGTAATCATACTTGTATTGGATCTGTTCAATTATATCCAGCAAAGATCTTTTTTGAAAAGTCGACATTTTATAAAAATCTGTAATACCACTACCTCCAGAAATTAAATCTATCCGAGGATTAATTGGGTGAATAATTTCGTCTAATGATTTTTTTTCATTCAAAACATCAATAATATTAAATGGTGCACGAGATCCAAACATGATATCCATATTTGCCATTCCGATATCACCATCTAGAATGAGAACTTTTTGATCCATTTCTGAAAGTTGAAGTGCAAGGTTTGCAATAATTGTTGATTTTCCTACTCCGCCCTTACCCGATGTAACACTTATAGTTTTTGTTCCGCGCATGATAATCCCTCATTATGCTGAATGTGTATTCGATCCAAATCCAATGTTTGAAATTTTAAAAATTAAATCTATAACTCTTTCCGACGTTGCTAATTCAAAATCTTCAGGAATATTTGATCCAGTTCCAAAAGAATGCAGTGGAATATTATAATACTTATGAAAATTGTAAATCACTCCATGTTTTGATGACTCATCTAAAGCTGTAAAAATAACATCATCAAATTTTATATTTATAAACCGCTTACCAATTTCAAAAGCATCTTCATCTTTGGACGTAGCAGACAACACAAGGTGATGTGATGACGAGTACTTCTCTGGTGGTAACAGTCTATGAATTAACACTAATTCCGATGTATTTTTTAAACCAAAACCTGGAGTATCTAGTAAAATATAGTCTAAGGATTCGATCTCTTGCTGTAATGAATTCCAATCTTGTGGAGTTCGTATTACAACAAAAGGAACATTTAAAATCTGAGAATAAATTTTGAGCTGTTCAGTCGCTCCCACTTTATAGGTATCTATTGTAGCTATTGCAATTTTCTTTTTATCTCTAATTGCAAGATGTGAAGCCAATTTGATGAGAGAAGAAGTTTTACCATGCCCACTTGCGCCTATAAATATTTGGATTTTATTTGAATATGCCGAATTAGATATTTTTATTTCTTCAAGAAATTTTTTTACTACACAGCCTTCAGCAAGCGATTTGTTTTTCTTTTGATGTGGTAGTAGATGTTCCTGAATTCCTGATAGAATTTCTGCAATATACTCAGGTTTTATTCCACTGTTTTGTAACTTTTCAAAAATAAAACTAAGCTCATATTGAATTCCATAATCGTAACCAGGGTAAATATTTTGATTTTTTCCTTGAGGCATACTTTTAATGCCTTCAATAATTTTTCTTAATTCATCAACTTCTTTTTGCAAGGAGCTGACAATAACTTCTTTTTCATCTCCATCGTTAACCATAATTTTATTTTGATTCTCAACAACAACATTTTCTTCATAATCAATTGAGGAATTATTAATAAAGTTTTGATCACTTGAGGTGAAATTGATATTGTTAAAGTTGGCTTCAGTAGTATTAAAATTATTTTTTTGAATTTCAAATTTTTTGAGGGCTGCCGACTTAGGAGAATTAAATAAACTAAAATTATCAAGTTGAACAGCATCTAAAGCTCTTTGTGCGGCATTTTTAATTCTATCAGAGGCAATATTTAAGTTACTAATTGTGAAATCATCGGAGTCATCACCGTAGCCCGTTTGATTATCATTATCGAATTCATCATCTAATATGTCGGCGTATCTAGTGGCAGAGGCATTGGAGCGAGCCCCAATTACTTTAACATTTGTTTTTAATTCATGTTTAGACTCAATTTTTGATTCTGGTTTTGAAAAATTAGCAATAGCTTTGTTGATAATATGTTTTTGATTTTTAGCAGTAGATTTTCTTAATATATCCTTTTTATTATCAGGTAATCTATTCTCTACAATTTGCTTTTTTCGTAAACTTAAATCTGTTATTGCTGCTGTAACTTCTACACTTCCTTCTCCAACCAAACCGTATTTTTTACTATTATCTTTTGCAGACAATATAATTGCCTCAGGACCAAGATCTGCCTTGACCATATCAAGAGCTTCTTTCATTGTTTTTGCTTCGTACTTTTTAACGTGCATTGTTTATCTCCACTGTCGCTGTTGACTTTACGTTGGCATCTGAAGTTAATTCGCTGTGTGCTAATACGATGAGTTGAGGTATAAATCGACTAGTAATTTTATAAATATGTCTTCTAGATGTTGGACTTGTTAGTAATATTGGTTGGCCTGCAATCTCTGGATGTGAATCAATAGTTCTAGCAATTGATGAAATCATTCTAGATGCCATTTGTGGGTCCATAATGAGCTGTACACCCTGCTCTGTTTGAATGAGTGAATTTGCTATTAGCTCTTCAATTGATGGGTGAAGGGTAATGACTTGCACTACTCCCTCATCATTTCTATATTTAGAAGTAATAGAACGAGCTAAAGATTTTCTTACAGATTCGATTAATAATTCTATATCTTTTACTCGAGTCGCCTCATCGGCAAGGGTTTCAAAAATTGATAACAAATCACGAATTGAAATTTGCTCTTTTAATAAATTTTGTAACACTCGAACAACCGAACCTAATGTCATTAAATTAGGTATTAGTTCTTCGACGACTTTTGAATTTGTTTTTCTTAAGTTCTCAATTAATTGAGAAGCTTCTTGTCTTCCTAATAATTCATGTGCATGTGTTCTAATTATTTCAGTTATATGTGTTGCCATTACAGTTGGTAAATCAACCACAGTATAGCCCGCGTTTTCTGCTTCTTCTCTCATCGCAGGAGAAATCCAAAGGGCATCCAAACCAAATGCAGGTTCTTTTGTTGGAATTCCATCAACTTCATAACTTACATTACCTGGATCCATGGCAAGCAATAAATCTGATCTAAGAGATCCTCCGCCGACTTTATTTCCTTTGATTAACAATCTGTATTCCCCAGCATTTAGTTGTAAATTATCTCGAATATGAATACTCGGAATTATAACTCCCAGATCAAGTGCGAATTGTTTTCGAATTGAAACAATTCGCTCTAGTAAGTCTCCACTTTGATCACTTTCAACAACGCTAATTAATCCATAGCCAACTTCTAATTCCACAAGATCAAGTGGCAATAAGGATTCAACATTTTCTTTCTTAGGAGCACTAGCTGCATCAACTTCAGATTTTCTTTTAGTTTCTTTTTCTTCTTCTTGATATTGATAAATGACCCAGGAAACTGAGCCCAGCAAAACACCCATAAACATAAAAGGAATTGTAGGTAATCCTGGAATTAATGAAAGCAAACCTAAAACACCTCCAGAGATTGCAATCGCCCTATGGTTTGCAAAAAGTTGGCGTGTCATTTCTGTACCCATATTTTCGCCGGAGCGTGAATTTCGTGTAACAACCATACCAGCAGCTGTTGATATAATTAAAGCAGGAATTTGCGCTAATAAGCCATCGCCAATAGTCAGCATCGTATAGTTTTTTGCTGCAACGGCAACATCTAGATTTTTTTGAAGAACACCAATTAATAATCCACCTACAATATTTACAATGGTAATTATAATACCAGCAATCGCATCACCTCTAACAAACTTGCTAGCACCATCCATGGCCCCGAAAAAATCTGCTTCTGCTTCTATATCTTTTCTTCTTTTGCGAGCTTCGGTTTCATTGATTAGACCTGCATTTAAATCTGCATCAATTGACATTTGTTTACCTGGCATAGCATCCAATGTAAAACGCGCAGCAACCTCGGCAACTCGCCCAGATCCTTTAGTGATAACCACAAAGTTAATTACTACCAAAATTACGAATACAATAAATCCTATTACATAATTATTTCCAATTACGAAATTTCCAAAAGCATGAATGACACTACCAGCGGCACTTGGTCCTTCATGACCATGTGATAAAATCACTCTTGTTGTTGCAACATTTAAAGCTAACCTAAATAAAGTTGAAATTAAAAGTAAAGAAGGAAACACACTAAACTCTAAAGCTTTATTAGTATAAATTGCGACTAATAAAATTAATATACTCAATGCTAGAGAAAGGGTTAATGTAAAATCTAACAAGATTGCTGGAATTGGA
Organism: Bdellovibrionales bacterium; assembly: GCA_005793345.1. Taxonomy (GTDB): domain Bacteria; phylum Bdellovibrionota; class Bdellovibrionia; order Bdellovibrionales; family Bdellovibrionaceae; genus SXSU01. The sequence continues at coordinate 8,089 of SXSU01000115.1, forward strand.
ATGATCATCACTCCCAAAATTCCAAGCAACGCAAATGCGATCATTAGATCGGTATTCTTTGTGTATTTTTCAAATCTTTTTATAAAAAGAAAAACATCTGCCATTAGTTCATCACCCTATTTTTTAATTTATAAACGTATGACAATACTTCTGCCACTGCGACGAATAGTTCTTTTGGAATTACTTGTCCAATTTCTAAAGTTTTAAAAATTGTTCTTGCCAGTGGTTTATTTTCTACAATTGGAATACCATGCTCACGAGCGATTGCTTTAATTTTTTCTGCAATTAGATCTCCACCTTTTGCAATTACTTGTGGAGCTGGTAAATTTTTATCATATTTTAATGCAACAGCAATATGAGTTGGATTCGTAATTATGACATCCGCTTTAGGAACATTTTGCATCATTCTTCGATTTGCAACATCTCTTTGTATACGTCTAATTCTCGATTTAATTAAAGGGTCACCTTCACGAGATTTATGTTCTTCTTTAACTTCTTGCTTTGACATCATCATTTGCTTTTCAAGTTCCCATCTTTGATAAAAATAATCTGCAACAGCAAGTACAAGCATTACAATCGCAACTAATCCAAGAACTTGAGCTATTTTATCTACAGAGTAGCTCAGTAATTGCATAGGACTGAAATCCATTAAGCGAGGGATCACAGCAACTTCTTTTTTAAGTACGGTGTAAATAAGATAGATAACTAAAGTGATTTTTAATAAGGATTTGATTCCCTCTACAACTGAACGCAAACTAAAAATTCGTTTTAATCCATTGATTGGATTTATTTTATCTAACTTAGGGGTTAATGCATCTTCCACTTGCAAAAAACCTGTTTGAAATAAGGATGACATCACTCCAATAGCCACAGCAATAAAACCTAGTGGTGCAAATAAATAAAAAAATTTACCCATTGCAAGAGTAAAAACGTGTTTATAATCTTCAGTTCTTACAGATTGAACCAACGTTAATCCATAACTTGTTTCAAAAAGTTCAAAAATATTTCTTAAAAAATATTTTCCCGAAATATATATTAATACAAACATCGTTAATAATATTAGTGCTGATCCGAGTTCCTTAGAGTTTGGAACTTGACCTCGTTTTCTAAAATCATCTCTCCGTGCTTGCGTTGCTTCTTCGGTCTTTTCGCCAGCTTCATCAGCCATATCAAAACTCTTTCATAATTTTAATTACAGAATCTGCGACATACTCCTTTAGGCCAGACACTTGATTTAAAAACATAGGGGCCGACATAAAAATGACAAAGATTCCTAATAAAATTGTAAGATGCAAACTTGTTACCAAAACATTTATTTGAGGCACTACACGACCAATGATTCCCATGCCTACTTGTGTGAGCAGTATAGATATCAATACTGGAGCGCTCATCTTAAGACCTATGACTAGAATCTCTTGCCCTATCAATGCAGCACTTTTGACACCTGCTATATTTAAGGTGTCAAAAGTTAGTGGTATTATTTGAAAACTTTCGATCATACCTGTAAGCATTAAATGATGACCATTTATTACAAGAAAAAATAACGAACCAATCATAAATTGAAATTGTTCGATAACAGTTGATTGTGATCCTAAATAAGGATTAAAAAACTGCGCAGCAGATAAACCCATTGCCGCACTTATAATTTGTCCTGCAATATTCAAAGAAAAAAATATCATTTTTGCTACAGTACCAAAAAAAAGTCCTAATATTACTTCCTTAAAAGCAAACCAAAGTATCGCATCATTAAAAGAAATTTCGATAGTATTATTGGTCCATATTGATGGAAATACTGTAAATGAAATTACTAATGGTAATAATACTTTTACATGTACTGGGATTTGTGGAGAGCCAAAAACGGGATAGGAAATTAAAAAAGCAAAGGTCCGTAAAAAGACCAAAATAAAAATTATTATTTTTGGTTCAGACCATTGATATATATCAAACATAATTGCTTTCTAAGTTAGATTTATTCTCTAACATAAACTGAAATATTTTCGAATAGCTGAGTAGTATAATTAATCATAAGATCCATCATCCAAGGTCCAACTAGAACTAATATTATTGCGACAACGATCATTTTTGGAATAAATGATAAAGAAGCTTCATTGATTTGGGTGATAGCTTGAAAAATACTAACAATTAAACCAACCAGTAAAGTTCCTACTAAAATTGGAGCGGAAACAAATGCAGTTACTCTCATGGCATCTTGAATTAGTTTTAGCACTAAATCTTCATTCATATTTTATTCCTTTATTCAATCCAAGATAGAATCATTTTATCCAAAACTTTTAACCATTGAACCCATTAATAAACTCCAACCATCTACGACAATAAACAACATCACTTTTAATGGCATTGAAACCACCACAGGTGGCAACATCATCATACCCATGGCCATCAATGCGCTTGCTGTAACCATATCTATCACAAGAAACGGAAGGAAAATAATAAACCCAATTAGAAATGCAGTTTTTAATTCACTTATAATAAATGCAGGTATTAAAACTAAAGAAGGAATATCAGCCCTTGTGTTTGGTTTATCTATTTTAGCAAAGCGAACAAATAAACTTAAATCGGCATCACGAGTTTGATTGAACATAAAACGTCGAAGTGGTTTCATCGCAGTATTAAAAGCAATCTCTTGAGAAATTTCTCCCTTGATAAAAGGTTGTAAACTATTTGTGTTTATATCAATAAACACAGGACCCATTATAAAGAAAGTTAAAAATAATGAAAGGCCAATAAGCATCTGATTGGGCGGCATTTGTTGCAAACCCATAGCTTGTCTTAAAAATGATAATACGATTATAATTCGCGTAAAACCTGTCATCATAATTAAAATCGCAGGAGCAAGAGTTAAAATAGTGAGTATCAATACAATCTTGATACTATTAACGAGATCATTTGGATTTTCAACTGATTTGAAGCCTAAGTTTAAAGTTGGAAGTGTAACTTGTGCTAATGCAATTTTGGGGACTATAATTAACATTCCACAAATAATAAATATAAATTTAAGTTTAAATCTAAAATTAGATTTAAACTTAACTAGTATTGAATTAATAAATTGAAACAAATAATTCATCATATTCAATTTAATTAATTTCATTTTACCATTTCCTTATATTTTTTAGTCTTGAATCTACAATGTTTTTTAAACTTGCAAAGGAAAACTCCTCATCCTTATCAGCCGAATTCCCTGCGTATTTTACCACTGTATTTGATGGAGGCGTGGAGTTTGAAGAAACGGATTGAGTCTTCATAGTTGATCCAAAACTATTTTGATTTTGCTCAGAAAGATTTTGCTCTTGAAGATCTTCATCCAATAATGAAAGTGATTTAATTAAATTTATATTATTGTCAGTTATCCCAAGCAAAAGAGACTCACCTGCAATTCGAACTACTGCGATTGATTTTTTAGGACCCACATGATATTGAGTAAGTATTTTTATTTGCATTAAAGTTGATGTATGATTTACTCCAACAGCTTTCTTTTTTAAATACCAAATTCCAGCAGCACCAAAAATAAATATAAAAAAAACAGAGACAATTGTTTTATATATAGGCCCCGATTGCGTTTCTACCACATTTTTTTTTTGCGCTAGGACAGGCACTTTTGTTTCGTCTTGTTGATTGTGTTGATTGTATTGAATTAATGATTCATCAAACTGTGGTTTATTTGGAATTGGTGCTTCTGTAAATTGGGAGCTGACACCAGATTCAGCAACAGCATTTGTTACTAATTCTGATTTAACTTGAAAAAAAACCACAAAAGTAATTATAAAAATAAAATGTTTAAGTTTTAGAATCACTTTGCACATCCTTTACTTTAATTGTTCAACTCGTTCTGCTTGAGAAATAATATCAGTTAAACGCACACCAAATTTTTCATTCACGACTACTGCTTCACCCCGAGCAATCATTTTATCATTGACATATACTTCTAATGGTTCGCCAGCTAATTTATTTAACTCTATCACGCTTCCTTGAGCTAAATTTATTAAATCGCGAACTGGCATTTTAGTTCTCCCCAACTCAACTGAAACTTTTAGTGGAATATCTAAAATCATTTGCAGATTTTTATCTTTTTTTTCATCTCCAAATGGAGAACTTGAATTTGATGATGAGGAAGAAGATGAATCGCCTGATTGGTCGCCACCGACTTCCGCAGAAAGCTTATCTGCCAAATTATCTAAACTGTCTCCCATATTATCTCCTGAATTTTCTTTTAATTTAGTTACCCATTATTTATTAATTTTGAAATTTGAATTGCTACTGAACCATGATGAATCCCATAGATACCTTTAAATTTTGGCACATTTTCGACATTAACATCAAATTCACCAGACGCATCTTGATCAAGTGGAATCACATCTCCAGTTTTTAGATCCATAAGATCTTCCAACATGATCGAAGACTCTCCCAAGTTTACTTTTAGCTCTACATTTGTATTCATCAACTGATCAGTTATTGTTTCATACCACAATTTTTTATCAGTTTGATCTGACTCCACTTGGAAACCAGATTGTAGTTTTTGTTTTATTGGCTCAATTGTCGCATATGGAATTACGAGAGTTATAGTGCCATTAGCATTTTCAAGCTCAACGTCAAATGTTGTCGCAATAACAACATCCGTTGGTGGAACAATACCAACAAACTGAGGATTTACTTCTGTACGTTGAAAGCTACAATCAATTTTTTCTATTGGAGCCCATGCTATCTCAAGATCCTCTATAGCAAGATCAACAATTTTTCTAACTATTGCCAACTCGATTTGTGTAAAATCTTTACCTTCAATTTTTGTAAATGGGCGATCGGCCCCACCGAAAAAACTGTCAACAAGAGCATATGCAAGTTTACTTTCAATAACAAACAATGCTGAACCTCTAAGAGAATTAAATCTCAATACACTCATGCAAGTAGGCATCGGTAAAGTATTTACAAACTCGCCAAATTTTAAAAAATCAGTGCTTGCTAAATTAAGTGTGGCAATTTTTCGTAAAGCTGAAGATATTGAAACGCGAAATGATCGCATAAATTTTTCGTATATAACATCAAGTTGAGGTAATCGACCTCTAATAATTCTATCTTGGCTTGTTAAATCGTAAACAACGACAACTTTTTCAGTTACACTGCCGTCAAAATTATTTTGCTTTCCACCAGCATTTTGTACTTTACCTGAATTTCCTGACGATCCACTTTGTGAAGAAGAGGATGAACTGGAAGAACTTCCACCGCCATCAGATTCTGATACTGCGGCAAGTAAGGCATCAACTTCGCTTTGCGATAAAACCTGATTCATATTTGTCAACTCTCCATAAATTTAAACAAACTAAAAAATAAAAAATTAATTAATTTAGTTATATATAAATTCAGTAAAATATATTTTTTTGATTTTACCTTTAGTTAAAAATCCATTAACAGTATCTCGAACTTCTTCTCGCAAAGAATCTTTACCCTCTTTACTTGCAACCGACTCAAGTGTTTTACTTGATAAAATAATTATTATTATATCTCTGATTTGAGCAGTTCGAGACTCAATTTCATCTCTCACTTTATCATTATCGACTTCGAACTCCATAGTAACTCGAGCAATTCTTCGCCCTCTTGAGCCAGCCATATTCACAACAAAAGATTCCAGTCGAATCATTTCTTTTGTGAACTCATGCTCTCCTTTTTCATCATTTTGTTGAGCTTCATGCTCTCCTTTTATGACATGTTCAATTTTAGGCTCTTGTGCCTCTTTCTTTTTACCCGCATAAATCATAAATCCAACAGCACCAACGATTATCATATTAACAATTGATAAAATTATAAATAAAGTTGGCTTTTGGGACTTTCCTCCAGACGCTGCTGGAGCTTCATTTGCTTTTGCTTCCGAAGCTTTCTCTTCTGCCACAGATCCTCCATCGTATTCAATAAAGAGATCTTAAAGCAAAGATAATGCCATACAGATAAAGGTAGTGAGTTCTGTGTTGGATAAATTTAGTCATCCAATATAATCACACTCATTGAGTTAATAATTTGACTTTTAAGTTATGTAAAATTTGATTTTTTTTTGACAATGGAATTAAGTCTTGTCAGGAATTTGACTACTTAAAATATCTACTACTTGTTGGTGAACATTTGAATTGGAAGATAAGATCGTAGACTCCCATGGGTTATAACTTTTTCCGATAAACGTTGAGTTTTGACCGCCAGCTTCTTCTACAATAAGTTGCCCAGCAGCAACATCCCAAGGTGAAAGATTTTGTTCCCAAAAAAAATCAAACACTCCACTCGCAACCATACATAAATCAAATGCAGCTGCACCTGGTCTACGAATTCCTCTAACTTTTCGTAAAATTTTTGAAAAATAAAATAATTGTGAATTTATTGTATCTTCTTTTTCTGCAAAAAATCCAGTAGCTGCTAAACAATTTTTAAGTTTTTCGGTCTTACTTACGCTAATAGGAAGGCCATTCATAAATGAACCTCCATTTTTAGAAGCCCAATAGGTTTCATTTAAAATTGGAACATCAATAACACCAACAACTGGAACTTTATTAATGACCAACGCAATGCTGATACAAAAAATTGGAAATCGATGAATATAATTTGTAGTCCCATCTAATGGATCTACAACCCATAGACCTTGGTCTAGGTTTAAAATATTATTTTTATTTTCATAACTATCTTCTTCGCCTAAAAATTTATAATCAGTAAAATTATTTTCTAAATGCTCTCTGATTACAACTTCTGAATTTTTATCAGCTTCACTCACTAAGCCAGCCTGAAATTTCTCTGAAACTTGCGAAAGTTTTCCATAATGATTGAGTAATACACTTCTTGCTTTGAGTGCTGCTTCTTTTGCAACTTGTAATTCTTTGCTATAATTTAAATCTTTATTCATGAAGTTAATATAGACACATTGACCCTAATATACAAGAAAGATAGTATTTAACAATCAGCATAGAGCAAATGCAATTACATAAAGGGGGAATCATGGCCGATTCAAAATCATCTAGTGCAGATACAATAGTTAAAATAGTTTTAGTATTTTTTATTAGTCTACTTTCTTTTTCAATAGGAACCTTTGTTGGAAAAAAATTTAGCGATAATCAACATCGATTATCATCAATGGAGCCCCAAACTAATTCACATCAGGTTGATGCTTCTACACATGAAGAGCCAGCAGAGCAATCTGCTTCCGAGGCTCATACTAATGAAGCGAAGGCTGAACCTTCAGGACATAATGCAGCAGCAACTACAAAAGAAGATCTCAATGATGACCAAGTGGAAGCTTTGGCAAATGAATTTGTTGATGAAGAGCCTGCGAATTCAACTGCAAAAAATGAAAAGTCCCATTCAAAAAATACTCATGACGAAAAAGCACAAGCGACAGACCATGGAGAAGAGACAAGAGAACCAGCCTCAGTCCCACCTAAAGAGGCTTTACATCAACAAAATGCAATTAGTCCTACAACTCTAAATGATATGGCTCAAAGTGAAGGTTCAAAATATACTATTCAAATTGCATCATATCCATCAGAGGAAGAGGCTCAGAAAAAAGCAGAAGACTTAAAAAAACAAAAATTTGAAGCCTTTTACTCTCCAGCAACAATCAAAGGTCAAACTTGGTATCGAGTAAATGTAGGTAAATTTGCAACATCAAAAGAAGCTCAACTACAAAAACAAGATCTGATTGATAAAACTCATATCAACACAGCGATAATTCAAAAAATTATAAAATAGATTTATTTTCTAATCTGCGAATTGCAATTGGGGTGATGAATAATTACCCCATAATTTTTGACTTGTAAAATCTAATTAGAGCTGAATATAGAACTAAATATCTATATTCATCCTGATTTCAAATTTTCGACTTTCAACGGATTCATTTCTTGAACCAACATCTTCAGAATAAGTAACTAAATCTAGATTGAAAAAAGAAAATAGTGCCGAAGCCCCAGCGGTTAAATAACCTTGGCTGACACCAAATCGGTAATGACCTCTCCACCATGTAAACATTGTCCAATCAAATTCAAATCCTAAATGCAAACTCTTTTTAAAATTCACATTTGGATGAAGTATATCTCTAAAGTCCATTACTCCACGTCCACCAAATATTAAGAATTCGGGATATTCCCACCTTGTTCCTAAATCTATTCTTCGATAAAGTCGTTCTGGTTTACTAGTCGTATTAGTCTTATTATAAACATGAAGATTATTTGTAAATCCATAGTCGAATACATTTCTTACTACTGCACCAAAAGTAGGTCTTGCCAAACGAAGCAGAGACCAAAATCCTTCCGTAGGAATCTCAGGAGTATATAGTCCACCAATATCAGCATCAAAAGTTATTCCCTCTGATAAAAAGTCTGGATTAACAATTGTTGATGGACTAGAAATTGAATCCACAACTGACAACGATGAGTTCATATATCCGCGATAAATTGATTTAAATGTTACTCCCAAAGAAGTTCTTCCAGATTCAAACCAATAGAAATCTTTTGCAAGAGCATAGGCCATAATTGTATCTGTATAAGAAGTTACATTTAATGTCGGACCAAACCCTTTGTGAATGCTCATATTTAATGTTTCAGTAAATGGAATTACAGCCACACTCCAGTTAGGTCTTGCCCAAATTCCATTTGGCATCGTTAATTTAACAAAATAGTTATCACCATATGAATCATCTAGAACGCTTAGTACTTTTGATTTTTTTTGTGCTTCTGATCCATTCGTATCAGCTGCCTCACTAATTTTTTGTCCAAAAGTAAAAAAATCAACAGCAGCGCTTCCCCCTATATACAAATTAATTTGTCCATCATCACGTCTTGCCAATGCTGCTGGGTTATAAAAAATTGCACTATAGTCATTTGCTAAAGCAACAAATGCATCACCCATTCCAAGAGCCCTTGGGCTTTCATATTCATGGTGAATTCTAAAATTAAGTGCCGAAGAAGCTAAAACATAATTACCAAAAAAATATATAGCAGATATTAAAGAATATTTTATTTTTTTCACAACATCCCCATTAGACTCGTTAGAATAGTCATTGTCACTATCAACATATATAAGATATAATGAACTGCATGAGATACTATTCAATAATTATCTTTTTACTTTATACCTTGGTCCTGCAAATTGCTATTGCAAGCCCGCATAGCCAACTTAAAAAAAATAATATTGAAGAGAGTGAACCACAAAATCTAGACAGTATTGCAGAACCTGTACACCTTGATTCAATGTCTATTTCAGACAAAAGTTCTGAGTCAGAATTAAACACTCAAAGCCCTCCACCCAATACTGCTACTAAGACAAAAGTTACAAATAATATCGAAAGCTCTTCGCGCTTATTAAATTCTAAAAGTAAACTTCAAAATCAATTTGAGTTTTTTCCTGAGTTTGGTTTTTATAGTGGCCCTAGTACAAATTTAGACACCACTAGTTCTCTATTATTAGGAATACAAATCAGTTATAATAAAGAGGAAAATTCTTTTTGGAAAATTGGTTTTACATCAACTCCCATCGGTACCTATCAATTTTTCACAATTTCTAAAAACTTTGAACTCAATTTAAAATCAATTAGATCTTCTTACTATAATGTGCACTTCAAACTTGCTTCAAATCCCGAGGATGGGATTGCAACAATTGTTAATTTTCAAAATTATTTTTTTGGATTAAGTCTAGGTGGAATGCTTACAAAAAATTGGATTCTTGAAAGTTCTTTAGAACTTTTGACATTAAAAGGTTTAGGATTTGGAGTCTCTTTTCTATATATACTTTAAAAAAGACTTTATTATTGAGATGTAAAGTGTTGTAAAGTGTTGTAAAGTGTTGTAAAGTGTTGTAGAATTATGCAAAATACATATTTATTACAAATAGTTAGGATTGCTTTATGGGAGACAAACTAAGCATATCTGAGGCCGCTAGGTTTTTAAAAATTTCAAGGCCGACTTTTAATATTCGAAGACTAAAGTACAAATTTAAAGAGATTATTGAAGGTAGCAAAATTTGTATAAAGAAAAGTGAATTATTAAATATATACGCCAACGAACATTATAATAATCAAAATGTGAACTTAATTTTAACAGAAAATGATTCCATTGAAAAAATATTGATTGATCATAATACTTTTGACCTAAGATTAATAAATCTAATTGATGGTTATGGAATTATTACTTTAATGACTACTGCTGTTTCAATATTAGAGTCTGGCAAATCATTATATGTTGTTTTGTTAGACCTTCCATCAATTAGAATATTAAAATCCGCTGGTTTCTTTTCAGAACTAAAACGAAGATTTAATAATAGAGTTTTCTATAATGAGAACTTATCCACAATTCAGGATACCGAAAAACCATTTTTAGCATTACATTATCTTGCCTATAAAGGGCAAGAGCGGAAAATTCTAGAAGATTTGGTACCTTTGCTCATAAAACAAAATTTCAGCGAAGATGTCATAGGTTACTTAGGTTGGATTACTGGTGAACTAGCTGATAACTCACTAACACATGCACAAGGGCCTTGCTATATTTTAATTGGTCAATTTGATGGTCCAAATAATTATTTGGAATTAGCTATAGGAGATACAGGAAAAGGAATCCAAAAATCTTTAAAAGAAAATTTAAAATATAAATCACTTACTGATCAAGAGGCATTTTTAAAAGCATTTCAATCTAAAGTTAGCTGTTGGCCTGATGAGAATGAAAGAGGAAAAGGGCTTTGTGATTTATTAATTGTTGCCATGGGTAATGGTGCCTTATTAAGGGTTGATTCAAAAAAACTGGGGCTAATGTTTAATTTTACAAACGGCCAGAAAGAGGTCATTAAAAAAAATCCCTCTTCTAATTTTGGAGGATCACGCTTTAGTTTATTGTTAATAAACGGAAATTTTGTGAACATTACCAGAGGTGAAGTTGATAAGTTTATAGAAAGAGAAAGGGAGCGACTATGCAAACTATAAGGTTAAAAGAATTTGGCGTAATGTTAACAGGTCGACCATATGGCGTTCAAATATATTCTGAACTTCAAGCTAAGTATGATACCAAAACTGAAATTACACTTGATTTTACTGGTGTTGCAGCATTAGGGTCTTCTTTTGGAGAAGAGGTAGTAGTACCTTTTGCAAAAAAACAGGGTTGTAAAATTACCATTCGATCAGCAAACTCTGCTGTAAAAAGTTGCCTCCTGTTAATTGCTAAAGATTTCAATTTGAGCATTAATTTCTTATAACTTTTCAATTATTTTTTTTACTTGGATATCTAGATCTTCAATTGTTTTGTTGTTAAGTATAACATGTGTTGATCTTTTAGCTTTTTCTTCCATTGAAATTTGATTTTGAATTCGATTCTCAATTTCTTCTATGTTCCAATTGTTTCTTAATTTTAATCGTTCAATTTGTTTTTCTTTAGTCGTATATACACACCAGATTTGATCAAATTGATTCTCTAATTTTTTTTCAAATAACAAAGGGACATCATAAAAAACAGCTTTTGCGCCTTGTGCTTCATACATCTCTTTTAAACTTTTTACTTTTAGTTGAACTTCAGGGTGAATTATTGATTCTAAAATAAAAAGGCTATTCTTATTCTGAAAAACAAGTTGTCCTAATTTTTTTCGATCAATATCACCATCTAAATTTAAAACTCCTGGACCAAAGTTTTGAATAACTTTTAAATAAGCACTAGTTCCTTTAGAAATAACTTCATGTGATATTTGATCTGCATCAATAACAGGAAAACCTAGACTTAAGATGAGTCTTGCAACAGTTGTTTTCCCTGAACCTATACTGCCTGTTAGGCCAATCCATAACATATTTTAATCCCTAGACCTTAATAATTTTCTTCATATTACCGATAGATAATCTGACAAGAAAGGATAACTGTGTCAGAAAATTATGAGAGACTCGGAAATTATGTGCTCTTAGAAAAACTGAATTCCGGTGGAATGGCAGAAGTTTTTCTTTCTAAATCTGTTGGAGCTAACGGAGTTAATAAATTTTTTGCAATCAAACGTATCCTTCCGCAGTATGCTGACGCCAAAGAATTTATCGACATGTTTAAAGAAGAAGCGAAAATTGCGGTAAATCTTGATCATAGCAATGTCGTTTCAATTATTGATTTTAAAGTTTCACATTCACAATTGTATCTTGTAATGGATTACGTTCAAGGTCAAAATTTGCGCCAATTGCTCCAACAAAAAAAGAAAAAAAATCTTGAGCTTAATTTACCTTTTATAGTGTATATTATTCGAGAAGTCGCAGCCGGTTTGGATCATGCTCATAAATGCAATGATAAAACTTCTGGGAGACCTTTAAATATTATTCATCGAGATATGAGCCCTCAAAATATTATGATCTCTTATGAGGGTGAAATTAAAGTTGTCGATTTTGGAATCGCCAAAGCTGAAACAGCTGGTGATTCAACACGAGTAGGTACTCTCAAGGGAAAATTTAGCTATATGAGCCCAGAGCAAGCAGAGGGTCTTGTAATAGATCAAACAACCGATATCTTTTCATTAGGTATAATATTATGGGAGTTAATTGCAGATGATCGTCTATTTGTTGCAAATAATGAATTTAATATTTTAAAAAGAATTAAAGAGTGTGATATTCCTGATATAAAAAGAGTATCATCAAATATTCCTCCAGAACTCGAAAAAATTGTTAAAAAATCTTTAATGAAGGATAAGACCCAAAGATATCAAACGGCAAGTGAGTTACTAAGAGATTTAACTCGATTTTTGAATAAAGAATATCCTGATTTTACAAGAAATGATTTTGCTACATTCATGAAGTTTTTATTTGAAGACGAATTTAGATATAACCAAAACCAGCTCGTTAAGTATTCTAAAATTCAACTTGAAAGCAATCCACAAAATACAATACCTGAAAATACTTTTTCGGTAGTTGCCCAAAGTAATGATGGGGCACCGAAAGGTTTATTAGCATTGGAGCCACCAGCCTTAACTCCCATTAACCCTAATCCAAGCGCTCAACTTCGTAATATTGTAAACAATACAGCTCAAAATAATTTAACAAATACAAAACCGTTAATTAGTACTCATAGTGAAAACATAAATAAATCATTAGAAGTTAGAAAAACTCAATCTAATATTAGTCAAGCATTTCAGAAATCAACTGCGACAAAATCATCAACTATGAGTTCCTCTATTGCTTTTGGACAAATTCGCGGTACAAGTTCAAGTGGAGTTCATGCGCAAGTAAGATTTAATAAGAAAAAACAAAGTCCGTTGGACTCTATAGTTAGAGTTCTAAGTGTGATCTTAATTGTAATAAGTATTTTATTTGGAGCATATTATTTTAAAGCTGGAAAAATACCTGGAGGAACATTTGTTTTCAAAGGAAAAGATAAGTCTGGCCATGGAAAAAATGGCAGTGCAGATGGAAAATCTGGAAATAACTCCACTGGAGAAGCCGGTCAATCTGAACTTGGCAGCACTAAACCATCTACAAATGGTAAGTATTCAATATTAATTCAGAGCTCTCCCATCAAAGCTAGAATTTATTTAAATAGTATTGATACAGGATTATTTTCTCCAGCTGCAATTGAGGTTTCACCAAATACTCCATTTACAATTACTTTATTAGCAGATGGCTATTTACCCTATACTGGGAGATATACTGCAACAGTAAATGGCCAAAAATTGAACGCAAATTTGCAACAAATTTCTATAGGCTATGTAAATATTAAAGTCATAAACGCTGGTGTAGATACAATTGTGTATGTTAATGATTTAAAACTTGAAGATAAACCACCAATTTCAAGGTATCCTATTCCAGCGGGAACTCCTGTAAGAATACGTGCAGAAGCACCTTTTACAAATGCTTCAGCAGAAACAACTGTTACTGTTGGTAAAGATGAAAAAACAAATGTTGAACTTATTTTGTCAACCTCAGCAAATGGTCGATAAAAATGGATAGTAAAAATACTTTAGTGAGACAACTTCCTATTGCTTATGATCTTTCACCAAAAAAAATTGCAATTAAATATAAAAGTAAAAAAGATGCTAAATGGTCTTCAATTATTTGGAAAAACTATATTTCTGAAATTATTAAATTGCATTATACTTTTAAAACAAATGATTTAAGCAAGCATTCAAAAATAGGAATCTTTTCTAATTCAAGATATGAATGGGCTCTTGTTGATTGGGCAGCATTAAGTTGTGAGCTAATTACAATTCCCATTTATCCAAATATCTCTAGTGAGGATTTAGAGTATATTATAAATGATGGTAAAATTAAATATCTATTTATTGAATCTTATAGTTTGTTAAAACAATGGATGATGATAAAACAAAGATGTCAAACTGTTCAAAAAGTTATAGTTTTCGATTTTGATGAAACTGATCAAATCGATTCTCAGGTAATTAGCTTTAATCAATTTTATAAACAACAAAATAGCAATTTAGAAATTATTACTACTGATATATTTTCTAATTTTAAGTTAAATTGTGATAACGTTTCACCTGATAGTGTAGCAACAATAATTTACACTTCAGGAACTACAGGTAGACCTAAACCTATTTCATTAACTCATCATAATGTTTATTCGTCTTCTTTAAATGCACTTAATACATTGAACGTAAAATCTGACGATATTACACTTTCAGTATTACCTTATTCACATGTATTGGGACGAACAGAGCATTTTGGACATATTCTTTTTAATTATACTCTCGTCTTCTCGCAAAGCTTAGATAAAATTAGACAGGAGCTAAAAGAAGTCGAACCGACAATACTTGTGGGAGTTCCCCGAATTTTTGAAAAAATTTATACTTCAATAAAACTGAAATCAGAAACAAATTTTTTTCAAAGAACTGCATTCAATCGAGCGACAGATATTTCTTCTCAACTTAGCCATATCCAACAAACTGATAATTTAGCTTCAATTGGATTAATTTTGAAGTACTTTATCGCTAAACCACTTGTACTGGACCGAATAAAGCATGAGGTCTTTGGTTCTCGTTTTAGGTTTGCAATTACTGGAGGAGCAACTTTAAATAAAGATATTGCAGAATTTTTTCATGGCATTGGTATTTTAGTATTAGAAGGTTATGGCTTAACAGAAACTTCTGGTCCAATTACAGTAAACACAAAATTTGATTATCAATTTGGGACAGTTGGAAAACCTATTTCAGGAGCAAATATTAAAATTAACTCAGATGGTGAAATTCTTGTTAGTGGTGACTCAGTTATGAATAATAATTCAACTAACAACTATCAATTTTTAGACTCGTGGTTAAAAACTGGCGATATTGGTTATATTAACAATAAAGGCAACTTAGTTATTACTGATCGAAAACGGGATTTAATTAAAACAGCGAATGGAAAATTTATAGCACCACAAAAATTAGAGAGCTTAGTAAAGCAAATTAAATATATTAGCCAATGCCATATACATGGTGAGCAAAAAAAATATATAGTTGCATTATGCACACTCAATAAAAGTTTGATTATTCAATTTGCTCAGGAGAACAATATTTCTTTTACATCAATTGCTGACTTGAGAGAAAAATCTCAAGTTCAAGAATTAATTCGAAAAGGTATTGCAAATATAAATCACCAACTTGCTTCCCATGAAACCATTAAAAATTTTTATTTACTTCCAAATGAATTTACTATCGAAGATGGAGAGCTTACACCTTCCATGAAACTAAAAAGAAAAGTTATTGATGAAAAATATAAAAATATAATTGATTCTCTATATTAGCAGTCTAAGTTAGTTATTATAAGGATGATTATAAATCATCCCAAACAAACAAGAAAATAGCAGCTCGAAATTATTTGCCTACATAAAATCTCAAAATTAACCCACCAAAAACTCCACCAAAATTAATTTCTTTTGCGGTAGTACCATCTAACTTTTTAACAACATCACCTTTGAGGTGAGAACCCGTAATTGTAGTAACATCTTTTTTATATGTTAAGGAATTAAAATTGAGTTGGCGGTATCCAGCCTCTAGTGTGAAGGTTGTTGCATCACTTAAAAAACTCTCTATAGCAAATGAGGCTGACATCATAGAGGCCACACCACCTACCTCTTCTGAAAAATCAGCCAAACTATTAAATGCCGTCTGACCCGCAGTAGTGAAAGCATAATGGTTAGTATAACTCATAGTTCCCGATCCACCACTCAAGTTCAAATAAGCTCGCCATAACTCACCTTTTGCTAAAACAATATCAAATCCAAATTTTGGAATAAGTGCTGAGACATCTGAATCCAAGGTAAATAAATTTTGAGATGCAACATCGTATCCACTTACTCCAGCTAAGGCTTTAGGGTGAATAATTTCAACACCAAGTAAAAATCCAACTTGTGGGGATGTATAAACAACACCAATCTCTCCAGCAAGATTTGATGAAAATGTTTGTGAAACTGTGGCTGAAGAATCAATAGATTCAGAAAATGGCTTTTGTAAAACCAATGAAGATCCTGTTGTTCCCTTAAAGTAAGAAGCAACTTTTTGATCATTAAGACTAAATACTCGAGCTATAGTAGTGGTCGAAATTAAATTAAATATTAAAACAAAAGCAAAAACAATTTTTTTTTGTTGAGTTCTTTTCATAATTTAAATTGAAATAAAATCGACTACAATTTTGGGCGATTTAAGACTTGGCGAAAGCGTATATACCCTAACTTTTAAAGGTTTTTTAAATTTAATTGTTAAATTAGTTGAGTTATCCTGATTATCAATATTTAAATCAATTTTTTTTATTATTTTAGATTTTCGAAATTCTTGTATAAATTTTTTCTTATCAACTTTTGAAAATCCCATTTGCGAAAAGTCAATTGTAAACTCTGGTGGTAATTTAGTTAATTGGGCGTGAAAATATCCTGGTTTACCAGAATAACTCACTCCATTTTTATCGCCAATCTCAAAAATTACTCTTTCAGATTTTTTACTTGCTGAAACTACCCGAGTGAAATTTAGTAAACTAAAACCATCTCCTGCTTGCCCACCCTTAAAAGCACCTTCAGTAATCGTATCATTTAAATCTTTCAGGGGTAAATTTTTATCCACCCCAGCTAAAACAAGACTAGGTTTAATAAATAAACATACTAAACAAGAAAAAATAATTAGACTGACTTTATTCTGATTCATAGCACGAACCACCTTTAAACAAAAAAAAACTACTTTTAAAAATGTCTGTTATAGTAAGTAGTTTTTTCAAAATGTTCTATAACCACTTATTAGTTCATTATCCTAAGTTTTATTGGGGCTAACAAGATTTTGCCCAGAACAATCAAAGAAACTCGACTGAAGACTGGTGTACAATTTTCAAATGAATGCCGTAAAACAACATTTTGTTTGATTAAAAAGCAAGCCGATACTAATTAAGAGCCAATTGAAATGTTTTAAAAATTTTAAAATATTAAAAATGAGGTTTTTATGAAAAACAAATTAATACAAACAATCGCAAATGTTTCATCAGTAATCCTTTTCTTGTCACTTACAAATTGTGGTAATAACAATTCAAATAGAAGTTATGGTCCTAATGCTAATAATAATAATGTTGAAGCAGTAACTCCAATTGCTGCACCAACAAATTTTTGTTTAACAAATTATTCAAATTCAAATTGTAATCAACATTATGGTCAAGTTAATGGATTTATGAATTATCCTTATAATCCAAATGCAATTCGAGAAAATTTTAACAGTGGATTTTGTCATTGTCCAACAAACTATCGACCAGTATATAATAGCAATTGGGGATTAGGTTGTATGGAAGGAAGATTTGCCGTTCCTCTTCACGCACAAAATCAACTTAGTTTTATGAGTTACTTTTGGAATTCTCAAAATTCTCAATGGACTCAAAACCCTCAAGTTCCTTCATATGGTACAAACAATAACTCTTGTTATCAGGACGCAATATTAACTTGCGATGCAACTAATCCTAACTCTTGTGGTGGAAGAAACTCTAGATGTGTTTCTGTAAACGGTTCTGCAGTTGGTATTTGTCAATTTAATCCAACAAATTATTACAGAAGGTAATTACGATTAAACTTTTTTACCGTTATTATGAAAATACAAACGTAAGTTTGGGTTTTCAGATTCTAGTTTATTCATTTCTGTTCATTGACGATTAGTAAATTAAGTCGCACAATTCACTAATGAAGCCATTATTTATAAAACATCTTTGCACCGAATACCCCCAACTCAACCAAAACCAATTAGATGAACTAGTATCTGAAAATCTAATCTCTCCTTTTAAGTTAAAATTAAGCAAAACAATTTTAGAACAAGCTAAGCTTGTCGTAAAAAATTGTTATGCGCTTAGAGAAAATGAAGATTATCAACTTGATGTTTTATCTAAACTTGATCCCTCTATAGCTAGAGATCCAAAAAATAAATCCATTTGTATGAGTTATGATTTTCATGTCAATGAAGAAGAGCAATTAAAATTAATTGAAATCAATACAAATGCGGCATTTCTCTTGCTAGGATATAACCTGTATAAAGCAACAAATACTCCACTACCTATTAATGATTTTTCTGATTTAGAAATTATCGAGAATATTAAAGAAGAATTGCGATTAGCTCAAATAAGTTCAACTCCTGAAATTGCTATTATAGATGAGGATCCTGAGCAACAAAGACTCTATGTTGAATTTTTAGTTTTTGATACTCTTTTTAAAAAACACGGACTTTTTAGTCAAATTCTGAATTTAGATTCTAGCTTAAAAGAAAAGTTTGAGGACCATTTAAAAAATTTCAATAAATCCTTTAATTTTATTTATAATCGATCAACTGATTTTCTTTTTTCTTCTGAAAAATCAAAATTCTTACGAGAATGTATTTCTAATAGTGAAATAGTTATTTCACCGCATCCACGAGAATATTCTTTGCTTGCAGATAAAAGTAGATTGATAGAATGGACCAATCCATTAAGTCCTTGGTATAATAAACTTTCTGAAATTCAAAAAAATTTATTAAAATCTACTGTTCTTGATAATTTTGTTTCTACAGAAGTTTGGTCACAGCGAAAAAAATTATTTTTTAAACCATTACAGTCTTTTGGTTCAAAAATGAGTTTCAGAGGAGAATCAATTAGCAGAAAACTTCTTGACGATATAGTAAGTAAAGAAAAAATACTTGCTCAGGAGTACTGTCCCCCTCCAGAAATGGAATTTAAAATTGATAATGAGACAATTAAATTAAAATATGATTTACGGTTTTACGCTTATAAAGATCGTGTTCAAATGTGCATTGCAAGACTTTATCAGGGGCAAGTTACAAATTTAAAATCAAAACATGGCGGATTCGCCTGCGTGGAGTTTTTATGAAATTAACTTTTTTAGGTGCAGCTGAGACAGTTACTGGTAGCCGAATTTTAATTGAACATCACAATAAAAAATACTTGCTAGATTGTGGTTTATATCAAGGGCCTAAAGAATCACGGGAACTCAATTGGCAAACCTTTGCCTTGGCCTCGCAAATTGATGCTATTATTTTATCACATGCGCATATTGATCATTCTGGATATATTCCTAAAATTGTTCGCGAGGGTTTTCGTGGAAAAATATATACCACTGAAGCTACATTTCAATTATGTAATATTATGCTGCCAGATTCTGGCCGACTTCAAGAAGAAGACGCAAAATTTGCCAATAAGACAAAACATTCTAAACATGATCCTGCTCTGCCTCTTTATACTGAAAGTGATGCCATACGCTCTTTAGAATCATTTTACAGTTGCAAATCTAATGAATGGATAGAGTTGGATAAAAGTTGTCATGTTCGATTTTTACGTGCTGGTCATATTTTAGGTTCTTCTATTGTTCAGTTTTCGTATAATGTAGATGGCAATGGTCAAAAAATTATTACCTTTAGTGGTGACCTTGGAAATGGCAGATCTTTTTTACTTAAAGATCCAATTCAAATTCATGAAACTGATTATCTTGTTTTAGAATCTACATATGGTGATAGAGTTCAATCTAAAGTTGATGTGACCTTACAAATTGCAGATATAATTAAAAAAGTCGTTGGGCGTGGCGGGACACTTGTGATTCCTGCTTTTGCTGTTGGTAGAACTCAAGAATTACTTTATATTATTCATAAACTTGAGCACGATAAAAAAATACCAATTTACCCAGTATATTTAGATTCACCTATGGCCAGTAAAGCTACGCATTTGTACGAATATTATGATGGAGATTTAAAATTAAATGATTCTCCAGATGAAACTTTTAATTTTCAAACCCATGATTTTAAAATCGTAACTGATGCAGATGAGTCAATGCTTTTATGCATGAATACTGATCAACCAAAAATTGTAATCTCTGCTGCTGGTATGTTAACAGGTGGCCGAATCCTTCATCATCTCAAAGCCATTCTACCTGATGAAAATTCAGGAGTTTTATTTGTTGGATATCAAGCCCAAGGTACTAAAGGGCTATTATTAAAAAACGGATTACGTCGCATCAGAATTCATCATTCTGATATTGATGTTGAAGCTGAAATTTTTACTAGCGAATCTTTATCTGCTCATGCTGATAGTGATGATCTTATTAGTTGGGTTAAGTCGATAGATAATCCACCAAAAAAAGTTTTCTTAAATCATGGTGAGTTAAATTCATTACATGCATTACAATATCGACTTATACATGAACTCAAAATAAACGATGTAAATATTCCAAAACTTTCTGAAGAATATAAATTGGATTAATTAATTCTCAGCAACAATGTAAGCAATCCAACTCTGGCATGCTTCACCAATTGAAGTTGATTTAAATACTCCATTGCCACCACCTGCGCGAGTTGTACCTTCCCAATAAATATGGATTTTTTTAAATCCAACTTCTTCTAATATTTCTTTTAACTCTGGAACACTCCACATTCGCCAATCATAAGAAAATACGCGCTCAATTTTTTTCTTGCCGTGAGGTTTAAAGTGAATATGAAAATGCGCTCTATTAGTAATAGGGTCAAAACTTTCTTGATCCCAAAAGTAAGTAAAATCCTTATGGCGAGTGGATTCTTCATTTGCATCATAGCAAAGGGAACCTCCAAAAGTATCCATAATAAACAAACTTCTTGGGTTTAAGGAGGACTTTACGCTTGCAAAATAAGTTTTCATTCGTTCTCTAGTTTTAAAAACAAAATATGAAAAGTTTGCTGCTAACACCAAATCTGCCTTTGGCAAATCTTTAGATAAAACATCTTTTTGCATAATTTCAATACGAGAAGTTTGTTCGGTTGCTAATTTAGATTGATAATTTTGTTTTCCATAATTAATTGGCTCAGGATCTAAATCAATTCCTATAGCTTTAAACTTTTTATCAAGCTTAACCCATTCACAAGAAAGCGCATGAGTTCCACAAAAATCCTCTCTGAAAATTTGCGGTGTCCGTCCAGTTAATTCTTTAAATGTTTTACGATAAAACAATACGTCTGACTCTGGGGATTGAACAGATCGTCTGTAATAATCATATTTATCAAATTGAACTGCGTTCGGATGTGCGCCTTTTTTATGTAACCTTGACATATAAATCCTATTTTTACTTTTTAAATTTTATGGTATCTCAGAACAAATATCTTTAATCTGAACAATTATATCATTGAGCTGAGGAACTGAAGCATCCTCAAGTGCTGGCGCCAAGCCAATTCCAGGTAAGTTCTTACCTGCCACAACTCTTGGTCTCGCAAGTAAATGATAAAATAATTCTTGAACAGTTCGATAAACTAAATGCTCACCAAAATTAGTTACTTCTGTGTCTTCGTTTACAAATAAAACTCTACCAGTTTTTGCAATTGAATTTTTAATTAATTGCCAATCATAAGGAATTATTGTGCGAAGATCTATCACTTCAACTGAATACCCATCTTGGGCTAATTGATCTGCCGCTTGATTACATAATAAAAGATGGCGACCATAACTCACGACTGTAATTTGATTTCCTTCACGAGTTACTTTACCTTTTCCAATTGGGACAATATGATCTTGAATGTTTGGCCAATTCGCTTTCCATTTTGAGCGATCACCAATTGGAGCATCTATCATTGCTTTTAATTCTTTTTCACTTTCTGGTTCACCTGGAAGTAATTCCTCACCCCTTACGCGCATTAGCGCTTTAGGTTTTAAAAACAAAACAGGATTTGGATCTTTAATAGCAGCAATCAATAATCCATAGGCATCAATCGGAGTTGCAGGCATAACCACTTTCCATCCTGGAAGTCGACTTGCCCAAGAATCAAATGAATGAGAATGATAAAT
The DNA here is from genome assembly GCA_005793345.1 of Bdellovibrionales bacterium. GTDB lineage: Bacteria > Bdellovibrionota > Bdellovibrionia > Bdellovibrionales > Bdellovibrionaceae > SXSU01. The sequence goes on from SXSU01000115.1 coordinate 30,314, forward strand.
TGAGCCACGAATCCCAGCTCCCACAGGAGTCATCACAACCATAGGAAGTTCGTAATTTCCGTTTGAAACCCAATTTGTGTTTCCAGCAATTTTTAATAAATCAATCGTATTAAAAATATAATCACAAAATTGAATTTCAGCAACACAACGATCACCTGTCATTGCAATACCCATTGCCATTCCAATAATACCGCGCTCGTCAAGTGGAGCGTTCCATGTTGTTTCTAAACCTTGTGTCGCTGTAAATACTCCACCTAAAGGAGCACCAACATCTTGTCCAAAAATATCTTTAACATTAAGATGTTTTTCTCCATAGTGAAGTGCCATTCGAATTGCTTGTGCCATATTTGCCATTAGAAGTTCCTCCAATCAGCATTTTCATTATTTGCATACGTATGATCCCAAATTGTTGAAGGATTAGGCCCTAGTTCTGAACGCACTTGATTTGCAATTGCTTGAGCCTCTTCTTCATATTTTTGAAATAAATTTTTACGATAGTCTGACTTTACATAATTAGCATCCACAAGTTGACGCTCAAATGTTGAAATACAATCTTCTTCATTTGTTATAAAATTTGCACCACTTGCAGAAGAATGCCCATACAATCTTGAGACATGCGCCTCTAAAAATGCTGGTTTCCCTGTTTTACGAATATAATCCATTGATTCTTTAATTTTTATATAACTCTCTATCGTATCATTTCCATTTATAACTTCTGATTTTATATTAAAAGCTTTCGCTCTATCTGCAATTGAAGTTTCTCCATGTTGCCCTTCGTATGAAGTAGAAATACCCCATTTATTATTTTGAACAGTAATTAAAATTGGTAACTCATTTCCTTTACGAGAGGACCAAATTAAACAAGAGGCGAAATCTCCCTCAGCGGTACCTGCATCACCACCTGTGACAATTGTTAAAGCTTTCGCACCAGTTCTTTTTTGAACATGAGCTGTACCCAATGCTTGTATGTATTGTACTTCGATGGGTGAAGATACTGGAGAGATATTCCATTCAGGAAAACAATAATGATTTGAAAAGTTTCTACCACCAGTGTTTGGGTCGGTTGCCTTATTCATCATGAGGCGAATTGAATCTATCATTGGCATTCCCATGGCTACCAATGTTGGAGTACAGCGATAGTGCAAGTGTAGCCAATCATGTTTAGGCCCTTTGCCTTTGTTAGCTAAAACTCCAAGTGGAACGCCCCAAGCTTCTTCTCCAGGAGCTCCAATCCAAAAAAAAGCATCGCCCGCTTTATAGATTTTAATAAGTCGCTCTTCAAGAGCTCTACTCTTAATCATACAATCAAACATATGAATCAAAAGTGATTTATCTAAACCACCAAAAGAATTTTTATGACTAGACTGAGCCGTAGATTTAATTGAATCCTTAACTTTACTTGAAGTTTTTTTGTTAGAAGAAATATTAGCACTTGATTTCTGCATACCTCACCTCACTTTTTGGAGGTGTACAGAGTTCCAGAATTCTGTGATGGGGTCAAGAATCAAGTGATTTAAGAAATTGACATTATGAAAATACAAACTTTAGTTTGGATTTTCATAATTAGGGGTGATTGAAAAATAGCCCCCAACAAACAAGATAAGAACCGCTATTCCAGTTTCCAATTATTCTCAACTGAAATAAGGTCTGAAAGAACATTTAGTGATTCTTTTACGTCGGCTCTACCTAAATACTCTTTTTCTTTTTCTTCTTTTGGTGCGTATTTTTTATTTTTCTTTTTTGCTTTTTCTTCTTTAGCTTTTACATCTTTGCTATCATTTAGAACTTCTGCAAGTTTAATTATTTTTCCAGATTTAACTGACTTTGCAAAATCTTCAGCAATTTTTTTAAAGTCTGCATCTTTATCAATTCTTGCAAGTGATCTTTCTTTGAGAGGTTTTATCCAATTAGGATCAATGGGTTTCCAAGCGCCAGGTCCTTCTTTAACATAGGCCTCTTGTGAAATAAATGAATCAATCTTTTTAGGTGGCAATGAATAATCTAAACTTTTTTCTCCAATATCTTCATTGTTCCATAAACTTGGAAATGAAATATCTGCTTCTACACCTCGATGTTGAGTGCTATTTCCACCAGGAATAAAAAACATTCCTATTGTTACTTTTAATGCGCCTAAATCTTGTGGAGTTCGATTTACAGTTTGGATACTTCCTTTGCCGAACGTATGATTGCCACCAACAATAAGTGCTCGTTTATAATCTTGTAAGGTACCTGCCACAATCTCAGAAGCACTTGCGCTCATTCGACTTGTTAATATTACTAATGGCCCTGAGTAATCCACTGTAGGATCCGCATCAGCCAAAGGCACTTCCCCCATCATAAAAGCTTCACGCGCTGTTTGTTTTACGACATTACCAGTTTTAAAATATAGTCCCGCAATTCGAACAGCATCCTCAAGACTTCCACCCGCATTTGTAGACACATCTAAAACCATACCATCTACTTTTTTACTCACAGCTTCTTTGATTAGCTTTTTCATATCTGCAGCACAAGATCTTCCGCCGCCAGCATAAAATGAGGGTAATTGCAGTAGTGCTAATTTTCTTTTTTGTCCGTTAATTTCTTTTTCAATATAATGAATATTTGCAGCGTCTTCTTCCAATTTGATTTTATCTCGCACTAGGTTTAATTCAAATTTTTCTTTTTTATCACCTGATTTACGTAGAACTAATAACTTTACAGTAGTCCCTTTTTTACCTCTGATTTTTGCGACAACATCTCTTAAGTCCCACTCAATAACATTTTCTAGCTTACCAGAATCACCCTGCCCAACAGCAACAATCTTATCTTGTGGTTGTAATTTGCCTGAGCGAGCAGCGGCCCCTCCGGGAACGAGTGCCTCAATGACTGTGAATCCATCTTGTGAACTCAGAGTTGCCCCAATACCTTCAAGACTTAAACTCATTTGAATATCAAAATCTTCTTCAACATCTTTTGAAAAAAAACTAGTATGAGGATCAAGTGATCTTGCAAAACTATCTAAGTAATCTGCAAAAATATCTGTTTTCTTTTTTTCTTCTGTTCGTTTTAATAATCTTTCATAATTGCGCGCAACAGTTTCTCTTGCTTCATCTAGCTTCATATCGGTTACAACATAGTTAGCAACTTGAAAGTGAATGTATTTGCGAAGATATTCTTCAACCTCTTCCTTATTTTTAGCATAAGGCTTTTTATCAGGGTCAAACTCAAACTCAATTTTTGGATCAATTTTAAATTTACTATCTAATGTTTTTTTTGCAAATGCCACTCGCTCTTTAACTTTTTCTACATAGAGCGCTTGAATTTGATCTAAGAAACCACAGTTTCTGTCTTTGACTTGATTAAAAACATTACCCATCATTTTTTTAATACTTTCTACCTCAACTTGGGTAAAAAATATTTTTGAAGGATCTATTCTTTTGATATATTGCTCAATAACTCTATCTCGCAGTTTATCATCTGTCTCGTGAATCAAAATGTGTTGCTCTAAATATTTTTTTTGAATCGGACTTATATAAAAGCAGTTAAGCTGATTCATTGGTTCCGCAAGGAGTTGAGCTTGCGAAAAAATTGGGAATGCCATTAAAGACACTGCCAAAATTAAAAATACTTTATACCCTGTAAAACTTCTATGAACAGCAGATTTCAACATATCTTTTCCTTATACTTGTTGATTAAAAAAATACTTTTACAGATTAACATACGTGTTTATAAAAATAGAAAATAAATAAATAAACTCAGCCCAAAGTACGGATCGCTTAGAGATCTATACTTTTTCATAATCCAGTTATTTCACTTCCGAGTTGTCGAAGCAGTAGTTTTTTTTAATATCACTTTAGAAGGAGCTTTTAATTCCTCAACTTTAGTCGCGGATTTTTTAGCAACTGGCTTAGTTGACTTAGCTACCTTAGCAACCTTATTTGCCTTTGATGATTTTGCAGCAGGTTTATCAGCCCCAACGACCACAAGAGCTTGTGCTAAATCAAACTTTTCAAGATCTGTTCCTTCTGGTAGTGAGTGATTTTTATTTCCAAATTTTATGTAAGGACCATATGGCCCCTGAACAACTTGAATTGGTTTTTCTGTTCCTTTATCTATACCTAAATCCTTAAGTACTTTAGATGCAGATCTCCCTTTTTTAGGTTGCTCAAATAACTCAATTGCTTTTTCTAAGTTCATTGTAAAAATTGATTCTGTTTTTGGAACTGATCTATAATCACCATCACAAACAACATAGGGACCAAAACGTCCAATACCAACCTTGATGTCTTTATTACTTGTTGGATGTACTCCTAATTTTTTTGGTAATCTTACAATATCCAAAGCTTTATCTAAGGACAATGTTTCTGGAGCAATGCCTTGTGGGATCGAAACACGCTTAGGTTTACTATCTTCACTATCAACACTACCTAGTTGCACATACGGACCAAAGCGACCAGACATTACATAGACATCCAAACCCGTTTCAGGATCTTTACCTAGGCTATCAACTCCCTTAGCTTTTTGCTCAATCCATTTATCAATAAGATCAGAAGTAATATCTGCAGGTGCATCTTTTTCTGGAATTGAAGCGCTTTGCACTTCATCTGTGCTGCCAATATTTTTTTCAACATAGGCGCCAAAGCGACCAACTTTAAAAACATATCCATCTAAACCTTTTAGTTTAATTGAACGAGCCTCATCTGGATCAATCTTTTGTTCACGATCAGCGATCAGTACTTTTAAACCCTGCTTACCAAAATAAATTTCAGATAAATATTTTTTCCAATCAAGATCTCCATCAGCGATATTATCAAGAGAATTTTCCATACCTGATGTAAATTTTAAATCCACAAATTCTGTTAAATAATTTTCTAACAACTTAGACACAACTAATGCCGTAAAAGTTGGAACTAATGCGTTTCCTTGTTTGCGAATATATCCTCGATCTACAATCGTACTCATGATCGAGGCATAAGTTGATGGACGCCCTATACCTTCTTTTTCCATGGTTTGAACTAAACTTGCCTCTGTATATCTTGCAGGTGGTTTTGTTTCATGATCTGTGGGTAACAAATCATTACATTTTAATATGTCGCCTATTTTTAAAACTGGTAAACGCACTTCACGTTCAGCCAGTTCCATCTCAGGGTCATCAGATCCTTCAACATATGCTCTCAAAAATCCTGGAAA
>SXSU01000116.1 GCA_005793345.1 Bdellovibrionales bacterium
AAGACAGAAAAATTAATTGATAAAAAAATTAGAGTTGGCTTGTTTAATAGTAAAGAATTTACAAAAGATAAATTAAAAGAGTTGGGTGTTTGTATGAAGTTGATTGGGTAGGGGTGGATTAGTGTGGTCCACACTAATTTTGAGTATTTGTAGATGATCATAAATCATTAATAACTTGAAAATCAATCACTTTATATGTTTAATTTTTTGTTTATGGGTTGACAGAAAAGGTTGAAAAATAGGTTAAATGTGCGCAGTTTTGTGCGTATTAATTTTAATAAATTAGTATATACACAAAAGCATGAACAGTAACCTAAATAATAAATTGAGATGTCATATTACTAAATTTTGGAAAAGTTAGGTGTATTAAAAACTTAATTAGCATTTATATAATTATTTGAAGGAAGTAAAATTTTACTTATAAATCATGAAAAAAATACCATACGGAAGACAGAATATTACACAGGATGATATAGATGCAGTAATAAGTGTTTTGAAGTCTGATTTTTTGACTCAAGGACCTAGCATAAAATTATTTGAAGATGCATTTGCTGAATACGTTGGATCTAAATTTGCAATTGCTGTTTCAAATGGAACTGCTGCATTGCATCTTTGCACACTTGCAATGAATTTGAATCCAGGGGATAAAGTTATAACTACTCCTATCACATTTGTAGCATCGGCAAATTGCGTTCGTTATTGTGGAGGAGAAGTGGTTTTTGCTGATATTGATTCTGAGTCTTATTTATTAGATATAAATAATGTAAGGGCATTATTAGAAAAAGATATTAATAAAGAAATAAAAGGCATTATTCCTGTGAATTTTGCAGGAAGAGTTGTTGATTTGGAAGACTTTAGAAAACTTGCGAATGAATTCGGGTGTTGGATCATTGAAGATGCTTGTCATTCCCCGGGTGGATACTTTATTAATTGCCAAAATGAAAAAGTTACTTCAGGATCTGGTAGATATGCAGACTTATCAATTTTTTCATTTCACCCAGTTAAGCATATTGCTTCTGGGGAGGGTGGTATGATCACAACTAATGATGAATTACTTTACCAAAAGATTCTAAATTTACGAACTCATGGTATTCAGCAAAGTAGTGATAAAAAAGAGGAAGACCATGGTATATGGTATTATGAAATGCAAGAGCTTGGTTACAATTATAGACTTACAGATTTTCAAGCGGCCTTAGGTTTGAGTCAGTTAAAACGAGCAACTTATGGTTTAGAAAAGCGTAAAGAAATTGTTAAATTCTATGAAGAATCATTTAAAGGAAAAGCTTTTATTAAGCAATTGCCTGGTTATGTTGAAGGTCATGCATATCATTTATATGTAATAGAAGTAATTGAAAAGCGAAAAGAGCTTGTAGATTATCTAAGACAGCAAAATATTTTTGTTCAAATTCACTACATACCAGCTCATTTAATGCCTTATTACAAAAAGTTTGGTTGGAAGAAAGGTGACTTGCCGGTTTCAGAATTTTATTATAAGAATTGCATAAGCTTACCAATTTTTCCAACTTTAACAATAGAAGAGCGGCGATTTATTGTTGAGCAAATAAATAAATTTTATGCAAAATAAAAATATTTGTATAATTCCAGCACGTGGTGGGAGCAAGAGAATTCCCAAGAAAAATATAAGATTATTTCTAGGTAAGCCGATAATTGCTTATTCAATTGAAGCAGCATTAAAATCTAAATTGTTTGACGAGGTTATGGTTTCAACAGATGATATCGAAATTTCAAAAATTGCATTAAAATATGGAGCTAAAGTTCCATTTTTACGATCAAATAAAAACTCAGATGATTACTCAACAACAATGGATGTTATTAAAGAAGTTATAAGTGAATACAGGTTGAAAATTAATCTTGATTTTGAAAATGGCTGTTGTATATATCCAACATCACCCTTATTAAAAATTCATCATTTAAAAAATGGGTATGATAAGTTAATTTCAAATGATTACTCAACAGTTTTTTCTGCTGTGGAATTTAGCTATCCCATTTGGAGAGGTTTATACATAAATGAGGATAGTACTGCAAAAATGATTTGGCCCCAACATTTAAATGATAGATCACAGGACTTACAAAAAGTATATCATGATGCAGGACAATGGTATTGGTTTAAGACAAAAGAGTTATCTGACTCATTTTTCACTGGAAGATCAGCTATTATTAAACTTGATGAAACTGAGGTACAAGACATAGATAATTTAACTGATTGGAAATTAGCGGAATTTAAATATAAAATTTTGTGTTAGAGTATAAGTGTTTAAATAAACAAGAATTTCAAATTGACGAATATAAAATTGTCCCTATTAGATTTGAGGATAGGTATAATATCATGAAATGGCGTAATGAACAAATGTATCATTTAAGACAATCTAAAATTCTTACTATTGAAGATCAGGATTTTTATTTTGAGAATATAGTAAAAAAATTACCTGAACAAGAAAATCCAAATCAAATTCTTTTTTCATTTCTGGAACATAATATTTGCATTGGGTATGGAGGCTTGGTTCACTTAAATTGGGAAAAAAAAACTGGAGAAATATCTTTCTTGATTTCAACGGAGCTAGAAAGAAATTTTTTTGAAAAATTCTGGCTCTTATTTTTACAAATGATTGAACTTGTTGCATTTAAGATTCTAAAATTTAACAAAATATATACATATGCATATGATTTAAGACCTAAGTTATATATATGTCTTGAAAAAGCGAATTACGAATTAGAAAGGATTATTGAAGAATCTAACAATAGAATTCTTATACATACAAAATATAACCCCTGTGCAAAATAAATTTGAAGACCAATTCAAAAAAGCGTTATTTATACGAAAAACTGAGGAACTATTTTTAGAATTATTTAAAGAAGGGAAAATTTCTGGAACCGTCCATACATGTATAGGACAAGAATTCACTGGTATTTTTGCCTCAAAATATAGCAAAGATGGCGATTTTGTTGTTACAAATCATAGGGGCCATGGACATTATATTTCATTCACAAACGATTATAATGGCCTAATTAATGAATTGCTTGGAAATAGTAAAGGTAGTTCAAGAGGTATAGGAGGGAGTCAACATTTATATAGTAAAAATTTTATGTCTAATGGCATACAAGGTGGCATGTTACCAACTGCTGCTGGTTTTGCTTTTGGTATCAAGTTAAAAAATAATAGAAACATTTCAATTGCATTTTTAGGTGACGGTACATTAGGTGAAGGTGTTGTTTACGAAACACTAAATATTTGTTCATTATGGGGTATACCAATTGTTTTTATTTTAGAAAAAAATGAAATATCACAATCAACTTCGTTTAAACAAAATTTTCAGGGAGATCTAAAAAGCAGAATTGAGGGATTTGGAATTGAATATCAATTTACTTCAATTTATGATATCGATCACCTTGATGAAACTTTCAATAAATCAATTAAAAAGGCAAGATATGAAAGTAAACCAGTCTTTATTGAAGTAGAAGTTGGTAGGTTGTATTCTCACTCAAAAGGTGACGACAATAGAGACCCAAAAGCAGTCGAGGAACTGATTCTCAAGGACCCATTAAACAGGTTTCTTTTAAATAATGAAGTAATAAGAAAACAATGGAATGAAGAAATTAATATAATTCATAAAAATATATTAGAAAATATTGATGACAAGAATAAATCAGATGTAGCAAAATTTTTAAAAATTGATAATAATTCGCAAAATCATAAACGAATTTATCAAAAGATTGATACATCATTAATTGGAGAAAAAAGGTTTAATGATTTATTATATGAAGAACTTAAAAATATTCTTACAAGTAATAAAAATTCAATAATAATTGGAGAAGATATTGAAAATATAAATGAATTTAATCCATTGCCATATGGAGGGGCATTTAAAGTTACAAAAGATCTTTCAAATTTATTCCCCCTTAAAGTAAGAAATACACCAATTAGCGAACAGGCAATTACAGGAATAGGTATAGGTTTGGCCTTAAATGGATTTACTAGTATTGTTGAAATAATGTTTGGGGATTTTACTACCCTTGTTTTAGATCAACTTTTGCAACATGTTTCAAAATTCACATTAATGTATGGAAGGGAATTAGAAATTCCTTTTATAATGAGAACTCCAATGGGTGGGTTTAGGGGATATGGACCAACACATAGCCAATCTTTAGAAAAACACTTTTTAGGTATTCCCGGTTTAGAGGTAATATCATTAAATCAATTAATTCCCCCATCTATTATTTTTAAAAAAATTATTAAAAATAAAAAGCCAGTATTATTAATTGAAAATAAAATTCTTTATACAAAAAAATTATTTGAAGAACTACCTTTTGGATATGAATTAGAAGTTATGGAAAATGAGTATGATTACCCAATAACCAAAGTTTCACCAATAGATGGAGGTCCCAATGTGACAATTGTTTGTTATGGTGGTATCTTAAATGAGGTTTTAAATTCAACAAAAAATTTATTTTCAGAACATGAATTATTAGTAGAAATATTTGTACCTACAGATTTAAATAATGACTTTATTCCTGATTTAGAAATTTCATTAAAAAAGACCAAGCTTTTATGTATAGTGCAGGAGGGAAATTCCTTTGGCTCATTTGGTTCGGAAGTAGTTTCTAGTTTAATAAAAAATAATTTTAAAGATTTCGATCTAATAAATATTTCAAATAATACAATTATTCCAAGTTCAAGAGAACTTGAGGAAAAGGTATTATCAACATCTGAAAAAATCTCTAAATTAATATTAGATAGTTTATGATAAACAAATATTATGTTGAAAAGTTTAATGCGTCAGATGATTATTTCAATGTTACAGAGTTGTATGTTAATCAATCTGAATTCGTAAAAAATGGAGAATTGATTATTTCAATTGAATCTTCAAAAGCAGACATTGATATTGAAGTGAATAAAGAAGGGTATTTATATTACAATATTATTAAAGGTCAAAAAATAAATGTCGGAGAACTTTTTTACATAATTTCCGATGAAAAAATACCTAATTGGGAAATTGAATTCAAAAATGCAATAGAAACCACATCGATTGATTTAGAATTATTAATATCCAACAAGGCAAAGATTTTAATCGAAGCTAATGGTATAAACCCATTGGATTTAAATAAAAAAAATATCAAAGAGATCGATGTAATAAATTATTTAAATGACCTAAAAAGAAAAAAATTCGAAGACTTTGGAAAAAAATATTTAATTAAAAATAAATCAAATATAACACCTGTAATAATTATCGGTGGTGGCGGTGGTGCTAAAATGGTTATCGATGCATTAAAAACCTCAACTAAATATCAAGTAGTTGGAATATTAGATGATAAATTAGAAATTGGGTATAATTTAATGGACATTAATGTAGTTGGTTGTTTAAACGATATAAAATCATTGCTTGAAATTGGAATAAATAATTTCATATTAGCCTTCGGTGTTTTGACTCAAAGAAATGCTAGATATGATTTATATTTAAAATTGAAACAAATGGGTTGTGTTTTTCCAAATGTCATACATCCAAAAGCGATTGTTGAAGAATCAGTAGTTATGGGAGAAGGAAATGTTATTTTAGCGATGGCAAATGTTGGGAGCTGCGTTAAGATGGGTAATCTTAATTATATTAATAATAATGCTCTAATTTCACATGATTGTGAATTACATGAAAATATACATCTTGCACCTGCATCAGTTTTAGCATCGTCCATTATTATTGAATCAAATGTTCTGATAGGTATGAACACAACTTTATATTATGGAATAACAATTGGTTATGGTTCAACAATTTTAAATGGTTTAATAATAAATAATTCAGTTTCAAAAAACGTAATTCAAAAAATTAATAATTAATGAAAATAGGAAATTTTAGTATTCAAAATGGTAGTCGTGTATTTATAATAGCAGAATTATCTGCAAATCATAATGGTAGTATTGAAACTGCCATTGAAACAATTAAGGCAGCCAAAAGAGCGGGTGCAGATTGCATTAAATTTCAAACATATACAGCTGATACTATCACAATAGATTGCAATAAGGAAGATTTTTTCATAAAAGGAACAATATGGGACGGTTCAAATTTGCACAAATTATATCAACAAGCTTATACGCCTTGGGAGTGGCATGAGCAGTTATTTAAAGTAGCTGAAGATGAAGGACTTGTGTGCTTTTCATCACCATTTGATAAATCAGCAGTTGATTTTTTGGAAAAATTAAATACACCTGCTTATAAGATTGCTTCATTTGAAATTACAGATATCCCATTAATTGAATATGTGGCTTCGAAAGGCAAACCTATAATTATATCAACAGGTATTGCAGAATTGGAAGATATACAACTAGCAGTAGATACATGTAGAAGCGTTGGTAATAATCAAATAGCATTACTAAAATGTACATCAAGTTATCCTGCACCTATTGATGAAGCAAATATGATAATGGTTAGAGATTTAGGTGATCGTTTTAATGTAATTTCTGGATTATCAGATCATACAATGGGTGCTACTGTTCCAATCGTTGCAACAGCCTTGGGTGCAAAAATTATTGAAAAGCATTTTATATTAGATAGAGGTATAGGTGGCCCAGACGCGTCTTTTTCAATGAACGAAAAAGAATTCACAGAGATGGTAAGATTAATCCGTGAAGCTGAAATGTCAATCGGTATAATTGATTATAATTTAACAGAAAAGCAGAAAAAAGGTAGAGACTTTTCTAGGTCTTTATATTTTATCAATGATTTAAAAGCGGGCGATACAATTACTGATAATGATATTCGATCAATTAGGCCAGGATTTGGTTTACATCCAAAGTACTATAATAAAATAGTTGGAAAAAAAGTTAAGATAAATAAATTATTTGGAGATCGGGTTGAATTCAATGATATAATATTTTAACAATATGTTTAAATGCGACATAATTGCTTTGAAAAAAGCCTTGGTTGAATTAAAAGTTCCAAAATATTCTACTATAATTATACATAGTAGTCTTTTTAGGTTTGGAATTATTGATGGTGGAGTCAGTGCAATATATGATTTATTGAAAAGTGTTTTTGATGAAACATATACATTAGTAATGCCAACATATACATTTTCATTTTCAAATACAAGAGATTGGAGCTGTCTTGACACTAAAAGTGAAACAGGTGCCTTGACAGAATTTATGAGAAAGCATTTACCTGAAAACAGATCAATAAATCCATTTCACTCCGTTTGTGTTGTAGGCCCACAAAAGGAGTATTTGCTTAATGAATTTTCAGATAGCTCATTTGGAGATAATTCAGTCTATGAAAAATTATATAAATTAGGTGCTTATAATTTATCTATTGGAAGTGAATTTATAGGTGGTGCCACATTTTGTCACTATGCTGAAGAAAAATTAAAGGTGCCATATAGGTTCTATAAATACTTTCCAGGTAATATTACAGATAAAAATAATAACAAGGTGAATATTGATTTTAAAATGTATGTTAGAGTAATTGAAAAAGATTTTTATTATGATAATAATTGGGAAGTTTTTTGGCAAGATGTTTTAAAAAAAGGGCTAGTTAATTACTTCAAATTCAACAAAACAGCTCCAATATTTCTTATGAATATCAAAGATTCACATGACTTCTTAGTTGAAAACATACAAAAAGATCCATATTATGTAGCAACAAAATTTAAACTATAAAACCCAAATAAATGAAAGAAAAAATAGAAAAAATGGTTTTTAATATTATTAAAAACAATACCGAAGATCTGAATATTGGATCTATAAACTACGATACTTTATTGTTGTCTGAGGGTTCAGCAATAGATTCGATGACAATTGTATCTATTGTTGTTGATTTAGAATCTGAATTAGCTGATGTTTTTCAAAAAGAAATTTCTCTGAGTGATGATAAGGCTATGTCAAGAAAAATTAGCCCTTATAATAATGTAAAAAATCTAATTGATTATATTATTGAGTTATTAAATTAGAATATGTATAATAATAAAAATATTATAGTTACTGGTGCAAGTAGGGGTGTAGGTTTTGAAATAGCGCGTCATTTTATAAGACACGGTGCAAATGTAGTAGGACTAAGTAGAGGTAGTGGTAATATTCGGGATAACAATTATAAACATTATTCCGTTGATTTAGGTGATCCAGATTCTATTGTTAGTTGTTTTAAAAATCATATTAATAAAGATTTTAAAAGAATTGATATTCTAATTAATAATGCCGCAGTAATGACATCTCAATTTTCTATGATCATGCCTATAAAAAATGTCGTAGATATGCTGAATGTAAATTTATTAGGTGTATTCATGGTTTCAAGAGAGACTGCTAAGCTTATGAGAGGAAAGGAACCAAGTCGTATAATTAATATTGGATCTATGGCTTCATGTATAGAGCCAATAGGAGATTCGATTTATGCTGCAACAAAATCTGGTATCACCACTCTTGCAAATGTAATGGCTAAGGAATTTTCTACTTTAAATATTACATGTAATACACTTGCCATAACAGCTATTGAAACCGACATGTTAAAATCACATTCGGCAAATGCACAGGTAAAAATAAAGGAAATAATAAATAACCTTCCTATACCACGCATTTCAAAAATAGATGATATATTAAATGTTATTGATTTTTTTTCATCAGATCGAAGTTCATACATTACTGCACAAACAATTTATTTAGGTGGAATTAATTAAAGAGAATATTTATTTAATTAGAAATAAAAAAATATTTTCCTCTAATACTTATTTATATAAACATAAAGTTAATGATGAATGTATAATTATTGATCCCGGATTTGATACAGAATTGATTGATAATAACATTCAGAAAAATAATTTAAAGCCTATAGCTGTTGTTTCAACACACGGTCATTTTGATCATATTGCCAGCGTAAATTTTTTTAAAAATAAATACAATATTCCATTTTATTTGCATGAGAGTGATTTTAAAATATCACAAAATGCAAACTTTTATTTAAAAGTATCTCAATTAAATTGTAAAATTGAAACGCCAATTCCTGATTTTTTATTTAAAGGAGAACTCTACAATTTAAACTTTAAAGATATTAATCTTGAAATTTATAATTTTCCCGGCCACTCTCCCGGAAGCTGTATAATAAAAATTGAAAATAACCTTTTTTCTGGCGATATCTTTTATAAAAATGGCTTAGGAATGGGTAGTATACCTAGAGAAAATAAAGAGCAACTAAAGTCATCTATATTAAAAATATTTAATATTTTTTTTGATGAAAATTTAATATTACCTGGACATGGTGCATCTGAATACTTAGGAGCAATAAAATGTAATAACATAGAACTAAAGCAATTTTTAGAATAAAATAATGAAAGGAATAAAAAATAATGGGATAGGAATAATTGGTACTGGTCACTATCTACCTTCAAAAGTTCAATCGAATGAAGAACTGTGCGAACTCATTCCTGAGATTACTCCGGAATGGATTCTCAATAAAACAGGTATAAAAAGAAGATATCATATATCTAAAGATGAAACTGCTTCATCAATGGCAATTGAAGCAATTAAAAATGCAATTATAGATTCAGGTATTAATATAAATGAAATTGGATTAGTAATTGTGGCTTCATTCAGTCAAGATTATTTGTTTCCGCCAATGTCTGCAAAGATTCACTCTTATTTCGGATTGCAAAAAGATTGTCAAATCCTTGATATTAATACCAATTGTGTTGGCCTTGTTACCGCTTTAACAATCGCTTCCGAACGAATGAAAAATAATACTTCAATAAATTCCGCATTAGTTATCGGAGCTGAAGTTTTATCAAAATATACAAATCCAAAAGATAAAGAAACTGCGGTTTTTTTCAGTGATGGTGCATCAGCTGTTGTATTAGGAAGAGTTGATGATGCTTTAGGGTTTAAAAGCGCTAAATTCATGACGGATTCATCAACCTATGAATCGGTTAGAATGAGAGGGGGCGGTTCGTCATTCCCTATTGCAGAAAAATCGGAAGATCATAAAGTATTGTATGTCGAACAAAATGGTTTAGCTACCTGGAAGCAGGCAATTACTAATTTTCCAATTGTAATTCAAAAATTATTGGAAGAGGAAAATTTAAAAATTCATGAAATTGATTTTTTTATTTTTCATCAAGCTAATGGTTTTTTGATTGATTATTTAATGAAAAAAATGAAAGTACCGTTATATAAAACGTATACAAATGTTGAAGAAATTGGCAATACTGGTTCGGCCAGTATTGGAATTGCTTTAAGCGAAGCTTATTCAAACGGCTTAGTTAAAAAGGGAAGTAATTTAGTAATTGCCGGAGTTGGAGCAGGATTTAATTTTGGAGCCTGTCTCTTTAAGATTTAAAAAATCAAATAAATTTATGGAAAATATAAAAAACGAAGTAGCTTTTTTTAATGAATTAGTTGCTGAAATAGAAAAAAAAGACAAGTTACATTCTAAAAAAATTAATGGAAATATTTCTTACATAAAAGAACATTTTCCTGCTCAACTTGATGAATTACTTGGATTGGTAAAAGCGTATTTTGATAATTTGGGACTTGATTCAGTGCGTGTAGCAAGTGATTATTTAAAAATGATTAAAGATATGCGTACCGAAGGCTTATATTTTTATAAGCACGGAAAGTATAGATGCGACAACCAATATATTGCTAACGAGTATGTTTACTCTAAGCCTGAGATAATGTCCTATTACATGAATGCGTTATTAGTTTCGCAAGTAATGTGGAAACACCATTTTAATATTTTCATGTACTTTCAAAGTCATCTTAAAACTTTATTTAAAAGTAAATCAAAACTTAGCATTCTTGATATTGGTCCAGGTCACGGTTTTTTTTCTTACTTAGTAAAGAAAGAATTTCCAGACTACGAAAAAATCGATATTGTAGACATTAGTGATACATCACTTGAAATGACCAAAAAAATTATTGGCTTTGATGACGAAAAAATTAATTATACTAAAAAAGATATTTTTGATTATGACGATTCAAACAAATACGATTTTATTGTTTTGGGTGAAGTTTTAGAACACTTAGATGAACCGAAACAAATTTTAATTAAACTTTCAAAACTATTAAAGCCTAGCGGACTTTTGTGGATTACAACTCCCACAAACTCTCCTGCATTGGACCACGTTTATCTATTTAAAACTAAAGAAGAAGTATTACTGTTAATTTCTGAATCAGGGTTGGTGACAGTTGATTCATGTAATTATTTTGCAGAAGATGTGGATGAGCAAACTGCTTTAAAAAATAAGATTACAAACTTGGTTGGACTATTTTGTAAAAATATATAAACATGAAAAAATATTTAGATATAAATGTTGGCGATAAGGAAACACTTAGTCATACTATAACTAAAAACGATATCGATAAATTTGTTCAGCTTACTGGTGATGACAATCGCTTGCATGTAGATGAAAAATTTGCAAGTGCCACTCATTTTAAAAAACCGGTAGTACATGGTATGCTTGGGGCTTCTTTTATTTCAACCATCATTGGTACTAAATTACCTGGTGATGGAGCTTTGTGGTTTTCACAATCGCTAGAGTTTTTATTACCAGTTAGAATTGGAGATATATTAACTGTCACCGCTGAAGTAATAAAAAAAAATGATAAAGAACAGATCATTGAACTTAAAACAGAGATCCATAATCAAAATCGTCAAATAGTTACCAAAGGCATTGCTAAAGTAAAAGTAATTGAAACGGAAGCGGAGTCTGTTGAATTTGAGAAAAAAAATGATATTTTAAAAACTGCAATGGTTATTGGAGGTACTGGAGGTATTGGTAAAGCAACCTGTATTCAATTAGCAAAAGAAGGATATAATTTAATAATTCATTATAATAATAACAAAATATTAGCCGAAGAACTTAAGACAGAAGTTGAAAAATATAATCAAAAAGCTATTATAGTAAGTGCCAATATTTTAAATGATTCTGAAATTAAAGAGATGGTTTCTAAGGGGATTAGAGCATTTAATAAAATAGATGTACTTGTAAATTGTGCTGCAACTGTAATACCAAATATTAAATTTAAAGATCTGGTGTGGAGTGATTATTTTAAGCAAATTGAGATTAATATTAAATCAACCTTTACTATTATTCATGCTGTTGTTCCTGAAATGATAAAAAATGGTTACGGTAAAATCATCAATATTGGTAGTTTTTCTACTGAAAAACCAAATGCCGATTGGTCGCATTATATTACTGCAAAATCTGCTTTAATTGGTTTAACAAAATCATTAGCGTTTGAGTTGGCTCCTAAAGGAGTAAGAATAAATATGGTTACGCCAAGTTTAGTAAATACAGAGTTAACTGCCGACATTCCCGAAAAGATAAAATTGTTAACTGCCGCACAAACTCCACTTAGGAGACTAGCTCTAGCTGAAGATGTTGCCGGTGTTATTTGTTTTTTAGCTTCAAATAAATCAGATTTTCTTGCCGGAGAAAATATCCGAGTTAATGGCGGTCAAATAATGATTTAATTTTTTATGGAAAATTTAAAATACACCGAAATCTTACAACTAAATAAAGCATTAGTTGGCACTATTCCTTCCAAGCCATATGAAATTGGAGTTCTTTCTAATGTTACAGTAAATTCTTTTAAAGAAGTTTTAGA
Source organism: Bdellovibrionales bacterium (assembly GCA_005793345.1). Classification (GTDB taxonomy): domain Bacteria; phylum Bdellovibrionota; class Bdellovibrionia; order Bdellovibrionales; family Bdellovibrionaceae; genus SXSU01. The sequence goes on from SXSU01000116.1 coordinate 12,599, forward strand.
ATATACGTGCAGATTAAATAAAATTGAACCAAAAGTAGAAATTGGTAATTTTGATAATATTGTTCAAGACAGTGCAGTATTTAAGAATAAAGATATTATCATAATTTTTTACGATGTATTAAATATTGTTGATCAGGTTTCTGATTTTTTTGAAGATCTTGAAGAAGGACAGTATAACAACTTAAAAATTAAAATATTTTCCGAGATCAATATTATTTTAGAAAACCTTAATAATACAGCCTCAGTTATTTTCAACTCATTTTCATCGTCTTATTATTATTATAATAATGTTCAGGTTTCTAAGATTGAAACTTTTGTAAAAGAATTAAATGGCTATTTAGAGCAAAGGAAAACAAATAATGTTTCTATTGTAAATATTGATAAACTATTCACACAGATAGGGCTTAAACAGTCAATCGATTATCGTTTTTATCATTCTTCAAAAGCACCTTATACTTTTACTTTCTTTAAAAATTATGTTTCTACAATTGAATCTGTCTTTTTAAGAAACACCGGTAAGCTTAAGAAGGCAATTATTTTTGATTGTGATAATACACTTTGGAAGGGTGTATTAGGCGAAGATGGAATGGATGGTATTGATATGTCGCCAACTTCAAAATCAGGCAAATTCTATCACTTAGTTCAGCGTATAGCTTTATTCTTAAGTAAACGTGGTGTGCTAGTTGGTTTATGTAGTAAAAATAACGAGCAAGATGTGTTAGATGTATTAAGAAATCATAAGGAAATGATTTTAAAAGAAGATCACATTTTGGTCAAAAAAGTTAATTGGATAGATAAAGCAAATAACCTGAGAGCCATTGCTTCTGAATTAAATATAGGAACTGATAGTTTAGTTTTTGTGGATGATTCTAATTTTGAAATAAATTTAATTAAAGAACAAATTCCTGAAATAACCACCATACAGGTACCAACTTCAATTGCAGATTATCCCGATTTGATTTTAAAAAACGTTTACAAACATTTTAATTTGGTTTTAAATAATGATGATATTAACAAAACTAAAATATATAAACAACAATTTGAGCGCGAAAATAGTAAAACTACTTTTAGTTCTATTGAAGATTATTTAGCCTCTTTAGAAATTGAAATAACTGTTGTGAAAAATGATAATACATACATGCCTCGAATTGCTCAATTAACACAAAAAACCAATCAATTTAATTTAACAACTTGTCGTTACACCGAGAGTCAGATTGATCAACTTATTAAAGATAAAAAATATGGAGTATATGCCATGTTCGTAAGTGATAAATTTGGTGATAATGGTTTAACTGGTGTTTGTATTGTTAAAGAGGATGAAAAACATTCGGAAAATGTGATAATCGATTCATTTCTGATGAGTTGTCGTATTATTGGCAGGAATATTGAGTTCGTTTTCATGAACCATATTATCAAAGACCTTGCAAATAAAGGATACCAATCAATTATAGCAGATTTTATCCCAACTAAAAAAAATGCTCTGGTTGAATATTTTTATGATAAAGTTGGCTTTAATCTTAAAGAAAATAAAGATGGAGTTAAGAATTACACACAGAATATTACTAATTTCGATTTGAAAAAAATTGATTATATTAAAATAAATAGTTGATTTAATATTTTAAAAAAATATATATGACAAACATGAAAATTAAAGAAGTAATGAGTGCAGTGTTCGAGATTCCTGTTGAATCTATTTTGGATGATTCATCTACTGATAACCTTGAGAACTGGGATTCTCTTAGACATTTAAATTTAATTCTTGCGTTAGAAGAAGAGTTTGGAATTTCAATACCTGATGATGAAGTTGGTAATTTGGTAAATTATAAATTAATACAAATCACAATAAATGAACTTGTCAAATAGCTCACAATTTTTTTTTAATAATTTTAAAATTTATAATAATAAAGTTGCTGTAATTTGGCATAATAAAAGCTATACTTATGCTGAAATTTTAGAAAAGATAGAATATTGGCAACTTAAATTAAATATAATATCAGAAGGATCAGTTGTCGGGCTTGAGAGTGATTTTTCACCAGAAACTATTGCTATTTTATTTACCCTTATTAGAAAAAATGCAATAATAGTACCATTAGATATTTCACAATCTGAAAAAAATTCTCAAAAAATAGAAATTGCCCAAATTGATTTTCTAATAAAAATTAATTATTTTGAAGATGTAGAGATTTTAAATTATAAAAAAGATAAAAGTAAAATTTTACTTTATGATAGTTTAATTAAATCGAGAACACCAGGACTAGTCTTATTTACATCTGGTTCTTCTGGTCAACCGAAAGCCGCTTTCCATAATTTATCCAAATTACTCTTAAAATTTCAAACCAGAAGAGCTTCTTTGTTGACTATAAATTTTTTATTATTTGACCATTGGGGAGGTTTAAACACCCTTTTTCATATACTATCAAATGGCGGTACTGTTGTTTTCTTGGAAAATAGAAATCCTGACTATGTTTGTGAATTAATAGATAAATGGAAAGTAGAATTACTTCCAACTTCACCTACATTTTTGAATATGATGCTTTTAAGTAGGGCATATGAAAGACACAATCTCAAAAGTTTAAAAATTATTACATACGGTTCTGAACCTATGCCTGAGTCTGTGCTACAAAAATTAAATTTAACTTTTCCAAATATTAAACTACAACAAACTTATGGTTTAATTGAACTAGGCGTTTTGAGTTCAAAGTCAAAAGAAAATGAATCGTTATGGGTTAAAATTGGTGGGAATGGATATGAAACAAGAGTTGTAGATGGGTTATTAGAAATAAAGTCAGACTCTGCAATGATTGGTTACTTAAACGCCGAAAGTCCATATACAGAAGATGGATGGTTTAAAACAGGCGATGCAGTTGAAGTTGATGGTGATTTTTTTAAAATATTAGGACGAAAATCAGAGCTGATTAATGTAGGTGGAGAGAAAGTTTATCCTCAAGAAGTAGAGAATGTTATTATTTTAATTGATAATGTTCTTGACGTTCAGGTTTATGGTGAAAAACATCCATTCACAGGCAATATTGTATGTGCCAACATATTAATTAATTTAGAAACTGATAAAGATTTGGTTAAACGTTTAATTAAAAATATCTGTAAAGAAAAACTAGAACCGTTTAAAAATCCAATTAAAATAAATTTCGTTTATAAGCCATTTTATTCCAATAGATTCAAAAAAGAACGATTTAAAATATAGTATGAATTTATTACAAATTTGCAAAGAATTATACCCAATTTACAGAAGTATTACTGGCAATGGAGTTAGAGAATCTTTAAAAATCTTACAAAAATATGTAAATTTTAAAATACATGAAATTCCATCAGGAACTAAGGTTTTTGATTGGACTGTACCTGAGGAGTGGAACATTAAAAGTGCTTTCGTTGTCGATCTTTCAACTAATGAGGTTGTGATTGATTTTAAAAATCATAATCTTCACGTAGTTGGTTATTCAGTGCCAATTGATGAAGTAATTGATTTTAATGAATTAGATGAGCATTTGTATTTTAATGAAAAACTGCCCAGTGCAATACCTTATGTAACTTCTTATTATAATAAAAACTGGGGTTTTTGCATTGCATTCAATGAATATTTGAAACTTAATCGAAGTTCTAAATACAAAGTTTTTATAGATTCTGATTTTAATCAAAATGGTTCACTAACATATGCTGAACTGGTTATTCCTGGTGAAACTGAAAAAGAGATATTCTTTTCTTCCTATATTTGTCATCCTCAAATGTGTAACAATGAGCTAAGTGGACCAGTAGTACTTACTGCTTTAGCAAGTTATATTTCTGCATGTAAATTACTAAAATATACTTATCGTTTTGTTCTTATTCCTGAGACAATAGGGTCTATAGCTTATTTGAGTAAACATATTACTAAACTGAAAAAAAACGTTATTGCGGGTTATAATTTGACATGCCTTGGAGATGAGGGAGAGTTTAGTTATATTCCATCTAGGTTAGGCAACACATTATCAGATAAAATAGCACTTCACGTTTTAAATTCGAATTTCCCAAATTTTATTTCTTATAGTTGGTTAGATAGAGGGAGTGATGAGAGGCAATATTGTGCACCTGGAATAGATTTACCAATTTGTTCAATAACTAGAACCAAATATGGAAAATATCCTGAGTATCACACATCATTAGATGATTTTAACTTAATTAGTGAAAATGCTCTACAAAAAAGTTTTGATCTTTACAAACAATTAATTCATATACTTGAAACTGATTGTTATCCCAGTCTAAATGTTTTGTGTGAGCCTCAACTTGGAAAGAGAGGATTATATCCCAATATTTCAACAGTAAATAGTGGGCAAACCGTTCGTGATTTGATGAATTTTATTTCTTATTGTGATGGTAATCATTCCTTACTTGACATTTCTAATATTCTAAAATTAGATTATACAAATTGTATAGATTTATATTCTAAATTATTTAAAGCTAATTTGTTAAAATAAAATAAATGGAAATGGATAAGCCGCATATTTTATTCTACAATTTAGAAACCAATTCAGATCTTTTTACCTTAAAATTTAAAAAAAAATATCCTTTATGGGATATAGTTCGATTTCATATATGGTCGAAAATTTCATATCAAGAACTTGATTTTTTTTCAAATAATAAAAAAAAGAAAGTTTCAATAAAAAATATAATAAAGGCTTTTTATTCATTTCGGATAATATTGTTGTATAAATTTGATAATTTGTTTTACACCTGCTCAAGAATACCTAATAAACAAAATGAATATTATGATCCGTATTTTGAAAAAATTAAAAATCATGTCTATGGTAACTGGGTTTGTTATGAAACATTAATTGGAAAAGATAAATATGCAAATAATATGATCATTTTCGATTGTATAACCTATTTAAAAAAAATATTTTATTTTATTTTTAAGTTATTTGCATTTTTCGATAAAAGTCATTCTACTGAAGTGTTAAGTATTGTTAATACTTGCAATAATTTTTATAATAAGAAAATCATTAGTGAATTCGAAATAAAAATGTTAATTATCAATTTTTCTTTCGAACTTTTTTGCTTTAAGTTTCTATTTAAATTCATGGGTTTAAAAAATATTTTTTATCATGGATATTCAAAGAGCTTAGTTCAAGCTGCTATTGATTTAAACATAAATTGTTATGAATTTCAACATGGTGAAATAACGAACACAACTATTTGCTATATTTATCCGAAAAATGTAAAAAACTTTATTTCTCCCAATATTTTGTTTACCTTTTCTGAAATTTGGACTTATAATAAAAACATACCTTTTCGATGCATTCCAGTAGGTTCAGTCAATGATTACTCTATTAATCTTAAAGAAATTGAGTTCGATAACTCATTAGTAATATTATCTTCACCTTATCAAGGTGAATCTCTTGTTAAACTTGCAATTCAACTTAGTATTGCCGACCCCAGCCTTAATATTTTTTTTAAACTACATCCAATGGAATTTCAAAAGTATGATTATTATAAACTTCGTTTTAGTGAGTATATAACAATAAATTTAGTTGACATTAAGATGAATATATTTGATGTTTTATCATTGTCAAACGATTTCATTTTGATATACTCAACAACGTTATTTGAGATTGTTCATTTTAATAAAAATGCATATATCTATAAAAGTTCAAATCTATTTCAAGAAGCATTATTTATTGGAGAAATTAAGGTGCCTATTTTTGATACACCAGAAGCTTTTTTTAATTTTAAAAGCACGTCAAATCTTAATACCTCAAATAAAGTAAAATTATTTGAGGTATTTAACAATGAATTGTTTATATCATCAATAAAAAATCACCTTGTCTAGATCAAGTTTACTTTTAAAGAATACCTTAATTTTTACAATTGGCGAAATAATACCTAAGTTATTTAGCTTTTTTTTATTACCAATTTACATGCAATATTTTACTCCTTCTGATTATGGTGTTATTGGTTACACTAGTTCTGTTTTTTCTATATTACCAATTATTACATCACTGGGTTTAGCATCTTATGTTTTAAGATTCTATTTTGAAGAAAAAAATGAAACTTCAAAAAAGGAATTAGTAGGTAATGTTTTCTCAATTGTTACTTTAATAAACGTTGCAATTTTTTTTTTAGGAATTACTTATATACCTCATTTATTAAATATTTTCAAAATAAAGATAGAATGGGATCCATATTTTAAATATTCTTTCATTTCCTTTACTTTAGACATTTTTACATTAATTCCTTTAGTATTATTTAGAGTAAAACAAGATGCAAAGAGTTTCGTTATATTTAATACTGCAAAAGTAATAGTGCAATATCTTTTAATATTATTTTTTGTTATTTATAAAGAATTTGGTTTATATGGATTTTATTTAGGTAATCTAATTGCCATATTTCCATTTGCATTAATAAGTGTTTATTTAATGTTTAAACACACAATTTTAAATTTAAATTTAAAAAAATTGAATGCAGGACTTAGATTTTCGTTACCATTAATACCAGCTTCACTTGCCTACCTGCTTCTAAACTCAGGTGACAGATTATTTCTTGAAAAATATGTTTCACTAAACGATTTAGGGATTTATAATATATCATCGACTATTGCACTTTCATTAAATCTAATTATATCAAGTGTTTATAAGGCAGCTGAACCTGAAATATTTACTAGATATTACAATAGTGATTTTGCTTTATTCGTTAATAAATTCAAAAGGTTTTTTTTATTTTCTATTTATACCTCAGCAATAATTTTAGCCCTCTTCACAAAAGAAATAGTAATGTTAATTTCAGAAAATTATGGTAATGTATATTTATATGTACCATTAATATTAATTTCTGTTTTAATGTCTGGAAGCAACATAATATACAGTGGTATACTTAACGCTGAAAAGAATACAAAATCAATCAGCAAAGCTGTTATACTCGGAACCTTAATCAGTTTCTCTCTCAATTATTTTTTAATCCCAAAATTTGGGTTGTACGGTGCAGTCATTTCTAGTTCAATAGCTTTTATTACAATGAATTTAGTTTTATTCTTAAATATAAAAACTAAATATGTTGGATATAAACTTGATTTGTATTTATTGCTCTTGTATTTAGTAACAATTTTACCAATTGTTATAAATAATAAATTCTTATTTTTAAATATTACTTTTTCAATTAAATGTATTTTGTTTTTATTTTTTAATATATTAATTTTCTTTTTTTTAAAAATAAACCCAAAAGATATAAGATATTATTTCACTTACACAACCAATAAATAAAATCATAATCTTTTAATTTTCTAATTTAATCACAACATATTTCAAAATATTTCCTATTAAATTATATACATATGAATATTATTCGGATTAAAAGTTTAATCGATAGATGGAAAAGAATTCCTGACAATATTACCAAAATGCAAGAAGCAATAGGACGCATTGAAAGTCGTCAAATTCTTAATGCATCATTAGATGAAATAAGTGATTCTGAATTTAAAGTTTACTCACAGTGGGGAGAAGATGGTATTATTCAATATATTTTAGATAGAATACCAATTATTAATAAAGTTTTTGTAGAATTCGGTGTGGAGGATTATACAGAATCAAATACTAGATTCCTACTAAAAAATAATAAATGGTCTGGCCTTGTTTTAGATGGGAACAAAGATAATGTTGAATACATAAAGAATGATACTTCCGTATATTGGGCACATAACCTAAAAGCAGAGCATATTTTTATAACGAAAGATAACATTAATTCTATTTTAATATCAAATGGAATACCTCAAGATTTAGGTTTACTTTCTATTGATATAGATGGTAATGATTATTGGATTTGGGATGCCATTAATTGTATAAAACCAAGGGTAGTAATTACAGAATTTAATTCCCTTTTCGGTTATAAATCAAAAGTTTCAATTCCTTATTTAAGTGACTTCGTAAGAAGTAAAGCACATTTTTCTTGTGTCTATTATGGTGCTTCTTTAGCTGCTTTCGAATATTTGGGAAATACAAAGGGGTATTCGCTAGTTGCGACAAATAGTGCTGGAAATAACGCTTTTTTTGTGAGAAACGATTTAATATCAAATTTTAGAGTTATAAATAGTCACGAAGCTTATAAATTTTCACATTTTCGTGAAGCAAAGGATTCGGATGGAAATTTATCTTATCTATCTATTGATGAACAAAGAGATTTAATATCTGAATTAAATGTTGTAGATGTTGAAAAAAATCAAATTATACGTATCAAAGACATTGATTTTTAGTATATATGAATATTTTGTTTGATTTACTAGCAATACAACCATATACTAAATTTGTTAAGTATAATGGAGGCTCACATTTTGTGAAAAGTATTTTTACAAAATTTATAAGTGAGAATAAATTAAATTCTAAAATAATTTTTTGCACTTATGATTCAACTATGTATTTTGATACTGAAATTCAATCAATTTGTAATGATTATTGCATTAAGTTATTAGATTTAAGTTTAAATAGTATAGAGTATTATGTTGAGTTGTATAGAATTGAGAAAGTTTTTATAGGAATCGCTCAGAGATATTTGAATCTTCGTTTACCCAATCATATAAACCTAATTTTAGTAATACATGATTTGCGAGATCTGGAAATATTTCCTACAAGAAATGAATTGATTTCTTTAACCAAAATCAATAATTTCAAAAGTTTAGTTAAACTATCAATTTTAATAATTTTTTATAAAGTATGGCTACATTATAGACAAAAAATTAATTTTAAAAGATATAATGAATTATTAAAATCTGTTTTAAATACAAATCTGGAAATTTGGACAGTATCAAATCATACAAAATATACTATTTTAAGTAATTTCCCTTATGTAGATGAAAAAACTATAAATGTATACTGGGCTCCTGAAATAAAATTAAATCTTGAGAATAAGGCAATAGATTTACTATCCAATAAATTATTTTGTCTAGTCATTGCTGCTGATAATTGGGAAAAAAACCCTATTAAAATATTAGAATCATTTGAAGTTATTAATAAAAATAGAAAGGATAAACTTTTATTGGTTTTAATAGGGGACATTAGTTCTACATTTTTTCATAGTAAAATTAAATCTTTTAATTGGATTGTTAATCTTTCGAATATTGAAAATAGTGAAATGGAGTGGCTTTATTCAAATGCTTATGCTTTAATTTATCTTTCATATGTAGAGGGATTTGGATATCCACCTGTTCAAGCAATGCGATATGGAACGCCAGTTTTGGCATCTGCAACTTCATCAATTCTCGAAGTTTGTGGAACAGCTCCTATCTATTGTAATCCTTTCAGTAAAACCGAAATATTAACAAGATTAACTTATTTATTTAGTATAGACATTTCTTCTATTAGACTTGGATCAAGTAAACAGTTTATTAAAATCCAACATAAACAACAGTCTGATTTAGAAATTATGGTCAATAAATTATTATGTTAAAGAATAGTATTTTTTTACGTAAATATTTTAAAATTTTATTCAATTTATTACTAATTATTTGTGTTTTTGATCCAGCAGATCTTTTATTTAAATTGAAAATGCCTTTATTGATTCTTTGTGTATTTATATTTCTTTTAGATTATAAAAATTTAAAACTCAACAAGTACCCTCAATCTTTATTCCTAATAAATGTTCTATTTATATTTATTCCTTTGATTTCTCTATTATTTTATTTTCTTGAACATTTTTCGCTTCCTGAAAATGGGTTTAATTTATATAAAGGTTATTTGCTTGTGGTTTTATCGATTCTATTAACTCATTTTAATCTTAATTGTATAAAATCGTTTTCGTTCATTTTAAATTTCTTATCTTTTTTAATTTTGTTTGTTTATTTTATTGTGAAAATTTTTCCTGAGTACTATAATATACTTTATTTATGGGGACTTAAGTATCAAATATTTTTAATTGGAGAAAGAGTTTACGATGTTGATCTTGAAGGAATTTGGTCAATATATTTTGTCACTTCACCGTTATTAGTGATTCCGATAGCATATTATTCAAATTTATATATAAATACTAATAGCTTAAAGGTGCTCTTATTTCTATTTATGAATATTTTTGCCATGTTTATTGCTGGTACTAGAAATAATATGCTTACCTCTATTTTAGTTCCATTTGTAATTTTTTTTTACTACAGCAAGAGAAAAGATGTTTTCATTCTTTTTTCAATAATTGGATTACTTGCTCTTCTTTATTTTAACATTGATACTATTGCTGCAATGTTTTCACTAAATGAACCATCTAATTCTACAAAATTCGGATTGCTAGGTGATTATTATAAAATTTTCAATAGTCCAATAAACTTACTTATTGGACAAGGATTGGGAACAGATCATTACTGGGAGAGTCGTGGTAAGTTCGATTTTGTTACCGAATTAACTTATCTAGAGATTATACGAAATTTTGGAATAATATTTGGCTTTATTTTATTATTGTGTATTGCTTATCCAATATTTCATGCAGTAAAAAATAAAAAGAATCAATATCCTTTTTATTTAATTGTTGCGTATATCTTTTATTTACTTATGTCAGCTAGTAATCCAATATTTTTTATGTCAATGGGTATGCTTTTTTTTCCTGTTGTTTTATCTAATACTTTTATTCGTTTTAATTAGCATAATTCCAAATTAAATATGTTTAATTTAAAATTTTTCATTTGTGGTATGTAAAGATTTTATTTTGTATTCTATTATTGTAGTTTACAATCCAGAGTATAATAAGCTACTTAATCTTTGTAAAGTTTTAAGTAATTATGATATTACTACTGTTTTAGTTGACAACTCTGATATTATTAAAACTGAATTTACGGAAATTAGTAATCTACCAAAAACACATATCATTAGATTTTTTGAGAATCTTGGTATAGCTAAAGCTCAAAATATTGGGATCAATTATGCTTTAAATCGAAATGCTGATGCTATCATTTTTTTTGATCAAGACTCCCAAATTGATTCCTCTTTTTTATCCAATTTAATAGCTCCTTTATCTAATGATAATATTAGCATATGTGCACCTGTTTTTATTGATTTTGATTCTGAAATCCAATTACCAGTTATTAGCATCAACAAATTTGGCTTAATCAGTTATTCAAATAATATTCAAAAAGAACTTGATAATAAAATAGTTATTTCATCAGGACTAATTGCAAAATCAGAAATATTTAATTTAGTTGGTTTGATGAATGAAGAATATTTCATCGACTATGTTGATACTGATTTTTGTTTCCGTTGTTTTGCACGTAATATTAAAATTAATGTTGTTACTAATGCTTTAATGAAACATCCAGTTGGAGATAAAATGGTAAAAATCTTAGGATTTTACTTTTTTATTCATAATCCCCAGCGTGTGTATTATCAAATACGTAATTGTTTCATTTTTTCTTCTAAAAACTATGTTCCCTTTCTATTTAGATTACGTGAAATTATTTCTTTAGCATTTCACCAATTTTTTTTAATGTGCTTTTATTATAAGAATCGACTTTATTATCTAAAAGCAATTTATTACGGATTTTTACACGGACTAATCGGTAAAAGTGGCAAGTCTGAGTTAGAATTAAATTTTGAGTCATGAAAATTAGTGTGTGTATGGCAACCTACAATGGAGAATTGTTTGTTGCAGAACAGATAAACTCCATTTTATCTCAATTAAATTATAATGATGAGCTAATTATTGTAGATGACTGCTCCAGTGATAAAACAATTGACGTAATTAATTCTTTTAACGATAAAAGAATTAATTTAATTGTTAATAATAGCAATATTGGTGTTAATAAATCTTTTTCAAGGTCTATTTTGTTATCTACTGGTGATTATATTTTTTTGAGTGATCAGGATGATGTATGGATTGAGGGTCGAATTAAGATGATGATCAAACACTTAACTGAATCAAAAGTCGATTTACTTACTAGTAACTTCAAATGGATTGATCAATTTGGGAATTCTACACATGTTAAATTTGATGGTGTTAGTTCCTTGCAGTCAAATAGCTTTATTAAGAATATTTTTGATATATTTATTGGCAAGACTAATTATTTTGGTTGTGCGATGTTATTTACCAAAAATTTAGTCAGATATATAGCGCCGTTTCCTGGTTTCATTGAATCCCATGATTTATGGATCGCAAAGGCTGGTAATTTGTATCGTTCTCAAGTTCATTTGGATGAAATTACTTTTCATAAAAGAATTCATAAAAACAATGCTACTTCTACCACTTCAAAAAGAAGTTTTATATATAAAGTATTTTCTAGATTTGTTTTTATTTTATCTTTTTTTGTATTACTATTTAGGAAAATTAAATTAAAATTAATATGAGTAAAGTTGCTTCAGAAACTGAATATCAAGTTTGTACAAATTGTATCATGGATACTTCTGATCCTAAAATTACTTTTGATTCGAATGGAATGTGTGATTATTGTACTAATTTTTATGAATTAATTGAACCAAATTGGAATCCTGGTGAAATAGGTGTTAATAAAATTATGCCAATAATAAATAAAATTAAAGAAGAAGGGAAAGATAAAGAACATGACTGTTTAATAGGAATTAGCGGTGGTTTAGATAGTTCATACGTTGCATATATTGCTGTTAAAAAGTTCGGGTTAAGACCTTTAATGTTTCACTGTGACACTGGATGGAATTCTGATTTAGGAGTGAGTAACATTCAAAAAATTATTGAAGGTCTAAATTTAGATTTGGTTACTGAAGTGGTAAATTGGGAAGAAATGAAAGATTTGCAAAGGGCTTTTTTTAAGTCACAAGTTCCTTTTGTGGATACACCTCAAGATCTTGCTTTATTTTCTGCTATTTATAATTTTGCTGCTAAGAATAATTTTAAATATGTCATTACAGGGGGAAACATTTCCACAGAATGTGTCCGTGAATCACTGGATTGGACCTATTTTTCAACAGACACTAAACATGTAAAAGATATTCACAAAAAATTTGGAGATAAAGAATTAAAAACATTTCCAATGTGTGATATTTTGAAATATAAAACAGTTTATCGATGGATAAATGGTATTCAAGTCATTAAATTATTAGATAGTGTGCCTTATATAAAAAAAGAGGCCATTAAAGAATTGAATAGATTATTTGGTTGGCAAGAATATCCACAAAAGCATTATGAGTCTCGATTTACTAGATTTTTCGAATCATTCTGGACTCCAAAAAAATTTCACTTTGACAAACGTAGAGCATATTTTTCAAGTGAAATTTTGACCGGACAAATGACTAGAAATGAAGCAATTGAAAGAATTTCTAAGCCTGAATTAGATGAAATTACTATGCGTAATGAGTTCGAATATGTGGCAAAAAAATTAGATTTCACTGTTGATGAGTTTGAAAAAATATTTCAAGGGGAAAATAAATCTTTTAAAGACTATAAGAATAATTATTTTTTCATAACACTAGGAACAAAAATATCAAAAATACTAGGACTTGAAAATAGAAAATTTCGATGATATCAATTTTAAACTACGGTGTTGGAAATATTAAAGCATTTGCAAGTGTCTTTACTAGGCTTAATGTATCTTTTAATATTGTTAATAATAAGTATGATTTAATTAAATCCAAAAAAATTCTTTTTCCTGGTGTTGGGTCGTTTGACAATGCTATGAATCTACTTAATTTATCAGGTTTGAGGGATGATTTAGAAGATTTAGTTATAAATAAGGAAGTTCCAATTCTAGGTGTTTGCGTTGGTATGCAAATGTTTGCCCAAAAAAGCGATGAAGGCGAAATAAGTGGTTTAGGATGGATAAATGCTAGCGTTAAACAAATACAAGCTAATGATAAATTAATTGTACCGCACATGGGTTGGAATAACATGAATATAAATAGCAGTCATTTTATTGTTGATAGTCTCTCAAACGATTCTTTTTTTTATTATTTACACTCTTATTATTTTGATTGTTTTGATAAAAAAGAATCAATTTGCACCACAGTTTATGGAACTGCATTTGATTCAATCGTTTGTAAAAAAAATATTATCGGTGTTCAGTTTCATCCTGAAAAAAGTCATAGCACTGGTTTAACACTTCTTAATAATTTTTCGAAATTAAGTATATGTTAAGACCAAGAATTATTCCCTGTTTATTAATAAAAGACGGGGGGCTAGTAAAAACTGTAAATTTCACTGATCCAAAATATGTTGGAGATCCTATTAATGTGGTGAAAATCCTTAATGAAAAAGAAGTAGATGAATTAATTGTCTTGGATATTTCTTCCACTACTAATGCAAAATCATTAAATTATCAATTAATAGAAAATATTGCTGCTGAATGTAGAATGCCTTTGTGTTATGGAGGTGGAATTTCAAATGTAGAACAAATAAAAAGACTAATCAGTTTAGGTGTTGAAAAAGTTTCTATTAGTTCAGCAATTTTTGATGATGATAAATTTTTGATTGAAGCTTCTAAAATTGTTGGTAATCAGAGTATAGCAGTAGTTTTAGATGTTAGATATATAAATAATGACTATTATATTTTCGTGGGTAATGGCCAAAAAAATACTGGAATTCAATTGTTTGATTTCATAAATAAATTACAAAATATTGGTATTGGAGAACTAGTAATCAACTCTGTTGATCGTGATGGAACAATGTTAGGTTATGATTTCAATTTGATACATAAAGTGAAATCACAAATTAATATTCCCTTAACAGTAATTGGAGGGGCTAGCAGTCATGATAATATTCATGAGTTATTCAAGAAATTTGGTCAAATTGGCGCTGGTGTAGGTAGTTTATTTGTATTTAAAGGAAAGTATAAAGCTGTTCTCGTAAATTATCCCACAGGAATTGAAAAACTTCAAATCTTAAAATTTTGATTTATTATGAAAGAAAACTTTAAAAAAGAAATTTTACTTGTTACTGGTGGTACTGGTTCATTTGGAAACGCTTTTATTGATCATGCTTTAAAGCATGACCTTTTTGGAGAAATTAGAATTTTTAGTAGAGATGAAAAGAAGCAGCATGATATGCGTGTTAAGTATAATTCAGATAAACTAAAATTTTATATTGGAGATGTTAGGGATTACAATAGTATTGAAGTAGCAACAAGAGGTGTTGATTTCTTGTTTTGTGCGGCTGCATTGAAGCAGGTTCCATCATGTGAATTTTTCCCAATGGAAGCGGTAAAAACTAATATAATTGGGACTGATAATACAATAAGAGCAGCAATTCTTAACAATGTAAAAAAAGTAGTTGTACTAAGTACCGACAAGGCTGTTTATCCTGTTAATGCGATGGGTATGAGCAAAGCTTTAATGGAGAAAACAGCACTTTCATATCCAAAACATGGAAATAGTAATACTGTAATATCTATTACAAGATATGGAAACGTGATGGCTTCAAGAGGGTCAGTTATTCCGCATTTTATAAATCAAATCATAGAAAAACAGCCACTTACAATTACTGATCCTAACATGACTAGGTTTATCATGTCATTAGAGGAGTCTGTATATTTAGTTTTACATGCATTTTCGCAAGATATCAGTGGAGCAATTTATGTACAAAAATCTCCATCTACCAAAATAATTCAAATTGCCAATGTTTTAAAAAAAATATTTAATTCAAATAGTGAAGTTAAAATTATAGGAACAAGACATGGTGAAAAAAGAAATGAATCACTAGTGAGTAAGGAAGAAATCATTAGATCTGTTGATCAAGGCACTTATTATTGTATACTTCCAGACAAGCGCGATTTAAATTATGATAAATATTTTGAAAAAGGCGTTCAACAACTAACTATGGTTGAAGACTATAATAGTGATAATACAATAAATTTGACTGACCTTGAACTTGAGCAGACGTTACTAAAATTAGACTATATAAAAAATCACAAATTTTTTAATCGCTAATGAGAATTTTGATATTAGGAGCAAACGGCATTCTAGGACATACGCTTTTTTTGTATATTAAAAATAATTTTCGTGATGTCGAACTACTTGGCTTATGTGGAAAAAAATTGGAAGGTACTAATTTCAAGAATGAACATATTTCAAATTTGGTTGAAATAGATTTACTCAACTTCGAAAGTATAGATAATCTTATAAGAAAGTTCAATCCTGATTTTGTTATTAATTGCTCAGTTAAAAAACATTTATCTAACTCAGATTATAAAATAATTGATAGTATTTACATAAACTCTATTTTACCTCATAAAATCTCTAATCTAGCATTCATAAATGATTTTAAGTTTATACATATTTCTACCGATAGTGTTTTTGGGAATTTTGGAAAAAATAAGCATGAGGAATCTGAATTAATTGTTCAAGACCTTTATTCTGCTTCAAAGGCTCTTGGCGAACCAATAAATCTTTCTACAATTGTACTCAGAACTTCTTTAATTGGTCATAGTTTAACTGGTGATACTGGTCTTTTAGATTGGGCTATGCGTCAAAATATAATTTCTGGATACGATAATCATATTTTCGCTGGTTTAACATCACTTGAATTATCGAAAATCATTTGTTTAGTTATTTTTTCATATAAATTTAACTCAGGCACATATCATATTTCTGGAAAATCTATTTCAAAATACGAATTAATTAAATTGATAGTTCAAATATATAATTTAAATATTAATCTAATTAAAGAAAAAAGTGGAACTGTTGATAGATCATTATCTTCTGATAAATTTCAAAATCAATTTAATTATAATCCGTCTGATTGGGTTACTTTATTAAATGAACTCAAATTATTCAAAACACAAAACAAAGTTTTATATGGCTAATTCTTCAAATTGTAAACATTTAGTTAAATGCAGATTTTGTGATTCACGGGATCTAAAAATTGCCTTAGATTTAGGAATTATGCCACTTGCTGGTGGATTTTTAAAAAAAGAAGACCTTTCAAATGAATATTTTTTCCCACTTGAATTGCAGTTTTGTGTTAATTGTTATCTAGTTCAGGTTTCTTGTGTTCCTGATCCGAAAATACTATTTAATGAAAAGTATTTTTTTCATTCATCAAGTACTTATTCTTTGGTAGAGCACTTTGCAAAGTATGCAGATGTAATATATAATCGCTATCTGCATAGCAAACATCGCCCACAGGTTTTAGAAATTGGTTGTAATGACGGGGTGCTTTTAAATCCACTTTCCAAACTTGGGTGTAAAGTTATTGGTGTTGATCCATCGTCAAGTGTCACTCAAAAAATTAATATACCTGATTCGATAATCAAGAATAATTTTTTTACCGAAGAACTTTCGAATGAAATATTTTTAGAAACAGGTAAGATTGATGCTATTACAGCAAATTTTTCATTTGCTCACATAGATAATATGCATGATGTAATGAAGGGAATTGTAAAATTAATTAAAGATGATGGAATTTTTATTTTCGAATTATATTATCTAAAAACCATTATTGAAGAGATGAATTACGATATGATATATCATGAGCACATGAGTTATTATTCGTTGATGACTTTAAGGATATTTTTATCTAAATATGGTATGGATATTTTTGATATTGAGTATTTCCCTCGAATTAGGTCTGGAGCGTTACGAGTTCATTCTAAGCTAATAACTAATAATAAATTTACTCCATCTGAAAGTTTTTTGAAACTATATGAATCTGAAATTCAACTTGGATTAAATACAATTAATCCTTTTATAGATTATTCAAATAAAATTAAGAAAACTAAAAATGACCTTTTGGATTTAATTATTACTTTAAAAACTCAAGGTAAAATAATAGTTGGTTATGGCGCTTCAGGTAGGAGTACTGTTATTATGAATTACTGTGGTATTAATCAAAATCATATTGATTATATTGTTGATGATGCAGTAGAAAAGCAAGGATATTTAACACCAGGTAATCATATTGAAATTATGACATGGGAACAAATGACTGAAAAATGTACACCAGACTACGTAATTCTATTTGCATGGTCATTTATAGATGAAGTGTTAAATAAAAGAAATGAATTTAGATTAGCTGGCGGTAAGTTTATTTTGCCTTTACCCACAGTACAAATTTTATAATTAATAAATAGAATATATAATGAAAAAAGTAATGACAATTTTTGGTACTAGGCCTGAAATGATTAAGATGTGGTCAGTATTGAAGGCTTTAGATAATTCCAATTTTAAGCACATAATGGTGCATACTGGTCAAAATTATACGCCAGAATTAAAAGATTTCTTTTTTAGAGATTTATGTTTAAGGGAGCCAGATTATTATCTTAATATTGACGTTTCAAGTTATGGTAAAGAAGTGGCAGATGTAGTAAGCAAAAGTGATGAAATTTTTGAAATTGAAAAACCAGATGCATTAATTATTCTAGGGGATACCTATAGTGGATTATCCGTTCTGCCTGCGAAAAACCGAGGAATAAAAATTTTTCATATGGAAGCCGGTTTGAGGGCTTGGGATAAAAGAATGCCAGAGCAAACAAATAGAAGACTCATAGATCATATTTCAGACATTCTTTTACCATTTAATCATTATCACAGAGAAAATTTAATTCGAGAAGATATTCATCCTTCTAAAATAATTGTTTCTGGAAATCCTACTTTTGAAGTAATGCGTGCTTTTCAGACCGAAATTGATAATAGTTCTATATTATCTGAGTTAAACTTAAAAGAAAAGAGATATATTTTAGTCACAGCTCATCGTAAGGAAAATGTTGACAATCCACTTACATTTCAAAAGATATTAGATGGACTTGACTTAATAGCTGAAAAATTTGGAGTTCAGATTATATATCCTATGCATCCTAGAACAATGAGTAAAATTGCTAATTTTAGAATTAGTGAAAATATTAGAGTTATGAAACCATTAGGATTTTATGATTTTAACAATTTATCTAAAAATGCACTGTGTCTTGTTTCTGATTCTGGAACATCTGCAGAAGAAGGCTTATTTTACAAAGTTCCTTGTGTTTCCGTAAGACAAACAACAGAAAGGTATGAAACTGTAGAGGCAGGAGCTCATATAATTGCGGGTATTGAACCGCAAAATATTTGTGATTCTGTCGAAACAATTTTATCACAAGAATTTCTTGCACGTTATGATTTCAATGATGATTTTAGTTCATCTAATGTTGTTATAAATGCTTTAAGAAGTAACATTACAAATTACTTTTAATTGAAAATATTTCTTATAGTGGTATATTACATGCCAAGTACAAAGTCATCTGCTAAATTAATGTATGACTTAGGACAGGACTTATTGTTAAAAGGTCATGAAGTTTCTATTATAACTGTATGTGAAGATATTGATGAAAAAATTCAAATCTCAATTGAAGATGGCGTAAATGTTGTACGAGTTAAATCTGGAAAAATAGATGGTGCAAACAGATATATTAGAGCATTAAATGAATTTAGACTTTCTTCTAACATTTGGAAAAATGGGAAAGATTTTTTCAATAACAATACTTGCGATCTAGTGATTTGGTATTCTCCATCAATATTTTTTGGCTCTTTAATCAAAAAAATTAAAATGAAAAATAATTGTTTTTCATATTTAATTCTTCGAGATATATTTCCGCAATGGGCCCTAGATACTGGTATATTGAAAAAAGGAATAATATTTAATTTCTTTAAAAAAGTAGAGATTGTCCAATATGAAAATGCTGATATAATTGGTGTACAATCACCTGATAATTTACTATATTTTAAAAATAGTAATCTGTATGATAAATATAAAATTGAAGTTTTATATAATTGGACAAGTTTAGTCAATACAGAGAATTTGAAAACTGATTTCAGGTTAAAATTGGGATTACAGAATAAAGTAGTTTTCTTTTATGGTGGTAATATAGGACAGGCTCAAGATCTTCAAAATATAATAAGACTTGCATCTCGAATTCAAAATGAGACAAGTGCACATTTTTTAATTGTTGGTGACGGAACTGAATCTATAAAGTTGAAAAAAATAATTTCAGAACTCCAGTTAAAGAATATTTCAATTTTAAAATCAGTTGATCAATCGACGTATTTCGCTATGTTATCAGAATTTGATGTTGGTTTAATATCACTCGAAAGGAATTTTCGTACCTCTAATTTTCCGGGAAAAATGTTGGGTTACATGCAATATTCAAAGCCAATCCTTGCAAGTATTAACCCTGGTAATGACCTTAAGAAAATTTTGTTAGATAATAACGCTGGATTAGTAAGTATAAATGGCGATGACGACCTGCTTGTCAAAAACTGTTTATATTTAATTCAAAATCCAGATGCTAGAAATAAAATTGGCAATAATGGGTATAATTTACTCAAAAATATTTTTTCAGTGAATAAAGCATCTTCGCAAATATTAGGTCATTTTAAACATACTGATTATTTATGCTTGGAATAATCACAGGGAGTTCCGGATTTGTTGGTCATAATATACTCACTAGTCATTATTTTCAAGATAAATTTTCTTTTATCTGTTATAAACGAAACACGATATTGTCAGATATTGAATCATTCGAATCTTGTAAATTTATATTGCATTTAGCGGGGAAGGCGCATGATTTTAAAAACAATTCTAATCCACAATCATACTATGATGCAAATACTTCTCTTACTATAAATTTATTTGATCAATTTTTAGCTTCAAATGTTGAAGTATTCATTTATATGAGTTCCGTAAAAGCAGTTGCTGATGATTTAAATATGGAATTAGTTGAAGATTTCACTCCAAAGCCAGTAACTGATTATGGTAAAAGTAAGCTTTATGCAGAACAGTACATTCTTTCAAAATCTATTCCAAAATGTAAGCGTGTATATATCTTACGTCCATGTATGATACATGGGGTTGGTAATAAAGGAAATTTGAATTTATTATATCGGATTGTTGCTAAAGGGTTTCCTTGGCCATTAGGTTCATTCGATAATAAACGATCATTTTGTAGTATTCAAAACCTTTGTTTTATAATTAAAGAATTAATTGAAAATGATCAAATTGCATCTGGAGTATATAATATTGCAGACGATAATCCAATTTCTACTAATGATCTAGTTAAATTGATTTCCCAAACACTAGAAAAAAAACTGATTATTTGGAATATCCCTAAGAAATTAGTTTTACGTCTGTTTCAATTAGGGGATTTATTGAAATTACCTTTTAACACTGAAAGATTAAATAAACTGACTGAAACATACATTGTATCTAATGATAAAATAAAAAATGCAATCAATAAACCCCTTCCAGTTGATTCAAGGGAAGGCTTAACAAAATCATTTCAATCATTTAAACATTAATAATATTTTAATTTATTTGCACTTTAATAATAACATCTAAATATCCCAAAATTCATGCCTTATTTATTTACTTCTGAGAGTGTTTCTGAAGGACATCCAGACAAAGTAGCGGATCAGATTTCTGACGCCTTAATCGACAACTTTTTAGCATTTGATCCACAGTCAAAAGTGGCTTGCGAAACTTTAGTTACAACTGGTCAAGTAGTACTTGCTGGTGAAGTAAAATCTAAAGCATATTTAGACGTTCAAGAAATTGCACGTGGTGTAATCAAGAAAATTGGCTACACGAAAAGTGAGTACATGTTTGAAGCAAATAGCTGTGGTATTTTATCAGCTATTCACGAACAGTCTGCAGATATCAACCAAGGCGTTGATAGAAAAAAGAAAGAAGAGCAAGGTGCTGGTGATCAGGGTATGATGTTTGGTTATG
>SXSU01000016.1 GCA_005793345.1 Bdellovibrionales bacterium
ACTACTCCCAACAAAAATGATAATTTGTAATTAATAGCTCCTTTAAAAGTTTAACATCATTAATGATTCTGTTGCAAAAAAAACCTGAAAATATGTTTCAAATCTAAACATAAATGAAATGTCTCATAAAAAAGATTACCCCAATATATTCAAAAAAATATTCTTCTCAAGCTGGAATTTCAAATTGATTTAATTTGAGTCGCTTATTTTTTTATAAATTTTTTTATAATTTATATTCAGATTTTATACAGTTTTTCCGA
Source organism: Bdellovibrionales bacterium (assembly GCA_005793345.1). Taxonomy (GTDB): domain Bacteria; phylum Bdellovibrionota; class Bdellovibrionia; order Bdellovibrionales; family Bdellovibrionaceae; genus SXSU01. The sequence goes on from SXSU01000016.1 coordinate 261, forward strand.
TATAGTCGTATGCGTTTGATTAGATTTTTTACAATAAAATTATTGAACCTTATTATTAGTATAACTTACCTCATTTTATTTTCAGGTTGTACTGGTTGTGGATATTTTTATCTTAATTTAGAAGATCTAAACAAAAAAAAAGATACTTCAACTGTTCCGTCTATCAGTGATCCATCAGATCAATTAGTTAGTACTACTTCTATTATATCAATTGAAGATTATACGACCACAGAATCAGATTCAAACTTTTTGACTCAAGATGGATTTCTTGTTTCTCTTGATAAAAGTTCAGATCAAATAGTTGAAGTTCAATTTCAATCAACTTCTGTATATGCAACTAAAGATATTGATTTTAATCTAACAAATGGAACTTTAATTTTTCAACCTGGAGAAGTTTCAAAAAAAATTTCATTTGAAGTAATAGGAGATACAGACGGAGAAGGGTTAGAGATATTTTCAGTAACTTTGTCACTGCCGCAAAATTCGCAACTTGGAAGATCTAGAGCTTATGGTTATATTAATGATAATGATCCAATCATTTTGAAGGTCAACCCAAGTTATCCAACTTTCGGTGCAAATTGGAATGATTATATTCTTGGAGACGAGATATCAGGAATTTTAAGTGACTCACCTTGTGTAAATAGTTCTGATTTTTGCAAGAATGGTGGTGTCTTTAAAAAAGTAGTAATACCAGGAGAGTATACCTGCAATAATTTAACTTTAACAGATAACTTAGGTTTATTCGATTGGAAATGCAGCGAAGATGAAGCTCCTGTTTTCTTTTATTCTCGAGGTTTACAAGTTAATAAAAATTTATCTGATCTTATTACTCCATCTGCTTTTAAATCAAATTTTATTCAACTTAACAAAAACTTTATCCCAACTTATGTAAGTCAATCGCAGATCTGGTGGAACAATAATGTCATTGATTTAAATTTATCGTTGAACTCAGCTAATACAGACCCTGTACTAACATTAAATAATTCAGGAGCAATTTATACTATAAGTGGTGGTGGTATTAAATTAAGTCGTGGTATAAATTTTAACACCCCTAAAACAAGTCTCGTAATTATGCCTGGAACAATTTTAGCTCCGAATACCTTTTTGGCATTACCCCTCGATTGTGATACTCCAACTGCAGGTATACAATCCTGTTTAGTTTATTTTAGTTTAACAAAATATAATTGGCTTGAAGGAAGTTTTAATGGCCACTCAGCTATAAATGGTTCTTATGTTGGCGTCATTACTTCTGATCGTTCTATTACAACCGATCATCTTACAATTCATAATTTTAACATAGACTCTAATGGCGCAACAGTTGGATTATTTATTGGACGTTCTGATCGATTAAAAATTTCAAATGGGATCATTACAAACTCACAAATTTTCGGAATTTACAATCGTTGGAGCATGTTTAGTAACTTTCATCACATTAAAATTCACAATAATTCTACAGGATTATTTACAGACAACCTTTCATATAATAATACTTACTTTGACATTGATACTTTTCTAAACTCAAATTATGGAATTCTTGACGTTGGAATAACTAACAACTTTATACAAGTCAAATCATCAAATAACAAATTTGGATATCAAAAAAACTCTCTACATTATAATTTTTTAAACAAATTTCTAATTGTTAATAATACTAGTGATGGATTTAAAAGTGCTTTAACTAACAATGCTAGTTATATATTAAACTCATCAATCATTAGCAACGGATCCAATGGCATTAATTTAATACTTACCCCAGCAAATTCAAATCATATTAATAGAATTTCAAATACTATTTTGCAAAACAACAATATAGGGTTAGAATTAGATGGTGAAGGCATCCTAGATTATACTACTTTTAAAGATCTTTATATTGCACAAAATGACCTTGGAATAAAAATAAATTCAAACTTAAACAATGATAAATGGGAAAGTAAAATTTTTTTAAACAATACAACTAATTGTTCAGTATTAAATAATTCAAAATCAAACCCAGGTTTAAATAATACATGCCAACCTATTGGAAATAGTAATGCAACAATATTTTTTGGTGTAGATTACTCCCAAAATTTTACAGGAGAAACTTCGGATTTAATTAATACCCATAATTCAGGAAGCACTTTATTTGAAACCATTACAGATTGGTATAACTTTGAAAATATTAACCGATCTTGGGGTTTTTTAAGTTCTAGAACTGCTTGCAGTACTGCTGGCCAAACTTGTAAAATTGTAGATTGGAGCATAAATATTTTATCCAACGAAATACAAAATTATCATGGTGTAATAACAGATGGGGCTCACTGTCCCCAGTCTATTAATGGAAACAATACTTTAAAAGTAACATTTAATTATGATGTTATTTTTTTAGAACATGCCATTGAAATTATGGATGACTATATTGGCAACGACAACGGATTCTGTGAATCATTTGAAGCTTGTTACTTTACCCCCAACATTGGTTTTGATCAAAATGAAGGTGGAATAAAACAGTCCTGCATTTTTACAGATGGAAGTGGTAGTAATGGAGTAACAAATGTTAAAATGTATGGCTATACTAAGTAACTTTTCATTTTTTTAATTTTAATATTTGCAGTGCTATTCCGTTCAATTTGATTCCATTTCAATATGAAACAATTTTAAATTATTTTAACCATAATTTTATTTTTTTTATTAATAAATTTTAAAATTTACAAATTTAAGATATAATTTAATTAATTATGATAAAAAAAATTTTATTGCTGATTACTTTTTTTGGTTTATTTTTACCATTTCAGAATTGCGCGGAATTCGGATCAGTAATTGTATTAGATCAAAATTTAAGCCTTAATAACAGTGGTGGCTCTGGTGGGAATGGCGGCGGCTATGATATTAAACTTACTTTTATAATTAATTACAAAGATCAAAAAATTATCGGTGACAGCTTAGTTATGTACTCTGGTGAAACAATGAATTTTCAAATTAATAATGGGTTGCCACCATTTACATTTAATTATATTGGCCAAGGTACCTTTGATTCAAATGAACTTTCTTACACTTCTCCATTTTATGCTCACTCCCCTCAATTTGAAAGCATAGAAGTTACGGACTCTGTTGGCGCTAAAGGAACAATTTCAATACAAATAAACTCATTTTATGGACAGAATAAACTTATGTATCCACAAAATAATTCAGTCGCATCTCATAATTATGCGACTCCAATTGTTCTTGATTCAAATGAAAATGCTTATACAATAGTAAACTATGATAAAATAAATTCGACAAATTTATCACCTCGTAGACATAGCATTCTCCTGGTGAGCTCTGATAAAGGGTCAACTTGGAATCAAATCAGAGAGTTCGGTTTTGATTCAAAAGTTTATGTCAATCCGTTTAATAATAATTTATTTGTAATAGACCCTAGTAATTTAAATTCAAATTTTTACTTCAGCAAAAATAAAGGATCAACTTGGGAGTTACTCAAATTTAACTCTGAATCGCAAAAAATTAACCTCAACGATAAATTTATACAATATACTATGTTGGATATTATTTTTGTTTCAGCTGAAAAAATAATTTTACTAGGCAGTCAATACAGTAATGGAATATTTCAATGGAAAACTTTTTTAAGTAATGATAATGGAGAATCATTTAACTCAGTTGATGATTTTCAAGCTTTTGAAAATAAAAAAGGTACAGCTTCAATTGGATTAGTAACTGCTTCAAAAGTTGTATATATAGCTGGAAGATCTGCTCAAATGCAAAAAAATATGTATGAACTCAATATTAGAATAAGTAAGGACCTTGGCCAAAGTTTTTCAAGTGATTTTATTTTTTCATATTCTCCTTTAGATGAATACATCTCAAATAATCCAGTAGGATTAGTTGAAGACCAAAATGGAAACATATACTGCTCGGTAGACATATCTGGATTGAAAAACTCAAAGTGGATATTATTTAAAAAGAATTTTGGAGAAAAATCATGGCAAAAAGTAAACGAGTACTCTTATAACCAACAGGCAAGTAGACCATTACTTAATATAGGGATACTGAATGAATTATACATACGAAGTTTTGGATTTGATCTAAATGGTTCACATGATATTTTACTTAAAAGTATTGATCAAGGTAAGACTTGGATTACAATGTATGACAAGTTAATAGATATTGCACCATATGACTGGAATTTATACCCAACTGCATATACACAATTTAAAGATGGAACTTTTTTAATTTCTTCAAGTTTTAACATAAAAACAAAGAATCAAATAAATTTTAAAAGGTCCACAGACAATGGAGTTACTTGGATAAATGCAAGTTCTTTCCAAGCAATTAATAAAGAAGGCGGCGATTTTATTGCGACTTCGTTAATTCAATACGATGAAAAAATCTTTTTTATGGCAGGAAAAGGCAAGAACCCCTTAAATAATTTAGTAAATCTGTGGGTTGTTTTAAAATCTACAGATGGAGGAAATACTTGGACCGAATCAGACCGTTATTCAAGTTTATATAATAATGATTATAATTCAGAGGCCAAATCAATATTTAAAGACTCTGCTGGTTTTATTTATGTTGTAGGCACAGCAAATGATAATAAAAATCATCCTAATTGGTCAGTAAGGCGGTCAACTGACTTAGGATTGACTTGGAAGACAGTTGATGAATTTACATCCGCAGAAGATAGCTTTGGGGTTTACTATAATTCTGCAAATTCTATTACTGAAAATAATAAGGGTGAAATTTTTATTTTAGGTTCAATTTATCATAATTCAATTAGCTTAACGACTCCTCGGACTCAAAAATCTTTAATTCGAAAATCAGTGGATAGAGGAAATTCTTGGATTACAATTGATAGTTATGGAAAATTTACTTTTCCACATTTAATAAAAAACTGTTTTGACAATGTCTTGTTTGAAATAATCAGTTCTTCAGAATTTTCTTATTGGGATCTAATTCGTAGAAGTGATGATAACGGATTAACTTGGACTGAACTAAAAACTTCTGATGGAGTTAAAAGTATTATTTGTAACAACAAAAATGAAGTAATAATCTTATCAAATTACAATACCTCTTATTCCGTTCTCAATTTAAATAATTCAAATAAAATTTTAAAGCATCAAAGCTTCGACAAAGGATTAACTTGGACCGAGGACGTAATTCAATTTAAAGATACAAGATTAAATAATTTTTTTGTTTCAACAATTGCTAGTGATGATAATTATTTTTGGCTCGGCGGAAAAACTCTTGGCGAATCAGAAAATTGGACCATAGTTAAATCATCTTTAGATTTTAAAGAAAGTTATATTGTTGACACTTTTGTTGACCCTAAAGCGAAAGCTAACGTTGAGTCGGTTATAAATTGTCAAACTGGAATTTGTGCCATAGGGAATACATATGACCCAAATAAAGATCAGGGGATTTTTAGTTTATTTAGATTTATTAGTTTTAAATAACTGCTCATGAGATTAAGTCTGGTAAAATCTAACACTGAATATTTATATAACGAATTTTTAAAATCCAAAGACTACAATGCCAACGTCGAAGCAATGACAAACTGGCTCAACATAAAATACTAGATAAAGGTACTCGGCTCCAGAAGAGAATTTTTTTATCGATTGGCCCATGACTTGCACTTAAAAATGATTAGTAATTTTTTTATCATAAGGAAAATTTTAGTGATTAAAGTTTTAACAGTTGAATATCAATTTTCAAAATTGATAAGAAATAACAACGTTTCGTTGCAAAGGTCTCTACATTTATTTTTTTTAGTGATTTTGAAAATAGTTGTTGATACATTTATTTCTCACGCAGGAATCAAAAAGTTGTTTTTTGTCATTGTTTTGTTTTTATCTTGTTACTCAAAAGCCGAGTCTATAAAATGTAACTTTATTTTTAATGAGTCCATTTCTAAACTTTCCTTGTTAAACACAATTAATCAGCTCAAAAAAAATTTAATAGAAAAGTTTAAAAGCCGTGAATATGAGGGAAAATTAAATTTAGTTTTTAACGAATTAGCCAGTTATCCCCAGAATGATCAAAGGGTTGTTCTCGAGAGGCTAGCTGATTTTTCAATAGACCCGTTGTTTGCCGAACGAGCTTTTCGGATCGCACATGAATATTCACATTATGATTATTCTAAGGCGATTAATAGCTCCCCAAAAAATCGCCAGACTTTACATATCAAAGTGAACCGCGATAACCTACCTGGATTTACGTTAGTACCCCTTACTGATATTGAAACACCAAAAGAAATACAAGGATCAAACCCGCGTTATAATAATGAACAATTTGTATTTGAAAGTTATAAAAGCAAAATTTATGATGGCAATACTGACATTTTTACTCCTGGTCTCAGTCTATGCAGTGCTACCTTTATTTTTAATCTTGAAACAGGTCGGATTTTTGTTTTCCATTCATCAATGGGAATTGAGGAAAAAAAGTTAGCTGATATTGCACTTTTGGGGGCGGGGCGAAAAGTAGGTTTTGTGATAGGGGCCCGGTCAGGAGAACAAGAAGCTGGTCTTTTCAAAAATTATTTAGGTATACCGATGTCAACAATTCAAATTTTAAATGCTAATTCACATATTAATGTAAGATATTCTTCCGAACAAAGATCGCTTCTGATCGGTTATTCTACATTTAATAATGATTACTATTTAGGAACTTTTAAAATTGATCAATAGTTTGTAGTTTTATGATCAAAATCAAAGAAATAATTACACAATAAATCTATTAAGCTTCATCGCTGTAAGTTTTTGGGGACGACACAAGTGCCTTCGGCATCGCAGATTCTACCAAATGAACTTAAATTATTTCCTTCTTCCAATGAATTAACCAAATAGACAGATTTTGATTATACGTTGTTATGACCCTGAAAATTTCTTTGTTTGAATAAGAGCATATTGCAAAAATTTAAAATTATATTTAAAAAAAATTTATCTCAATATGAGAATTCTAATGTTGAGGAGGAGGCTCAGTTCTGTCCCAATATTAGTTGCCAAGAATTACTTTTGCTCTAAATGAAGTTAAACTTAATCCTAATATACTAGTCTTTAAAAAAGATATTTTATCATTTCGAAGCACCTTTAAATTTTAGTAGAAATAAAAAAAATATTTTCCATTTAAATAAAATTGAATTGTAAGAAAATCACTTTTCTTCACTTGAGTTAATTTTCGTTTTTTAAACTAACTCTAGTCAATGTTCAAAGCTAAAATTTGTTCGGTGAGATTTGGGAAAATGCCTTGTTATACTATATGAGAGCAGCTCCTGTTGTTCGCTGAATAAACACTGTGTTGAATTGTTTATCTAGCTTTTTGAAATTAATTCTGTTAATACCATTCGATGCCTGTAGCTTATCAAGATTATCGCGATATTTTAAAAAGTGAATTTCAAAAACGTTGTGAACTCAATCCTAAATTTTCACTTCGCTCATTTGCAGCGAAACTTGATTTACCCGTTTCAACTTTAAGTGAAGTTTTAAATATGAAACAAGGCTTATCAAAACTATCTGCTGAAAAAATTGCAACAAAATTAGGATATAGCAAAAGTGAAAAAATCTATTTTATACTTTTAGTTGAAAGTATGCATGCTCGCTCAAAGACTCAAAAGGAAATTGCGATCAGTAAGTTAAAAACTTTTAAAGTTGAACAACAAAAAACTTTTGATCTTGATTCTTGGAAAATAATTTCTGAATGGCAACATTTAGCAATTTGGGAAATGAGTCGATTAACAAACTTTAAAGCAGATCCTTTGTGGATTGCAAAACGATTAAACATTTCTATAATAGTAGTGCGTGAATCCATTATACGTTTAGTAAAACTTGGATTATTAAAAATAACAAAAACTGGGAGATTCACACCTAGTGGTGATTTTACATTGATTTTACCACACGATATCCCGTCTGATTACACTAAGAATTTTCATTCACAAATTATTAAAAAATCCTTAATAGCAATGTATCAGCAAGAACTTTACAAACGAAATTATTCTACGGTTATTGTATCTACTAATAAGTCAAAAATTAGAGAAGCTAAGCAAATGATAATGGACTTTAATAAGACTTTAAATAATTTTTTGAATAATACTGATAATCCTGACACTGTATATTGCATCTCAACTCAACTATTTGAATTAGTAGATAATGAGATAAGTAAAGAAACTGCAAATGTGATTCATAAATGAGGTATATCAATGTGTTTGATAATTGACATGTGCCCAATAATAATTTTATCAATCATAAATATAAGATCAACCAGCATGGTTGTTGGTGAAAAATGATCTAAAACACAGCTTTTGAAATTGGTTTATTAGATAATAACAAAAATACTCTCAAATTATATTTAAACCAACTCATAAATGGAAATACTAATGATTAGAAATAAAATTTTAACAATTTTCCTTGGCATAGTTTCAATTTTTTTTGAATTAAAGACTGCTCATGCATATCCAGATGCTGTTTTGTGCGATTTAGAGTCTGGACAAAAAAAAGTATATTCCATTGATTATTTGCTATTAAAAAATATGGAGACTAACGAAACAGAGGAATTTTGGGAAAATACATTTGATTATAAAGTATCAATAAGTACGGCATTACAACTACTTGGATTTCATGACTTATCATCTTCCTTTTTTTCATTTCCATTAGAAATCAGAACTAATATTAATTCTGTTGGCTATCCTTTTACATGGATAGAAGCCTCATTTGGTTTTGAACCAATTTTGATAGATAGTTTAAGTCCTCAATTTCAAAATGCAGGGTGTAAGATTTCCGATAAAAAAGGATATATAGCAGTTTCTAAAAGATTATTGCCAAAGAGTGCAATTCTAGAATTTGACCCAAAAATAATTTTATCTGCAAGGAATGAAGATTTAGTTCAATATACATATTTAATAACTCAACTCTGGTTAAGTTTTATTACTGACGATAGAAATCTAAGCCGACAAATCAATTTTATTTTTCATCAAAAAGATTTACTCAAGAATAAGAAAAACCTAGAAAATCTAAAATTATTAATCACTCAAATGCTTTCGCAAAAAATACGTGAAAACAGTATATGCGATAAAACTATATTATTGCAGGAAGGTATTCAAAATTACTTTGGAAAATCCTGTAACGAAATAACTAATGATGATTTATTAAAGATTGAAGATTTAAAAATTCAAGATATCGCAAGAAATATTATTAGTTTTGATAAATTTGATTTTCGAAGAAATGATTTTTATGGACTAAAAAACTTAAAGAGGCTCTCTTTCGCTGGATTGATGTGGGTTGGAACAGCCCTAAAATCTTATTCTTTTATCGATTTAGAGAGATTAGAAGAATTGGATTTTTCAAATACTTTTTTTCATATTTTAACACCTTCTGTATTCAAAGGATTATCAAATTTATCTAAACTTGATCTTAGTGGTCATCATATCGAACTCATCTATCCAGAAACTTTTTCTGGTATTTTTTCAAAAGATCCGAGAACTAACTCAGAGTTATTATTGTCTTTTTACTCTCCTCGAAGTTCTGTAATTGAAACAAATTTATTTAAGGGAGCCGGTAATTTAAGGTCATTGGACTTAAGTTACTCTACAATTAGTAAATTTGAACAAGGAGCAATGGCTCACCTTACTTCTTTAAAGTATCTTTCGCTTAGTGAAGCCAACCGAGAAATTAATTTCAATGGAAATTTAAATGGTCAGTTTTTAAAATCATTAGAAAAGTTGATTTTGAATGATGATTTTAATGGAAATTTCTTTGCTGAACTAATTTATCCGTTCCCAAATCTTAATTATTTAGATATTAGTGGGTCCTTTTATGGACTCTTTAATTTCTCTGATAAATTTGAACTAATTAAGAATATCCAAACTCTAATCTTAACTAATACATTTGCACCATTGCCTGCATTTCCTGAAAATTTTAAAAAATTAAATAAGCTTGAACATTTGATAGCGAGAAATTTTACAAATTTAGCAGATATAAATGAAGCCGAAATTGGAATCCAAAATTTACCAAAATCTTTAAAAATTTTAGAAATTTGCCATTATCTCGAAAATATCGATTATTGGAAATATCTATTAAAAAAATTACCCAAGAACTACTTTACAAATGGGCCAATCCTTTTGCGCTCAAGTGATAAATGTAAAACTCCGTGGGTTGAGGAAAAAATATGATCTGTTTAAAATTAAAAGAATATTTGAGTATAAACTTAAAAAGTATAAAAACTATAAAAAAAGAAGTTAAATTATTTACTGTAATAAATTTTTTTTTAGTATTAACTTTTTCACCACCTGCATTTTCGAATTTAAACAGTGAATTTTTATTACGAGCATTTAATGAGATAGGTGGAGGAGCAATTGTTGGTAACGGGGGCGATACTATAGAGTGTTATAATGTTGATGGTGCAGAGTTTGTTGGTTTGTTCACGTTAGATTACCTTGCTGAAATCCAACAAACTAACTCCGAATCCAAAATTTCAAAAATTCATACTTGGGAAGATTCTAAGATTCGCATCGGAAATATTCTCAATAAAATTTCACCGGAATTAGCATTGAGCTTTAAAGACTTTGCAACGCAAATAATGACAAACTCTATTTATGGGACCCGAAAATGGATTCCTACTAATTTAATTGATATTGATATTAAAGATGAGGAAATTACAAAATTACTCCCCTCAAACTGTTATCAAAAAAAATCTGATGGTAATTATCCTAATCTTCGACAAACTGTAGTTCGAACTTTTGAACCGAAACAAATTTTTTATCGATATGATGAAAAAATTTTGAACTATCAAAAAACTAACAACCCTCTTCAATATTCTTTTTTTATGGTACATGAGTGGCTTTGGGACTTTACAAGTAACATAAAAGCCTTACGCCGCTTAAATTGGCTATTACATAGTGAAGTTGCAAATTTGATTGATTCTGAATACTTGAATAATTTTTTTGAAACTTATGATTTTTTTAATCGCAGTTTAAGTTTATGTGATAGATCCGAAGAAATTCGTATAGAGATTCAGAAGCTACTTTTATTAGACGACTGTAAATTAGTAAAAAAATCTGACTTGTTGAAGATAAAAGAGTTAAAATTAAATTCAGCTCACCTTAAAGAATTTAAATTTTTACGTTCTGGTGACTTTGGTGATTTATTTTTTCTTGAAACATTAAATTTAAATGACCAACATGGTCTATTGGAAACTTTACCTCCTTATTTTTTTAGACATCTTGGTAATTTAAAAAATTTGGACCTATCAAATACAAAATCAATCAATTTTCCGATTTGGATTACTTCACAACTTAAAAATCTTGAATATCTAAATTTTTCTAGTAACCCAATGACAAGATTACATAATGCGATTCTAGCTTTTCCTAAACTCAAAATATTAGAAATTTCTATTGAAGACGTTAGTTTATTTAACTTTTATGATTTATACTCGATTAAAACTCTAAAAGAAATTAGAATTCATGGTACTTTTTTACCAAATGACCTAGATTTTATCAAACAGAAAGTTCCAGCGCGAATTAAAGTTATATTTATGGTCCCTTAATATTTCATATTTATATAAACAAACTGGTAATAAATAATTTTATTATCCGCCAACGGAAATATGCCAAATATAAGATCCGGCGCCAATGAAAAACAGAAAACATCAGAAATTTTTACTTCTACGTCTAGATTAATTTTAAGTTAAGATAATGGGAGATACATTTATTACACAATTTTGATTTTAAATTTATTTTTACTGTGGAGGAAAAGCTGACATATCCATCCACACTGTTTCCCAAATATGTCCATCGGGATCTTCAATGCTACGACCGTACATAAAACTTAAATCTTGAATTTTGTTTGGTTCAGCTTTGCCTCCAGATTTTTTTCCAGCAGCTATCATTTCGTCAACAGCCGCTTTACCATTATCTAACTTTGAGTTGGCCTTCATTGCTCAACCCCGAAGGTATAATATTACCTAAGCAAAAAATAAGTTGGGCTATTCTCCACTAAATTTTGATTTTTTTAGTAAGAAGGCTGCCATCGTAATGTTTTAAATCCATTAACAATCTTCACCTAATTCGTCGTGCAAATAATTTCTGAGTTTATCCCAAATAGCTTGGATAACTTCGCTTTCTTTATCATTCATTTCGCGCTTATTATCGAGAATGCTTACGTCGTATTTGATGTGAGGGCGGAAGACTTCATCATAAATTCTGTCCAAAGCAAGTCGGTACTTTGGTCCTCGAATCATATGTACAAGGTCCTCGGGTTCAAATCTCTCCACAGTATTTTCTAAAAGTTTAATTAATAAATTTTGTTCTTCTTTAGTAAGTTTCATAATAAGCCCCTTCGAATCACTAATTTGCTGTGATTCCTGACAGAATTATAAACAAGTTTGATGGTCTTATTGAGCTGAAATGGCCATCAGGTATGAGAATCTACACAGCTAAAATTAACAACAACTGGGGAATTTTCAAATAAAATAATTGGGGAATTTTGGATTGAAATTGACAGTCATTTTTCTGGTGGAACTGGCTCTTATGAGTGGATTTAAGGCTTATAGTTGAGGGGCTTAGTCGCCTATTAGGCTTAAAAATAAGTAATTCTGGACATTTTTAATATTTTCTACTAAAGTAGAAAAAGAATGATTTACGAATTAAGTATCTACAAACCGCATACTGGCAAAGCCCCTTTTGAAAAGTGGCTCACTTCTTTGAAAGATAAAAAGACAAAGCAAATCATTCAGGCTCGGATAGACCGAGCTGTGTTCGGAAATTTAGGCGACATCATGGGACTTGGTGAGGATGTCTTTGAATTTCGTATTGATTATGGTCCAGGCTTTCGGGTGTATTTCTCCATTCAAGGGCAAAAATTTTACTGCTCTTGGTGGGTGGAGATAAGCGAACCCAAAGTAAAGATATTGAAAAAGCAAAATTGTATTTAAAGGATTGGAAAAGTTATGAATAAAAAAACGACTTCAAAAAAACAGGCGAAGTCTAAAAATGCTTCATCCAAGCCATCCGTTAGATATGACGATTGGATGATGGAACGACTGAAAAAAAATAAAAAAGAGGCTTTTGAATATCTCAAAACTTCTTTGGAAGAAAATGCGGACTTTCCTCCTGCTTTCTTACTTTCACTTCGCAGGGTTTCTCAAGCCTTTGATATGTCCATGGAGGACATCGCCAAAGAAGCAGGAATTTCCACGGCGACGATTTATAAAGCCCTCGGTGTAAAAGGAAATCCAACCATTGATACACTGGCATCCATTTTAAAAACGATGGGCTTTAAACTGACTTTAACGCCGATTGAGAAGGCTTCGTAAGATGGGGATTATTAATGCGGCTTATCCGCGAATCTGGGTTTAAAACAGTCATTGTGGATTTGCTGGAAAGCGAGAATGATCCAGCCATAAAAACTGCGATCATTCAAAAAATAGTGCATAAAATTATTGTAAAAAATGAGGGGGTAGAAATTTTCTTCTACATTGGAGAAAGGCATTATAAGCGGGAGCTAGCAATAGCTGGTTCCCAGCTAACAGCTTTGAATGGTGGTGGCTGTGTTGATGGAACTGATAATGGGAGGATTAGAAAGGTTGCAGCAACTCGACAGAGTGATGGCACTGGCAGTTTGCCAGAAAAAAGGCGCACGTCTCCACTCCCTGTTTTTCACGGGAACCTGGAAACTGCTCAAATTTTAAATTTAGGAGTTAAAAAACCTTTGAACTATTTTTATGACACTGGTTCGAACAGCTTGAATATTGGTAGTGAGAGGCGGACTTGAACCGCCGACCCTCAGATTATGATTCTGATGCTCTAACCGACTGAGCTACCCCACCACATAACTGCGAAACAAAATTATTAATGATCATAAGGGAAGGTTGTCAAATAAATAAATGATAATTTTCTATTTTTTAACAAAAAAAAGCAAAAAAAATGAAAAACAAAGTTTAAAAATCAGTATTAATCAATACATTAAAGATAGAAGTTGACTAAAGATCTCACTCTGAACTCAAATTTAAATCGATGATTTTGTGGCCTGTGTTTTAGAGATTAATTTTATATTTGCGCAATAAAAACGCAAAAGAAAAGGGATGTTTATGACTAGTAATAACAAGCACCTGAATTTAGTTTTATGGATATTAGGATTAGGTTTAGGTTTAGGATTAAGTTTAGGTTGTCAAAAAAATTCGGATACTCATTCATATAGTATTGGGAATAAAAATTTTAATTCAAGTAATTTAAATCCAATTAATACTGATGAACTTACGACTCAAACTACAATTACAGTTACAAATCTTAAAGGCGAAGCCTTGGCAGGAGCTCAGGTTTTAATTGGAATGTCAGCAAATGATCCCTTTGAAAATAATTTTGTAAGAACTAACATTAATGGGCAGGCGATAATCGATAATAATCAATGGACTAACCAGCCTGTCACAATTAACTATCCAGGTTATAATAGAGTTACTTTTTATGGTGTTAATCCTGGTCAACACACTTATCAATTGCGCCCAGTAGTTTATTCTGGAAAATATGAATTAAAAGGAAGAACTACTGATTTTGGCAAGCTTGTTTCAAGAGATGATAAAGCAGATTTTGGCTTAGTGATTCAATCTTTGACTCGAAATGATTTATTTTCATTTGATTTAGGTATGATTGTAAGTAAAGAACAAGACACTTTATCGGTAGCAGGATACTCAGTGAGAATTCCTTCTAATGTTTCATTACCAAGACAAGTTGAAAGTTATTTTATTGATCTAACAATAGATAAACCATCCTATAGAACTTATTTTGAAATGCCAGGAACGAAAAAAATGTATGCATTACGAGGGCAGTTTCCTTTTAATAGAATTGTAAATGAATTTAGAAATAACACCCCTTTTCAAGCTTTAATAAATCAATTTAATTTTTTAGGTGGAAGTATACGTGATGTCGAAATTACATCGAACCATCAAATGGATATTCCAGTAAATGAAATTGTATTTGGAAACCCAATTAAAGTTAAGTTAAGCCCATCAATGACACAGACAATGAACCAAAAAACTTTACTTACAATTACTGCAAATGAAAAAGATGGATATATTTTTCCTTCGGATTTAAAAAAGTTTGATAATCCTAATGGAACAATGAATTTAAAAACTTCAGAACTTGGATCAAAATATGTAATAGCTATTTTAAAACGAAGTGAAGATTTTTATGCAACAAAAGCAAAGCAAGCGGCCATCGCCCTTTCAATGAAGCCTATTCTTGCAAATTCAAAAGAGATTGAAATAAATCAACAATTAGATTTAATTGCACAACCAGAAGGAAATTTAGATGGATGGATGCAAAACACTATAATGTCTAAGTTACCAGGAGTTGAGCCTATTGGTACATATGCCAAACTGACTCGCCATCAAAATTTTGGGAGTAACGTTGAAAACGTAAATGTTCTTTGGGAAGCTTATGCTCCTATTTGGGTTTTAGGAATGAAGTTGCCTATATGGCCCACAGATAATGGCTTTAGTAATATGAGTGGCAATAGTGAGTATAGTGATAATAGTGATTATAGTTCTAGCGAGTTTGAAATTGATACTGCAGTTAGTGAATACCATAGATGGGAAGTAACATATATAGGATCAGATGTCATTCCTGAGGGAAACAATAATAGAAGTTCACCTCTATCTTTACCAGTAGTACCGTTAGGGCCACAATTAGCAGATTATGCTACTCATATTTCATATAATAATAAAGATTTTTAATTTCTGAGAAGATTAATAATGAAAACTGTGCAGTGTTATTTGCTAATAATATTAACGATAATGTTAAGTTTTATGAATGCCTGCACAGGTATTGCTAAAAGACAATCCATACCAACAACTTTTTATCGAGATCATATTTTTAATGGTGAATATGAGAAAATATGGAGTGCAACTGAAAAAGCCTTATCTAACTATCCCATTGAACAAAGTAACATGGACTCAGGCGTAATAGTAACAGAATGGGTAAAAGGTGATAATGTTTGGATGTCTCCCCATTTAAATAAAAAACCAAGTTCAGGTATGCGCGAAAAAATTTCTGTATTTTTAACCAAAGGAAAAGTCCAGTCCTCAGGTGGTGCGGTTAAAGTACAAGTGAAAAAAGATCTAGAAGTACATAAAGATTTTTTATTAGAACCAGAAAAACTACCATCTGATGGTTTAGAAGAAACCATGATCCTGTATCGAATAGAAAGAGAGCTTGAAATAGAAAGAGATCTTACTTCTTATAACAATCAAAAAGTTGAATCGATTCAAAAAGAAAAACGTAAAAAAAATCAAATTAAAAATTCAAAAAATAAAAAATTTAGAAAAACTAAAAATTAAATTATAAATTATAAAATATATTTTTTCGTTTAATGAAGAACAATATTTTAAGCTGATTATTTTTCTGTTTCTTTGAAATAAAAACTTGGTATAATAGGGATTTTTATGACAGGTTTTTCCGATTGAATGTAAAACTTGAGTTGTGAGATGTGGATTTAAGTTTATATTTTTAGCTTGAACTCTCATAGAGTAGTCTACGTCCTCCCAATATGTGTGAAGTGATTCATCAAAAAGACCAACATCTTTAAAAGTCTTACTATCTAACCAAAAAGCTGTTCCAGGTACATAAAAATAACTAGAATTTAATTTTACAAAATTACTTGAACGTAAGTGGGAGAGCTTTCCTTTTTTAGGTTCAAATAAACCAATAACAGAATCAATAACATCTATTTTTCGTCGATAGATTAAAACAGAATATAGACCGGGTTCTGTGGGTGGAGCCTCTAAGTTAGTTAAAAGTGTGCAATCATTTGTAAGTAAAAATACCCATTGGTTTTTATTATTTTCAAATAAATTTGTAAAAGCAAAATTTACTCCGCCAGTGTAGCCTTTATTTTGAGTTTGGATTAAGTGATTTATTTGTGGAAAATCAAGTTGATGCTTTTTGATCCACTTTTGTTCGCTGCCATTATGAATTAAATAAATATTTTCGGGGGGATGAAATTTTAAAACTGAATTTACAGCACGAAAAGTGATTTCAGGATGATTATAACTTAATATAGCACAGGCAGCTTTTTTAAAATTTGGATCAGACATAAACATAAGAATTTATTTTCATAATAACTTTACAAAATTAAATCAACAATAATGATTTTTTATTTGCGGATACCGTTAAAAATATAAGTCTTTTTAAAATTAGATTTAGAAGATCTTCCTAAGCATAAATTAGTTGTTGTTTGATTCCTTATATTGTTATAGGCACTATTGGTGATCTAAAGGAGAATTTAATTATGTCTATTAGTACATTTACCGCTCGTCGAAAATTAAATATAAAGGTTTTAATTCCAGCGGCTGGTTTTGGTACAAGAGTGGGTTCTCCTCCTGCTAAGGAACTCTTACTTCGAGAGGATACAAAAAAACCACTTATTCAATATGCTCTTGATATGGCAAGTAAATTTAATTTTGTAAGTACTGTGATTTCTCGAAATAATAAAACCGAACTCAATGATTATATTTATTCATTAGATGCTTTTGATAATGATAAAATTGAGTTGTGTGGAATTAATTCATCAAAAGATTGGCAAGATTCAATTTTAAAAAGTCAATCTTACTGGGGGGATTTTAATATTGTTATATTGCCAGATATAAGTTGGGATCCTGAGTTGACAGTAGGTTTTATAAAAGAAAAGGCTCAAGAAGGGGCAGATTTAGTTCTTGCAACTCATCTTATTGATAAATCCGAAATTAATCAGTGGGGTGTTATTTGTGAAAATACAAATGAGCCAAACAATTTATTTTGGTGTGAAAAACCTAATGACATTCCACCAGATTTGCAAATGATTGGGGCTTGGGGGATTTTTGGTTTTCATAAAAAAATTGGGAAGTCACTTTTACAAAGTATACTCGAATCGCAAGATTCAAAAAGATTTTTTCAAGCAAATCAAAATGGTATATCGACCGCACGACTAACCCTTACACATTTTAAAGATTGGACTAGAGAGTTAATTTGAATTATTTGAGTTGTTTGAATTTATAGATTGTCTAAAAAGATTTCGCATTTCTTGCTTTTTAGAATCAGCACCTAGAAGTTGTTTCAGTTTTTCATGGAGAGTTGGATCTTTGATAAGTGCTCCGAGCGTTCCTTCACCTTTATCAATTTTATTCAAAATATTTTCAAGATGATTCATTGATTGTGTAATTTTAGAAGGTTCATTTTCTGAAAATTTACCTCTTAGATCTTTTACCAACTTTTCAGATTCTTCTAATGTTTTTTTCAATTGTAAAGTCATGACCTCTGTACCTAACAATATTTTTCCAATTTGGTTTTCAGTTGTTAATGATTTAGTAATTTTATGAATATCACTGATGATATCAAAAACTTGAGAAGCTTGGTCGCCTTTATCATTAATTAATGCCATAAAATCTACCGAAGGAGTCACTGGTAAAATAGAATCAGCGGGTAAAGGGTTTGCAGAGGGGAGACCTGGTTTAATAAAAATAAATTTATCCCCTAAAGCACCTTGAGTACGAATATCAACTTCGCTGCCTTCTGTGATTCGATTCGCAAATTCTGCTTCAACTTTTAAGGTAACTTCAACTATATTTTCATTAGCAACCAAATCAATAGAAGTGATGTTGCCGATATTGATTCCTGTTAGTGAGACTATACTCCCAATTTGTAGTCCTTGAATTTGTGGAAATCGAGCTTTATAATTTTTATATGAACTAAGAAATTTTCTACCACCTAAGAAAAAAATTGAAAGGCAGAGAACAATAAGACCTATTGTCATAAAGAAACCAACTCTTGTTTGATGATCCTTAGTCATTTTCATTAGAAGGCCTCGCCACTGATAAATTTTTTCATTTTGCTTTGTTGAGTTGTGTAAAATTCTTTTGGTGTCATTTCTTCTCCCACTTCACCCTTAAGTAATAAAATTAAACGATCGCAAACAGCTAAAGCTACTGGCATATCATGTGTAACTAGAATTGAAGTAACGCCATCACTTTTTAACTTTAAAATAAGTTCTTGAATTCTTTTTGTATTATAAGGGTCAAGTCCAGCTGTGGGTTCATCATATAACAATACATCTGGATTCATGACCATGGCTCTGGCTAAACCGACACGTTTTTGCATTCCCCCAGAGAGTTGATTTGGAGTTAAGTTTAAACTATCATGCAGTCCTAAGTTATGTAAAGTTTGTACAATTTTTTCTGATATCAGTTCTTCGGTTAAATGGGTATGCTCTCTTAGTGGATAAGCAAGATTTTCATAAACACTTAAGGAGTCAAACAATGCTCCTCCTTGAAATACATAGGCTACTTTTTTTCGAATTTCTTTTAAATCAAACTCATTCATTTTTGAAATTTCAACGCCATCAATATAAATTAAACCTTGATCTGGTTTTTCAAGTCCAATCAGACTTCGAAGTATTACACTTTTACCAGTGCCAGACCCCCCAATAAGTCCAAGGCACTCTCCCTTTTTCACATTGAAATTAACATTTTGATGAACAAGTTTTGTACCAAATGACTTTGCGAACTGCATAACTTTAATCATTTTGGTTTCCTTTCATTCTAGCCTTACAATCGAAGATTTTATTAGTATCTAAATATCTAATTATCTAAATTTTTAAATATAAAATTCAAAACTATATTTAATTCGAAAATAATTTTAATTCCATTTTTGAATTAGCCAAAAAAGTTTTGATAAGAAAAAATCCCCAACTAAAATTAAAATCGAAGATGTTACAACAGATTTGGTAGTGGCAGATCCAACCCCGTGAGTTCCATCCTTTACGTTAAGTCCATAGTAGCAGGCAGGTACAGAAATAAATAATGCAAAGAAGAAAGTTTTACCAAATCCAGAGATGTAATCAGCAAATGCAATCGTATTTATAGTCTTAATAAAATAAAAATTAGGATCAAGGCCAAGTTCAGTAGCGCCAATGATCATTCCCCCAGTCATTCCGATAATATTTGCAAAAACAACTAATATAGGAAGTGATATTAAAAGTGCGAGAACTCTTGGTATCACCACTTTTTGAATTGGTGAGGTGCCAAGTGCACGAATGGCATCTATTTGTTGAGTGACCATCATTGAACCGATTTCAGAAGCAATTCCTGCGCCCACTCGTGCCGCTAACATCAGACTTGTAAACATGGGACCTATCTCGCGTATGACTGTGGCCGCAATGAGTTTCGGAACATACAGTTTACCACCAAACTTTTCTAAACCAAGACCAAACTGGAGGGACATGACCATTCCAATTGTTAAGGCTGTTAAAAAAACTAAGGGTATTGATCTTACTCCCAATTGATAAATTTGTTCTGCAACTAAATTAAAGAATACTTTACCACGAAACAATTCAAGTACGATTTCGTAACCCAAGATGCTTACACCGCCGACGAGAAGAATAAATTCGTGGTAAAATGAAAAGGTCATGGTACTATAAATCCTGTTAAAAAATTATCAAAGATATGTATTTCATCATCAAAGTTATTTCTTAAACCGCTATAAAATAATTTATAACTGCATCCATTTTTTATTAGTAATAGATGGCGCTGTTTTAAATCTACGCCTTCAATTTGCCCCTCAGTAATTAAATCAATTGCGGGACGAGCATTGTAAACAATATTTTTTTGATCAATAATTTTTGCATTTTCAATGTTGTTGATTGCGTCCTGAGTTAGTGATTCTAAGGTTGGAGAATGATTTTGTGGACAGTCTGTTGAAATTCCAATTATATTCTTATTTTTTTTACTAATCCAAGAGTTATCAACAGTGGATGATTCATTTTTTAAATATGGATTTTTAGGCTCATTGTATGTGAAATCAGAAGCTTTAATGGATTTTTCATTTCCAACTTTTACTGTCACACATGAAGCGTTTTGAATAATAAAAATAAATAGAAATAACTTGTTAGTTAAATTGAAAAAAAATAAACAGTTTTTGGATTTCTTAAAATTCCAAGTAATATTTTTTTTTAGTTTTAATTTTGTAGCAAAATAATTTTTTTTCATTTCATCTTAATATTCGGATGTTTAGATAAAATCTAAAGCGACATATAGAGTTTTCTAGTTAAATATTTCAATTTTTAAAAAGATTGATCTAGTTAATTACTTTTTGTCGAGGTAGTCTGGCACGACAAAAGCAGGGGTGTGTGGAAAATCATAACGATTTATTTTACTATCGAATAAACCAACTGAGTCTGGTTTTTTTGAAGCTTCAATATAAACTTGATCCCAAAAGTGAGCAAGCTGTGTAGCTGCTCGAGCCATGTGTTTGATGACAAGTTTTTCAAAACCATTTTTAACTATTGTGGGATCTTTTCGTTTTGCAGGGGTTTTAAGATCCATTCCCTTTTCAAATTTTAATTGAGAAGGTTCAATTAAATATTTTGAGTCTATTTTAAAAAGTTCTTTTAAATCATTGAAAGATAAAATTGATAGGGCCTTCATTTTTTCAACAATATTTGGTGAGTTTTTATCTAATTTAAGTTCTTTTTCAGCGGTTACCAAGGCATTAGTTACTTTAACTAACAGATCAGCTTCCATATTAATTACGATTTGATTTTCGTAAAAACTATGGAGGCCACCATGGTTATTTTGCCAGCCATCATAGTTTGAAGTATTATGAAGTGGCTGTGCAGTGTCCCCAACAAAGTGACCCATTATTCCCATATAAATTAACATGTCATTAATATTTTTTTGTTGAATTGCCAAATTAAAAAACTGTTCAGTTCTCCACCATGAAGAACCAAGCTCTTGAGGTACAGAAAATACAATAGATTGTTTTATTAAATTTGTCTTATTAGAATATTTTGCAACATAATCTGCAAATTTTACTGGGACATCTTCTAAACGTCCACCAACTAAGTCTGGCTCTATAAAATGTGTTGGAGAGCCAATTTCTGCTTGGGGTCCTTTTCTCCAATAAGTATCTGGAATATTACATAGGTAAGCCAGTGTTAACGTTTGATGTAAAAGATAGTTTTTTAAATCTTTATTTTTAACCCCATGAATTGCTGCTTCACAAATTACGGAGTGTCCCCTTGCTCCCCAGGAAAAAACTTTTAAAGGGGAGAACGATAAAATAGAAATAAAGATCAGGACAATATATAAATTTACTTTATTATTATTTCGATTCATTTTGACCTAATCCTTTATTTATAACTCAGGGAAATATCAAAAAATTAAGTTATCTATATTATGTCTAGTGCAAACATTTAGGTGATCAGACTTAATAAAAGATTTTTATTTTTTAGAACTGATCTTTTTTTTCTTTTTAGCAATTCTGCTTTTGTGATGTTTGTTTGCTGGTTTTTTTGATTTAGCAGCTTTTTTTATAGCAAGTTTTTTTCTAGTTAACATGGTTATGCCTTTCAAAGTTTAAGTAACTATTCATGGAAATCTCTATTTCGTAAAAGAACTATTTTAGATATAATCATGAATAGGTAACTCTTGTTAAAAATGAATTTGTATAAAGGATTTAGTAGGATGTCAATCACTCGTGTTTTCAATTTCCAACGTTTAGATCGCCACCTTTTGGAGTAAAATAAACCGTAATTGTTTGCTCGACTTCGATTTTACTATTTTCTTTTGTCACACTAAAAGTGACTGAATGATTTTCATTTAAATTGCAGGAAGCACATGTATTATTATATTGAGAACAACTTCCTGCGAAGCTTAAATCTGAGGCAGGTCCATTTTCATCATCATGAGTTGAAATACAGGCAAGTGATGTTACTTCATCATTGCTTGCACTTAGAGATAAAGAAAACTTAAGACACGCATCTGTTGGTGAACAGATAACTGAATAACCATTTTCAGATGTTTCTGGATTTTGATATTGAGAATTTGAACAATTTTGATAAGAAAGTAGAATCATAATTATAAAACAAAATGAAATTAAAATCGAAAAATATTTTTTCAAAGGTTTCATTTAAATCTCCATGAATTTTAAAATCATAACTAATTCTAAATTATTTCATTAAAAATAACTATCTAATTAAATTATTTTCCTGTTGTTGGGGGTGATTTTCAATTACCCCGTATTATTATGAAACGATTTTTTTACTAGCTCTAAATTAACCATTAACTGGGATGACAGTAATTTCTTTTTGTAATTCATCTTTTAAAATACTTTCGATAGCCATGAGAGTTCCTTGGGTTGCACTTGGGCAAGTCCCACAAGCTCCCTCATAATAAATCCATAGTTCGTCGTTTTCGTATTTTACGATTTCAATGTCTCCCCCGTCACCTTGCAGGCCTGGACGAATTGTACGGTCTAAAATTTCTTCGATTTCTAAAATTTCGGGAGAAAGATTTTCTCTTGATTTTCCTTTTTTAACCTCTGGAGCAGGATTGGGGTTATGCATTTTTATATCTCTATTTATTACTGCACAGACTAATTCTCGAATATCTTCAATATCGACTTCTTCATTGTGTGTAATAGTAATTACATTTGAGAAAAAATGAATTTGTGTAATTCCTCTCAATTGTAATAGGTCATAGGCAAGTGGAATATTTGTACATGTTTCAGGATCTGAGTAAGTTGCCTTTCCAGTTGTTAGCACGGCTTGAGTCAGTACAAATTTCCATGCATTGGGATTAGGGGTTGCAGAAATTCTGATACCAACATTTTGTTCGTTTGATTCATTATTATTGTTGTTGTTATTGTTTGTGGTGCTCATGTTAACATCTCCTGGGCTTTATTTAAGCCTTGAACTAATGAATCAATATCTTGAAATTCATTATAAATTGAAAATGAAGCGCGAATTGATCCTGTAAGATTGTATTTTGTTAATAGGGGTTGAGTGCAATGGTGACCCACTCTTACTGCAATACCTTGCATATTTAGTAGTTGCCCGACATCTGAATGATGTAGTCCTTTTAAATTAAATGAAAAAAGAGAAGTTCTATGGTTCATGTTTGAGCCCACCCATTGAAGAGTTGAAATTTCATTTAATTTTTCAAAAGCTAGTTTTTTTAATTGAGCTTGGTGGTTTAAAATCCAATCCCAACCCAATAATTCAATATATGTAATTGCAGCATGAAGTCCTATCGCGCCTTCTACATTTGGTGTACCAGCTTCAAATTTATATGGAACGACATTGAATGTTGTATGTTCAAATGTCACTCTAGAAATCATACTCCCTCCATATTGATAGGGGGGAAGTTTATTTAGCCACTCTGATTTACCAAAAAGGACTCCAATTCCAAATGGGGCAAACATTTTATGTCCAGAAAAAACATAAAAATCGACATCTAATGATTGGACTGAAACTGGAAATTTACCAACGGCCTGTGCGCCATCAACTACAATACAAGTATCAAATTTTCGTGCTAGTTTTGCAATGGACTCAATATCATTAATTGTACCAACGTGATTTGAAGCATGAGTTATTGCCAATATTTTTACTTTTGAATTTATAAATCTTGAAATTTGCGAAAGATCAAGGGTTCCATCTTCATGAATTGGAATATAATTTAATTTTAATTTTTTTCTTTCAGCTAAGATTTGCCAAGGGACTAAGTTACCGTGATGTTCCATTTCTGTAATAGTGATTTCGTCACCTTCAATAAGAAAACCCTCTAAATGTTCAAGTGCGGTTGCAATTAAATTTATAGATTCAGTTGTGCCTCTTGTAAAAACAATTTCTTGTGAAGACTTTGCATCAATAAATTGCGCTACCTTTTCACGAGCTTGTTCATATAAATTTGTTGCATTATCGCTTAAGGTATATGCTCCTCTATGTACATTTGAGATTTCAAAAGTATTAAACTTTGTAATTCGATCAATTACAAACTGTGGTTTAGGCGTTGTTGCTCCACTATCAAGATAAACTAGGGGTTTATTATTCATATTTTGTGTGAGTTGTGGGAAATCACATTTGCGACTTGATGGAATAGAAATCATAAAATAACTTCTTTCAAATAATTTTTTATTAAATCATTTGGAAATTGTTCTATTAGCTCTAATGCAAAACCACTTTGTAAAAGTTGAATGGCTTTTGATTTTGAGATTCCACGTGATTGTAAGTAAAAAATCTCATCAGCATTGAGTTGGCCAGTTGTCGCACCATGGGCGGCCTTAACATCGTCAGCATAAATTTCTAATTGAGGTTGTGTATTAGCTTCAGCTTTATCGCTTAAAAGTAAATTTTGACATAGTTGGGAGGCATTTATTTTTTGTGAATATTTTTGAATTACAATTTTACCAGTAAAAATAGATTGAGCTGTGTCGTTTAAAATGGATTTAAATTTTTGTTCCAATTGAGATTCGCCTTTATTAAAAACCACTTCAACTTGGTGATCAATTTGTGAAGATTCTCTTCCAATCGAAATACCATGAGTTACTAATTCAACTTGGGGACCATTAATACTAAAATTTAAATCATGTTTGTGAAATTTTCCACCAATTGCTACTGTTAAAAAATGAAGATGGGATTTTTCTTCAAGATTAAATTGAGTTTTACTAAAATGAAGATGTGTTGGCGACTGATTTTGAATTTTTGCCCAAATTAATTTTGAATTTTCACTTGAGAATACATCGACAATTCCATTGGTCCAATTTGATGGTTCTTGAGTTTTAAAAGGATTAGTTGATTGTTGTGTGGGTTGATTCGTTTTATTATGTTCATTAAAATTATTAAGATTATCGTTTAGACTTAAATAATTTTCGAAAATTGTTGCGACTGAATTTTTACCCATGGCGACTATAAGTCGTGGGTGAAACGCAGATCCCGCTGGGGTTGTATCCACAAACAAAATTTCGATTGGAAAGTCAATTTGCGCATTATCTTTTATTTCGATATAAACGCCTTCACTTAAATTATACAGGTTCAGCGCCTCAAAGGAATGTTTTGGATGACCAAGATCAAGTTTGGGGTAAACTCCTTTTTCAATGGCAACTTTTAGGGGCATGATTCGCAAATTTTGATCATGTTGAGCATCTTTGTTAATCGAATTTATAAAGTGAGTTTCCAAAGTGGATTTCTCTTCACAGAAAATACCATTAATAAAAACTATTTGAATTCCTGATGATAAACTTTTTTTTAATTCTAATTGTTCAGAGTTTTTAGGGAGAGTGGGTTCATTAAATTGATTTTTAAAAACATCTAATGAGTTATATTTCCAGTGTTCATCTTTACGATTAGGCCATGGTTTAGAATCTAAATAATTTTTGCCGAACCCTCTGAGGATTTGATAAATTTGTGGTTCTCCGGGATAATGTTTAATCATGTTTAACCAACCAATCATAACCTTTATCTTCTAATTTTAATGCTAAAGATTTATCGCCGGTTTCAATTATTTTTCCATCTGCAAGAACATGTACGAAGTCCGGTTGAATATAATCAAGTAATCTTTGGTAGTGAGTAATTAAGATAATTGCGTTATCTTTGGATTTTAATTTATTTACACCTTCAGCTACTATTCTCAAGGCATCAATATCTAAACCAGAATCTGTTTCATCTAAAATCGCAAGTTTAGGTGAGAGAACTGCCATTTGAAGAATTTCATTTCGTTTTTTTTCACCGCCTGAAAACCCACTGTTAACTGCACGATCTAAAAACTCTTCACGCATTTGTACGACTTTCATTTTTTCTTTTACAAATTTACGAAATGAATTTTCATCTAGAGGGGCAGCTCCATGATGTTCAGAAACAGCATTGAAGGACTCTTGTAAAAATTTAAAATTAGTAACGCCAGGTATTTCAACTGGGTATTGGTAAGCAAGAAAGATTCCTTCTTTTGCTCTTACATCGGGCTCCAATTCTAAAAGATTTTTCATTTCAAAATTGATATCATATAATACTTCACCCGATGTTACAGTATATGCCGGGTGTCCTGCTAATACTTTTGAAAGACTACTTTTTCCTGCACCATTAGGTCCCATTATAGCATGGACTTCTCCAGCTTTAACATTTAGATTTAAGCCCTTTAAAATTTCTTTTTCGTTAACTTGTGCATGTAAATTTTTAATTTCAATCATTTTTACTTTTACCTTAATTTTCAATTTTTAACTTTTATTTTAAATGTAATGTATTTTATTTTAATTTATTTTTTATATGTATAACTTAATATCTAAATTGCTAGCCTACGCTATTTTCAAGTTTCATTTCTATTAACTTTACAGCTTCAACAGAAAACTCTAGTGGTAATTGTTTAAATACGTCTTTGCAAAACCCATTTACCAGCATTGAGATTGCTTTTTCAGAATTGATACCACGGGACTTCATATAAAAGAGTTGATCCTCCGATATTCGAGAAGTTGTGGCCTCGTGTTCAAGGATTGCCGTAGGATTTTTTACTTCAATAGTTGGAAAAGTATGTGCGCTACATTGATCTCCTACTAGCATTGAGTCGCATTGGGAGTAATTTCTAGCATTGCGTGCGGCTGGCATTATTTTAACAAGTCCACGATATGTATTTGATGAGTGGCCAGTTGAAATTCCTTTTGAAATAATAGTGCTCTTTGTGTTTTTTCCAATATGAATCATCTTAGTGCCAGTATCGGCTTGCATGTAATCGTGAGTGAGGGCAACCGAATAAAATGCAGCTTCAGAGTTATCACCTTGTAAAATTACACTAGGGTATTTCCATGTGATTGCAGAGCCTGATTCAACTTGTGTCCACGAAATTTTTGAATTAGCTCCGGAACACTTTCCACGTTTAGTTACAAAATTATAAATTCCGCCTTTACCTTCTTTGTCTCCAGTATACCAATTTTGAACAGTGGAGTATTTAATTTCAGAATTTTCTAATGCAACCAATTCAACTACGGCTGCATGAAGCTGATTTTCATCCCGTTGGGGGGCAGTACAACCTTCGAGATAATTTACATAACTATTTTTATCTGCAATGATAAGAGTTCTTTCAAATTGACCAGTTTCGCGAGCATTAATTCGAAAATATGTAGATAAATCGATAGGGCATCGAACACCTTCTGGAATATAAACAAAAGATCCATCAGTAAAAACGGCAGAATTGAGTGCAGAATAAAAGTTATCACTCATTGGAACCACAGTACCTAAATATTTTTTTATAAGATCGGGATATTTTTCGAGAGCCTCGGTTATAGAACAAAAAACCACTCCGTATTTTTCTAGATCAGCTTGGTGTGTGGTTGCGATTGATACACTATCAAAAACCACATCCATTGCGACTCCTGATATTCTTTTTTGTTCCATAAGAGGAATACCAAGACGTTCAAAAGTTTTTAACAGTTCTGGATCTAATTCTTCAAGTTTTTTAGGTCCGCCTTCAGTTTTCTTTTTAGGAGCAGCGTAATAGGTTAAATCTTGAAAATCAATATTTGCATAACTAACCTTTGCCCATGTTGGTTCTGTTAAAGTTTGCCAATGGCGAAAAGCGCGTAAACGAAACTCAAGCATAAAGTCAGGTTCATTTTTTTTCTTTGAAATCCATTTAATAATATCTTCATTTAATCCTTTAGGAGCAAAATCACTTTCAATTTGTGTTTCAAAACCATATTTATATTCGTTTTCCATGGGTGAGGCTCCTATTGGTGAGTTTCACTAGTGTGGTTTGATTTATTAATGTGAGACTTATGTTTAATGACTGATGGTGAATTCGCACCAGCAAGTAGTTCATGGAGGTTTAGATTTTTATAAAGATCAATCAGATGCTGATTTAGAATATGCATAGGTGTAACTATATTGCAGTGAGATTCAAGAGTGCATTGAGTAGAACTTAAACATTTAACAAGTTTTACTGGCCCAAGTAAGATGAGTGATAAATCATAAAGGCTAATTTTTGCTAAGTCCTTTAAAATTAGATATCCGCCAGAAGCTCCCTGAGATGAATGTAATATATGGTGACTCGCAAGCTGTTGCATGACTCGAGCTGTAGTGTCGAATGAACAGCCAAATGTCTCTGAAACTTCTTTGGCGGAAGTTAATTCACCAGGGCGTTTACGACTCATGTGCTTTAGGGCTATAAGAGCAAATTCAACTTTGCGGTGTAATTTAAACACAACTCTCCTTTTTGATACGAGAGCTTTATAGTTGAAAATGAAATGAAAATCACCAAATTATTTCAAATACGTCAAAAAAAAACGTATTTAAGCTGTTTTGCAGCAGAGCTTAAGGTAATTTTTAAAAAAAATGCAGTTGCTATTGATACTACTTTACCACTCTTTTCATGTTTTTTCTTACTTAAAATAACCAACCTAATTTTACAAGACCGAGATATGGTAAGGAAACTTTGCCGAGTTTATTTCCTGCATCTTCAGCAGATTTTTTAAAATCAGTATATTCTGTACTTGATTGAACTGATGTCGGTGCATTTGAAGATGTTTTAGTTTTTACCCCGGACGGTGATATAACACCAAAATCAAATCCATAAGTAAAGCCACTATCAAAAACTTTAAACCAACCCATATGAGGAAACACATAACTACTTTCAATATCAAAGTTGTAAGTTACGTTTACTGAGCTTATTGATTTAGAGGCATCAACTTTTAAATTTTGTTTACCGTAACCAAGCCCTAAGAAAAAACTTCCCATGAAAGGATGCCATCTACCGCGCAATTCATAATTTTTAAATGATAACTTTTTATCTGAATCAAGTTTCGAATCAAAACCACCGTAACTAATACCAAGACTGAAAAAATCATTTCCAGGTTTGTATTCTAAAGCGTATTCAGAAATTCGTGGAAAAGAAAAAGTAACTGTAGGGCCAAGTCTCCATTTACGAGGTTCAGAAGAATTAGAATTATGATCGGTTGCTAGAGTATTTTTTTTAGGATGGGAAACCTCATCAGAGTTCCCTAATTCAGCTTTTGGAACTGATGTTGATGTAGGAGAAGCTAAAGTGGAGTTTGTTTCGTCAGTAGCAAAAGATTGTGTTGAAAAACTAACAATGGTTGCAAGAGAAAATACTATTATTCTTAATTTAAACCGCATTAATTACTCCTTTGATTTTAATGTATTGCAATCATGTGTATTGTAACTAAAGTTATTACTAAGTTTGAGCATTAATGTGCTTGTTTTATGTAAAACCAAACTAAAGTTTGGTTTTACATAATTACCGACAAATTTAATTTTTGAAAAAATGACGACTGATAAATTAGAGTCAATTGTTTTTCAACCGGTATAGTTTGAAGTAATTTTGGAATTAGTTTTTACCAAAATTAATTCCAACTAAAAATATTTCGTAACTATGAGTTCTTGTTGCAGGGGGTTTTACAACTTCAACTCTTTGAAAATGTTTTTTGAGTTGATCTCTAAATTTATTGAATTCTCCACTTTGAAAATACTTACAAACAAAGAATCCTTTAGGTTTTAAAACTTGAAGTGCTAATTGAAGAGCCATATCACATAATTCATGGGATCTAGCTTGATCTACGTCACGAATACCCGTAGTTTTGGGAGCCATATCAGATACAACTCCATCCATAAGTGTAGGGAGTTGGTTTTGTTCCAGGAAACTTGGCAGATTTATTTTTAACATATCTTCTTGGAAGAATATGACATTAGGGAGTTTGAGAGGGACTTCGGTTAAATCCCAACCTATGACTTTACCCTGAGGACCAACTTTTTGCGAAAGCCATTGTGACCATGAGCCTGGAGAACAGCCAAAATCAGCAATAACTTGGCCTGTTTTTATCAATTTAAATTTTTGATCAATATCTTGAAGTTTATAAACTGATCGAGCTGCGAATCCTTCTTCTTTTGCTTTTTTAAAATATTTATCTTGTACTTTGTATGCCAAAATTAAACCCTCATCAGACGTAAACTTGAGAAGTAGTTATTATTGAAAATATTTAGAACAAGCAAGAAAATTAGTATGCAAATATACCATAACACCCAATGAAATATCTAATTGAGGTAAGAATAAACAATTAAATAAAACCTTGTGTAAAAATATAACTCTCTGTAATAATTAAGCAATGAAGAATTTTTTTTCACTTATAAAGGAGAGGCTACTTGCCATTGTTGTTGGTTCATTGCTTTTGTGGACTACTGATTTTATTTTCTACCAAATACAATCGAGTGAAAAGTTTCCAAGACCTATTAGGCATCTTTTTATATGTTTTTTAATAAATTTTTTTGTTTCTTTTGCCTTTTCACAAAAAGGGTATTCAGTCTTTATTTTACTGTTTTCCTTTTTTGGTTTTTTTCAAATGATTGCCGTTTCATATTTTGGATCTTTTTTAACCCCTGTGATGATTTTTTTATTTTTTAAAGATGCAGGTGAGGTTCTTGAAACTTTTTTGGGAGTTTGGAAAACATTATGGTTACCTACTTTATTACAATTTACTGCAATTTTAGTTTTTTATAAATTTTATAAAACAAGTATAAATAAATTTTGGAGTTCTTATAAAAATCAAAAAATTATAAAATATTTGTTACTACTGGTATTAATTTATCCTCCCTTAAGAACTGTTGTAACAGGTCATACCTTTGGAAAGCAAGCGGTCAACTCAGATTTAGGTTTTGTAAATTTTTATGGCACTCTATCTTATTTTTTTGCAAAAGTTTTACCACAAAAATTAAATGCAAAAACAGTTAACTCAATTTCGCCGTTTCAAGTTATCATAAATGATAAAAAACCAAAACGTCATTTGATTTTTATATTAGGTGAATCATTAGCACTCAAGCATCTTCAACTATTTGGTTACAATAAAGAAACTACACCTCATTTAGTTGAGTTTGAAAAAGAAAATAAAATTATAAAGCGTAAAGCGATATCAGGAGGAGTATCAACAGATGTTGCTATTCCTCTTTTAATTCATGGAGCTACTCCAGGAGAGCAAGCTTCAGCTCAAATATCGTCACAAAATAATTGTTTATTTAAGCTTGCAAAAGAAAATGGTTTTGAAACAAGTTTTTACTCAATTCAACCACAACATGAACTTAAGCATATTGTTAATTTTCTATGTCCTAAGTACATTGATCATTTTGAAATCGAAAAAAGTGAAAATGGCGAAGTTTTAGATTCTCGCCTTTTAGAATATGAAAAATTAGTTGATTGGTCTAAACCTCAATTTATAATATTTCATCAACGGGGATCCCATTCTCCTTATGAAACTAGATACCCAGCAGAAAATGCTTTTTTTAAAGATCAAAATTTTAAAGACGAAAAAGAAAAGCAAATTCAATTTTATGACAATAGTGTAAGATACACCGATGAGGTTATTTTCAGATTATTACAACAGATAAAAGAGTCCAATGTCAGAGCCTTTGAAAGATCAAATAATAAATCCAATGGAACAAGTGAATCTGTAATTCCTATTGAAGTGATTATGACTTCAGATCACGGTGAAGCTCTTGGAGAGAATGGTTTTTGGGGGCATGTAATTTTGGAACCTGTTGTTGCTGAAGTTCCATTTATTTACTTAAGTGATAATTTAAAAGCTAATTTGGTTTCTGAAGATTCAATTAAAGATTCGTGGATAACTCATCAACAAATATTTAAAATTATCACTAGGTTCTTGGGTTATAAGATAGAAGAAAAGTTGTCGAATAAAATTTTTGAAGTTATGGGACCAGATTTAGATGGACTTGCTGGTTCAATGATTGTCGAGCCAAATGAGACAAGCGATTCCTTAATAAAAAAATAACTGCTCATGATTAAGTCTGATCAGCTTGCGCTGATTATATCAGACATAATCACAAGCAGTTATTTTCCTGTTTGTTTGGGGTGATTTTCAATCACCCCGAATTATGAAAACTCAAACTTTAGTTTGGGTTTTCATAATAACTACTAGAGTGTTGATAGTTGTTGAATAAGAATTGCGGAACCCATTATTAAAACAAAAATTCCAAATGCTTTTTTAAGTTTAGTTTCTGGTACATATTTTGAGAAATGAGAACCCAAAAATATTCCAACTATGGCAATTAGTGCAATTGTAAGTAAAAATTTCCAATCTATGTGTTGTGGATTTTTAAAATCTCCTAAAAAACCAAATAATGATTTTATTGCAATAATCATTAAAGAAGTCCCAACGGCAACTCGCATCTGTAAGCCTGCTAAGATTACAAGTGCTGGAATAATTAAAAACCCCCCACCTGCCCCAACAAATCCAGTGATTGACCCTACGATAAGGCCTTCAATACCAATTAAAATATTTCGCTGAATAGGTGACAACATATTTTTTTTACTACCAATATTATTGTTATTATCAAAACTAATATTGTTTGTGCTTTTCTTATTTCCTCTAATCATTGAAATTGAAGCTGCAACCATTAAAATTGCAAAAACTCCCATTATTAAAAGTGGTTTAGTAATTACAAATGTTCCAAAGTGAAAGACTTCAGATGGTATTGAAGGAACAATAAAAGCTCTGGAAAAATAAACTCCAAGAAAACTTGGTCCAGCAAAAATAAATCCAGTTTTAAAATCTATCATTCCCTTTTTAAAATAACTAAAAGATCCAAATAAAGCTGTGAGACCCACAACAAATAATGAGTACCCAGTAGCTGTGACGGGATCAATTTGAAATAAGTAAACTAAAATGGGAACGGTTAATATTGATCCTCCACCACCAATTAATCCAAGTGAGAGGCCCATAAAAATGCTTGCAATATAACCAAGGGCGATCAACATAATTTTCTCCTGTGATGGATTTTATTGTTTTATTTTTTTATTCTATAGCTTAATTCATTCCATCGAATCATGCCGCCGCTCATATTAATTGTTTTTTTAAACCCTTGCTGTTGAGCTTGGAAAGTCACTGTTCCAGATCTATTTCCGCTACGACATACAAAAACTACTTCTTCATTTTTATCAAGCTTTGATAAATATTTTTCTAAATCTGGACCCATTGTAACTAACTCTGATCCTTCAATATACCCAAGTTCACTGTGCCACTCTTCTGGCCTTCTAACATCGACTAATTTTACTTTACCTAGATTTAAATAAACATCTTCTGGAGTGACTTCAGGAATTCCATTAACTATTTGTGGATGGAAAACTTGTTTCTCGTTTTTTAACATACCACAGGCAAGATTTGCAGGTAATGCTTCATGAATTTTTTTCGGGTGGGCAAGTTTTAACTCTGACATTGTTTTTTGAAAATCACCAAAAGTAGTATGTCCGCTAATACGAGGATTATATTTTTTTTCTAAACCAACAGTTGAAACTGTAAAACCCCTATAATCATGACCAGGATATATTTTGTAGTGATCAGGTAGAGTATATATTTTTTTAGTTATAGACTCGAACATTTTTTCATTTGAGCCCTGTTGAAAATCTGTTCGGCCCGTTCCTCTAATTAATAAAACATCTCCAGTAAAAATATTTTCACCTGATACAAAACTCATACATGAATCCGTATGACCGGGGGTTGTTAAAGCTTTTATGGTATGTTTTCCAAAAGAAAGTTCTTCACCATCATTTAAAGGAATATCAATGCAGTTTACCTTAGCATGAACGGAAACTCCTGTTTTTGCATTTGTTCTTTGTCTTAGTAATCCTGCACCAGTAACGTGATCTGCATGGACATGGGTATCTAGTACATATTTTAATTTTGCACCTAACTCATTTAAATATTTAATATCACGATCAACAGTTTCAATTACAGGGTCTATCAAAATTGCATCCTTAGAATCTTTATCCATTAAAATGTAAGTGTATGTTGAAGTTTCAGCTTCAAAAAGTTGAAAAATTTCTGGATTCGAATTGTTCATAAATTTTTTCTCCTTAGTAGTAAAATCACTTTGTTTAAATAAAATATAGCGCAAGTTAGATTATGTAGTTATGTCCCACGACACAGTTTAATTAGAAAGTAAAATTAACGCGTTACGATTAGAAATCTCAATTTGACGACCTATTTGCTTAATCATTTTTTGCTTTTCTAATTCAGCAAGACCCCGAATAATAGTGGGTGTCGTACTTGCGCAAAATTGTGCTATTTCAGAACGGGTCCAGTTATGGTTTGGATGTATTTCTTTGAGATAAATAAGGGCCGATGCAATTCGCTGAAGTACTTCTTGATCTGTAACTCTGATTCTTTGTAGCTCTGCTATACCGAGTTCTTTGGCTAGGGTCTCAATTAAGATTCTCTGTGTAGAAGGAAAATCTACTAATACCTTTTCTATTATTTCAGGGTTAACTAAACCAATAGATGAGGGTTCAAGACAAATGCTATTAGCATGATGCAATTCTTTAGCAAAATAAGAACGATGGCCAAAAAAATCATTTGGCTTAAATAATCGAAGTAAATGTTCTGAACCTTTAGGTGTTAGTGCAACTAAACCAACTAGTCCAGCTTTTATGACATAAATACCCTTTGGGACATCTCCTGCAGTATAAATTTTATCGTGTCTTTTGTAATCAAAATACGTAGCAGAACTTAAAATAAGTTGAGTTGCTTCTTGTGGTAAAAATTTCCAAAATCCAGTTTGTGACATGTTAATAATTTAGACTAGTTTAAATTGCAAAAGCAAATATTTTATTGCGAAGTAACTTTTTGTAGGCAAGTTTTATCACCACAGCAGTTTAAAATTTTCTGATAATTTAATTTAATCCAATTTAAATTTTTGAAATGGTTTTCATAAAAATCAATTGTAATACTTGAAGTGATAGTTGTAGGTAACTCTTTAATTTTATCTTTTGAGAAGTCATAAATACATAACTCAAAAGTTTTTTCATTTTTTATATTTTGAATTTCAGTATCAGTTTTAGTATCAAAATCAGAATTTACAGATTTATTATTTCTAAAGTATAAACTTGTATCTTGAAAAGGTTGTGATTTAAAACAAGTAATATTATCTTTTAAATTTTCTTGAATAAGTAATTCAGAATCATTAAAAATCTTTGCAGTTTCAATTGATTGATTACTTAAATTAAATCTAGATGTATATTTTTGGAGATTTAAACTTGTATGTTCAAAAACTACTTTGTTTTGATCATCACTGCATTGAAGGGAATTTATTTTAGGTCTTGAGCGATAAATTACTTTAGAAAAAAGAGTGGAGTTATTATTTCGTAAAATAATCCCTTCTTGTTCTTCGAGTGATAGGTTTAGAAAATTGTTATAAATATTTGAGTCACTATATAATGTTGCCATTTCATTTAAATTAAGATCTGAACTATATAGAATTCCGAAAGCGCTAATAGCTTTAGAGTTATTAAAAAATTTATAACCTAAAGCGTATTCAGAGCTTGTGGTTCCTAGAAAAAATAAGGATTCATTTAATGACTTGCTTGGATCTGTAGATTGTTTGTATAAAGACACTGCAAACATTAAAGGAACTAAACCTTTCGCATATTCAACTAGCATTACTTTATCGTAATTGAGATATTTAGCTGAGAGGGCTGCCGCTAATTGATTAATTAATTTTTCACGTTGCAGTTGTTGAATTTTTGAAAAATGTAAGCCGGACTTTCGATTTGGAATATAATTAGCAGGAGCGAATGCCAAACTTCTTTCATAAAGCTTTTTTTGGAGAACAACATCTGCATCTAAATCTTTTGCCATTTGAAGTAGATACTTCATATCAACTCCTTCAAAGGGCTTACCACTATCTATGAGGTACTGAATATAATCAGCAACAGTTTTGTTATGTTTGAGTTCTCCAACCCTAAAAGCTTGTGTGTCATAGAGATCAGCATATATGATTATTTCTTTAAATCGTTTACCTCTACCATTAAATTGAAATTCATTTTTTTGAGAAAGTTCTCCATAACCGGAATTTAAAAAACTTTTTTGCTCTAATTTTTTACCATTGGCATTTAATACATCTCTAGATTTATAAGCTTTTTCTTTGTCCTCAGGGGACATTAAATCATAATCTTTGCCATAGTTTTTTGCTAGAGTCTTGTTCATACCTATAGTATCTTTTTCAATGTCATGATTTTGTGATTCTTTAACAAATGTGAATAAATTTGTAAGAAGTTTTGCGTATGCTGGTATATCTTTATTGATGACTAAGTGTTCAAGGAGTGTTGTTGTTTGAATAGGAATTCTCAACCGATGGGATTCTGTATTGAATCGAGTAAATTGAGTTAGGTCTTTTTTTTGTAATTCTTCAAGGATTTCTGTTGATGTTGTTGTTGTTAACATTGAGGAAGAAGTGGAAGATGTTAATTGATCCAGAAAAAAATATTCATTTGAGGGGACTAAAGCTAAACATAATTGAGAAAAATAAATTATGAATATCATAGATAAAACATATCTAACCTTCATATATTTATTTATGAAAGAGAAAATTATCTTATTGAAATAAAATTTAAAAGAGGTTTTTAAACTGTACATAAGTTGTATATATAGCAATTTTTATGCTATTAAAATTAAATAAGTTAGCTGTATAATAAGTATAAATAATTGCAGAAAAAAAGTTTCAAAAAATATTGATTTTAACAATATTAGTTATTTCGAAAAAATATCTACTGTTAAAGCTTTGATTATCTTGTGAAAAAAGTATTATGTGGATGTATATTTAAATTAATTCTTTCTGCAGATTAAATTTGTGTGATTATAAAATTAAAAAAATCACTATATAAAGATTTTTTATTTACAATCGCGGTTAAACGTTATTACAAAATATAAGCTCAAATATGTCATTTTTTTGCTCTATAATTACTTTGTGAATAGGTTCCTAAACTCTGAACGTTATTAGCAAAGAAATTGAGTTCTTCGATAGCATTTTGATATGATATTTGAATGGGGTGAGTCTCTGCATCTATAGAAAAAGTAGTACTGTTAAAGTCATTACCTGATAAATAACTTTCAATTCGAGTGAGATTAATTCCATTAGTCGCAAAACCGCCAAGTGCTTTATAAAGTGCCGCAGGTACACTTTTGACTGTAAATACTAGTGTTGTTAAACAAGGACTGGTTGGAGGTGGAACAATTTGCTGGCGCGATAATATTAAAAAGCGGGTTTTGTTTTCTTGAGAGTTTGAAATTGAATTAGATAATACTTTTAAGCCGTAGAGTTCACCAGCTCGTTCAGAGGCAATTGCAGCAATTGTTTTATCCTTTCGACGAGCGACTTCTTGAGCTGATCCAGCTGTATCTGCAAACACTTCTGTTTTTATTTTATATTTTTCTAAAAAATCTCTACATTGTGATAAACCCTGTGTATGGCTTAGTACTAATTTTATATCAGCTAAATTACTATTTTCTAGTCCAAGAAGTTGATGTTGAATATTTAAAAAGTATTCGCCAATAATATAAAGTTGGCTTATTGGTAATAAGGCATGAACATCAGCAACTCTTCCAGCAATTAAATTTTCTATTGGAATAATACTCAAATCTGAACTTCCACTACGAGTTGCTTCAAGGGCTTGAAAAAAAGTATTGCATGAAAGAAGATTTGAATTGGGAAAGCAATTTAATGCAGCTGCTTCAGAGTACGCTCCTGGAATTCCTTGATAAGCTATAATTTTACTTTTATTTTCCATGTTTAGATTTTACGATTTAAGTGGAGAAGACACAAATCATACTTGCTTTAATTAGACTCGACTTTAGGCACATGTTTTAAAATTTAAATTTCAGTAAATGCAATTTTACAACTTTTTTATTAATATAAACGTAGTGAGAAAGATTATTCATGAAATGGTAATTCGACATAGTTAGAATAAATTAGAAAGATATTTAAATGGATTTTTTTAAATATGACTCTTATCGAGTATTACTTAAAGATGTGATTGAAGATAAAAAAAAGAGTTTTGCGTATATAACATTTCAAAAAGTAGCAGAAGAGTGTGGTATTCAAAAGACTTACCTGTCACGTGTAATGAATGACCAAGCAGAGCTCAATCAAGATCAACTTTACTCAATATCGCACTATTTGAAGTTAACAATAGCTGAGACACAATTTTTATCATTATTGCTAGAAGAAAATAGATCCGCAAATATATTAAGACGAGAATGGTTAAGAAAAGAAATTAAAAATATACGAGACAGCCAACTTGAGTCTTCACAAAATTTAGCAAATCATGTTGTTGTTCCTACAGAAAAATATGATGATTATTTTAAAAAACCAATTATTCAAATATTACATATGTCATTATTAATTGAAAGATACCGAAGCAATATAAGTTTATTGCAACAGGATTTTGGTTTTTCAAAAACTCAAATTCACGAAGCATTGGATTTTCTAATTCAAAATAAGGTTATTGAATTGATAAATGGAAAATATAAAGTGCTTATTGATTTTATACATTTGCCAGAAAAAAAAGATATCTCACCCACAAATCATTTGCTTTTTCGACTAGAAGCGATTCGTAAAATGCGCGAGTCAAGAGAAGAACAAAATCTTAATTTATCACTTTGTTTTACTGCAGATGAAAAAGTCGCTGTAGAAATAAAGAGAAAAATAATCGAATTACTAAAGCAAGTTCACCAAGTCATTCCACCTGCAGGAAACGAAAATGTTTATCAGCTAAACATTGACTTCATCAAGTGGAATGATTAATAGTAAATTAGAACATAGAATTAAAATCGTTTACTTGTTTAAGAGTTTGATTAAGTTCTATTTCTGAATTTAAACAATTAGATTTTAAATTTGCACTTGTTGGATTTGTATACATACTTATTCCCAATTGAAAACCAACTTGATACTCATAGCTCATTTCTAGGCGAAGTTTATCTTCAGCCTCCTTCGAAAGGCTATTATTAGTTTTTAATGTTTTATTATCATTTTCTAACATTTTAATTGTCATATAATAATCTAGTTTTGCTTTTTCTGCTTTATTTGCAGCAATGCATTTAATGTTTGAAATATCAATATTTTCTGTATTTTCTGCTTTTGCAAAAATACAACTTAAAACTAAAGAAATTAAAAATGCTATTCTTTTCATATAAAGTACTCCTCATTATTTTAAATATTTCTTAATCCAATTATTTATTTAGATCCAAAATCTGTTGGTATTTTTCTCTAGTTGCTTGACAGATTTGGTGAGCAATGTTACCATCGTTTTTTGCTTGTCCACAAAATTGTTTATTTACCTTTGTAGTTTTATTGCTTTCGATAAAGTAACCAGAAGAGAAGTTGATTCGTTTGTTAGGTTCAATCTCAAAATTTAATATATTTGTTTCTACAATTTTTTGAACTGTACCGCATGAATTTTGATAATAGCCTGTAAATAAAGGTTTAGAGCATTCTGTTACTCCAAGTACTTCCTCATTTACTAGATTTTCTATTCTAAAATATTTTGATAAATTTTTAACATTTGAACACGAATTCGCTTTAATTGCACTTTCCATTGCTCTTGTAAGATTATAACCCAAATCACTACCACCAATTTCAGGTAATTGAAAATCGTTATCGAAGAATTCTAGACTTCTGATTTTGTCAGGTATTTCAGTTGAGGATTCAGGATTAAAAAGTGAATTATAGTATCCTGTTTGGGCCCAAACTTTTATTGGATGATTTTGTATTGTATTACCAATTGCAATATCACCAGTTTCTGATTGATAGACGGGTGCTATACTAACATCTAAAGTGCAAAAAGTTTGATTATCTGTAATATTATATAAGCCATCGGAAGATGTTGAACAATTGATAGATGAACCAGAAATTTTTTCTATGCAAACATCACTAGTAAGATTTGAGTAGGGTATAGAAAGCTCATTGAATTTAATTGGCCAATGGTGATTGCTAAATATTGTACTCAGCCCAGATCCTACATTAGTTGCGTTACAATTATTGTAACTCCAAAATACTAATGGTAAAAGTAAACTTAATAATTTTCGTTTATTATAATTTGAAGGTAACATAAATTCTCCTTATTCTTTTTGTGAAAATTATTTTATAATTTGTTTATGCATTTTAAAATCAATTTAAAATCAATTTATATTAAATTAATTAACATTTAGTTAACTACGTTAATCATAGAAAAAAATTTAACTAGAATGATGTATTTTGAATCTTTGAAATTATTTAACTTAAACTAAAAACTTTATTTTTTTGTTTTGATAGAGTAAACCAATTGTTCAGAAATTTAAATCAATTTTGTGTTTTCATTTTACTAAGTTCGTTTTTATAGTTTTCAATTGCTTTTTCATTTTCAATTAAAAATTGATCAATTTCATTTATGGTTTGATTAATAGTATTTAAATCTTTATTAACTTCATCAGCTGGGCTTAGGGCGACATCTGGGTCCCATGAAATAGAAATTTCATTATCTTCATAAGAGATTTCTGAAAAGTTAGAATTCATTAAGCTATTGTTGTTCAAACTTGTTAATCTATAGGGAGTAAGCTGGGCGTAAAGATCAGAATTTGTATCACATATATTGGATTGTATAAAACTAGCTCGATCTTTAAGTTTTTTTGAATCGAAGTTAGAATTGGATATTTTAACTTTCCCAAGTGTTTCTAGAATGAAAAGTAAATTTGGATTTTTATTTGCAAAATAATTTATAATTAAATCATCATTAGCTAAAAATAAACCATCAAGCGCTAATTTGGATTTTATTATAACTGCACTTGAATAAAAATATCTTAAATTGAGTAATGATTTTGGATATTCCTGGTCGCAACCAAAATTTATTATAGAAATTTTATAATCATAGGGTGTTCCACTAATAATAAAATAAGAATTGGAGGCAGAGTATTCATCAAGTTCTTCTGGAATTGGAAGCGCTAACCCTTCAATTATTGGAAGTGATTTTTCTCCTCCACCGAATAGACCGATAAAATCAATCCCAAATGACGTTTTATTACCTACACTTACCCAACCAATTGATCCTTTTTTATATTCTTCTTTTGTTGGTTTAACTAACCATTTCATAAATGGTTTGGTTTCAATTATAAAATTATTTTCTGAATATTTTACTTTTAACTCAGCTGCCATAACTGGATTATATGCATAAGAGTTATTTGATAAAATTAAATTTATGAAAATAAAAATCAATTGATTGAGAAATGAAAAATTATAATTGTTTTGTTTTGTTTTCATAATTTGAATCTCTATTTATTTTCTCTATTCCAAGTTTCGTAATGAAGAGCGTATGTTTTTCATATCATCAACAGCTATGTCTCCCAAAGTTGACTTGATTTCATTAATATCAGCCATTAACTTTTTACTACTTACCATTGCAGTTTCAAATCTCATTAAACTATATTCCGCTTCTTTTAATTTAGCTCTTGATTCTAAACCTACACTTACCAGGCCTGTTGTTGATAGAATTAATCGTTCGCCCACTTGGTTTCCAAAAGGTACTAAAGATGATGAGCCAACAATATCTGCCATGGCTTCAACGGTTCGTTCGCCAAGTTCAACTTGATCTTGATAATATGCAGAGACAATGGGTTGAGTTTCTTTAATGACATCAGCATCTTCTTTTAGAAATCCATGTAATTTAGTAATATACATTTGTCCTTTTTCGAAAGCCGCAATTATAGTTTTGAGGCGATCAACTGCCTTATCTTGGACTTCTGAAGTGCGTGCATGTATGATTGGTTTTTTGATTTCAATCTGATGTCTAAATGTATCACGAACAAGTTCATATTGGTTTTCTTTAAAACCAGCAGCACGACTTAATTCATGTAGTGCAGTAAATTGGAAAGTATCATTGAACATTTCTTCCTTAAAACGATCATAGTTAATTTGTAAATAAGGAACTTTTAAGTCATTTCCATTTTTGTCCTTAATTGTTTCAATATCAAATCTGATGGTCACAGGTTTTTGATTATCATCATAAACGGGATTCGTGGTGGATATAACTTGGATAGAATCAATTGCATTTTGAAGTAAGGGTAATTTTTTAATTAAGTTACCATTATCTTCAAAAATCTTATCTTTAGTTTCATCATATTTAGATTTTTTAATTGCTTGAATCCAAGCTTCACCATACATAAAAAAAATGGAGGCTGGGCCGGATCCTCCAGTGCCAGTACAACCCCCTTGGCACATAAAATTATCTTTTGAATTATCTTTTGTTGCATTTGAGTTCTGAATTACAAAGTTGCAGATCACTAAAGATGTTATAATTAGCCAAGTCCTGAATTTCATTTCATTGCTCCTAGTAAACTTACGAAATATTTTTAAAACTTATAAAATAATTTTCTCATTTTGGAGCAGAAAAATAAATCAATTTAAAGTAAACAAAGTTAGTTAAAATTGTTATCTTATAAACAATATAGAATAGTTTATTTTAAATTTAAGATTTAAATTGTCACTCTGTAAAAAAAATTTACAGAGTGATTAGTTTCGAAAGTAGAATGTCTTTTGCGGAGTCTAATGTTCGCATGTAATAATGAGCTTTAAGAATCATTTTTTCTTCATCACTCAATTGTTTTAATTGGTGTTTATTTTTTTTATTATGTTCAGAGATATGAAATAAACTTAAAGCTCCAGCAACAGAAATATTAAAGCTTTGAACAAATCCTGCCATTGGAATTATAACTCTTACATCGCTCATCTCTAGCATTTCTTTTGAAACACCTTCTTTTTCGTTACCTAATACTAATGCTGACGGAATTGACCAATCAACTTCTTGAAGTGGCGTACTGGCTTCAAGTGAAGTCACGCAAATGCGATAGCCTTCATGTTTTAATTTTTGCACACATGATTTTGTATCTTGCCATTTGCGGATGTTAAGCCACTTTTCTGCGCCTGAGGCAACACGATTCGAAGCCTTAAATTTTTCATTTATTTCAATCACATCAAAATTTTGAAACCCAAAAGCTTCAGCAGATCTCATGACAGCTGAACCATTGCCTCGATCATAAAGATTTTCTAGCACAATAGTGTGATTGAAGTTACGACCCTCGATCACGTGATCAATACGAGCTTTACGTTCACGTGTTAATATAGGACCAATTTCTTGAATGACCGTCTGCCAAGATACTTTTTTATCTTTTGAAATTTCAATTTCTGATGAATAGGGAAACATAATTAATTATATACCTAAATATTTTTTATAATTTTTTGCTAAATCTCTTGTTATATTTTTTTGGTGAGCCTCTATTGTGCCTCCACCAATTTCAAGTAATTTTGCATCTCTCCAGAGTCGCTCAACGACATATT
This sequence comes from Bdellovibrionales bacterium, assembly GCA_005793345.1. GTDB lineage: Bacteria > Bdellovibrionota > Bdellovibrionia > Bdellovibrionales > Bdellovibrionaceae > SXSU01. The sequence goes on from SXSU01000016.1 coordinate 44,165, forward strand.
CACCAACATAACCGTAACCACCTAAAACTTGAATTGCTCTATCGGCAACATTCTTAGCCATTGTAGTTGTCACTAATTTTACACCGTCTGAATCAACTCGGTTTCCTTCATGGTTTAGATCCATTTTACGAGCGACATCGTAAACATATGTACGGCAAGATTGAAATTCTGCATAACTATCTGAAATATATTTTTGAATTTGACCAAATTGATAAAGCGGTTGATTAAAAGCTTCTCTTTCGCCCGCATATTTAATCATAATTTCTAGACTTCGTCTTGCGATACCTAGACTCATGGCTGCCAGGGTTAATCTTTCTAATTCTAAGTTACGCATCATGTGTATGATTGATGAACCTTCAGTTCCTACAAGATTTTGTTGTGGTATCTTACAATTATCAAAAACAATTTCTGCGGTATTTGAAGCACGCATTCCTGTTTTATCTCTGATTTTTTGTCCAACGGAATAACCTGCAAAATCTTTTTCAACAATAAAAGTAGAAATCTGCGGACGATTATTTTTTTCGCCTGTTTTTGCATACACCCAAACAAGATCAGCAGGGGTTCCGCTTTCATCTAATGTGCCATTGGTGATCCACATTTTTCTACCGTTTAAGATGTAAAACTCACCATCTTTTTTAGCAGTACTTGACATACCAAGTACATCAGTTCCAACTGAAGGTTCAGACATTGCCATTGCACCTACCCATTCACCACTGCAGAGTTTTGGCAAAAAATTCTTTTTTTGTTCTTCGCTTCCGTTAACTGCTAAATTATTTACACAGAGCATGGAATGGGCAAGATAAGCTAAGCAAAAACCAGGGTCAGAACTTGAAAGTTCTTCGTGAGTTAAAACAGCAGCGGTTGCGTCCATACCTGCGCCGCCATAGGTTTCAGGTACAGTAATGCCAAGTAAACCAAGTTCACCCAATTTTTTAAATAATGGTAAATTAAATAATTCTTTTCGATCGTATTCATGGGCTTGTGGCTCAACCTCAGCCTTTATAAACTGGCGAAGAGTTTCGCGTAACATTGTATGTTCTTCTGTGGGGTTGAAAAGGTCTAAATTTTTCCAATTCATAAGGGCTTCTCCTCAAAAAATATTTTTACAATTACGTTTTAATTCGTTACATTTAAAAATGGCAATCTTTATTCGAGAGATGCACTATGGCGCAACGTCTTATGCATTGAGAATAGTTTTAACTTTGAATGTTTCGTTGCCATTAATTAACTTTTTATGCAAAATAAATAAATGAAAATTCTCACACTAATTCTTATTAAGATTAAAGATTTAATATTGAATATATTTTATTTTTTTAAGAGAGCTTTACATCATCTCAAAGATCGTGATGTTCAACTTATGGTTTATGCTCTTTCCTTTGTCACAATGCTTTCTTTTATACCCTTTATAGTTGTTATTTTAGGCTTTTTTAAATGGGCCGGATTTCTTAATTTTCTTTATCCTAAAGTAGAATTAATTATTGTCAAAAAATTTTCTGGAGCTATTAGTCTTGAAGTCAGTCGACAACTTCAAACTTTGTTAAAAAGGTCCTATGCTGGGTCTTGGGGATTTGTGAATATAACTTTTCTTATTGTAACAACAAGTCGATTAGCTGCTTATTTTGAAAAAGCTGTAAATCATATTTGGCATGTTAAAAATCCTAAAAATATATTTAAACGAATTATTTCCCATTGGATTTTGATCATGCTTTTTCCAATTGGACTAGCAGCGGATGTGACTGTTCGTTCTTTTATAGTCAATGCAACAAAGTTTGAGAGTTTGCCTTCTATTTTATCTTTCTTTTTTTTAAATTTAATACTGACAATTATTTATAAGTGGCTTCCAAATCGTTTTGTTAAATTAAAAGTGGCATTTTTCAGCGCGTTGTGTTCTTCTGTGATGCTTATTGCCCTTCAGAATTCTTTTCGATTTATTTCAAAAAAATCATTTTCTTATTCAAAATTTTATGGGAGCTTAGCAACGCTTCCTATTTTTATGATTTGGATATCCACAGTATGGTTAATTATTTTACTTGGGGTATCCATTGCAGCTGGTTGGCAAAAGGCCAAGGAGCAAAAAGAAAATAATATACACCCCGAAGAAAGTGAAAGTTTATGAGCAAAAAAGATATTTTTGGCGATGAAATAAAAACTGTTGAACAAGATGAATTTTCTGAATTACTTGCCCAATCAGAAGATCATAAAAGTGTTTTGCATCGTAACCTTAAAGCAGGTGAGAAAATCACTGCTGCTGAAATTCTTTCTATTGGAAAAGAAGAAAGTTATGTTTCTACAGGAACAACTCAAGACGCTATGATTATGACCAAAGAGCTTTGTGAGCCTGATGGAACCTTTAAATATAAAGTCGGTGATCGTTTAGATGTATTTGTCTCGCAAATTAAAAAAGGCGAAATACGTGTATCAAGAACTGGCAAATCCAATTCTGAAGCTGATTCTATTGAAGATGCTTTTGATTGTATGTTACCAATTGAAGGTCGTGTGAGCGAAGTTTGTAATGGTGGTTTTAGAATTTTAATTATGGGTAAAACTGCTTTTTGCCCAATAAGTCAGATCGATTCTAAACATGTTACCGATGCGCAAAGCTACATTGGTAAAAAATTAGATTTTATGGTTACTCAATTTGAACAAGGTGGACGTAATATAGTTGTTTCAAGACGTAAATTGCTTGATCAGCAAAAAGAAGAATCAGAGGCATTATTTTTAGACGAGCACAAACCTGGTGACTTACTTAAAGGTGTTGTTACTCGCATAGAAAAATTTGGTGCCTTTGTTGAAATAGCCCCTTCACTTGATGGATTGGTTCATATTTCTGAAGTGAGTTGGTCACGATTAGAAAACCCATCAGAAGTTTTATCTGTTGGACAAGTAGTTGAAGTTAAATTTTTAAAATCAGAAATTGTTGATGGTAAAAGTAAACTTTCACTCTCAATTAAACAAGCTTCAGCACAACCTTGGGAAACTCATAAAGATGAAATGAAAATTGGTTCAATTGTAAATGGGCGAGTTACTAATATTTTAAAATTCGGTGCTTTCGTTCAGATAAAACCAGGAATCGAAGGATTAGTACCTTTAAGTGAAATGAGTTATACAAAGCGAATCGTAAAAGCTGAAGATGTGGTGAAAGTTGGCGATACAGTCCGTGTGATGATCAAAGAAATTAAACCAGAAGATAAAAAAATCCTGTTAAGTATTCGAGATGCTGAAGGTGATCCATGGGCAATGGTAATTTCAAAATATCCAGTGGGATCTTTAGTTACTGGGGTAATTGAGCGAAAAGAAACTTTTGGTTATATCATTAAAATTGAAGATGGTATCAGTGGATTGTTACCAAAAAACTTTTATCGCGATTTAACAGAAGGTGATTGGGATCATAAAAAAGTTGGTGATTCTGTTCAGATTCAAGTTGCAGAAATAAAATTTGAAGATCGAAAAATAACTTTACGACCACCAAATGATGAAGCTGATGAATCTTGGAAAAATTATGAGCAGAATAAAAAATCTCAAGGACAACAGGGCATGGGATCTTTTGGGGGCGCTTTTGGTGATCAACTAAAATCTTTAGTAATAAATAAAAAATAATAAATTAAAGTAATAAATTAAAGTATTAAATATTATGAGGCGAGTTTTTCTTGATAATAATTCCACGACGCCAGTTGATCCAAGAGTATTGGACAAAATGCTCCCCTATTTAAAAGGGGAGTTTGGAAACGCTGCCAGTAATCATCCCTATGGATGGTCAGCATTGACTGCTGTAGAGGAGGCAAGAACTTCAATAGCTAATATACTTGGTGTTTTAAAATCAAAGGAAATTATTTTTACAAGTGGTGCAACTGAAGCAAATAATACTGCGATTTTAGGTTTAGCTTATAAAATAAAAAAACAACATCCCAAATTAAAAGCTCATTTTATTACTTCAAAAGCTGAACATAGTTCTGTGCTAGGTCCTTTTGAAGTAATTGAAAAAGATTTTGCTTATGATGTTACATATGTTGAAGTGAATGAATTTGGTCAGGTTGAAGTTGGTCAAGTAGAAAAATATATTCGCCCAGAAACTGTATTGATGAGTTTTATATGGGGAAATAATGAGATTGGCTCAATTAATCCAATGAGGTTATTGTCTGAGTTGGCTCATAAAAATAATATTTTATTTCACACCGATGCCACACAAGCTTTTGGAAAGATTAGTGAAGTTAATTTGAATTCAGTCAAATTTGATATGCTCTCTTTATCAGGTCATAAAATTTATGGTCCCAAGGGAGTGGGCGCACTCTATGTTGGGTCAAAAGTAAAAGATAGTGTTGGAGGAGGCCTCCATCCTTTATTATGGGGAGGTGGCCATGAAGATGGAATGCGTGCAGGAACTTTGAATGTGCCTGGCATTGTTGGCCTTGGTGAAGCCTGTAGATTAATAAATTATAGTGAGTGCGAAGATATAAAATTAAAAGCTAAATATTTTTTAATGGAGTTACAAAATTATTTTCAAATTATAAATTCAACTTCATTAAATAAATTACCATCAAAAGAAATTAAGTTAAATGGCCATCCTGTTGATCGTCTTCCAGGGCAACTCAATCTCCAATTCATCAATACTCGGATGGATCAATTAATTCATCAAATGGCATCTATTGCTGTGAGTACCACTTCAGCGTGTGGAAGCGGTGGAGTATCCCATGTGTTAAAAGCTATTGGCTTAAGTTTAAATGAAATACATTCGTCAGTAAGAATAGGAATTGGTCGATTCACCACAAAAGATGATCTCGACTTTGCACTTCAAACCTTTAAAAATATTCTAAAATAACTGCTCATGATTAAGTCTGATTGCTCCGCAATTGTATGCGAGACAAAATCATGCGCCGTTATTTATCTGTTTGTTTGGGGCGATTTTCAATCACCCCATATTATGAAAATCTAAACTAAAGTTTGTATTTTCATAATAATAACTGCTTATGAATAAGTCTAATCGCTTACGCGAATGTATCTGAAATAATCATAATCAGTTATTTTCTTGTTGGTTGGGGTGATTTTCAATCCCCATATTTTGTAATTTTTTACAATTTTTCATAACTGTTAAATAGTTAAACAAAAACTAACTATGAGTATCCTCGCTATAAACTAAATACTCTACTATAAATGGTCCTACTTTATTTAGTGAAACATAAAAATAATAATTTTCTAGGAGGAAAAATGAAAAAATCAATTTTAATTTTAATGTGTACAAGTACAATATACATTCAAAATGCTAATAGTCATGGTGGTTCTGAAAAAACTTCTCCCGAAGAAGAAGCTTTTACATCTACCTTAAAAGTGACATCATATGGATTAGCATTTACCTTATCTCCAATCCAATTGACTGCGAGATTAAAGCGAAAAGATATGAAGGCGCTGCAAGAAGCAAGACCCTATGCTTTGGATTATCATATAAATTTTGAAATGAATGATGATTATATATTTCCGGTTCAGTTAGAAAATGCAATTGAAATTTTGAAAACTGATGAAGTATTGGCAAATAAGTCTGATGAAGAACTTGCAAAAATAATAATTGAAATTACAAAAGATGAAGATCTCGATAATTCAAAAAATTAAAAAATTCATGCAGTAAGGGTATGTGATTTGTCTAAAAATTAAGGATGCTCAAATGAAATCAATTAAATTAATAATTCAGATCATAGTTCCATTTTTTTATTCTATGTATAGTTTTGCTAATCTTGAAACTGAAAAAATTAATATTAAAATAGATGAGAGTCATCTTGAACTCAATGAATTAAAAGACAAAGTTCAATTAAAGAAGACTCTCGATAAAATCAAATTAGATTTATCGAGAGTCTTACCAGCCGAATTCATCAAAGTAGTAAATTCAAGAGACCCAATCCAACTTCGAATTAGCAAACAAAATTTGAGTTATAAAGTAGATTCTATTAAAAATTCAGTTCAGATAATAGGTACTGGTATAGGGTATTCAGATCTATCAAATAATTATTTAGTTGTAGACAGCGCGCTATTAGAACTATATTTTACCAATCCAGAGATTAAAGTTCTTAGTCATCATAATAGTATTTATCAGATTGTTCTTTCAGTTTTTATACATGAGTTATCGCATTTTTATGATGAGTATACAAAAGTAAGTCAATCAAGCGAGTTTCAAAGTGCAGCAGGCTGGCTGGATCACTCAAATTATTTAAAATTTCGAAGTCCAGATGGGTATGAATTTACAAATGAAGAAGAATCTTTTGCTGTGAACATGGAATATTTTATACTCGATAAAAGTTTTAAATGCCAGAAACCAAGTTTATTCTATTTCTTTGAAAAATTATTTTTTTACTCACAAAATACATTTCAACAAGTATGCAGTACAGATTTTGTTATATTAAATAATGAATTTAATATAAACGATAAAGAAAATATATTTGTCAAAATAAATAGAAATAAAATTTTTCAAGTTCATTACTTACACGCCTCTGAGGGTGATTCGATTGTTAGTGGCTTTGGTCATTCAATGTTACGTTTAATTATTTGTTCCCCAGAACGAATTGAAGTTGGACCTGAATGTCTTAAAGACATACAATATCATCAAGTAGTAAGTTTTGCAGCTCAACCTTTTTCAAGCCAAATGAATATTATTGAAGGGGTTACAGGAGCGTATCCGTTACGCCTTTTTATTATTCCGTTTAGTCAAATTATAAAAGAATATACTCTAGTAGAAAACAGAAATTTAGAGAGTTTGCCTATTAATTTAAATAAAAATGAAATGAATGATTTTATAAATAAAGTAGAAGAATATTACTGGTTTTATCAAAGTAATTATACTTTTTTTTCAAAAAATTGTGCCACATCAACATTTTATTTATTAGCAAGCGTGATTGAGAACAATTCGTTCAGAAAAGAAAATATCTCTTCACCAACTGATTTATATGACTTATTGAAAGAGTATAATTTAGTTGATACAAAATATTTAGAAGATAAAAAAATATCTCAAACAAAAGGATATTTTTTTGAATCCTTTAATTCAAAACTAAAATTATCAATTGAAATAATAAACTCAGAATTAAATTCAAACTATAGTTTGAATGAATATATGCAGTTGAATTCAGTTGATAGATTCAAATTAATTTTAAAGTCAAAAAATCAAAATAAATTAATAGCAGCACTCACATTATTGGAAGATCGGCACTACAGTATTTTAATGCAATATTTATGGGCCCAAATAGGTGTAATTAAAACAACAGCTATATTACCCAAAGCAAATGACATTGAAAACAAATTAATAGACAGTATGAAAATAATTAGTATGATTTACCACTATAACTCAAATCCAAATATTCTTTTAGGAAATACAGCTTATGGTATTCCAACCCTACAGGAACTTGAAGCAAGTCCAAAAAGTGTCATTGAATATTTAATTAAAAATATCAGTAATATTGCTATAATTAAAAATTCAGTTTCAAGAATTCAACTTTTATTTTCAATTGTAGATAAGTTGAACAATTCAAATCTTCAAAAAGAGTATTTACAATTAAAAATGAATCAAAAGAAATTAAGCTTAATGAATTGATAATTAGAAATTTAATGGGTCAAAAAATGTAATACAGCTGTTTAAAATATTACACTAGAAATTGTGCAAGTATTTAAGTAAACTGAAATTAAATGATTAACAAAACATTATTAGATACTCATTTGAACAGACTTAAATTGCGAGTGGGATATACGCCTATTTCCTTTAGTGAGTTCCATTTTTTGTTTTCACAATTGAATAACTCAAGAAAAAACTATAATACACTTCAATTATATTACTTAATATTTGCAATTTATAACCTAAAAGTTGGTGTCTATTCGCTTTTTATTTATTATTATTTGCAAGTTTCACTATCTGAATCCGAAAAAGATGAATTCGTTAATGAAATCTTATTGTTTTTGAAAAAATTAATTTTAGATCATGGGTTAAGTAAAGAAAATCAAAATTTAAATTTTTCAAATCAGGAGTTCATGCTAGTCAAACTGTTGAGCAAAAGTTCCATGCATAAAATTGATGTCATTAAATATTTGTTTGCTGAAGAGTTAGATTATGTTAATGCTGAAAATAGACTAAAAAATTTACTTTTTAGATTAAATAAAAAAAATCCTTATTTTATATCACTTGATGGTGAAGTACTTAAGATAAATTCATCGCCGTTACAGGTAATTCATAAATTTAAAAAAGAATTATGTAGTTTAAAATTTGATGATCATTTAGCTCAAATTGTTTCATCATCTCTTATGCAACTTTATTCGATCAAAAATGAGTTAAAAGTATCAACTCAAGTGGATTTTTATTTAAATGCTTTGATTTATTATTTTGAAGGAGATCAACAAAAATTACAAAGTTTAATAAGTGACTATTTATCAAAATATAATTTTCATGAGTATGTTTTTCTAGCACAGCTCCGACTAGAACAATTAAAAAAGGACGAAGTTTCTTTTGAATTAGTAAATCAAAATTCAAATATTTTACGTGATCAGCGGTCACTAGTCTGGGCCGAATATCTTTCGATAAATGCCCGTTTTCATGATCTTCGTGGTCGTGATAACGAAGCTTGGAAACTCTATGATTCAGCTGCAAAAATTTATGCGAATTTTGGCGTACATAATAAATCATTGAGGCAGCAATTAAACTCATTAATTTGTTTAGAGCGTTTAAATAGCTCCAGTAATGATTATATTAAAAAATATCGAAGATTGTTATTTCTTGGTTTAAATCATAAAGAAAATATGATAGTAGCAACATGTCTGACTATTATATCACAGAGATTTTTCTATTTAGGTGCATATAATTTATCATTAAAATATATTAATCGTTCCATTTTATTTTATAGCAAGTCTAACGTTGGGAGTATTAATTATTTTAATTCAATTGCACATCGGGTTCTAATTCTTCATCTTATTGGCCATACAGATAGGGCACAAAAAGAAATTGAATACTTAAAAATAAGTCAGCACAATGAGATATCGCAATTATATACGCATCTTAATTACATTTTAAAATATAATGAACTGCCAAAAAATATTAATGTTTTATCAATTCCACAAAGCTGGATATTTTATTTTTCTGAATTTAAAACTAAAATCACACTTTCAACTCAAGAAGAATCATTGATTGGAATTTTAATTCGAAAAAATTATACTCGAAGAGAGTTGATTGAAAAACTGTGGGGATCAAATATTGTTTCAGAGTTTCTAATTCTTAGATTTAAAAAATTGATGAATCGCCTTCGATCTAAATCAAAACATTTAATTACTTTTAGTTTTGGGAAATATGAAATAAATTCCAGTTTAGATTATTTTAAATCTCATGATTCAAAGTGTGGAGTTTAAAAATGAAAAAAAAAGTAAATTTTTTTTGTATTTTATTTTTTATAAGTATTTTCTTTAATGTTGTTTTTGCATTTCCAAATAAATCACCGAAGTCAAATTCTGTAGACTCAATAATTAAAAGAAAAAAAGACGTCGAACTATTTTCATTAATAAAATACAGATATAATCCAATTTTAAAGTATTTAGTACGTGTTAAATCAACTTATAAAAATGTTGTTAAAGCAAATGATCAAAGTAAAAAACAACCTTCAAATGTAACTTTAAGTGGTATAGGTATTATAGTTGAAATTAGCGATAAAAATAATAATTCAATTTGGGCAGTATTAACAGCATCACATTTATCGCAAGGTGATGGCGGACTTAAGATTCAAGCTTATGATGATTCTTTTTTAAAAATTGTTGAAAGAGAATCTAAACCACACCGATTAGCGGATGTGGACCATGACTGGGAATTAATTGAAATTGAAAAGCCAGAATTTGCGAATAATATTGATCAGAGTGTACATCCTAAGTATAAATACTATAATGAATATTCAAGTCAGCATTTTATCGCAAATTTAGGAAAAGGAATGCATGAAGGCGATTCACTCTCATATATTTTTTTAGGTAAACATGAAATTACTTTAATTGATCCTCACTATATTATAGAAAATAAACTACCTTTAGTCCCTCTAGGACATTTGAGTTTGGAATCAATGGCTCTTGGTTCATTACAATTATCATTTAAAACAGGTGAGGGTTTTCAAAATTGGCAAGGTGATTATGTTTTTGATTTTGTTGGATCGCTTGGTTTAAGTGGAATGCCAGTATTTAATGTTTCAACTAATAAACTAATTGGTATAATTCGTGGTTTTCATAAATATTTTCCGACTACTTATGTGGCTGGAATAGATAGTATTGAAAACAAGATTGATACTTTTCTTGATAAAAATTCACAAAAAAACTATGTGAGTGATACAAGATGGGTAATGCATGACCAAGAAACTATCAGGGTATTTAAATCTGATAAACCTACTTTAGAAAAAAACTTTCTTAATAATTATAAAAATGATTTTAAGAATTCAAAACTCGAAATAGTAAACTCAGGTGGGCCAGACACTGCTGACAGTGGATCTAATAGTCAAGTTAATAATATAAACCTATATTCAAACGAATTTATACCAGGTTATCTGGATAATGGTGAGCCAGTTTTGTATTACAAAATTGGAGAAGCTACCGTATATGCAGAGCCACAAGCTTATCAATGGATTTTAAATAAAGTTAACAAGTCTGATTTATTTAAAAATATGACTTTAGAAAAACTTTCGTTTCCTTCAGTTCCAGCAAGAATAGTAGAAATCTTTAGGGCAAGGGTAGCCAATTCAAATAAGTTATGGAAAAAAGAAAAAGAACATCTACAATCTTTTTACAATTTGTCTGAAGAAAACATTGAAGAGTTTGCTTATCTCCATTTGACAGAACCAATCGATATACCGACAGTTAAAGCCGTTACACCAAGACCTTTTTGCTTTGCTCGTTATAATGATCAATCTAAAAAAATTGAAGTCGCCTTAAGAAACATTCCCCCTAACTTAACTCCACAATTAATTTATCAATATGGTATCACGATTGAAATGTTGAAAAGTGAATATAGATTTTTTAAGTTAGATTTAAATGGAAATTTTAATTCATATTTTAAATCTTCAGGTTTATCATGCCAAAAACCAAAAATAACTACTGGTCCATTTGGTATGATTTCTTTACCTTCACATTTTGGTTCTGATTTTTTAATTGACCCAAAAGGATTATTTTTTTTGGATTACAAACAAGTCGATAGAATTCAACTGGCAGTGGATAAAGTTAAAGATGTGAACTTGCGCTACTTTGATTATTTCTATGATTTAAAAAAATATTTTTATGATCCTATCAGTTTGAAAGAAGCATTAAGTCGGCAAAGTGGTCCAACTATGGCACTGTCAGTGGTTGGTAATTCATATTTGGATAGCGCCTACATTACTGTTAAGCATCCAACAGAGAAATCAATTTGGACTTTAACTTGTGTAGAGGGTGAAGAAAATGAATTTAATAATTTGATTGATAACTACAGCCAACATACTGATCAATGGTGTAGTGTAAATAACTAATAACTGCTCATGATTAAGTCTGATTGCTTCGCAATTGTATCAGACATAATCATAAGCAGTTATTTTCTTGTTTGTTTGGGGTGATTTTTGAATCACCCCGTATTATAAGTCTGATCGGTTAAGCGATCATTTCAGCTATATTTTATTAAGAGTTATTCGTCTATTTGTTCCCAGCCAACGACTTTTCCTCCTTCAAAATAGACTAATCTTTTTTGAAGTTTGAATCCTTCGCTCGATGGCACATATTTTTTATATCTCCATCGTTCATTTTTATAAATTGGATTTCCGGCAACATCTACTAGCTCTGGTTGGCCCCAACTTTTTTTAACCCAATCTTGTGACATACCTAAAAATATATCTTTTTTCTCGATGACCTCTACAATATTGTTATCTAAATTGTTTGATCGGGTACCAAATTTATTTTTTCTCATCCATAGGACTCTTGCTTCGTAACCGGGTTGATTTAAAAACTCTAAACGTTCGTCATCGTTTTCAAACCATGGTTGAGCACTATAATATTGTTTTTTTTCTCTATCATCGTTGAGATTTTTTTCTTTTTGAGTAATATTTTGAAGTAATAAATATTTTTTAAACAAATCAGAATCTTTAAGGGCTTCAGGAGTCATCCCAAGTTTTGTCATTAATTTATAATCTAGTGGTCCACTGTAATTTTCGATATTCATACTGGATTCTATTAAATTGTCTGAAGACAAGTTACTGGATAATTTTGGAGAGTTTATTAGTTTATTATTTACATTTGTATTTGGACCGTACCCACTGGCATCGCTTCTTTGAATTGGAATCGTTGAGCAACCAAAATTAAAGAAAATAAACAAAAAAGAAAAAGCAATTATAATACTTAAATCTAAAATCCATCTCATTTTAAAATTCTTTTTTAAATTCATAGTTGATCCTTTCCTATGATCAAAAAATTTATCAGTAACTTAATTTTCAATGAGCTAGTCGGAAATTTTTTTTAATCACTAAAGATCTAGGAATGTAAAAAAACATAAAGCATAAAAATATGCTTAAATGCTCGCGCGACGGGAGGGGCGCTTCTTCCTTGAGGCGACCTCCGTTAATGATAGGGTGTGGGGCGGGACGGTTCAAACTCCAGGTCACCACGAGAGTGGTTGAGTTTGGATTGGTACTTACTACTAAAGCAAGTCCAGTGCCAAACTTTTTGACACCACCATCAAATTGTTATGCATTTAGTACTATAAATAGTCGTAGAGGGCGAAGTATATTATAACATATTAAAATTACTAACTATTATTAAGTGTGGATATAGTTTGCAGTGTTGTTTTTAAATTTACAAAATTTTTGAATAGTACATCAAATTAATTATTTTTTTTAAAATTAAATTTTGAATTTTGAATCGTTATGACTCATATAAATTATTCTTTGATTCACATTAAATCAAAACGAAATTTATTTGTATCAATATGCTCTATGGTTTCACTTTTGCACCACCTTAGTATTGAGATCGGAGGATTTATGAAAAGTTATTTATTAATAAATCTTTTTTTAAGTATTTTTTTACTTATACCAATTAGTGGTTTTACTTATGGACCATCTTGTTCTGGTACAAAACTCACTTGTGATGCAAGCGCATTTCAAAATGTTTTTTCTTCATTAGTAATGGCAAGAGTTTTAGAGCAAAAAGATAAATACAAAATATCAGTACCAGGTGATTTACAGATTTCAAAGTCTTATGGAAAAGCAAGTTGCTATGCGAACACTGAATTTTGTCAATCAGCACGTGTTGATGGATATGCTTATAAAAAAACAGCTTCTGGAGTTTGCGCTGAACCTGATAAATATACAGCTGCTATTGATGTAAAAAGTGGAGATCCTATCTATGGATCACGAAGACTAGGTTCATTAGTATTTGCCAATAATCCAAATAACGGTCAAACGGCAGTTTTCGTTGTTACAGATCGTGGTAATATGAATAAGTACGGCGTAAAATTTGATCTTGTTGAATCTGTTCAAAACAAACTTAGAAATGATCGAGATGAAAATGTTGAATTTTATGGATTAAGAAGACAATACGATAAATTATCACAGTATGAAATGGAAGATATCGTAAATTGTGTAACTTTATATAATAATTCTTTTGATTCTTCATTATCGCATCTTAGTCAATTATCATCTGATCAAAAATTACAAATTGAAGTTGCAGCCGCTCAAAAATTAAAAGATCTTGGGGTATCAAATGGACTAAGTGATTATAAAATTACAATGAATGAATTACCTGAATATAATTTATCACGATCACAAAAATTCAATTCTGATTCTAAAACCGAAGAGTTGGTTCAAAAGTATCAAGAGATAGATGAAAAAATTGAAAAATTATTTGCAATGAATGAGAGAAAAAGTAGATCAATGTCGACCCATCGAGCTCCAGCTTCTAAAGCGAGTAGACCTTCAAAAGCAGGAAATGCTCGTCACGCAAAATAACTGCTTATGATTAAGTCTGATCGCTTCGCGATCGTTTTGCCTCGTTGAAGTGGGTTACCAAGGAGCTTTGTGTTAGGACCTGTTGGAAGAGTTTTTATTTTTGAATTTGTATTCATTATATTGCCTCTTTGTAATTATCTTGGTTTTTAATTAAACTTACAATGCGACTCAACTTTTTCTGGACAATTTGTTGTAGCTCAACGGGGTTTAGTTTAGCTTTTGTTTCTATCAATTTTTGTTCTTGCTCAGGGTTAAGTTGACCTGATTCTAGTAATCTTTCATAGGGAGTTTTTGCTTCATCATATTTTCGATGACATTTACTCCCTACTCTATCTTTTTCTACTAATTTCATTTGAGGATAGAAATAATTAAAAAGCTTTGACCATTCATTACTGTAGAGTTCATTCATTAGTTTTATTATTTCTAAATCTTCTACTCTGTCATAACCAAATAGTTGTCTTACAAAAACATTATTCTTCTGTTCAATATGGCATTGATCATTGCTCTTGCCAGAGCGACCTCGCGCCACAACTATGGGTTTCTCTTTCCTCTCTGAAAAAGATTTAACTAGAGTATGATTAATAAATTCGATTCCATTATCAAAAAATAAATTAACCATGAGCATTGGAAGTGAGAGTTCTAACTCCTCTAAGGCTCTAACTACAAGTTCAGCATTTTTTCCTAATGTAGCACGAGCTTCAGTCCAACCAGAGTATAAATCAGTGACTGTTGAAGTGTGAGCGAAAGTCCCCCAAATATAATCCCCACAGTGAACAACAGTATCTGTTTCTATTAGACCAATTTTATCAACTTTTATTGATTTATCTCTGAGAGGTATTTTTTGCTTTATATGGTATTTTACGGGAACAGTTGAAGTATTATTTTTACGTCGCAATAATACTTTTGCAGGTCTTAAAATCCGATCTATAGTTGCCGCACTCATTTTTAATAATTTTTTATTCACTTCATCTGAAAAATTAAAAAACAGAATCCAATTTTTAATTGCCGGTTTCATTCTTTTACCACACATAAACCCCATAACTGGCCACATTTGCTTTAAACATTGAGATTCTATATCAGAATAGAATTTCTTTGCACCACGAGGCGCTGGAAGTGGTTTGTTTATAAATTTTTTTAAAACTCTCAAAATACTTTTACGATTCAATTTACCGTTGCACTCTGGATATAGAATGGGTGTTATTTTAGAATTAAAAAAATCGATGTAGTTAGTTTTTTCTTTTTTAGTTTCCAATGCAAAATACTCTTGGCTGCATCTATACAAAAGTTCATCCTTGAACTTTGAATCCATAAGCTCCCTTCCTGTGAACATTACAGACCAAAGTATAACTTTATTTTGAGTAACCGTAATCTTGAGGCAACTAGAATTAGACCCTAACTGGACCTGTTCAACTCGGGAACTCTCATATTGAGATAAATTTTTTTTTGAATCAATTTGGGTAACCGGATTAATGAGGCAATTCGCGATTATATCAGACATAATCATAAGCAGTTATTTTCTTGTTTGTTGGGGGCGATTTTCAATCACCCCTATTATGAAAATCCAAACTTACGTTTGTATTTTCATAATAACAGCTAACGATTAAGTCTGATCGCTTCGCGATTATATCAGACATAATCATAAGCAATTATTTTCCGGTTTTTTTGGGGCGATTTTCAATCACCCCGTATTATGACTTCTAATGAATAGGTAGTTGTAGAGTCTATATTAATAAAAATCGAAGTATTTATCTTTTTCTTGATTCCATAGTCCGAATTCAAAATTCTAAAATCTAAACTTACAGTTCAAAATTCTACAGATAAGCAAAAAATAAATTAAATAATTAAATGAAATAGCTGCTTGTGTTATTCAACTAAAACATTAGTTGACAACAACTAATGTTTTAGTTGAATCTTGGGTATAAGATATATTTTGGAGCAAAAATGAAAAAAATTAAAGAAGTAAATAATAAATTACTCACAGAAGTTGAACTTGAATTAATGAATATTTTGTGGAGCCTTGGAGAGGCTTCGGTCGCAGAGGTCATTGAACAACTCCCTAAAAATAGAGATCTGGCTTATACATCAGTTTCTACAATTTTAAGAATTTTAGAACAAAAAGATATTCTTAAGGTTCGCAAAGAAGGAAGAGGTCATATATATATTCCTGTCCTCTTAAAGTCAGACTATGAAGCAAAAACAGTAAAACATATTGTTGATAAAGTTTTTAATGGCACTCCTATAGCATTAGTAAAGCAGTTATTTTCTCAGGTGGATGTTAATGAAGATGATATAGATCAACTCAAAAAACTTGTAAAGCAATTGGGAGCTAAGAAGTGATATTGGTTTTAAATGTTTTTTTACTAGTGGGTTATTTGTTTATACTCATTTTAAATAAGTTTAATTACAAATTTAATTTCAAAGTAAAATTTAAAACTCAATTAGAAATAAATTATTATATTTTTATCGTTATGATTATATTAAGTATAATCAGTTTAACAAATTATTTTAAAATTGAAGAAAATATTTTTATTCCAACTGCAAAAGTTTGGTCGTCATCATCAATTAAAAACTTTTATGAAAATTACAATGCAAATGAAAAAAATGGAGTTATCAACTTAAATTTAGCTAATAAAGAGTTTAATTTAGATTCGACAATTTTAAATCATATTAATTTATTTATTTTTGGTTTAGGGGTTAGTTTTGTATTATTTCAACTTTTTAAAGAGCTTCGGTATTTAACTCAGTTAAAAAGGCAATCTGTTTTAATTCGAAAATTAAGGAGGGTGAGAATTTATGCAAGTGATTTTACAGAAATTCCTCTCTCTTATTCTCTAACCAAAGCAAATATTATTATTCCAATGAATCTTATTAATAATATATCAGATTACAAAATTTCAGTTTTACATGAGATTCAACATCATAGGCAAAATGATACATATTGGTCTTATGTATTTCTTTTGATTAAAATATTTTGTTTTTTAAATCCATTTTATTATTTTTGGATAAATTATATTAATGAATTACAAGAATTTGCCTGCGATGAAGCTTTAATTGGGCAAAAAAAAGTTTCATCACACAACTATGCAAGTTGTTTAATACGGCTTGCTGAAACCGTGATTGGAGAAAATAAAAAAACAGTCTGCGCATCTGGATTTTCGTTTTCTAATGATCGCAAATTAATAGTAAGGAGAATTGAAAATATGTTTGATACTAACAAAAAACAAAACAGACATTATAAATTTATATGCTGTACGTTCTTAACAATTGCGCTAGGAGTGAGCGCTATTGCATCTAAAAGTGTAATTCAAGATCGTCGAATTACAAAAAAAGAAGCTCTTGAAATGTTGAGCACTACTCAAAAGAATACTGATTTCCCAGTTGTGGTAAATGATCTGGTATTGAAAGAACTAAATAGGTATATTGGAACTCCTGAAGGGCGTGAGTTTACTAAAACATCCCTTCAAAGAATGAATCAATATAAAGAAATGATTCGTAATAAAATTAGTTCATATAGAGTTCCAGAAGAAATTTTAGCAGTTCCTTTTATTGAATCAGGATATCGAAATTTACCTCAAAGCCAAAATAAGTCTTGGGGAGCAGGTTTATGGATGTTTATTGAAAAAACGGCTCGTAATTATGGCTTGAGAGTCGATTTAGAAGTCGATGAAAGATTAAATCCAGAAATTTTAACAGATGCAGCGATGAGATATTTGACTTCTAATTATTTTCGATTCAAAGATTGGAACCTAGCTTTAATAGCCTACAACATAGGTGAAAGTAATTTACAAAAAGGAATTGATAACCTTAAAACGAGAGATCCTTGGTTGTTATCACGAAATGGTTTTCAAGGTGATCAATACCTTGCAAGATTTATGGCCGCTGTTTTAATTTTAAATAATCAAGATGTTGTTTTAGATTAATTTAATTTGCCTGGTATTAGAAGATAGAATTCTTATATCAGGCTTTTTATAAGTTTTAAAATATTTAAGGTCGAATAAGATAAAGTAGTATACAAAGATACTGACAAAAACTCCCACCCATAACAAACATATGCCATACGCCGTGAAAGTGTTTTATTTTAGAATCAAATAAATAAAATATTATTCCACCCGTATATAAAATTCCACCAAGTGTTAACCAAAACAATCCGCCAAATGGAATTACCATTGCTAAAGGTTTAAGTGCAAATACGATCATCCAACCCATCAACACATAAATAACCAAAGAAGGCCATCGAGTATGTTTTGCCAAAGTTAATTCGTATATAATTCCTATTAAAGCTAATGACCAATTTGCAATTAATAAGGACCAGCCCCAGTTTTCTCTTAAGGTGATTAAACAAAAAGGTGTATAAGTGCCAGCAATTAACAGATATATTGCGATATGATCTAATTTTTGAAATATTTGTTTAGGCTTACCTTGTAATGAATGATAAAGCGTTGACATTGTATACAGTAAAATCATTGCTGCACCATAAATACTTGCACTTACAATTTTCCAGACGTCTCCAAATAAACTTGCTTTTGTAATTAAGATTGAAGCGCCTGCAACAGAAATTACAGCTCCAATAAGATGAGTTATGCTATTTAATTTTTCGCCCTTATACATTTGCCACGTCCTTATTTTTTATCTGCCATGAAGCACACACCAGTAGGATAGCACATTATAGTATGAGATTACGACTGTTATTTGTTGTTTATTGATACATTCGATCTAGTTTAACATAATTATTCAATTCGAGACGTTGATATAGTTTTTAATATTCTTATTTGAGTAGCCAAGTAATTTTAACACCTTTGATGTGATATGAAATTTTCTTTAATTTTTTTAATAGATAATACGTAAGATTTGAACTGTTTCAAATTAATACGTGGACTGGAAATCCTCACCAGGAGCTGGTAAAATAGTAGTTGGGGGAGCCAATGAATATTCAAAATACTAATCATCAAAATCGAAATTTTCGACCGGTGATTTTACTTACGGGCGCATCTTCTGGAATTGGTTTAGCAATTGCGAGGGACTTATTTACACTAAGTGAATACAGAGTTGTAATTACTGCTCGTGAAAATTCAATCAATCAATTAGCTAATGAATTTAATGAAACAGAAAGATTTTGGCTACGTACTCTTGATGTCACAGATAATAATCAAAGAAAATTATTAATAGATGAAATTAATTCTAAGTGGGGAGGGGTAGATATTTTAATTAATAATGCAGGGATATCATACCGAGCAGTGCTTGAACATATGAATGAAGATGATGAAAACTATCAAATGGCGACTAATTATTTTGGTCCAGTAGCACTCATGCGCGAAGTATTTCCCTTGATGCGTGAAAAAGGTAGGGGAAAAATTATTAACATTTCATCTGTAAGTGGAATGCTTGCTATGCCCACAATGTCATCCTATACAGCTTCTAAGTATGCGTTAGAAGGAGCTAGTGAAGCATTGTGGTATGAAGCTCGCCCACTGGGGATTGACGTTGTATTATTGCAACCAGGTTTTATACGTAGTGATTCTTTTAAAAAAGTTTATCACACTGATAAATCCCGCCCTGAAAAAAGTTTCATTGGTCCGTACAGTGATTATTATGCGAATATGATTCCATTTGTTGAAAAACTTATGAGCTGGTCATTTGTAACTCCTGAAAGAATGTCAAAGTTGGTGTTAAAAGTTATTCGCTGGCAAAGACCACCCTTAAGAATTTCTGCAACTCCAGATGCATTTATATTTGGTATTTTGAGGCGAATAATACCACGTCGATGGTTTCAACCTTTTTTGTTTATTTGCTTACCAAAAGCCAATCAATGGGCTAAGTCTTATACTAAAAAGCGAAAAACTTTTTTTAATAGATTTTTAAAAATGAAATTAAAATTTTAAGATTTCATTTTACTCTCCATTTATTTTTTAATTCCGCTTATAAATACCCTTTCTTTGAGCGACCTTTGTTTCTTGCAAATATACTTCTTTTTTTCCAAAGTTTTTTATCTTCAGCTGATAAAACCTTATCTTGTTTTCTCATCATATGGCGAACTTCTCGTTCAAGCTTTTGATAACGCTCCCAACGCTCTTCAGAAATGATTTTTTCCGTTAATGCTTTTTTAATTGCGCAGTTTGGTTCTGTATCATGTTTACAATCACTAAAGCGACAAGTTGTAATTAATAATTCAATATCAGAAAATTGTGTTTGAATACCTTCAGCATGGTCTGACAATTGTAACTCACGCATGCCCGGCGTATCAATTACAAGACCACCAAAACGACTGACATAAAGATTTCTAGATGTTGTAGTGTGCCTTCCTTTTCCATCTGCCTCTCGGATCTCTTTAGTCTTAATTTCAGTATGACCCATTTGACCTGTGAGAAAATTCACAAGTGTTGATTTTCCGACCCCTGACGAGCCTATGAAGATTGTTGTTTTTCCTGATTTTAAATAATCAGAGAAAAAACTTGCCGATTCAAATTCATTTTTAGAAATTGCATAAGTTTGTACACCTGGAAACTCCAATTGAACTTGCGCAATCACACTTTCAATTTTAACCGAACAAATATCAACTTTGGTTAAGAGTATTACTGGAACGGCGCCAGAATCCCAAGCAACAGTAAGATATCTTTCTATTCGTCTAAAATTAAGATCTTCATTTACTGATGTAGTTATAAAAATATAATCAACATTAGTAGATAAAATTTGCATATCAGAACTTGAACCTACTTGCTTTCTATAAATAATACTTTTTCGAGGACAAATTTTATGAATAACACCACGGTTTGAATTATCATCAACTTCAACCATTACCCAATCTCCAACAGCTGGATAATCGGCCCTCGATGATGCTGAAAATTGTAATTTACCACTTATGGTGGCCCATAAATTTTTTTCTAAACCCAATTGTAAACGATATAGGTTTCTTTCCTCACAAATTACACGGGCAGGGACTAGAGATTTAAGGTCTTGAATAGAATTTTGTTCATTATAAAAACTATTCCAACCAAAAAGATTTAAAAATTCCTTTTCGGAACTATACATGAAAACTCCTTAAGTTAATTATCAAAGATAAAAAATGACTTAAGAGCCTTAACTAAACTTAAAATTGATTATTTTTTTAGTATAAACGAAGGCCCTTGATTATTGATTTTAAATTCTTCATAAGGACCTCCTTGATTTGAATGACAGAATTGCCATTAGAAATTCAGTTTAGTTAAATTTTTTAAACAGTCAATAGTTTTGTTGATAGTTATCTTAGCTGCGCTAATAGATTTAGTAAAATCTATTAGCGCAGCTAAAAATATTTTATGAATTTTATATTCAATACTCTAAGTGATAAATTTGAACGTGTTAATCTTACATAAAAATTGTCACACAAGTGTAAATATTTTTTACAATTATTTTATAGTTGTTTTGATTTGGTATAATTATTGTATGTATTTAATTTTATATTAAGAGGTGTGCTTGTGAAGCAATTTTTTTATATTTTAGTTATAATAATTAATATTTTTTTAAATAAAGTCCATGCAATTAATATTTCGAAAGTTAATTGTGAATCTCAAAAATTATTTTTTCAGACTAACAAAAGCCATAGAATGAACCCAATAACTGGGTTAACAGAAATTTTAAGCGAACAATCAAAAGTTATAATAATACTCGATTAACATGCAACACTTGAAACAGAAACTATTGGTCAAGATTTATTGCAAAGTTTAAAATTGGTACCAGATAATCTGCGTCCTGATTGTTTGTTAATCGAGAAAGATGCAAATACTGATTATAGTATTGCTCTTGAAAAGCTTTTTAAGGGTGATGATAAAGCCTTAGATAGCTTTGAGGATGAGACTAAAGTTATGCGTTGGAATAATACTATGGGTAGTTTAGTTACTTTTCTTCTGAACTTGCGAACTTTGGGAGTTAGAGCTATTCCAATCGATCAGCAATCAACTGATGGTGATGTTCGAGAAATATTAAATACACGTGATAAAAGTATGGCCTCAAATATCAAATCACTTTATGACAAAGGTATTTGTAAAAAATCAATTTATTCAGTGGGAACACTTCATGCTCTTGACCAAGATGCTGGCAGAGATAGTAAAACAGTTGTTCACTGGTTAAAGGACTTTGGGTTTACTACTAAAATTATTTATTTAGGAATTTCAGGAAAATTATCCTCTTATAATCCTATGGGTATTTCTAAATTTCCAAATCAAAATTCAGCATTTGGAAATGTGGTTTGGCATAAAAATAATTTTATTCAAAGAAGTGATTTGTCACCGCTTTTATGTGATAGTATTTTGGATATAGGAGCAGAGTCGTATACTTTTTTGAATAATAAAAAAGTTAATGTTCCAATTTTATATTTTCCTGAAATTGAAAATTTTCTAGGTATGCTCGAACTAGGTTTACCATCACCAAACAAGGATGGTTTTTTTGGTCGTATGAACGACGTCGATCTTGTTTGGATTCATTCATGTAGGGAATATGAATGCCATCAGGAAAATTTGAAAACACGTGATTCACTTTTGAAAAACAATTTTACTCTATACTAGAATTAATCATTATCTTGTTTGACATTTAAAATATAACTTTTTAAATTTAATTTGTGCAAAGTTGGAAAAATAATCAAATATTTAATGGAATATCACTTCAAGATTCGTGGATCTTGTCTTGGTCAATCTCTGATGACTGTGTAGAATTTATTATTGATTTTAGTTTATGGCCTGATTCACCTTATTTTGAGCCCCCTAAGAAAAATGAACATACTTGTTACAAAATTGGGAAATTGATTTTTGTAAATCCAAGTCATTTAATTGGATTAAAAAATATGGAAGATATAGTTTCTATAATTGGACCTGATGGTGAAAAAGACTTTGGGTCAATTGATTATTTTGAAATTGATAACGGAAATAAATTTAGAATGGGATGGGGTAAGGAAAATATTAATCTTATCGTTGACTCAATAAATGTTGTGTTTACCTGACTTCAAATTTTTATATCGTATAAACTCAAACTTACGTTTGTATTCTTATAATAATTTTTTTAAATTGCTTAATTCCGCTGTTGTTTGCATAATAATATTATTTTGGTTTTAAAAAATTAATAATTTCTAAATTTTAGGAAAACATATCAATATGTTAAAAGTCTATCCTTGTATTTGGTCCAATGATAAAGCTGCAGAAATGGCTAAATTCTACAAATCAATTTTTAAAGGAACAAAGATTGGTAAGACCTCTTATTGGGGTAGTAATCCTATGGGTGTTAAAGAGGGATCAGTACTTACGATTCATCTTACGATACTGGGTCAGAAAATTATGCTCTTGAACGGATATATTGAAAAAACATTCAACGAGTCCATTTCACTTGTAGTGCCTTGTAAAACCCAACGCGAGATTGACACTTACTGGAAGAAGTTAACAGCTGGAGGAGGCAAGCCTGTACAGTGCGGTTGGTTGATCGACAAATATGGCGTTCACTGGCAGATCGCTCCTGCTGATTTCGACAAATGGAACACCAGCAAGAATAAGAAGAAAAAAGAGGCTGTTATGCATACAATGTGGAAAATGGTGAAGTTGGACCTCAAAATGTTGAAAGAGGCATACGATCGTGCTTAAATAAAGGAGCTATCGCTATGTGTTTTCTTTTGCTTCCCGTACAACTTAAACATAACTTACAAACATGGAAAAAACGACTTCATCACATAAAGTGAATAAAAAAAATTTTACAAATGTATATCCTATACTTTACTCTTCACAAGTCCAGTGCGGATTTCCAAGCCCTGCAGAAGATTATATAGAAACTCCATTGGATCTTAATGAGCATTTAATTAGCAAGCCTGCTGCAACTTTTTTTGTAAAAGCTAAAGGCGATAGTATGATTGGAGCAGGTATTTATGAAGGAGATCTTGTTATTATTGACCGTTCAAAATCGGCATTAAATAATCATGTTGTTCTTGCTGTGCTAAATGGGGAATTCACACTCAAACGATTACAGAAATCACGAGGACAAGTGTGGCTGCATCCGGAAAATCAAAAGTACAAATCAATTCAAATCACCAATGAAATGGATTTTCAAATTTGGGGAGTTGTCACTTATACTATCCATAAACATCTAGGTTAGCTTATGTATGCATTGGTTGATTGCAATTCATTTTACTGTTCTTGTGAAAGAGTATTTAATCCTAAATTAGAAGAGAAACCTGTTATTGTTCTCAGTAATAATGATGGTTGTGCCGTTGCAAGAACTGACGAAGCAAAGGCTCTTGGAATAAAAATGGGTGATCCCTATTTTAAAATTAAAGAATTGTGTAAGAAAAATAATATACATGTCTACTCATCTAACTATTCATTGTACGGTGATATGAGCAGAAGAGTGATGAGAACATTAAGTGAGTTCTCACCTGAAATGGAAATTTATAGTATTGATGAAGCTTTTTTATCTTTTAAAGGAATGAATAAAGACTTAATTCAATACAGTATCGAAATAAAAAATACTGTTAAAAAATATACAGGCATACCAGTATCTGTTGGACTTGGGCCAACTAAAGTATTAGCTAAACTTGCAAATAATTATGCAAAAAAAAATAAAAAACAAACTCAAGGTGTATTTCAAATTGGCGTAGATAAAGAATCAGATGAAATTTTAAAAAAATTTCCTGTGGGAGATATTTGGGGTATTGGTTCAAAATCAGCAATGAAACTTACTTTGATGGGTATCAATACAGCTTATGATCTTAAGAATTCAAATGAAAAAACAATACAAAAAATTTTGACAATAGTTGGACGTAGAATTGTAGAAGAACTTCGAGGAGTTTCATGCATTGAACTTGAACTTGATTTATCACCTAAAAAACAAATTGTATCATCAAGATCATTTGGTCGCCCAGTATTTGAAAAACAAGAGCTACAAGAAGCGATTGCAAATCATATAACAACTGCAAGTGAAAAACTAAGAAAACAGCAAAGCATTACAAAATCTATTTTAATTTTTGTTCAAACCAATCCCTATAAAAATACACCTCAGTATCATAACTCTGCTACAATGAAGTTGATGTCTGGCTCTTCAACTACAAATAAACTTATTAAATATTCGTTCCAGTGCTTAGATCAAATTTTTAAACCTGATTATGAATACAAAAAAGTTGGCGTTATATTTATGGATATTTATCCAAAAAAAAATAGCCAACGAGATTTATTTTCTCTTCATGATTCTGCAAAGGATGATATGTTGATGCAAACTCTTGATAATGTAAATGAGTTTCAGGGGAAGGGTTCATTAAAGTTTGCAGCTTGTGGAGTTAATCAATTTTGGAAAATGTTATCTGAAATGAAGAGTCCAAATTACACAACAAGATGGACTGAATTAATGAGTATCAGATAAATTATCTATCTGCAGTTTAAAATAAAATTTAAATGTGATTCAGTTATAAATGAATATCAATAAATGGAATTTCAATAATTAAGTTTATAATTAATTGCGAATATAAAGTTTACAATCATGTACTCTATAGAGTCCAAAAAAACTATACTTCAGTGGACTTTAATAATAAATAAGTTTATTTACCACCACATAACAAACAATAAAAGGAGAGATTACTATGATGAAAATGAAAACGTTAATATTAGCTATCAGTGCACTTATTGGGTACATGGCAAAAGCTTCGCCTACACATTTATTTTATTGTGCAATAACCAACACTGAACCAATGACACAAGTCTATTTTGAAATAGAAGATAGTGATATTAAAACAGGACATGGTAAAGTTATTATTTCTAAACTCTCACATAATGCTGAGCTAAATACGGGCTGGCAAATACAACAACAAGCTCAGGTAAAAATGGAAATAAAATGGGGATCTACGAAATATTATAATAATAAATCCATAATTACAGAAGTCTATACGGACATGGGGAGATCGGGTATCATAAGTGCGAAAATGATTGGCCTCGATGATACTATTGAGAACTCACGCGGTTTTGTTCAGTCAACTTTAATGAGTCTAAATGCACCTAATGGTATTGATGCAGAATATTGCTATTATTTTTTATCATTGGGGCCTAAACCAGGTATGACCGGTAGTAATTAATGATCTCAAAGAATATTCAAGAAGTTTTTATAAAATCTTTACTCGAAGCTCCTAATTATAGGAGCTTTATTGCAATACTAATTGCAGAAAGAAAAAAAAACAAGAATTATGGGTATTCAGACATCGCAAGAAAAGGTGGATTTCTTTCACGAAGTTTTCCGAGAGATGTTGTACTTGGTACCAAAAGACTTACGCTGACTTCGTTGCCAAAGTTTATCAAAGGATTAAATCTTAACTTTGAATTATCAGAATATTTTAAATTATTGGTTGAGATTGAAGAACCTGAGTGTCGTTTTAAACATAACGATATAAATAAATTAAAGTACTTTCAAGAAAATTTAAAGAAAAGAATCTATCGTAAAAATGAAGTTTCGATTGATGAAAAAAATGATTTAAATTTTATTTATCCATCAATACCAAAAATTTATGCAGCACTAGGAGCTCCAGGAGTCGGAGCCACAATAAATGAAATCATATCTAAAACTAAATTATTAGATTCTGAAATATTGATCTGTCTTCAATTTATGATCAATAAAAAGTTAATTCAAAAACTGCGAGGAAAATATTTTCCAATAGAGAATCATCTTAATTTTCAAAATCTAAGTGGAGATATTTTTAAAAAGCATTTTATAAAATCAGCTGAAGATGCAATTTTGATATCTAAAAAAAGTATCAAATCATCGGAAAAATTATTTTTATCTTCATCATTTTCAGTTGCAAAAAAAGATCTTGAAAAAATGAAAGAAGAACTTAGATCAGTATTGCTAAAGTACATAGATTGTGCGGAAAATCCAAATGGTGATATAGTTGTAAATTTAATTGCAAGCCTTTATTAACGATTTTTGATAATTACACTTTGGCAGAATCAAATCTATAATTCGATAGGCATACTTATTGCTGATAAAACTATTTTTGATCTAATTCTAATTAAATGTGTAATGGAGATGGAGTTATGGGATTTTTTTCAAAAATTGTACTATTTATGTCTTTTATAATATCTATAATTTCTTTTACTGTTTGTGCAGTTGAAAATCGTATTGACGGATTATATGTGAATACATTTGGTTCTTCACTAAATCCTGCAATTATTTTTGTACATGGTGGACCTGGTTATAACAGTCACGATTTTGAAGTTTCAACAGCAGATAAACTAGCTAAGAGTGGTTATTTTGTTATTGTGTACGATCAACGTGGACAAGGTCGAAGTAATGTTGCCATAAGTCCGCAAGATTATACTTATCGCAAATATGCTGATGATATATTGTCTCTGATTTTAAAAATGAAACTACGAAATGTAACACTTATTGGGCATTCTCATGGTGGGCCTATCTCAATCCAATTTGCGAGATTTTATCCTGGGGTTGTTGAGAAAATAATTTTAGTTTCAGCTCCAGTAAACTTTTGGGCAACAATGAAAAGTATAGTTATTAACTGTTTGCCCAGATTGCAAAACCAAAATAAATTTGATGAAATATTCAAATTAAATTTAAATTTTGAAAAATTAAGTGATTTAAATCAGCCTTTTGTTAATCAAGTATCATATAATAATGGGTTATTTACAGAAGCAATGGGTTGTGGACTATATAAAACAAAAATTGAAACCTCTGATGCAACAAAATTAAGAGCAGAATTAGAAATTGATAAAAAGAAATTTGAAGTGAGCAGAAATAATATGTTTTTACCAATGGGTAATTTTTTAGTAAATGAAAATTACATAAGATTAGATTATAGTTCATCTGTTCAAAATAATTCAGCAAGAATATTTGGAATATATGGAGATGAAGATGGTTTATTTACTCAACAAATACTTGAAGAAATTAAAACTAGTTTAAAGGGAAATCAAAACCCATATAATTTTCAATTAATAAAAGGCAGCTCACATTCGGTATATATCGATCAAAATCAAAAATTTATAGAAGCGGTACTCAATATTTTGAAATATTAACGACAAACTTCTTATAACTCTGGACAAACATATCAAATCCCAATTTTAATTAATTAAGTCTACGAGGTAATATAATGAAAGTTAAAAATATATCGGCAGTAATGATTCATGTTCCGGACTGGAAAGAAGGTCTAAGTTGGTATCAGAGAGCTTTCCCTCAAGCTAAACATATTAAATATCCAGAATTTGATTTTGAATGTCTCGAGTTTAATGGAGTTCAAATTGAAATTGTAAATTCTGATGAAAAAGTAGGTACAGGTACTTTTGGAATAGCAGTTGATTGGGAAGTAGAAAATTTCGATGAAGCTTTGAAACACTTTACAGATCTTGGGGCTACATTATATCGAGGTCTAGGAAAGTTAGAGTTTGGAAGACGCATGTGTAAATTAAAAGACCCATTTGGTAATTTAATTGGAATTCGAGGATCTTAATATTAATAATTACAATAAGTTTATGGCTTCTTGTGAATACATTGTATTCACTTTTTAATCTGTGTGAATTGACTAATGTTCCTAATTATCTTAGGTAACTCTTAAGTAAATTATTAACGAGTAATTTCAGATTTATTAAAGAATTTCTTTAGGAGCTAGACATGGATTCAATAGTATTAGTGTTCAAACGACTATATGTTAGTTCGTTATTATTTTTTTCAGGGTTAACTTTTGCAGGTAATGGTGTCGTAACTGGAAATGGATCAGATTTGCTCTATGTAGAGCCAATTAGCCCACCCAACTACATTGAGTTAAATGATTTTCTATCAAAATTAAAACCGATTGAGCCAACTTGGGTGAGTCTGATTCAAAGAGCTTTTAATAATGACAACCAAGTTGTTTTTTTAAAAACAAAAGACTCTTGTTTTATTGCTGAAAATCCAAATCGTGAACTTAGATCTATATTTAATAAGGAAAGTAATTCTATATTATTTTGTAAAGCATTTTATGAACTTGATAAGCATAGACAAATACTAACATTTTTACATGAGCTTAGTCACTTTGCTATTTCGAAAATAGATTCAATTCCAAAAGAAGGTGAAGAAATAATTGTTCAACAAATGGAGTTTTGGTACAGTCAAATGTTAGAAGCTCATGAGTTTTCAAATTTTAAAATTGCAGTCCTTGAGTTTAGAAATTTATTAGATAGAAGTTTAAAAAATTTAATCTTGTATTCTAGCCCCGAACAAGTAGTACCTGACTACGATATTTTGTATATTCTCAATGATAAAAATTCTCGGGTTAGATATCCAGTGCCAAAAAATATAAAAGATGAAAATTATATTCCAGCCCATTTTTTAGAATACAATCTTAATAAACTTTGGACATTAAATTTAAAATTTTCAGCATCAGAATTAAGTTTAGTTGATCCAAAACCTTCGAGTGATAGTTTTCAAACCGATGATCCCATTTGGAGTAAATCTTATTTGTTTATAGATAAGGATATTTTAAATCATGAGCTAATAATAAAATATATAAAGCCATCTAAAGTAAATAAACTAAACCCACGTATTCTTGAGTTTAAGCCTTTAGTAATAAAAAAATCACTTTTAAATGAAGATTTTAAAAACCTCTTTGAATCTAATAAACTAGGGTACTCAGAAATTAGAACAATCGGATTTACTTTGCATAATCTTTCTGGATACCTAAATGGTGAATGCCAGTATGACAAAGTATATATTATTAAGGAATAAAATATTATGAAAAATCAAATCTTAGTTTTATTGGTGTTAATATTTATAATATTTAATAATCACTCACAATTGTTTGCTTCAACTAGCATAACTGGCTTAATTGATGATAAAGGATATGATGTTCAAGCATTTCCATTCAATCCAGATTTAAGCGAGCAATCAACAGCTTTAACATCTTTAATGAATGGTGAGTTAACATGGTCAATTCTTTTATCAAATGCATACATCCAGAATCCTAATATTCCGTTACTCAAGCCCAACATTAAAAAAATATTATTTTTGAAATCTGAAAGTGAAACTTGTTATATTGAAGACATAAGACCATTTAAAAAGGTGTTAATTTTTTATAATAAACCTACGAACTCGATGATCTTTTGCAGAGTTTACTTTAGGGCTTCAGAATTAGATCAAAATTTATTATTTCTTCAAGAATTAAGTCGTTTTGCTTTATTTGTACTTCATGAAAAATCAGCAATTGATCAAAATATAGTAGAAGGATTTGGGGGGATTTATAAAGATATCCTCAATTCAAATGATAACAAAAATTTAAGACAAAGTATTTTAAATTTACGTTCATATTTAAATCAATATGCACCAAGTTTGATAACTGTAGCAACCGAAGAATTAGAGTTGGGGAAATATAAAACAGTTGAGGTTTATAAAGATAAAAAATCTAAAGTTACATATCCTGTTCCATATTATTTTTTTGAACCTGATGGTAAAGATACAATTCCATCACATTTTTTAGAATATGTGGGTTCCTCAGTGTGGACAAAGTATAAAATGTTTTCATCTGATGAAATGAAAAAGGATGTAATCATTAAATGTCCATTTGAGAATAATTTATCAACATCAACTGTATGTAACGAAACATTCACTTACATCGTTAATGGTGTTGTTGAGCGGATTGGGGTTAAAAAAGAATTTCCTGGTCTTATGCCGCCTCAATTGCCACCAGTTGGACCATGCAATGATAGAATTTGTCATAGATTTCCACCCCCAATCGATCCAAAAAATGTTACCCTTATACCTATTTCAGTAAAACGAGATGAGTTGTCTGATGAGTTTCGTTCATACATTGATTGGTTAGGAATAACTTATATTCGCACAATTCAGGCAGATAATATTGGCCGAGTAAATGACTATGTCTACAAGTTTGAGTGAGTTATAAAATATGAGTGAAATTAAACAACCTAATGTTTTTAAATATAATAGTTATAGACAATTTTTAAAAGATTATGTCGAATTTAAATTAGAATCTACTGAACTTAGCTATCGAGCATTTTCAAGACGGTCAGGTATAAATAGTCCTAACTTTCTTCAATTAATTATTAAGGGTAGTAGAAATCTAACAGTTTCATCTGCATTGAAAGTTGTTAAAGGACTAAACTTGACTGGAACTGATAAAAAATATTTTATAAAATTAGTTGAATTTGATAGTGCAAAAAATACTGAAGAAAAATTAAAGGTACTACAAGTTTTAAAAAATTTATCAATTTCTAATAATTCACAGAAAATTTTAGATAATTCTTTAAATTCTTCTTGGTTAAACCAAATAATATGGGAACTCGCTTCAACTAAAAATTTTCAGATGATCCCTAATAATATTTATGCAAGGTTGAATGGGCTTGCTAGTCTTGGGGAAATTACAGAAAGCTTTCAATTTCTTGTCGATAAAGGCTATTTAGAAAAAATTGATTCTAAACATCAATATAGACAGGCTAACGTTTCTTTTGATTCAACAAATGATTTTAAAAATTTAAGTTTACAGTATACACATTTAAAGTTCCTTAAACTAGCCGAAAAACATTTTAGCGACCCTCTTGATCATAGAGAATACCAGGGGTTAACCATTGCAGTTAGTGAAAATAAATTACCTTTTGTTAAAAATCGTATTCGAGAATTCATATCCCAATTAAATGAAGAACTTTTAAATGATCAAGATGCTATAAATGTTATTCGCATTCAGTGTCAAATGTATAAAATTACAAATAATATTAAAGTAATTGAGAAATAATTATTTTTTTAAAAAAGAATTATAAATATTTATCTTCATTTTTTTCTGATAATTAAATATGTTTATATTATGTGTGCACAATTTATATTAAAAACAGAAGCAAACGAATTATCTAAAAAATTTGGAATTAAAATTTCTGAACCAATTAGTTTCGATATTAGGGTTCGTGGATTTATAAAAACAGATTTAGCTCCAATTATTATCGCAAAAGATGGTTCCCTTTCAATTAAAGAGATGATGTTTTCTCTTTGTCCTTCTTGGAGTAAGGAGTTTCCTTGTAAATGGTCAACGTATAATGCCAGGATGGAAAGACCCAATCCTAAAGACTCTCAACTGTCAGAATTTATTTATGAAGTTCCGACGTGGCGAGATTCATTTAACTCTGGAAAAACATGTCTAGTTCCTATGAATGCAGCGGTAGAATCAAGTTATTTTGGAACACAAGCCGGAAACATGATCCAATTAAAAACTAAGGGTGATAAAATATTTTATGTTGCAGGTTTGTGGTCGGAATGGATTGATAAAAGCACAGGAGTTGTTAAAGAAACTTTTACTCTTATTACCGATGATCCCTACAAATTTTTCTTTGAATGTGGTCATGACAGAAGTGTTTTTGTATTAAATGATAATAGTCATTTGGACTGGTTGTTAAATAAAAAATTTAAACCTCATGAGCGATTTAATTTTTTACGTAATAATCGCATTTCGTTAGATTGGGATGTAAGTATCGACCGACCAATGGTTAAGGGTTGGGAAAAGAAAAAACCTACAAACGACGAAATTGATCAAATAAAAGTTTGGAATGAAGTTTAAACATAATGCAGAAGTCGGTTGCTGTGAATGACTTTGAACACAAGCTGCAGAAAGTGAAATAAAATGATTTTATCAGAACTTGGTGAGTTAGGTTTGATTGAACGACTTTCATCAAAATTAAAACAAAAACTTCCTGATGGAGTTTTTGGAATAGGGGACGATTGCGCTGTGATTCCAGTTTCTCAAGAGCTTTCATATCTTATTACGACAGATGCTCTCATTGAAGATATTCATTTTTTTAAAAATAAAATATTGCCACAGGATTTGGGTCATAAATCACTTGCTGTTAATTTAAGTGATATTGCAGCAATGGGTGGAATACCTCATAGTGTTTTTTTAACTTTAAGTTTACCTAAAGATCTTGATGTCTATTGGATTGATAAATTTTTCGACGGATTTCAAGCTTTGGCCTCTAAGCATAATACACTTTTACTTGGTGGGGATACGACAGGTTCTGTAAATAAAATTGCAATAAGTTTGACTATGATTGGATATGTTCATCCGCAAAAAATTAAATTTCGCTCTTCTGCTCAACTTGAAGATATCATTTGTGTTACGGATTTTATCGGTGATTCAGGTGCTGGTTTAGCTTCGATTCTTGAAAACCAAAAAGAAACTGACGATTCAGTTTATCTTATTAGCCGACACTTTCGTCCCGAACCAAATATAGAAAAAGGAGTATTTCTGGCTGGTCAACATTCAGTAAATGCTATGATGGATGTCTCTGATGGAGTTTACTCAGATATTCAAAGAATTATGAAAGCCTCTCATTGTGGTGTAAATATCGATATGGATCGATTTCCAATTTCAGATCAACTTCGTCGCTTCTCAAAAAAAAATAATATTGATGAATTAGAAATGGCAGCTACAGGAGGTGAAGACTACTGTTTGTTATTCACAGTTAGTCGCGACGGAGTTGACGAGTTGGCAAAATTATATTTTGAGAAATTTAAACAACCATTTTATCCTATTGGTGAAATTACATCATTGAATTCTGGTTTGGTTTTTATGAATAACAAAAAAATAGTTTCCCTTCAAAAAAAAATATTTAACCATTTTTAAGAAAAAAATTGAATCTCAATGAAAAATACTTTTCATTGAGATGATCGTGTTCTTATAATTGTCAAAATTGGATGCTGAAGCAGTGCCGTACTTAGTTGAATATTAAAATTAAAATGAAAACACGCGACTTCTGAATGGTCGAAATGAGCGACTGAACGGTGCCTGCTTTTCTTGTAACTTTTACATCAATTAATTTTATTTTTATAGATCTAAACTAAAGACAAATACCTTTTCAAAATATAAGTCTTTTCGTATAAAACAAAAATGAATGAATAATTATATTCATAAAATTGCAGTTCATACTGAGATTAAGTTTTACGAATAATGGCTGAAAAATCCTAACCAAAATACTATATCAGGTAATTCTTCGAACTTTACCTTTGATTTTAACTTCGCAAATAATTTTTGATATAAATTCGTCATAGGCTTGACTTAACAATTTTACTTACCACATTGAACAAATTGGAAAATCAAACAGTTCAAGTGATTCTTCATTTTGGACTTTAACTTAGGCATATTATGAAAATATTTATTACAGGTGGAAGTGGATTCTTAGGAAGTAAAACAATAAAGAAATTACTTGAGTCAGGTCATGAAGTTACAGCTCTTGTGAGATCTGAATCTTCATTAAAAAAAGTTTCTGGCATTGGAGTCAAAACAATTAATGGTGATCTTGATGATATTACGAAATTTGAGAGTATTTTTTCTAAAGTTGATGCTGTTGTTCACTGTGCTGCTCCTGTAGAATTTTGGGGTAAATGGGAAAAATTTGATAATCAAATTGTTCAAGCATCAATTAATCTCGCAAGAAAAGCGAGTGATTTTGGAGTAAAAAGATTTATTCATATTAGTTCAGAATCTGTCCTTCAAGATAGAAATCCTTTGGTTGGTATAAATGAAACTTATCCATACCCAGATCGACCTAATTCATATTATGGTAAAGCAAAAAAAAA
The DNA here is from genome assembly GCA_005793345.1 of Bdellovibrionales bacterium. Lineage (GTDB taxonomy): Bacteria > Bdellovibrionota > Bdellovibrionia > Bdellovibrionales > Bdellovibrionaceae > SXSU01. Next base: position 78,658 of record SXSU01000016.1, read on the forward strand.
TGCTGAGTTGGCACTACTTTCTTTTGAAACAAAAATGGAAATTATTATCTTAAGACCAACATTTATTTATGGGCCAGGATGCCCTTCGTTTGAAACTATTCTTAATAAGGCAAATAGCGGCCAATTTCTTTGGATTGATCATGGCAAATCAGAATTCGAGGCCGTTCACATTGAGAATGTTGCGAGCGCAATTCTGTGCGCTTTAAAAAATGGAAAATCAAAATCCATTTATTTTATTACAGATGATCAAAAAAGAACTGTCAGAGATTTTTTTGAAAAAATATTCATTGAATACAAAGTCAAAGTTCCAACAATGTCTATCCCGAATTATTTAGCAGAAGTTGCTGCTGGTGTCATTGAGTGTGTTTGGTTGAATCTGAAGATTTATTCACCTCCACCATTATCTAAGTTTGAATTGGCATTCATTGCTCAACCCCGAAGGTATGATATTACCAAAGCAAAAACAGAGTTGGGCTATTCTCCTCTAAATTTTGATCTTTCTCTTAAGTAGGTTTAATGATGATTGAAGCTTATCAAAGTCGCGAGGACCTTAAATTCCATTTGGAATGGATTAAAAACTATCAATCCATCATTGAACAATCTTCATCGATTAAAGCAGCGGTGTTAGTGGGTTCTTTTGCCAAAGGTAATCCTGATCGAATTTCAGATATTGATCTTATTGCTTTTTCAATTAAAAATCAATTTGAGCAAGCATCATAAGCAATTTCCTGTTGATGTTGCCACACCCGATGGAAAAGATCACTTTGGCTCAAGTGGATTAACAATTAAATCAACTCTATCATTTAGTGATTTGATCGTTGCAAAATATAAAACAGTATTGATCCCAGGGGGTGATCCGGCAGCAGTCATTGGAAATCAAAATCTAAAAAATATCATAAAACTTGCCCATTCTCAAAAATCTATATTAGCAGCAATTTGTGCAGGGCCAGTAGTATTGGAACAAGCTAGCATTCTAGATGGGAAAAAGATAGCATATGGTTATGAGGGGCCCCAAAAAGAGTGGCTATTGAGTAATGGTTTTTTTAAAAAAACCGAATTGACGAATGAACCCTATATTGTAGATGATAATATTATTACAGCTCGTCCTGACCATTTTATCGATTTTGCTATAGAAGTTGGAATACTAGCAGGATGTATTTACCGCGAACGTGCTGATTATCTCAAAAAATATTATAGTGGACGCACACGAGTTCAGAATTAAGAAATTTTATTTTTTACACCAATTAGTACTAGCTGGTTTTCTTCCACCAAAATATTGATATGCCAAATTGTTTTTAATAAGTAAATCAGAAATCGATTTTCCATCAACCCATACATCTGCTAAAATGCGAAAATATTTATCGCGATCAATATTTTTTAATTCTATCGATTTTGAGTTTTTCAGTAAATTTTCAACTAATCTTTGAGCATCACGAGCACGTTCTTTCTCACAGGGCTTAGTACCTGTTTTTTCGGGCGTGTCGATTCCCAATATTCTTACTGATATGTTTTTCCCTATTAGAGGATGTACATTTGGTATCTCAACCGTAATTGTGTCGCCATCATAATTTTTAATATATTTTACACATCTAAATGTTTTTGAATCATGAGTACAATCTGAATTAATTATTGGTGCCGACCATAAATTTTGAAAAAATAATAAATTGATAATTAAAAATATATTCATTTTCTTAAATTATTTATTAATATTAGTTTATTCAAGATTAAATTTTTGAAGTAATTTTTGTAGGATGAAAAAATAGGCGGGGATCTCATGATTCGCAAGTCTTTTTATTTGAAGAATAAAAAAAGTATGTGTGCCCAACAGATACTTGATGTTTAAAAAACTTCAAACATTCAGTGAAGTTTTAAATATTCCACTTGCAAAACTGATTTAAGAAGCAATTACTTTTAGTTTAGTCTTGCTTGCAAATAACAGCAGTCTTTGGGGTGAACGGTACACCGATGAAATCAACTCCATTTATACAGGGAACCTAATGCTTTCTAATTATTTTTACACGTATTACTATAATATATCAATAATATCATTATATTACATATTTTCAACGTAAATATAATAATATTTGAAAATAGATTGCAAAAATGTAAATAATTGATATTATATAGATATTAAGTACACCAAGCGAAGCTGGAGTTTCCTGTTGGTTATAAAGGTCAGAGGTAATTCAACTCTATGGATCGTATAAATGTAGATCAAAATCTGAGAGCACTTCAGTCGTTATTTCCAGGTCAATTTGAAGGCCATTATGAACTCTTTAACTTCAACAAGATTAAAGACATTCCTTTATGGATCAAAGCAAGCGTTCAACTTATTGTGGTAATACCAACCCATGGGTCTTCAATTTATTTTTTAATTCCAAAGCCTAACTTGAGCTTTGAACAATTGCAACATATCCACGGTGTACTTGTAGATAAAATTCAAAATTTGGTTTTAGTGATTGCAGACCAAATGCCCGCAAAGCATCGACCTTTGCTCGTAAAATTTCGAATACCTTTTATTTTTAAAGAGGAATCGGTTTTTGCTCCAGAATTAGGTGTTAAGTTTGGTAAAATTAAGAGATTCAATACTGAAACCAAATTGAACATTGAAAAAATAAAAGAGCAGATAAGCCCATTTGCATTGAAAATTGTGGCCGGGCTTCTTACAAAAAAAATACCCAATGAGTTTAAGCAAAAATCTCTCTATGAACAGATAAGTATTTATACAAAGATATCTCAATCAAAATTAAGTAGTGCACTTAAAGAATTAGTTAAGTGTGGAATTCTGAAAGTTAATGGTTCAGGCCCCCATAAAACATTAGTACAAACATCTGCACAAAATATTTTTGAGATCGTTTTTGATAAAGGGTTGGATCAGTTGTATAGAACAATTGAATCTAATTTTCTTCCAAAATCACAAAATCATTACGTGAAAGCAGGAGAAAATGCGCTTGCACAACATTCTAATTTAGCAACCAGTTCTCAATTAGAAATTGCTGTTATAATTAGTGAGTTCCGCAAAACCTTTGAGGGAAGGAAGAACAAAGGTCGCACTCTAAATTCTGATAAGCCAATAATTGTACAAATTTGGAAAGAAGATCCGCATTTATTTTCAATTAAAGGAACGATTAATCCTATTGAAATATTTTTTTCACTGCAGCATCATCACGACGAGCGTGTTCAACTTTCTCTAGAAGAAATGCTAGCATATTATGAACTTCGTAAACCAACAAAGGAGGTCTAATGCGACTCCCACACGGCTTTGATCATTTTTGCAATTTTCTCAAAGGATTAGAAAATCATTATGTAATAATAGGTGGAGGAGCTGCTGCAATTTTGATGGCTGACGGTGGCCTTGAATTTAGATCTACAAAAGATGTTGATTTTATTGTGCTTGGAAGATCTGACGATTTAATCACACGTATTCTTACCTATGTAAGAGATGGCGGCTATAAAACCAAAGAAGCAACCGAAGGACATCCACGTTACTTTCGTTTTAGAGAACCATCGAAACAAGAATGTCCGCACTACATAGAAATATTCGCACGTAATGAATTAAATCTAAATCTTGAAGATGGACAGTATATTATCCCAGTTAAAAATGAATTGGCTGAAAGGTTGTCTGCAATCTTGTTGGATGATGAATACTTTGAATTGATAAAAAAAAATATTACTTACTCAGCATCAGGAATTCCGCTAATAAATGCCCTTGCAAATATTTGTTTGAAGGCCAGAGCACATAAAGAGATTTTAGAAAGACGATTAGCCGGAGATACTGCTGCAGATGAAAAGGTCGCTCAAAAACATTTAAAAGATATTTGGCGAATAGCTGTTGTTTTAATTGGAGATGAATCCCTTTCATTAAAAGGTAGACCACGAGTCGATTTTGATTTTGCTTATCAAAGCTTGGAGAAATTGTCAGATTCTCAATTTAAACAAGTCATGAGTGGTACTCCTACAGTTAATAAGCACACATTGATGGCGAATTTAAAAAAGATCTTTCAATAGAGTGTAGCTAATTTGAAATGTAGATTAATAAAGGTAATTAGATTATTCTTAACATAATCTTATTAATACAAATATCAACGGTTGGATGTGAGTATTTATTGAAGACTTAGGTCTTCCCTTTACAATTGAGCCTATTGGGAGAATTAGATTGTAGATATCTGCTTTTAATGGAGTTAGTTTCATCAGCGACAATTCTTAGCCAACTCAAAAGTGTAATAATATTTACCTCTTTATATTAGATGATCTATGATACCCAGAGTAAATTAAGACATTCCTCTCAAAACTTATTTCGTTATTACTAAAGTTGAAATATCCTGAAGTTGGGAATGAAGGATTAAGACCATTACCTCCATATGAGAAAGAAACCAAATTTGCATCAGCAGTACCAACTTTTTGATGATTCTCCATATCTAATAAATCACATTTTTTTTGAAAATTAATATCATCAAAATAGAATTCATCAGTTTCAATATATTCACCAATTTCTCCTGATTGCTTATCATAGAAAAAACAATTGATGCCTATATTGAAATAAGCATATTGGTCTTGAGGTTTAATTTTAAATATTTTTAATTCGACATAACTTTGAAATTCATCATTACTTATGCATTTCAACTCTTCTTTTTCAAGAAAATCGAAAATAGTCATTTGGTGTTGAACGTGCTTACCAAGAAATCCTGGAGAGAGGCACTCTTTTTCTTTTGCAAACAAACTGACTGAGATAAAAATGAAAAACAATGGTAATAAACGCTTCATACAAACCCCAAATAAAAAAAATTATTTAAAAATTTCATCAATTTATAAAAAGGATTCTTTTCATTGTCACTAATTATTAAATTGATCAACATATAAACTTACAAATATTTTATATTAGATGATAATAATTCCTTTAAAGAATTTGATTATGATTATCTTTTTACACCTCGAGAAATTACTTAATGGTGGAAGCAAACTAGCAGTTTGAATCAGACAAAGATTTCTAGATAACATACATAGTCTTTTTAAGAATTCCTTGAAAGAGAAGATTTAGGATTAAACGAATTATAAATTGTTTTTTAGAAAATGTATCATTTTTCATGTTCGGAATAAAAGCTAATACTAATAATTTAGTCAAATAATTTAAAAAAATTAGACAAGTAGGTACAGATAATAAAATTGATGTTGCATTAGAAAATTTTAAACATTTAACATAGCAGACACCATTTATTTTGCATTACCAATGATAATTGGCAGTTTTAAAATTAATTACGTTCTTGATCGTCACATAATAACTTTAAAAAATTACAGCTGAAAAAGATTTCTTTTCTAGCCAAATTGAAACTATTCTGAATAATATACTCTAATGAAAGTTCAACCTATTACACTTGATATTATTCGAGAAATGCGACACGTTCTTAGTGAATCCGCGGGATATGCTGTCAGTCTTGAGGATGAAATTGAGTATTTTGATCCGAATGCTGCAAAGTCTTGGTATTTCCTTCGTGAACCTGATGGTCAAATCCAGTCATTCATAAGAAGCTTTACTCAGAACGCCGAATGGAGTTTAGCTGAGATTTATGTTAGTCCTCACTCTCAAAATCGTCGACATATTACTTCTTCATTGTTGGATAATTTTAAATCGGCAATTTCATTTCCAATTGGACACAGATTGCGCTTCGATATTTCAAGTTATGACTTGGAGTTGAATGAGGTTTTAGCGGAAGAGGGATTCTCTGAAAAACGTCAGACCTTTCTTTTTTTTGAGAGAAAACTGGACGGCAGTATTCAGCAATTAAATTATGATACAATTTCAGCTGCAGATTCAAAGAATATTTCTGAGGTCCTAAGTCATCTACACCCTGTTTTAGAAGATGAAGCGCAAAAATGGATTCTATCAAAAACGATTCGAGGCGTGAGATGCGAAGGCAAAATTGTTGCGGCGGCACAGATTTACGAATCTGATGATGCCTTGGAAGTAAATCGTTTTGCGACTCATGAACATTTTCTCCGTAGAGGATTCGCAAAAAAGCTTATGGAGCAAATCTTTCACGAAAGTTCAGGTCTTCAGAAGACAAAGGTATATCTCAAGGTGGAAGACACTCGTCTTCCTGCTATATCCTTTTATAAAAGCCTTGGCTTTAGGGAAATCCAGGACAAACGGCAGACTTGGCATTCGCGGTGGTATTAAATCACTTATTTGAAATATTTTATTTGATCTCTTAATTATTGAATTAATATTTTCATAATTCAAAAATGTTGAAATGAAAAGACAGCTTTATTTTGCAATCTTTTCTAGTTGATAAAAATTTAATATATTAAATCTAATTCAGCGACATTAATATTCAAATGATATATCTTATTCAAGTGATAAAATAGATAATTAGTTTTTAATTTTTACGAAAATACTTTATTTGACAACAGTTAAAATAGTTTTATGAAAATACATATTTCACATAAACCCATTCAGAAATTAGTTTAACATTTTCTTTCGTAGTTCAATAAATTTCTCAGATGAATCATTTTCTAAAAATCCACCATTGCCATCCTTTAGTTTAATTACACCAATATCGTATTCATTGCTGGATTTAGAAGATTCCATGCTTTCAAGCCAAATAGGCTCTTTTGTATATTCGTCATATAACTGAAAACGATATTTTAAGTTATAAACAATTGGCTGAACACCGTTTAATTTGAATAGATTCTTTAAGATCCTATCATCTTTTCTACCTAAAACTTCAACGTTGAGTCGTATAATAGAATCCACATTAGATTCACTCATTAATTTTCTGCGTTTATTGAGGTCACTAATACAGCTGTCAAGATCGACGACTGGAATAAGCCACAATATTTTTGACTTACATTCGCTGTGAATTATCGAATCCTCATTTTTTTTATCTAAATTACTGAATTGCCAATTTGAAAATATATTATATAGAGAATGACTAACCTGAGTCTCTGGACCCATCATTCTATTGTCAAATTCAAATTTACCACAGGGCTCATTTCTTTTAACTTCCTGTTTGTTTTCATTCACTTCTCGTTCAAATTGACAACTATAATCTAAAATCAGCCCAACCTTCTTAACTCCATTCAAAACACTCTTTGCACGCGGCAAATCGCTATTATTCAAAGACTTTGTTTGACATGCAATTGTAAAATTCAGCACTACAAGTACAAACATTATAAATATACGTTCTAAATTATTTTGCATTTGTAGTCCTCTTTCAGTTAATTACTTATAGTTTAAATAATATTAAAATAAAAGTCAGTGGTCACTAAACAAATCTTTTTAAGCTGAACTTTATTAATGTTTTTATTGATTTAAGATATAGAAATAAATGAGGAGCCAAATCTCAGTGCTTTATTTTACAAATTTATTTTTAAATGATTTTCTTTTATCAGAATAAAAATTAATAGTGAATCGATGACACTTGAAATAATATACAATCCCATGATGTGGCTCGATAACATATGAGCTGTTCAGTCTGAATAATGGCAATTGACTTCCTGGCCATCATTTTAAATTCGATATATAGGATCTCTGCAATTTATTGCATCAGCAGTTACATTTAAAAGTTTAGTTTAATGTCCAATGAGTACGAAATGATAAAATTCATCAAGCAAACTTTTATATCTTCATCTAATCTATTTTCAGTTTAAGTGTGAATTTAATTAAATTATCTTCAGATTCCCATTTAACAGTAGATCCCGAAGGGAGGTTTGCAAAATATTTAAATATAGAATAATGACCAAGCCCATTCCCAGTGTAACCAAGACGTTCATCAAGTGGTACAGTAGTCATTTCCCCTACTGAAAAATCATTCAATAGTGAGTTGGGAAATGGTTTGATTTGAGGATTTGAAATAACTACTAAAATATATGAACCCTCCTGAATTATTTTGGTTGTTACAAGTGCAGCTTCATGACTAATACCTCCTGTTAGAGAGCCATGCTGGTAAGTATTTTGAATTGCATGCATAAGGACAATTCTTGTAGATTCTAATATTTTTGATTTATCAAAAAATAAATTCCTATTTTCCTCAATAGAATCTAAGACCTTTGACAATTCTTGATTCAGAATCGTTGTTTCTTCTAAGTAATTCAGTTGGGAAATATTTCTTTCTTTGTTATCGTACGTAGGATTTTGGTCTTTAAATAACATAGAGCATTGGTCCGCATAGATTAACTCTGTCAAATTTAGAATTACAATTGTAAAAAGCATAATCAGTAATTTGTGCGTATTAAGCCGGATTTTTGTTTTTTTCTCCATAATTTTATATTTACTTCAAGATATGTGCCAAAAACACTTGTATAAGTTATTTCATTTGAATATTAAAGATTCCGAATTCGAGTTTATATTTTAAATTTTTATCAACTAGAAAAGATTGCAATAAAATGCAGTCTTTTCATTTCAATTTTTTTTGAATTATGAAAATATTAATTCGACAATTTAAAGATCAAATAAAATATCTCAAACAAGTGTTTAGTTTACAATTTGCAGACTGTTCATTTGAAAGGTAGCATTGTTCCAACAAAGTTGAAACTTAATCGACGAGTGAATTTTAGCTGAGTCTAGTTGGGTTTTGATCTCATCAGTTATTTGAATATTAGGCGAGTGCCTTATTTCATATAATAAGCCACTTGACGCAAGAGTTTCATAATTTAAACACGCGCCATTTTTAATCTTCAACCACTCTTTGACGATCTCAATTTTGTATCCAATATGACTTTGATGAACATCCACTGCACCAGGCATACAACGATATCGAGAAACACCTCTCAGTGAAACAGCATAACTAGATCCAGCCTCAAGCAATTCTTCAACAGTTACAGTTTCAATTTTTGGGAATTGCATCTTAGCCCAATAGGCTACACCTCTGTTTTATTGTCACTTTACCTGTTAGAATAATACTTAGAAAAAAATAAGTGATTCCAATAATCTAAATGAAACATCAATTTTATATCTTCTAACTAAACAAAAAATTGTTTCAAAATGGTATTGGCACGGCTTGCAAGGAATAACTATAAACCTGAAAAAGAGGATACCTATGAAGTATTATTTATCTATATTAGATATCGGTCAAAATTTGTATTTAAAAAACATGATGACTTTCAGTTTTGGAAATTTGTTTTATGTTAAGTAATTTAGGACAGTTAAAATCTGTTTTTTTTATTTTAACAATTGTTATAACTTATAAATCAGTTGCAAACTTAAATTGTATTCCACTATTTAGTATATCTGAAGCGCCTGAATTTTTAACTGAAAACTGGTTTACTACAAATAGGAATCTAAATCAGTATTTTAAAGAATTGGTAACTGGTGGACTAAAAGATAAATTAACAAGTTCTGTTCAACCAATTAAATGGTTAGATGCTGGTGCAGGCCAGGCAATTGCGATACGGGATACGTTAAAAAATAAAAAATTTCAGAGTAAAATTGATAAAGCATATTCAGTAGTCTATAAAAAACCAAATGACGGACAAACTGATTTAAATAATGATATTGAGCTTTTCAAAAATAAGTTTATGTATATTGAAGGGGACTATATCGAAAACTTATTTTCTGAAGGTAAATTAAAAGATCTTGAAGGAAATTTAGATATTATAACAGATCTTTTTGGTCCTTTGACTTATACTAAAGATTTATCAAAAGTAGTTGAAATTTATTTGAAATTACTTAAAAAAGGTGGAGAATTGGAATTTAATATTGGTCTAATGAATACAAGTGGTAATCCATGGCTTTATCTTCAATTTATAGACTCAAATGGTAAAAAAATAAACAATGCAGAGGAAGTTTTACAAGAGTGGTTTAGTAAAATTAAAGGAGTAGAGATTATTAAACAAGATATTTCAGGTTTTAATGATTATTCAATTAATTTTTTAATTAGAAAAATTTCTGATAATATTGAAATTCCAAAATTTATATTTGAAAGTTATGATGATTTATTAGTACCACCATTTAGAACATTTAAATTACCACCTCCATGAAGAATAATTTTTTTATTTTCATTTATGCAAATAGTAATTAACCTTTCTAATATGAAGAAATTTAATAATTATTAATTTATATTTCCAATTAGGCAAATTCAAATTGAACTTAATCTGGATCTACTAATGAGAGATAATGCACTAGAAGTCCATATTTTGGTCGAATCGATTCTAGATGATTTCGATTCGATTTTTGAAAAATGCATTTTATCAGGAAGTCAGTACAATACTTAACTTTGACTGACTAATAAAGCTCACTGTTTTTTTACTTAAAAAATTTTTCTGCACCAAACTTTTCTTCAAATCGAATACGTTTACAGAGGGCCAATTTAAATTTGAAAAATCGGAGTGCATCGATAACACTAATTTTTAATTTGGCCTTTGATTTGATAAATTCATCCTACTTAGACCGAGTGATTTTCCTCTATGCACTAATGACTGCTGAATTTCAATCCATCTGACTAAAAAACCCCAAATTCAATTTGTTCATGTTTTTATTTCAAGGACAAAATACCTTTTAAAATTTTAATACTTTAAATTTCAATGCAATATTTAATTCCAAAACAGGGCTCAATATTCAAGCCTGTGAGGCAATCTTTTCACTTATGCTTGATTATTAACGAGGAAGTAATTTCGTTGCACTAAACACTAATTTTAACAATGTTTAACTTAAAAAGATTTCTTTGCTGACAGTTTTGATTTGAAATGTTAAGATTCAAAAATGTCAAAAGAATGTATAGAAGAGTTTGCAAAATCATCTGTAGAATGTTTGTACGATTACGATATCATTGGCATCTCCAAAAAGAAAGCGATTGAAAGTGTAGTAAGCGAGATCGACAGTTTGCTTAAACTTAATGATGAAAAAACCCTTAAAAGAAGACATGCACACTTCAAAATTCCAGATATTCAAATAAACGATTACGAAGAGAATTTTTATAATTTAAATAACACGCAAACTGTTCTTGCTGGTATTCGCCATTTAAACGGATCAAAAGATTTGCCCTTTGTTCATCTCATGCTAGGTTTTAATCCTGTAAGTGCTGATATTGAAACTTTGAAGGAGTTTGCATCAAAACAATTTTATAAATTTAGTCCCAAATTTCTAACAGTCTGGATAAAGCCTTCATTGGAATTAGATTTTTCAAAATACCAAGCGATAAAATCTCGTCTATACATGGTAGGTTCAACTTCTAATATCCGCAAGATGGAAACTCCTTCTAATTATGGCAAAGTTACTTTAGAGAAGATTACGACAGAATTCGATTTCAATTGGTATTCAAATGCCTATGAAGAATTTCATAGACTAAACCCTGAATTAAAAAACTGGGTGTCTATTACAGATAGAGAAGACATTAACCGCTGTATATCGGATGAGCTTATTTATAGAGTATTAATCGACGGCGTTCTTGCTGGTATTATTGGAGCACAAAATGATCCATTGCTGGGGGAGCCATCAGTTTATATGACTGAGCTCTTGCTATTGTCACGTTATAAAGGCCAAGGTCTTGCCGTTGCTTTACAACGCAAGTTTATTGATCAACTCCCTAAGCAGTATAAATATGTCTGGGGTACGATTGATGCTAAAAATCTACCATCATTGAAGACATCTCAACGTGTCGGAAGACTCCCGATTCGTTCAGAATACTTTATTAACTTGGATTGAGCTTTTTCAGAAGTTTGAGAATTGGTCTGTGTATTTTAAATTTCAATTGTATTTGGAAAATTATATTATGGATTTCAAAATTTATTACTAGAATAGACTGTATTTAATTGCTATCTATTCATTTCAAATTATTTTAAATCCTGAAAATATTATTCCAATATTATTTTCATGCTTTTGGTTGAATCAATGAGAAATGGAATTGAATCAATTTAGAATTTAAAGATTTGGTTTTGAAACACGACTTGATTTGATCGCCGAGTCGGTGATAGATCTGCTACAAATTGGAGAGAAATATGAATGTACCAAAAAATAGAGGCATGTCTGCCTTACTACTCACCTCAGAAGATCCACAAAAACTTGTAAAATTTTACGAAGAAATTCTTGGACTTGGATTCAAGAGGGAGATAGTGTTTAGCGGTCTGTACTAAATTAAATCTGCCAACCTTTAAGAATGTTATTTTGCAAATCTACATTCAAGATATGGGTTATCCACATTAGGATCAGCATTAGGTAAATCAAAACTGATTCCTTTGCCGTCTTTATATAAGACAAATCTAAAAATCTACTTTAAATTATTTTGATAAAAAATTATTTAATAACTAACGATAAAATACAGGAAGCATTGAATATTATGGAGTATATGAAATCCTCAGAACTTCTTGAATATCAGCAAATTTGCACGAAAAATAAGTATATTTAACACTTGATTTAAATTTATTTAATTGTTTTTATTTTGATGGAATTCAAATCAATGTATTATAAATTCATAAACAACAAAAGAGTGTAATCTAAAACACGCTTATTTTCGTTTCGATTATATAGGCTTTCAGGGTCTTTCAATTCAGTCTCATTCAGAAAGTGAATGACAGATTCTAGTAAATAGTATACTCACACTAAATGAAACTTTCTTTATTAATTTTTATTTTAGCTTTTTTTTTCCAAATAACTTCTAATTCAAATAACCTTGGAGCTCCTGAACCAAAAGGTAAGATTGTAGAGTTCAAGTCTGAACGTAATGTTCCATCTACTACTCTCAGAGGGATATTAAGAATTCCCGAAAATTCTAATAATAAATCAGTACCTGTTGTACTTATGATTTGGGGAAGTACTTGCGATAATGGAACAGGCTGGGTACCAGCTTCAGATACAGCTTCAGGGAGAGATGAAACAATTTTCACTGACATAGCAGAAAATTTTATTCGCAATGGTATTGCGGTTTTTACATATACAAAAAGAGGTTGTAATCCGTTAGATGGTGGAACTCTGGATAGAAAAGTAAAAGCTCGGTGGTCACGTGATATTTTATTTGCTGATGCCACGGCTGCATTTGAAGCAATGATAGCTTTGCCAGAAATAGATTCTAAACGGGCTTTTATTTTTGGATATTCTGAAGGTAACACTTATGCATGGGAGCTTGGACTTAAAAAAGGAAATTCTATTCGTGGTCTATTACTTTTATCATTTATTTCTGGAAGTTACCTTATTGCAGAGCACTTTCAAGTTGTGACCAGTTGTATAGATGCTTTTGATCTTATTGATGAACGACACCAAAACTACATAACTGTCGACGATATTAACAAATTCGAATGTTTCGCAAAAAAAGATTATCTTTCATTTGAAACCTGTGACTTAAGTCGCGATAAAAAACTGACAAGAGCAGAGCTGATTGCATGCAGAGAGAGAAAATTTTTAGAACACTTAAATGCAATAGAGACGGCTTCTCCTGGCACTCTTATACCTGATTCAAATGATTCAGCAGAACTATTTCGACAGCATTTTCACTCAAAGAGCATGATGGAAACAGCTGATACTCAAAAAGTACCGGTAGCATTATTTCAGGGGGAAGCTGATACAGCAACACCAGTGAGTGAAGCACTAATGTTAAATCAAAAATTAATTGAGATAAATAAAGCTCCATTTTTCTTTAAAACATACAAGGGACTTTCGCATGGGCTTGCAATCGGTAAAGGATTAAAGAATCATTGTCAAAAGTTTGGACCAGTCGATAAACAAGTTCTGGAAGACATAATTAAAGCAATAAAATTGAAATTATAATTTAATAAATAATATTATAGCGAATGAAAAAAACATGTAATATAAAACACTGTTTTTGAAACAGGATTTTATTTTTATAATATGAGCAACTACTGGCAAACTAACTTTAACAAATTACTGCTGAAAAAGATTTGAATAGTGACCACAAGTACAAGTCTATGTTGAAATAGAAACCATTCCGCAACATCAAAATACCAAGTTTGATTTGAAATCAATAATAGTGAAGTTGAACTAAGCATATCCAAATTTCTATGATTCCAAAGTGAAAAAGGCGGTGAATTGGATCTCCAAGAATGGAGAAATTCTTTAGACCGCCCTTTTTGGAATGCTTGCCGACTTAATAAAGCAAAGGATTGTATAATGAAGTTGTAACCAAAAACTAGCTTACCATTATTTGTGATACTCACATTTTATATATTGAGAAAATCCAAGCGGTATGGAATCTGTGCCGTCCATTTGCCATAGGCCGATTGAAATTGGTAAATTTTTTTGTTTATGAAACTCTATAGATAAATTTGGTCTATTAATATACTCATCGACAAATTCGATAGGTGCCAGAATTGTAAATTCAGTCTCATTTTGCTCTTCAAAGTATTTTAACTTGCTTTTAGGAAGTTCAGTTTTAATCTGATACATACTCCCCAAACCGAAAACAGTACTCCAAATAAGAGTGAGCCCGCCTTTAGTGTTTTCATAGGCCCAAAAGTGCGAGTCAAAATTGTAATTATCCCGTTTTCCTAAACACCAAAGTAGTTGATTGAGTTTAGGGAGAGAGTCACTTTTACTTGTAAGCTTTTCATTGGAGAATAAGGTTCCAATAAATTCTCGTGTTTGCTCAGAAGTAATGATTTTTGGATTGAAAACGTTTAGATTTTCAAGACCCTCTCTTCGATCCATCAAATAAATTAATTCATGAGAGATAAGAGCTGCTTTATTCACCCAATTTAACTCTTTCCATCTTTTCTTTGAAATTTTTAAAGATTCAACATCATCAACAAAATAGGCAATTTGTTCAAGTTGGCAATTTTTAGAAATATGATAGGTACCAATGTCTTTTGAAAGTGCTAGATCTTCGACAAATTCTACTTTTACAGTTTTTTTTGTTTCAAAATCCATGAAGGATTCACCACGAAAAAGATGGCTAATAATTTCAGTGGTAAGTATTTTTTTATATTCAGCAAGAGGGACGGTGTCAGGGTTCCAAAAGTGATTCGCAAATAAATTTACTGTTAATTGTATAGCTGTTTCTTCGGTTAAAGGATTATGCATTATCAGTTGATTTCTGATGCTGGCTTCATGTAAATCAAGAAGTTCTAATGATGATTTAATCTCGTTGCGAGTCTGACATCTGACACCAACGCCTCCTCCTCCATCCCGAGTGCCCTCAACAAAAGCAAAGCTATTGCTATATTGACATAACAAAAAATAGATTAAGAATAAAAATGAATTTTTAATTTTAATTGTTTGCATAAAAAGTTTCATACCAATCCTTTTGATAAATTAATACTGTCTAAAAACATGATTTTCGCAAAAGACTAATCTTATGATCTCGGAAAAACCTCATATTTTTTTCTGATGTCAGAATGCATCCATAGTCCCAACCTTACAAGATGTATATTGTATAAAAGTATTAACTAGTTTATACATAAAGTATATGATTTTAATATTTGAATTCAAAAACTATCGAAAATACTTAGCAAAAAAAATATCTGAGTTTCCGAATAAGGGTTACGGTCAAATGAGTAAATTGGCAGATTTTATGGGAGTTCACACGACATTAGTAAGTCAAGTCCTAAACGAATATAAAAATTTAACTGTTGATCAAGCTGTAATGGTAACTGAATATTTTGGACTTAATGAACTCGAATCTGAGTATTTTATTTCACTTGTTCAATATGAAAAAACCGGGACACCAGCGGCAAAATTATTTTTTGAAAAAAAAATGTTAAAATTAAAAGAAAGTTCAAAGGATTTATCCAAAAGATTAAAAAGTGAATATGAGCTTAAAGAAGAACATAGAGCTATTTTTTATTCTGATTGGGCCTACTCTGCCATTCGACAATCTATAGCGCTTCCTGGAATTAATACTATAGAAAATATTTCTACGTATCTAGGTCTGTCGAGAAAAAAAGTTCAAAAATACATGGATTTTTTGCTTAAAGTTGGTCTGTGCAGAATTGAAGCGGACAAATTCAAAATTGGTCCATCAAGTACTTATGTTGATTCCAATTCAAGTTGGGTTCGAGTACATCATTCCAACTGGCGACAAAGGGCCCTCTTATCATTTGATAAAAATGATATTAAAAATTTGCACTACACATCTCCTCTTACAATTTCCGAAGCCGATAGTGAAATCATTAGAGAAAAAATAGTACAATTTATAGAGCAAGTAAATATCGTAGTTGATCCTTCGCCATCAGAAAAATTATTTTGCCTTAATATAGATTGGTTTCAGGAAGGCCGTCCATAATAACTCAAAATTTATGTGTTTGGTTGTTAATTCAATGGTCATCGATTCACATACAACTTTTATATGATTTTTGAAAATCAGTTAAAAAGAAATTTGTAAATAAAGCACTGGGCTTTTGCTCGGCTCTTTTAGTAAAAGGTCTTTGGATACAATATTATTTCCACTTTTTACAAATAAACTCACCATCAGAAACTGTATTAACTTCTAATTTTGGAATCTCAAATTTACGCAAATCACCTGCAACTGAAGCCTTATATACAAAAGTATTATCTGTGAGAATAAATGGTTTAGAATAAATTCTAATATAATTGGAATTACCCTGTGGTGATAAGCTATAGATAGCTATATACCCTTGAATCAAAGTATTATCATTACCTTTTTCATTATGAGTGATAACTTCAAAAGGTTGATTCAATACCGTACAATCTTCTAGTGAATCACCTGGATGAGAACAAACCTGCTTAAGATCTAAATTGACATCAATAATGCCTCCTAAACTTTGATAATCATAACATGTGTAGCCCAATTTTCCTGCTGCGATTGATGTCGAACATAAAAGAAAAAACAAAGTAGATATTAAATATTTCATATTTATTCCCTTCAAAGCATTTAAAGAAAATTATCAAATGTTGAAATCAGAATCAAAGTAAATTCAGTTTCGCAGATTAGCCGCATCAATTAATCCTAAAGTTCATTTTACAAAAAGGAGAAAATTTTATTCCAACTTGAGTATCTTTAAAGAGGATCAAAAAAACTTGCTGACGTTCCACTTTTGATTAAATCTCTTTTACAATAAAAGATCTACTTGAACTGCGAATTTGAGGATAAATAAAATGAAATTTAGATGAAGAAGTATTTCTGCAAATACCCAAACCTTTCACTAAAAAAACTTGTGGCCCGGAGTTATCAGAAATTACTTCGACCTTAAAAGATATCCATTTCCTACTGATTTACGCAATTAAATGTACTTAAATCTGCATTTATTAACTCCAAGTTTTCTTCAGAGCTCGATCTAAAAAACTTATCCCATGTTAAAAAATTGGATGGTTCTTCGTTCGATTGATAGCAGCCACCATAAGAAAAAATAGTTCCAAAGTATATGACTCCACCAACATGGCACGCTTGTGCCATAAGTGTATCTTTCGCACGTAATTGAGTATCTTCGAAGAACTCAATCTGTATTACTCTCTTATTGAAGCCTTGTTGAATCACAATTTTTATTCTTCCGCTTTGATCTGTGCAAATTTGACTAGTCAAAGCGTGAGCCTGTCTCAAACCAGACAAGGTGAAAAAAAGTAAAACCATAGTCTTTAAATTCAGTTTATTACATTTCATAGGATTCCTTTTGTTTTTCGTTACTTGTTTGTAACGCATAATTATTTAATATATAATTAGATGAATAAAAATGGATAATAATGAAACAATTATTTCGATAGTCGAAACATTCAATGTTTACAAATTCAATTCTCGAACTTACCACCCCGATGGGTCCTCAAGGATAGCTCGACCAACTTCCGCTAGAGAAAACCAATTTTCTGTAGAGCTTGATCAATAAACTTAACTGTTTTTATCCCTCCCACTCCAAGAACTGGAATATGGAATTCTTATTGAAATAAGTAGCACTGGGTACAGCACTCGAATATTATTTATAATTTCTAACAAAAAACGAGTGCGTCCCTCAAATGTTTGTCCATTATTATAAGGCCAGCTCCGAATTCAGTTAACTCAGCATAATGCTGTAAAGTGTCTTTCGTAACAAAACCACTATTTGATGATGTGCCAGATGCCATTGGAGGGACCACCACACGGTTCTTTAAAATGTGACTTTTGCTTATTCTAATTTAGAAAATCGAGTGACTTTATTTAATTCCATTGATGTAAAGTAATTGAAAATAATTTCCTTGAAAAGAAATGAAATCAAAACTATCATTTCTTTTATGGAAATATTTGAATTGAAGTATTTTTTAGGTGTTGCTCGTGAAGAAAATATACATAGAGCCGCAAATAAGTTAAATGTCTCACCGGGGTCTTTAAGTAAAGCCATCACTAGGTTAGAAGCTGAGCTATCAGTCAATCTCTTTAGCAGAGAGGGGCGAAATATTCAACTTACCGACCACGGCAGATTATTTCAGAAACGAGCTTCTGAAATTATTCATTTAGAAGAATCTTTGAAATTAGAATTATCAGGCCACTTGGGAACGATCAATGCTGTAATAGCTGGGCCAGAAATTTTATTGACAAAAATGGGGCTCGATATATCTATCGATCTTCAAAAGAAATATCCAAAGATGAGATTTGAATTTCATGACACTGATGATGACACGGCTCTAGGGCAGGTTGCAAGAGGCGAAGCTCATTTGGCCATTGTCACAACCGACATTCCAACTCACTTAGGACTATCAACAAAAGTCATTGAAGAACCTCAATTTCAGACGGTCGTTGGTGCGACACACCCTTTGTTCTTGTTTGCAAAA
This sequence comes from Bdellovibrionales bacterium, assembly GCA_005793345.1. Lineage (GTDB taxonomy): Bacteria > Bdellovibrionota > Bdellovibrionia > Bdellovibrionales > Bdellovibrionaceae > SXSU01. The sequence continues at coordinate 97,295 of SXSU01000016.1, forward strand.
CAAAAAAAAATAATTTCAGTTGAAAAAATTCTTGAACATGCATTTGTGAGCCCGAGTCATCCACTGCTAGGAAAAGTCGGCGCTAAGCAATCGGTAGATGGTTGGCGAGATGATCAATTCCCTCGTCGGGTGGGTTATCTGACTTCCAGTTTAAAAATGCTAGAAGAAATTGTTGAGCAAGGAAAAGCCTTAGCCTACTTACCAGATTATTTTGCCAAAAAACTAGATGTAGAAGTTTTAAAAATTTCCGGATGTCCGTATCATTGTAATCAAAAAGTGAAAGTTGTGGCCAAAAATCCTAAAGATCGCAGTTGGCTGAATCAGTGGTTCTAAAATATTAGAGCTTTAGATTTGTGTCTGTGTTTTTAACAAGACATTCAATTACAGCCTGGTGCAGTTTTGAGTAAAAGGGCTGCTGATAATAATGAAGAACCACATCAACCATATAAGGCTTATAACTTTTATTGATTTTAATTTTGGAATTATCTGCAACCAAATGTTTTGGCATCACGGCTCGCCCAAGTCCTAACGAAACTGCATCGACTATACCATAACAGTCATCAAAATAAGATCTTTTATATTTAGGAACTTTAGCACCTGAGCTTGTCCCAAATCTAGGTGGGATTTGAGTGGACTAATTGTTTACATTTAAGCTGCACTTTCATTTTGATTCAAGTTATTTTTTATATTTAAATTATTTTTAAAACTTTCTATCTCACTTTTTTTATAACTATTTTTTA
>SXSU01000117.1 GCA_005793345.1 Bdellovibrionales bacterium
ACTTACTCTATTCTAAATCCATCGAATACAAAATATGATGGTGCAGATAAAACAAATTCAGAGTTTGATCTATTACTGATTCAATACTTTTTTGTGTTAAGTTATGTCGAATTCCAAATTTGACAAAATCCATTCTCGTAAAATTTGAATCTTTTCCATCCATTTTTAAGGCCATTTTTGTATCACCATATATAAGTGTACAAATAATATCATATGCTGGAGTTAAAGAAATTCGTCCATCATCTGGATTTTCATAAAGACTAATATTTTTACCATGCATATCACCATTTCCAACTAAGTACGAAAATACAAGAAGTTGAAACAATTTTAATTTATCAACCAATGGCGCTGAAGAATATTTTTCTATTGCTTCAAACACTTCTCGAACTGTTATTCGATATTTTTCTGCAGGATAACGGTCTAACACTTGGCACATATCCTCTTGATGAATGCGTTCCATTTGATTTATAATATAATCATATTTTCGATCAAATCTTTGAACTATTAAACCAAGGTTATCATCTTTATCATAAATCAACTCAAAATTGTTAACTTCAATTTGACAAAGCGATGCTAATGTTAAACAAAGCCATTCATTATAAACTAAATTGGGTTTATCTTTGGGAGATAACTTTAAAATATATGAGTGTTTATTTTTCTGCATTTTAAGAGGTAAACTAATCATAGAGGCTGATATTTTCTCTTGAACTCCAGAAAATATTTGAACTTCTTTTTGACCTTCTTTTTTTAATACTTCAAAAAAATAGTCATAAAAATTAATGGAATCCCATTTTGGAAAGTGCTCTTGATGATTATCATTAATTGCATCAACCACATCTGTGTGAACATCACCAATACAATCTCCGCCAAGGGCCGCAAATAATGAAAATAAATCATCCGAAGAAGTTTTCACTTTTTGTTGCAAATAATTTAACCTTAGCCCCTCAGGCAACAATCCAGCAAAGTAAGGATGTAAATTTATACCCGCTTGCTTATATGGCTCATCTCTTTTTTGTAAATGAAAAGAAAGATCTTTTGAGTTCAAATTCCCTGTATAAGATAAATCAAATACAAATTCGGAGCCACCACTTTGAATGGCCCGTCTCAAGTACCCACAAAATTGGTTATTTTTGAAAATTTTTAATTCATTTATTTCTTTGGGGTTTTTAATTTTTTTATTGTTCATCTCTAAAGTCCATTTTCAAAACTATTTGTATCACTTTTTAACTTTGAGACAATTCCATTAGATCCAATCCCTAAAGAAAACTGCAACCCTAAAACTTTCATGACATCCAAAAGTTTGTCGAGTTGAACATTTGCTTTTCCACGCTCCAATTGGCTCACAAAATTTAAACTCACATTTCCAAGTTGCGCAACTTGGGTTTGACTCAAGTTTAATTTTTTTCGTTGTGAACGAATTAAACTACCAAGATAATTTATTTTTGAACTCTTAATACCCATAATTCCTATGATCATAGGAATTATGGGTATTGTCAATTTAAAATGTTATATTTTAAGCTTATTTTCCTATGATCATAGGAATTATTCTAAATAACCCCTTATTCTTTCAAAATTTAACTAATATTTCACACGATCAAGGTAATTACTGATATGTTACTTTCTTGGATCAATTATATCACTCAAAAAGAAAATAAAACTAAAGTTTGTATTTTATTGTAAATCATCTTTTATTTTTTTGATATAACCTTCAATTGCATAATATGGCCAATTCAGCACTTCGAAAAATTCATTGCCCTCAATTTTTAATTTTTCATTATAAAAATATTCTTTGGAAAACTTAATCCCACAGTTAATTTTTGGTTTTATATTTTTTTTCTCATTTGCAAAAACTTCAAACGATTTTAAACGACCACCTCGACCAGCTTTGACTTCAATGGGAACAATTTTGCTTGCTTCAGAAATTAAAAAATCTATTTCTGCTTTACCAATGGTTTTATCTTTTAACCAAAACAACGTTTCTGGACCACTCATATTAATCTCATAATAACTTAAGTGCTGGGCAATAAATTGCTCAGCTAAAAAACCTTTAGTTACAAATGATGTTTCAAATTCGGAGTCGAATTCAGACCAACTAAAATTATGAACCGCATTTACTAAGCCAATATCTAAAAAGTAATATTTTAATACAGTAGAGTCTATATTTGCTCTTAGAGGGACATCTGAGGCCGATGTATGATAGCATGGAGTAATTAAATTTGCTCTTTGAAATAAAACCATACATTTTTTAATATCTGCACTTTTTAAAAGTGGGTCTAATTTTTGATAAATTACTTTTTGTCCCAAATGAAAAGGGATATTTTGAAAAATTGAATTTAATTTATCGAGGTGGGCTCGTTTTTCATATTTTGGAAAATCATTATAATAAGATTGAAGAATTTCATTTTGAATTTCGCGAACAGCAAGAAATGATTTTGAATCGATATAGGTTTGCACCGCCTTTGGCATACCTCCGATATAAAAATATTTTTTAACTTCATCTTGAATATGTTGATGAGCAAATTCAGGAATTTTATTATCTAAAATCATTTCTTTGTATCGAGATAAATTGACAGCATCTAGATATTCTGTAAAAGACATCGGACTAACCCATAAATAAGAAACTCGACCCACAGGAAAAGAAATTTCATTTTGATGAAGTGCTATTTCAAGTAAAGATCCTGCTGTAACTACAGCAATTGAACTTCTTTCTTCATAAAAATATCGAAGTCTTGATATTGCTATTGGCTGTGCTTGTATTTCGTCAAGAAAAAGCAACGATCTACTTGTTATTTTTTTTTGACAAATTAATTCGATTTCAACAATCCAATCATCAATTTTAAAATTATCTTTTTCAAGTGATTTAAATTTGTTTTTTTCTAAATTGATTTCTAATAAATCAAGCTTGAATTCTTCTGCAAATATTCGAACCAACGTCGATTTACCTACTTGCCTTGCCCCTCTTAAAATTAGGGGTTTACGATCGGATCGCTTAAACCAACTATTTAATGTCTGAGTGTACTTTCTTTTCATTTTAATATTGTCGCATTAATCTACTAACATGTCAACTCACCCCTGATATAGTATAAATTTATACTATATCACCCCCTATTTAGTCTAAATACTGACTAAATAATGGGTGATATAGAAAATTCCAATTCAAAATTGGTCGTTGCCCAATATAAAATATTACTTTACAAATGCAAATTATAATGGTCAAATTTCAGCATGAACATACAGAGATTGGTCGAATTTCCGCATAATCATTCCTTTTTTTTAATGGGCCCTAGGTTGTCAGGTAAAAGCACTCTGATTCGAGAGTTTTTGAAAGATAAATTACATTGGGAAGTGAATTTATTAATTCAAAGGACATTTTTAAAATTTATCAAAGACCCTACTTTATTTCGAGAAGAAGCACTTTTTCAAATTCAAGAAAAAAAAATAAAGTATATCTTTATAGATGAAATTCAAAAAAACCCCTCACTTTTAGATGAAATTCACCAGTTGATTGAAGAAACAAAGTGCATTTTTATTTTGTCTGGTTCAAGTACTCGAAAACTCAAAAGAACACATGCAAATATGCTTGGAGGACGAGCTCCTATTTACAAATTGTTTCCACTAACTTTTACTGAATTGGAAAGACATTTTCACCTCGAAAAAATCCTACAGACTGGTTCATTAGCTGGTATTTATTTTGAATCTGAAAAATTAAAAAAAAAGAAGTTGATAACTTATGTTGAAACCTATCTTAAAGATGAAATAGCCCAAGAAGGAGTTGTTAGAAACCTTGGACCATTTCATAGATTTCTTGAGGTAGCCGCTCAATATTCCGGTCAATTATTGAATTTTGAAAATATAGCTCGAGAAGCTCAATTACCCGCAAGAACTGTTCGAGGTTATTTTAATATATTAGAGGAAACTTATATTGGATTTTATCTTCCCTCATGGGACTTAAGTGTAAAAAAACAATTATCTAAACATTCTAAATTTTACTTTTTTGATAATGGTGTGGTTGCAGCACTCACTCAATCTATTTCTGGACAACTTTCTCCCACTAGTCGTGGAGATGCTTTTGAACAATGGTTGATAAATGAAATAAGAGCACAAATTGAATACAACAGTTCAGATCATAAATTACATTTTTGGAGAACTCAGGCTGGTAATGAAGTAGATCTTATATTATCTAAAAAAAGTAACCCACTTATTTCAATTGAAATAAAAGCTATGAAAAAAATTGGGAACAAAGAGTTAAATGGATTAAAAAGTTTCTCTGAAGAATACCCAAACTGCCAACATTTGATTTGTGTATGTGAAGAGCTAACTCCTCGAATTTCAAATAATTGTCAGATTTTACCCTGGAGATACTTTCTAGACAAAAAACTGCCTCAACTTTTAAAACAATAGCGTCAACTTTATTTTTTATTCTCTTTCTGATTGAAATATGATTAAACAAGACTAATTAAACTCATAAAATAAAATGGAGAATTTAACTCATGGCTGAAGCTCGAAGAATTGTAGCCACGGCTGCACTGCCCTATGCTAATGGCCCTATTCATATAGGACACCTTGTTGAATATTTGCAAACCGATTTTTGGACCCGCTTTCAAAAAATGCGTGGCCATGAATGTTTATATATTTGTGCGGATGATACTCATGGTACACCTATATTGGTTCGCGCTCGTAAAGAAAAAGTAACTCCAGAGTCCATCATCGAAAAAAGTTGGGAAGATCACTTTCGAGATTTTTCTGATTTTGAAATAAAGTTTGATCACTTTGGGTCTACAAATTCTCCTGAAAATAAAAAATTAGTTGAAGAAATTTTTCAAAACTTAAAAGACAAAGGTCATATTGAAGTAAAAAAAATTGATCAACTTTATTGTGAACATGATAAAATGTTTTTACCAGATCGCTTTGTTAAAGGCACTTGCCCAAAATGCAAATCTGCTGATCAATATGGAGACTCCTGTGACAAATGTTCTGCAACCTACAACCCATCAGATTTAATTGAACCTCAATGCACCCTTTGCGGTTCAAAACCTGTAATAAAATCTTCTGATCATCTTTTATTTCAACTCAATAATTTTAAAGAGTTTTTACAAAAATGGGTTCCAGAACATACACAAAAAGAAATTTCACATAAGCTTAATGAATGGTTTAACGAAGATTTAAGACCTTGGGATATTTCTAGGGATGAACCTTATTTTGGTTTTAAAATACCTGGTTACGATGATAAATATTTTTATGTTTGGGTTGATGCCCCAATTGGCTATATTGCATCCACTCAAGAATGGTGTTTAAAAAACAACCGTAAGCTAGAAGATTTTTGGAGTCATAAAAATTCTGAAATTTATCATTTCATTGGTAAAGATATAACTTACTTTCATTCTCTTTTTTGGCCAGCCATGCTGAGTTGCACTCGCTTTAAATTACCAAAACAAATTTGTGTTCACGGTATGCTGACTGTTGACGGTGAAAAAATGAGTAAATCAAAAGGGACTTCAATTTTTGCACGAACATATTTGAATCATCTAGATCCAATGTACTTACGTTATTATTATGCCACAAAACTGACTCAACATCCTGATGACATTGATTTGAATTTAACTGATTTTACTCAACGAGTGAATAGTGATCTTATTGGTAAAATTACTAACCTTGGGTCCCGTGGCGCACAAATGCTCACAAAAAAATTAGATGGAATCATCACAGAGCCTCTTACTGATGGATTAGCATTAATCAGAGAGGCACAAGCTAGAGCTGAAGCCATTGCGCAACTCTATGAAGCAAGAGATTTTTCTAAGGTCATCACTGAAATCCGATCTATCGCAGACATGGCCAATAAATTTTTTGATGAAAAAGCACCATGGAAACTACTCGAATCCGATATTGAAGAAGCTAAATCAGTCGTTTCAACTTCATTAATAATTTTTAGATTATTAGCTATTTACTTAAAACCCATTTTACCAAAATATGTTGAAAATGTTGAGAAGCTCTTTGGAGAAAAAACCTACAATTGGTTTGATACAATTAAATTACCATTAAATATTAAACTAAATGAGTACACTCACCTTGCAACACGTGTTGATCCTGAGAAAGTTCAAAAGATTATTGATGAAACAAAAAAGTTTTATGAAAGCCAAGAAAAAGTTGAAAAAACAAATGTAAAAAAATCAGATGATAACGGATTAATTGATTTTGAACAATTTGCCCAAGTAGATTTAAGAGTTGTTAAAATTATTGAAGCTGAAGAAATAAAAGAAGCTGATAAATTACTAAAGCTCAAAGTAGATTTAGGCAATGGCATCACAAAACAAATTATAGCAGGCATAAAAAGTGCGTACACAGCTAAATCTTTAATTGGTCGCTATACTGTTATCGTCGCCAATTTAAAACCTCGCACGATGAAGTTTGGCATATCAGAAGGAATGGTGTTGGCTGCAGGAGCTGGTGGTAAAGAATTATTTATACTCTCTCCTGATTCAGGTGCAAAACCAGGTGATAAGGTAAAATAATTATTAATGGGGTGTTTATCTTCACCCCATTTTTTAAAAGATTAAAAATACTATCTATTTTTATATGATATAAGTAGGAAGAAAATTAGGAAGTATATAGTGAGTGCTTTAGATCAAGAGTTAAAAAAAATTAACGACCTTTATTTGAAGGGTCGTAAAATCGAAAAATATTTAACTTCTTATTCATTGAATTCTGTGAATTCTGTTGAGCTGTCTACATTGTTTTCGCAAACTGATTTTCAAAATTACATTGAAGAATTAAAAAAGTTAATTCAAAGTGAAAATATTAATTTGAAAAAAATTGGTGAATTAGCATGCCGATTTCATCCCCCATGGAATATTCGAAAATTTTCAGACCTTCTAGTACCAATTGAAAGATTTATTCAAAAACAAATTGCTGATGATGAGTTACTCCAACATGATCAACCAGATAAAAACAATGATCCTATGTCTTCAAATCAAGTATTGCACAAAATTAAATTAATATTAATTGCAGACCATATCAGATCTGCGTTCAATGTTGGTGCTCTTTTTCGTTGCGCTGACGGTTTCGGAGTTGAAAAAATTATTTTAACGGGATACTCACCAACTCCAGAGAATAATTCAACAATAGCAAAAACCGCACTTGGGACCCATGAATATACCCCTTGGGAACATATTGAATCAACACTTCAAGCTATAAAAAAGTTAAAAGATTTAAATTACACCATCTACGCTCTAGAGACAACGTCACAAGCTACACCTATTCAGTTGGTAAAATGGAAGACTCCAATTGCAATTATTGTAGGAAATGAAAGATTTGGTTTAAACCCAGAAATATTAAAATCCTGCGACGAAATAATTAAGATAAATATGTATGGCAATAAAAACTCGATCAATGTCGCGACGGCATTTGCAATTGTTGCTCACCAAGTTCAACTCTCGATCAATCCTTAGACCTGATTTTATTTGAGTATTGACAGTAAACTATCCCATTGGAGAGCATAAAGGTGGAGGAGTAACAATGGATAATACTCAAACTGAACGGTATCAATGGATTCAAGAACTTATTCAAGCAGAGGATCAAATACTTGAAACTGGATTAGTTAATTTTGAAAACTCATTAAATCCAGAAAGAATTCTCATAAGCGAAACTCTAACTTTTTTAAATCATTTAAAATTAATTTTTGAAGAGGCTGTAGAAATATTTAATGACTCCAAGCCCACAATAGTTGGTCGAATAAAACTTTACCCCCTAGTTAAAACACAAAGTGATTTCATGTTATTTCGAAATGGTTATAAACTTATTTTTACTTTTAAAAAACCAGGACACATATTGATTCAGTTTCATTTTATGGACTCTCAAGCCGAATCCGATGAGTATATTGAAAACAAATGGGGAGCTTTTAATAAAGTGCAATGGTTTCACAAAGAAAAATTAGTCGATATCGAATACTTAGCTAAATATTTTTTAGTTCAATTTATCAGAGAATCTATTAATACATAATGTATAATATTTAGTTTTCAATTATGTGGCTCGAAGCAAAAGTATCCGACACAATAAAATATCAGCAATGCATATGCCAAGTAATGTGATAATTATTAAAACCAAGGTCGTAGTTTAAAGATTACTTTATAAAAATTAATATCTATTCTCTACATATGTATTAAAATTCATATTTAAATTTACTTTAATTTAATTATTTTCTTATTAAATTTTAATATGTTAGTCTTACTAACTCGACTTAATAAGTTATAGACCTATAAGGTCTTTATTGCTTAATTAAGTTTAGATATACTAAACCAAGAGAAAATCAGAAATATTTATGGAGTAATTCTGATGATAAAAAAAGAAAATGATGAAACACTACTAAAACCGAAGCATTTAAAAATTTTTTTATTTTTGTGTTTCTTATTTTTATTTTCTTTTTTTATTAAGTGCCAGTGTGTTGAAAACAAATCAAAAAGTTATACACCAAGTTTTACAGATAATTCAAAAAGCACGAAACAAGAAATTCTTGTGGGTATTCACCCCCTTCACAATCCGGAGCGAATGCAAGAATATTTTGGGCCTATAATAAATCAACTCAATCACCAAATATCAGATATTCAATTTACATTAGAATCATCAAAAGACTATCCTGATTATAACGAGAAATTAAAGTTAAAACACTTTAATGTTATTTTACCTAATCCATATCAAACCATACTCGCACAAAAGTATGGTTACCATGTTTTTGCTAAAATGGGTGACGATTTTAACTTTAAAGGAATCATTCTTGTACGTAGAGATAGCTCAATCAAAAAAATAAAAGATTTGAAGGGAAAAAGTATTGCCTTTCCAGCTCAGACAGCACTCGCTGCATCTATACTTCCTCAACTTTTTTTATATAATCATCACATAGATTTAAAAAAAGATATTGTAATTAAATATGTAGGTTCACAAGAATCTTCAATCCTTTCGGTTTTTAATAAAGAAGTAGATGCCGCTGGAACTTGGCCTCCTCCATGGGAAGCCATGAAAAAAGAGCATCCTGAATTCGACAAACAACTCATTACTCTATTTGAAACAGAGTCTCTAATTAATAATAGTATTATGGCAAGAAATGATTTAAATCCCAATCTTATCTCTAAAATTAAATCAGTTATTTTAAATCTTAGTGAAACTTCTGAAGGAAAAGCAATTTTAAAAAGGTTAGAACTTACGAAGTTTGAAGCTGCTAATAATGAGAAATACAAGGTCGTAGAATCCTACATCAAACAATACAATCAAATTATGGGAGCTGAACTTTGAATATACATTTATTTAAAAATTTTTTAAATAAAGTAAAAAATTTATCTGTAAGAACTCATTTGATTTTAGGGGTTACAATAGTTCATGGTGTATTAATGGCAGGATTTATTCTTGATCATGTATTTGAAGAAAAAAAAATTCTATACAATCAGATTAGTGAAAATGCTTTTTCGTTATCAAGCACTTTGGCAGTAACTACTGCTCCCTGGACCCATTCACGTGATTTGGCTGGATTAGATGAAATTATTCAATCCTTTCTATCTTTTAAAAATATAAATTATGCATTTATCCAAGCTCTTGATGGTAAGGTATTAGCTCACACTCAACATAAATATATAGGAAAATATGTTTCTGATGAAAAGAGTAATTTAAAATATGATCTAAATAACAAAACACCTCAGCTAGTTTTTGAGAGTGATAATGATATAGAGTACGCATCTCCAATTTTATTAGGAGTTACCCATATCGGTTGGGCAAGGGTTTCATTAAATAAAAATTCAACCAAAGAAAAAATTCGTGAAGTACTTTATAAAGGTATAATCTACGCAATCCTTGCAATAATTGCAGGAGGGTTATTAGCAAGGTTTGTCTCTCGATTTCTAATTTATCAGCTTAATAATTTAGTTCAAGTAGCTGAAAATATTAAAAATGGAAATTTATCATCATTTGCAGAAGATACATCTCAAAATGAAATTGGAAAACTTGCCCAAGCTTTTAACCAAATGATGAACTCAATAAATGAAAACAAGCAAAGGTTGGTTCAAAGTGCAAAAATGGTTTCATTAGGAGAAATGGCTTCTGGAATTGCTCATGAAATCAATAATCCTTTAGCTGTCATTCATGGACGTGCTCAACGTATTCAAATTCATGCTGCTCGATTAACTAAAGAAGAAATCTTAGTTGAAATAGAAAAAATTAATTCAATGTCATTAAGAATTGCAAAAATTGTAAAGGGTTTAAAATCTTTTTCAAGAGATGCTAATAATGATCCATTTGCACCAATTCCGATAAATGATATAATTATGGATTCAATAAATCTTTGCTCCGAAAAAATAAAAACATATGGAGTTGATCTCCAAATACAACCCATTAAAAATATAATTATAAACTGCAGAAGCGTACAAATATCACAAGTGCTTATTAATTTAATTTCAAATTCATTAGATGCTGTAGCAAATCTTGAAAATAAATGGATCCAAATCAAGACTGAAACTCAAGGTGATCTATTAATTTTAAGTATACAGGATTCGGGTAATGGAATACCAATAGAAATTATAGACAAAATTATGCAACCATTTTTTACCACTAAAGAGGCAGGAAATGGAACCGGATTAGGACTTAGTATTTCTAAAGGTATTATTGAGTCCCATGGTGGAAAACTGTATCTTGATCCAAAACAAGCTCATACTTGTTTTAAAATAGAATTACCAATTATAGCATCTTCCAGCTAAAAAAAAACTAATTGATCCCAATTGTTTTTATATTTACAAATTCATTTAATCCATACAAACCTAATTCACGACCAAATCCCGAATTTTTTACTCCGCCAAAAGGCAATCGAGGGTCCGAAGAAACCATCTGATTTATTGCAATCATACCTGCTTCAATTGATTCAACTGCCAATTTCCATGCAAGATCATTTTGCTTTGTAAAAATGGCTGCTCCCAGTCCATATCGCGATTGATTTGCTTGTTGAATAGCTTGATTCATATTATTAACTTTTACTAATGGCATAACAGGTCCAAAAACTTCTTCTGTCAAAAGCTCCATGGTAGGAGTTACATTTTCAATCACAGTTGGTGTTAAATAAAAACCAACATCAAGTGAATCTCCACCACAAAGAACTTCTGCCCCTCCAATAATTGCATTATTTATCTGAGAGATTAATTGCTGCCGAAATCTCTCTTCAGCAAGGGGACCAACTTCGGTAAGCTTATCTAATGGTGACCCCACCTTTAATTTTTGAACTTTATTAATTACTAATTTCCGAAAATCATTATAAACATCTTCGTGAATATAAAATTTTTTTGCAGCAACACAACTTTGACCACTATTTATAAAACGAGACTTCACACATAGTTGGGCCGCAAGCTCAAGATCTGCATCATTAAAAATAAAATAAGGATCACTTCCTCCCAATTCAAGCACACACTTTTTTAAATGTGTACCTGCAAGAGCGGCCAGTTGTCTTCCTGCTTTTGCACTACCCGTAAAACTTAAAGCTGCAACATAAGGATGAGCTATAATTTCTTCGACTTCAGAATTTTGGATTGCAATTTGCTTTAATACAGGTTCACGAAAAACATCATTAAATATTTTTTCAAGATGAGTTGCAAAACCTTGCACTAGTGGTGCATGTTTTAAAAGAATTGTATTTCCAACCATTAATGCAGGGATTGCACATCTAATAACCTGCCATAGTGGAAAATTCCAAGGCATAATTGCTAATACTACACCCAATGGGCGCTTTACAATCCAAGAACTTTTATATTGAGCTTCAACTTCTTCACTCGCCATAAAATGCAAGCCATGCTCAACAAAATATTTACATGTTTGAACACACTTTTCTACTTCGGAAACGCCTTGAGAGATTGGCTTTCCCATTTCGGTAGCCATCATAAATGCCAATTCATTTTTATGGGATTCTAAATAATAACTAAGATTAATAATAGAGTCTAATCTTTGCGATACAGGATAATTTTGCCAAGTTTTTTGAAACTCATACAGCTCATTTAACTTTACAAAAACTTCTTGGGTCGAATGAGTTGTGAAAGTATTTATTACAGATCCAGTCGCTGGATTAAGATTATTCCAGACAAAACTCATTTTAACGGCTTATCTTTTTTAATGACTTCAATTTCAGCCGAAATTTTAAATTTATGGTTTTCAACAAATTTAGAAGCTTCAGTTACAAAATCAATTTTACCAATCATATTTAAAATTTCTTTACTCACTTTTTGAACTAATTCTTCTTTTGATTTATTTGCTTGCTGAAGAACTAAATTTAAAAATTCCTTAGGTAATTTTAAATCAGATAAATGATTTCGCACACTTTCTTCAGTCATAAAGGCGGCTGATACACCTGCGGTAAAAACTTTTTTTAGAGCATCACCAAAAAGCCCTTCTGATTTACCTTTTTCCTTTTCTTTTTCACCAGAATTTTTTTTATTATCTGATGAGTTTGAATCATTATTTTCCATATAGATCTGCTACTCTTTTATGATATGAGCTCATCATTGCTGGGAGGTTTACACTTACAAGTGCTTTTGCAATTGGACCTGGTACAAATAAATTAAAGGTGGCTTCAAGAGCATATGTTCCCCGACACTTACCAGCCTCTTCTTTTAATTGCCAAGACCCTACAGAAGTTTTAAATACATCACCAGATGCCAATTCCCAAGATATTCCAGTATTCAAATTTTCTGTGATCCATAAAGAATATTTAAATGTTTTTATTACACTCACTTCAAATTCAATTAATTTTTTATTTCCATTTGTTTGAAGAATTTTAGTGTGGGTTACTTCTTTTAAGAATTCAGGATACTTATCATAGTCGGTAATAATTTTATAAAATTTTTCTGGACTACAATTAAATACATCAGAAGTTTGTGCGCTTGCCATATTACCTCAGCAGTTATTTTCCTGTTTATTGGGGGTGTTTTCAATCACCCTGTATATTGATCAAATAAAAAAAAGGAACCTTTGTCAACCTTCAGGAGTCTTTCTTTTTAAATAGTGCCTCAGCAGCTGCAAATAAATCAGTTTTATTTGAATTTAAACTCTTAAGACTGCTCTGCCCCGCTGTAAAATAATCGCAAAAGTTTGCTCGTTCTTTTTCGCGAATGACTTCGGCCTGTGTTTCTCGACATTCATTATAAACTTTAGAATCATAGAACTGACAATTTTTACAAACATGAACATCTGCTCTGCAATGTGGACATTCTTCACGTCTCGATAATTCTGAACTAAATGTTAATTCTTTAGAACAAGAAAAACAATTTAACTTAATCATACTGGCTTAATACCCAAGTTGTGGTATGAATGGATCGTACGACTTGTTCCTGTCTTAGATCGCATTACAATTGATTGAGTAGTTGCTTTTCTATTAGGGTATAATTTTATACCTTTTAACAAAGGACCATCTGTAATTCCTGTAGCACAAAACATCACAGATCCAGAAGCAAGTTCATTCATTGAGTATTTTTTATTTAAATCTAAAATCCCCATCCTTTGAGCTCGTTCTTTTTCAGCTTCATTTCTAAATTTCAATCGACCTTGAAAATCTCCACCTAAACATCGCATTGCTGCTGCTGAAATAACTCCCTCTGGAGCCCCTCCAATCCCAATTAACAAATCTATACCAGAATCAGGCCATGCAGCGGCAACAGAAGCTGAAACATCTCCATCACCTATTAATTGAATTCGAGCACCAGTTTTACGTACTTCTTGAATTAGGTTCTCATGTCGAGGACGATCTAAAATAACTACCATCATATCTTCAACAGGTTTTCTTAAGGCTTCAGCCACTCGATGTACATTTTCAGTAGGAGATAAATCTAAATCAATAATTCCTACTCCGGCTGGTCCACAGGCAATTTTATCCATATAAGTATCTGGTGCATGTAAGAAACCACCCTTTTCTGCAACTGCAATTACAGAAATAGCTCCCACACCACCCTTAGCACAAATTGTTGTTCCTTCTAATGGATCAAGAGCAATATCAATGGCTGGAGCTTCTTCTGATCTACGCCCCACTTTTTCACCGATATATAACATTGGAGCTTCATCTCTTTCTCCTTCACCGATGACAACAGTTCCATCAATTCGAACAGAGTCAAAAGCTTTTCTCATGGCATCCACAGCTGCTTTATCTGCTGATTTTTCATCACCTCGACCTATATGATGAGAGCAAGCAAGTGCTGCAGCTTCTGTTATTCGAACAAACTCAAGTGCTAAATTTCGATCCATACGACACCTCGCTTAAAGCCCTAATTTTTTTTGTTGAAGAATATCATAGATCATTTGTAGATCTTGTCGATAGTTTTTTGAAGTAAAAATCATTCTTTGCAATCGGTCAATCCAACTTTGTCCGAGTGATAATTTTTGTGATTGAAAATTTTTAGATACAAATGGGGCTCCATAACCTTGTGCTTCATCTGCAGTACTAGAAGTTCTTGCTACACGATAATCCCCATTTTCATAAATGAGAACACTATTATCATACTCAATAAAACATTTTGTCATCTTACCATCGATATCTTTCCAAATAAAAAAATTGGTATCGAAAGGACCATGATACCAAATATCAGCTTTCAAAATTGAAATTAAATTCTCAGCAGAACGCTTAACTAACCCCTGCATAACAATTCCATCTTTCATAAGTTGATCAATTTTTATTCGACCTTCTGGGTTCGTTGAATCAATTTTAAAACCAATAACATTAGCTGTTTTACGAACAACTCTAACAGAAATCGGAATTTGGAAATGAGCATCATGGGGAAGCAATAAAAATGCTTCAATGTAATCACCAACACGCACTTGGTCTAAAAAACCAGTACTGCTAATAGCTATTCCAGAGTAAGAAATATCTAAAACTTGAGATTTTCCTCCCTGTGGCCACAAAAACTGAGCCCCCTCAATTTTATTATACTCATCATCAGAATGAGCTAAAAATAATCGGGGGTATTTGCGTCTATCCGAAAAATCTTGATCCAAAAAACACCTCTTGTTAATATATAATAAATCAAAGCCCAAGTTCTACCATTTTTCGCAACTCACCTGCAACTCGACTCATTACAGCCTCAGTTGCAAATGCAAAAATCCAATCTGGCCAACGCTCTATTTTATCAGGATATTTTGCAAAAAGACCTACTTCTGTCTCTTGCGAGTTGTATATTTTTAATCGAAGTTCACCTTCAAGTGTTTTTAAAAAACCATATTCAACTACAAATTTTAGCTTTTTATCTTCTTTCAAATGTTCTTCAGTTATGAATCTTAAAACAAGTTCTTTCTCGATGGCTAATAATTTTATTTTTAACTTCAATTTTTTCTGTGATTTGTCATAATCAACTTCAGAGAAAATATCAGCCATTTTTTTTAGTCGATCAAATTCAAACACAGCTTTCCATACTTGCTCTATTGATACTCTTACAATACCGGCCCCTCTGAAACTCCAAGCAGGACAATCTTCAAAAAACTTAGAAGAAACAGCTATAATTTTATCATCAGTTATTTTTTTATAAATTTCAGGTTTTCGCCAATAGGGTTCTTTATTATTGACTTCAAAATCACAAATTGAAAAAGTTTTCACACTTAAAAAAGTACAAAAAATAAAAACATATCTCGAAATTAAATTACAAATAAAATTTTTATTATTAATTACTTACTCCAATAAAATAAAAAAATAAAATCGAATGATTACGTCTGATATAATCGCGAAGCGATCAGACATAATCATTAGTAGTATACAGGGGGTGATTGAAAATCAACCCAAACAAACAAGAAAAAACGGCGCATGATTTTGTCTCGCATATAATCGCGAAGCGATCAGACTTAATCATTAGCTGTTTACAGGGGGTGATTGAAGATCAACCCAAACAAACAAGAAAATAACAGCTAATGATTACGTCTGATATAATCGCGAAGCGATCAGACTTAATCATTAGCTGTTATTTATATCATGCAAGAAGTCTAATAACCTTCAAGATGTACATTTAAAAATTATTATGTTTAAACTACCTGTGTTATTATGAAAATTCAAACTTTAGTTTGTATTTTCATAATACGGGGTGATTGAAAATCGCCCCCAACAAACAAGAGAATAACTGCTCGTGATTATGTCTGATACAATTGCGTAGCAATCAGATTTAATCATGAGCAGTTATATAATTTCTGGGTCAATAAATAATAAAATCGTTAACGCATAATTTATGACAGCGAAAAGTATATTATAAAAAGGGTAAATTAATTTTATGAATAAAGCTACCAAGTTGACTCAAAACTGGAAACATAATCTTCCAATGTGGATTACTTACTCTCGTATTTTTTTCATCCCACCCTTAATCTATTGTTTGCTTCTAAATACTTCGACTTCAAATTTAGTTGCGGCTCTATTGTTTGCTATGGCCTCAATCACCGATTATTATGATGGTTATTTTGCCAGAAAATATAATGCCATTTCAAATATGGGCAAGTTTATGGATCCAGTGGCTGATAAAATTTTAGTTTCAAGTATTTTTGTGATGCTTGTTTTTTTAAATAAAATTGATCCTTATATGGTTATTATTGTTCTTGCCCGTGATACTTATATTGGTGGACTGAGAGCCATTGCTGCTGCCGACCAATTTGTAATTGCAGCAAAGCCATCTGGTAAATGGAAAACAGCATTACAAATGGGAGCAATCCCCTTTATAATGATCGGAAATTTTGATAATTTACCTATTGCAACCTGGGCTTATTGGGTTTTATGGCTCAGTGTAATCTTGAGTTTAACAAGTGGTTTTGAATATTACTTATTGTATAAGGCAGGATTAAAAAATAACTGCTCATGATTAAGTCTGATCGCTTCGCGATTATATCAGACATAATCATAAGCAGTAATTTTCTTGTTTGTTGGGGGCGATTTTCAATCACCCCTATTATGAAAATCCAAACTAAAATTTGTATTTTCATAATTACTGCTCATGATTAAGTCTGATCGCTTTGCGATTATATGCGAGACATAATCATGCGCCGTAATTTTCTTGTTTGTTGAGGGCGATTTTCAATCACCCCTTAAATAAAATTAGAACATATTGTCAGGATTTAAGTTTAATAATAACAAAGTATTGACTTATTAATTGACCCTGATTAATCATACTCAAATCGTTTCATTCGATCGCGGGAATAGCTCAGTTGATAGAGCGTCGCCTTGCCAAGGCGAAGGTCGCGGGTTTGAGCCCCGTTTCCCGCTCCACTTTGCGCATTTGACTTGTTGCTGCTTTAAAATTTGAATTTCCACAACAACAAGTCTTGTTCAGTTTTTTTATTTTACTTTAGTAACTGGGGAAGCTGATTTAACACCTATCACATCACCCGAAGAACCATTATTAAAAATTTCTGCTATACCAATTCGATACTCGCCTTTTGGTGGGGCTTTAATTGTAACAAGATACGAGCTCCCTGCCAAATTTGACGAGGCAATAACATCTACTAAATTATTACCAACATTTATTTTGGTTGAATAATTTGAAGCATTAGCAGGAATAATTAAAGTACTCTCAGTTCCATCAGGTAAAGTAAATTGAATACAAAAACTAGTTATATTATTAAGTGGAACGAGTTTGTTATTTAAATTTTTTCTATTTACCTTCCACGAAACATTTATTTGAGAAGTTTGGGTTAATTTATTAAATACTACTTTACGTTTTATTGAAGTAGAAGCAGGTGATTTTAAAATGTAACTTTTCATTGAGCTAGAAGGACATCTTATTTTATTAAATACTTCTGTGCAGGTGTATTGAGCTGACCAGCTGAGTGAATCACCCTCAACTAATTTTGATGCAGTTTGATGAGCAGCTGCGAGTTTAAAATTATATGTTCCTTCAACATTCAATCCTTTTAAACTTAATGTTGGGCTAGTTCCTGAGGTAAAAGTCAAAACATCTGCTTCACCATTACTCCATTCAACAATATAATCTCCAGAATTATCTACAATTACCTTCGCGGTATCGCCCCTTGGATTAGTTACATTAAAGACATAATCAGTTATTTTCCCCGGTTGTATGACCATACCACTTTTTGTTTTTTTGGGAGGTAAAAATGAAGTTACAATCTGCGCTGTTTTAGAAGTATATGTTGAAGTTACTTTTCCTTTTGTTGGGGCTAAAAAATTATCGTAAGACTTTGTAATTGTCTTCGAAATAAAATTACTTTTCTCACCCGCATAATCAAAAGCAATTACATCTAACTTAAAGCTTCCTGGAGCTAAATTTATATTTTCAATGGCATAGTTTAAATTATTAGGACGAATAATTTTTACAAATTGATTAGCTAAATCTAAAGTCCCATTATCTAAAATTGGTGTAAATTTAGCTTCCACATGGCTAATTTCAAGGTTTAGTAATTTTCGGTTATCAGCTCTATTTGGTTGAATATAAACTGATAATTTTGACTCTCCAGATGAAGTATTTTCAATACTAGGTTCACTTATTACTAAATCAGCCAACCGAATATGAGACTTAACCAAGTAAGCAATCGTAATATCATTCTTCGTAACTATAATTTGATTATTATCATTTCCACCAAATGAAGTCTGTGCAAATACTGGTCTAAACTCTGTAAAATAATCAACATTATAAATACTCAAATCCGAACGTGAAATATACTGCTTTTTATTTCCACCAAACTCAAACAAATCATCATTAGAATTTTCAGGATAAAATTTATTTGCTCCATTTCTAAATTCCCAGTCTGGAGATAATGTGGCTGGGTGGGTCCCGCCATAACCAGTCGTCAAGACATCAGTACTAATTGCTACCAACTTACAATCTTTTGTTTCTCTACAATAACTCAAATTAGGCATCGATATCCAATTCCCCTTGTTTCCATAATATAAACCATAAGTAGGAATCGTATAATTTAAATTATCATCATGATAATCTACCATCTCAACATAGTCTGCATTACTGAGTGTTGAAATTGCTAAACAACCAATAGTTATAACTTTGCGAATTATATTTTTTAACTTCAAATTTTTCATTTTAGTTCATCTCCAATGTTATTGTTCACTACTTATAAAATTGGAATCTGCAATTTTGATGTCTGTTCGAAATTGAGAAGAAATAAATTGTAATATCAGTTTTAATTCAAAAAATTCTATATCTTGGAATTAATTCTACAAATGAAACAATCATAAAAATGTAACTAAAATTATATACAGATGTATAAATAATATTCGCGACTTTAAATAAAATTAAATACCATTTTGAAACGATTTCAAAGTTAATTAATAATAGATTCAACAAATGACTTAGGAGAAAATGGACGTAAGTCATTAATCTTTTCACCTACACCAATAAGTTTTATTGGAACTTGAAGTTCATTTGTTACTCCGATTGCAACCCCACCCTTTGCCGTGCCATCCATTTTAGTTAAGACAACGCCTGTTAATTGTAATGATTTATGAAATTCCTTGGCTTGCATTAAAGCGTTTTGACCTTGGTTTGCATCTAATACTAATAACACTTCATGGGGAGCTTCTGGAATTACTTTTTGAATCACCCTTTTCATTTTTTTAATTTCTTCCATTAAATTTTGCTGAGTATGAAGCCTTCCAGCTGTATCAATTATTATCACATCATACCCTTTTGCTTTACCACTATTAACAGCATCAAAGGCAACCGCTGATGGGTCGGTAACACCTTGAGGCGAAAATATTTCAACTTGTGCTCGATCTGTCCAGGCTTGAAGTTGAGCTCCAGCTGCAGCTCTAAAGGTATCACCTGCCGCTACAAGTACTCGTTTACCTTCCTGAGCTAACCGAGAAGCTATTTTCCCAATGGATGTGGTTTTACCCGCACCATTCACTCCTACGACCATCCAAACCGAAGGCTTTGTAAATTCAAATTTATAAAATGGATTTATTAAATCTTCCTCAGAAGAAATTAACTCGCCACTAGAAAATGTTTGAGCAAATATATTTAACATTTCTTTTTTAATAGCATCTTTAACGGAATCAGCATTTTTCTTTTCGGAGTTTGAAAGAGTCTCAGAAATTTTAGAAAGTAATCTTTCGACTGTTTGGGGGCCGAGGTCACTTGTATATAAAATTTCCTCGATATCTTCAATTTGCGCAATCTTAGTTTCACCAAATAAGGATTGAATTCGTCCCCAAAGATTTTTGCGCGTTTGCAAAAGTGCATCACCCAAATTTGCTTTTTCCTCTGCCACCTTGATTTTATCAATTTGAATTTCATTTGTTTTAATTTTAAAATCTTCTTTTGGAGCTAAAGACTCTTTGGATTTATCTGTTAAATCTTGATTAAATTTATCTTGTCTTAGTTTATCTTGATCATTTTGATTATTTTTACTTTCTAAATCAAGTTTAGAACTTTTTTTCAAATAATTTGCAGTGACTGTTCCTATGATAATAATGAAAAGTAAAATTGCAACACCAGCAATTATTTGTAATGCATTGAGAGCTTCAGGTTTCATATACTCATATCCTTTAATTTTAATAACTGCTCATGATTAGGTCCGATCGCTTAGCGATTATATGCGAGACAAAATCATGGGCTGTTATTTTTTTGTTTGTTAAACTATAACAAATATTTATTTTCGAACTCACATTATTCTAGATTTTCGGAAGATGGAGTGTAGCATGATAGATATTAATTAATAACATATAATGCAAAGCGAGATTAAATATGAAATATTACCAAAAAATAGGTTCAGGCTCAAGTTGAACTCCAAATTTATTTTTCACATCATTTATAATTTCTGTTGCTAGTTTTTGTACTTCATTTGAAGTAGTGATAGAACCACCATAATTCACTAATACTAGGGCTTGTTTTTCAAACATTCCTACAAGTCCCAATTTCTTACCTTTCCAACCTGATTGATCAATTAGCCAACCTGCTGCGAGTTTATATGAATTAACTTTGCACTCCGAGTTATCTTCTTTATCTGATATATGTGATTTATCTGATTTGACTGATTTAACTGATACTTCATAACTAACTAGATTAGGATATTTTTTTAATAAATCATTATGTACAACTTTACTAACAATTGGATTTTTAAAAAAACTACCTGCGTTTCCAATAATCCTTGGATCTGGGAGTTTTTTTTGCCGAATGTTAACAATTGCTTGAGCTATATGTGGTGGAAAATCTTCTTTTAGTGAAAGTTTTTTTAATTCAGCTCTTATATCACCATATTCTAAGTGCAAAATATTATTTTTAGGGATTCGAAAAGTAACATCCCAAACTAAATAATGGGAGTGTGACATTTTTTTAAATATACTATCGCGATATGCAAATAAACATTCTGAATTAGTAAATTTTTTTTCAACACCAGTTTTTAAATCAATGCAATTTACTTCCCAAATAAAATCTTTAACTTCTACCCCATAAGCACCAATATTTTGAATGGGAGCCGCGCCTACTGTGCCAGGAATTAAGGATAGATTTTCGAGTCCAAAATATCCATACATTAAAGTCCATTGAATCAAATCATTCCAAATTTCACCTGCAGATGAATTTATATACCAAAAATTATTATCCTCAGAAACTAATTTGAGTCCTTTATTATTGATTTTTAAAACCAAACCATTTATTTTTGGAGGTAAAACTAAATTGCTTCCTCCGCCAAGAATTTTCCATGGCATATTTCTAAATTTTAAATTTTTAGTCAAAACCTTTAATTGCTCTATATTTTCAATTTCAACAAAATACTCAGCATAAGAATTAAGGTGTAATGTATTTAAGGAACTTAAATCAAAGTTAAAAAAAATAGAATTAGAACTTAACGAATCAGATTTCATTATAAACAAATATAATTCAATTCAAACTTATTTTCAACTTATAATAAAATCCATAATTTAAGAAATATCATTATCTTCAAAATTTAAAGAATATTGTAAAAAAATTAAAAAAAAAAGAAATTTGCTGAACTCATCAAAAATAATTTAGTTACACAATGGACTGGCAGTAAGGACTAACATCTAGGCCTTAAGTATTTTTAAAGAATACCGATTTGCATTACATGGGAAGTAATCATCAAGTTATAATTATTCATTCTAGAGAAGACAATTTATCTGCAATAGAGTCTGGATTAATTCATCTTGGAATTGAAAAAATTCAAAAAGTATTAATTGGTGAACTTTCAAGTCAAGAAAAGATCAATAAAGCAGATTTAATTATATTTAAATGTGATTCAGTGAGTGAAAAAATAATGCTAAATCTCATTCAATTTGCAAATAAACATCCTCGGTCTAAAGTATTAGTTATTGCCCAACAGATCTCACTCTCTGCTTACAAACAAGTTGGTATGATGAAGAATATTTTTACATTGCAAGAACCATTTGAAATTAATATTTATGAAAATTTAGTTACTGATTTAATTGAGTATAAAAAATTAGATTTAATACAGTTCCCAAGGTTTGTTACCAATGAACCCGCTCGAATACTTGTTATGGAAACTGGATTATTTATACCAACACGTATGCGAAACTATTCTACAGGTGGTGCTTTTTTTGAATACAAAGGAATTTCATTACGAGTGGGTCATAATCTTAACTTAAATTTACTCAACCACCAAACGTCAACTCAAACTAAAGAGCGTCTTCAAATTAAAGCAAAAGTTGTGTGGGTTAGAAATGGTGAATCAAGCTTAAGCGCTGACCGTGGTGTTGGAGTACAGTTCAATGAAATCTAAATTTTTAATTTATCACCTTCTCTAATTTATAAAAAAATAATTTTAAAAGTCATGTTGATGATCACCATTCATTATTTGAATAAGTGTTTAATTTACGGTACAATTTGAGAGCGTTAAGTCATTTGAAGTCAATTTCCCACAGACAAAACTTCCATAACCGTCTCCAAAACGATTAATTTCTGCAACTCCGTTAAATTGTTTTAAAGTAATTCCACCTTTTGATTTACATTTTATTGAAAGTGAAACAGCAAAATGGGGTTGATTTGGTTTATCTAAATTGTGGTTTATCACTTGAGTACAAATAGCATCACCAATATTCAATCCACATTTTTTTGTATCAGAATATTATGTCTTCCAAACACCTCCAGAAGGCATTACTTTGATATAACCGGAATCTATATTCATCTCAAAAAAATACTCTCTATCAAGTTTATCCAAAGCTTCACATAGAATAAGTCTATCATCGGCGTGAGCTATAATATAGAAAAGTGAAGTAACAAAAATACTAATTAATTTCATATAAACCTCAATTCGAATATTAAACTTGCACTTTGGTAAAAGTGTCAAGAAATCAAAACTTTTTCATCAGAACTTTGATAAAGTAAGCCTACTCAAATTAACAAAAACCACTGATCTTATGAAGCTTTACTATCGTGTGAAAGAACGGGGCATCAACTTACATGTTCGGAAGATAAAACTTAGAAAGCTTAGGCTGAATAAATTTAAATAGTTTAGACTGATTCAAAAAATTCAGTTATCGCTTTATTAAATTTCATTTTATCTTTTGATTTAAAGGAATCTTTCATTAATTCGCAACTAGTGATCCTATCAACTCTAAAAAATCGAATATCATTTCTGAGGTAATCCCAAGCTAGAATGTGCCAAACTGGCCAGTTAAAAAGTAAATAATGCGGTTCAATGATTCTATTCGAAATGTTACCTTTCTCATCGTTGTAGCCAATTTCAAGCTGCTTACATTCAAAAAAACTGATTCGTAGCGGGATAATAATATTTTCTTTTGGAATTTTAAAACTAGATAGAACTTTATCGGTAGCGGTGTCTCCAACCCAAATTCGTTTGCGAATGTTTTGAATATAATGTCTCTGGGTATCTGGAAAAGATTGGGCTATTTTGAAACGAATACTTCGAAGATTGCTCATTAGGAATGGAGGTTTCAACTTTTCCATCGTAGCTATAGCAATTAGCAAATCAAGAATTTCACTATAATTTAACTGCAATTTACCCAATCCCCAGCCTCGCTGAAGCCTTATTCCACCGCCGCGCCCACGGTCTGATTCAATGGGATAGCCGGCTTCTTCTAGATCGCGCAAATCACGCATTAAAGTCCGCAGGCTTACATTAAGCAGCCGACTAAGCTCCAACGAATTACGCACTTCCTCCGTTTTTAGCAGACCAATGAGATTGTCGAGACGACTTTTGCGACTAATATAGTTAGATTTCGGCATAAAACAAATATGCCATAAAATGACATATTTACAAATAAGATAATTATCAAAAACAAAGGAGATAAAATGCATTTTGTAATATCAGAAATTAGTTGGATAGGAATGTTGCTGATAACTGTCTTTAATTTCATTTTTGGAGGCTTCTATTTTGGCGTTGTCATCTCGAAAATGTATTTGAGTGCGATGGGGAGAGAGAAAGAGCCAAAACAGAAACCTTCAGGTCTCATGGTTGCCGGGCCAACAGTTTGTGGTATATTTATCACGTTAACAAGCGCTGTGTTAATCAAGGTCCTGAACATTCAAACCCTTTCGGATGCATTGGTATTTGGTGCCACGGTTGGGATTGGGTATTTCATTCCGATGATAATGACAGTGTCGATCAATCCGAATTTCCCGCGTCCATTTTTCTATACCGCGATAAATGCCCCGTACTTCCTTATTTCAAGTCTTGTGACTACTGTGACTCTTGTAGGAATTCAATAATTTATAAGGCATTGTAATGAAGTTTCAATATTATTAATACAACCTGAATTGCGAAGTAGGATTGTTGAAAACCTTAAATCTACTACCAACATTTGGATTGGTTTTATAGTTATTTGTTAATCCACAAGAACTACATCATACTTAACTTTTGCGAAAACCTCGCAAAAACTCCTCTGTCTCTTTATGATTTTTAAGTCGGATAAATTGACATCAATGGGACTCTCCATAAGATCCTGTGCAATATTAGATCTACCATCAAAAACAGTTACAATATCTTCGATGTCAGAACTCGTCGAAAAGGAGCCTTTACCCCGTCCCTTGAACGCTTCGATTTTTGAGGCGATCAAAAAAGCAGGGCTAAATACTTTTATTTTAGTTTTTTCTAAATCTAACTCGATAGCATTTTCAATGCCAGACTTATACCACTTATTTGTAAATCCAAGAATTTTTAAATCCGCGGGCATAACATCAAGAATCAGTTCCCTTTTTTTATAACGGCAAATGACTTTGCTTTCATAATCTTCGGTAAAACCTTTTTTACGCAATTTTTGAATTAGATCCTCATATTCAAGTCGACTACTGACTTCGACCACACAATCAACATCCAATGTTTCACGGATTTGTACGACCTCTGGCTCTGTAATATAAAATGATATTGTTGAGCCTCCCAAGAAAATTAATTTCTCGGTCAATTCCCCTAGAGCTTGAACCGTCAATATTAAAATTTCAAGATGGATATCTTTTTTTTTCATTTAGTTCCCCAATAAATTTTATTAATTCTTTTTCAGCAATATTTCGCTCCCGAGCACGTCCAGCACGAATCATTTCCACAAAACTTGATAATTTATAGAGATTTTTATCCTTTAAACAGGCTTCTGGCAGAGTTGGATAAATTGGTAGGAGAGAAATCCCTTTTACCTTTCCTTCTGCATATGGCCAGACTAGAACTTCATCATTGTCGTACTTAATATATTTAAATTTAGGATGGGCAAATGAAGTTGGAATGCCAATAGCCGGGGAACTCATATTTACTGGGAAAATATATTTTACCGCATGGACTAGAAACTCAATACAAGCCTCTTTAATAACTCGCCCCGAGGAATTTAATAGGTGAGAATTTTTCAGTCTCATTAAAGCATGACTAATTTCAGCCTGGCTGATCTGCAGTTGTTGAGCTAGCTCCTTCTGCACCATTTCTGGTTGCGATACGAGCTTCATCATAATTATAACGTCCTGGGGTTTAATGCCGGTAAGATTTCTCATATGCTAAGTCTAACATCTTTTATTACATATTGCAATTTGCAATATGTAATATGTGATAATTAAATTGAGAAGGACTTTTTTTAAGACTTAAGATTTAACCCTCTTGCGTTTTCATGCTTGACTGCTGTCAGTCAGCAAACCCTCTAGACAACTTATGTAATACCAGATACTCTCGACACAATGTAATTTTAAAGGATGGGAATAAAGGTCCAGCTTTTTTGGGTTTTTTTGTTTTAAAACCTTCCGTATTAGTGATCATTAAATTTTAAAATGTTTAAGCTCACTAAAGGGATCATATTGGTCGCATCGCTGATTTTTGACTCCCTTCTTCAATGATAAGTTTATTGAACCTCGCTTCAATACACAGTAAGGTGCAATACTTATGAGACTTTGTAGATATTTAAAACTCACTATCGCAA
Source organism: Bdellovibrionales bacterium (assembly GCA_005793345.1). GTDB lineage: Bacteria > Bdellovibrionota > Bdellovibrionia > Bdellovibrionales > Bdellovibrionaceae > SXSU01. The sequence continues at coordinate 26,330 of SXSU01000117.1, forward strand.
CCACAATATTAATTTTTCTTTTTTCTTCGCACAGCTTTGGAATATCGGATCTCTATGTTAAAGGGAAAAACTTTAAGGTTTTAGCAACTCAGCAAATTCATTTTGTACCACTAAAGAAAATAACCCCTAAGTTATATAACAATGCTATTTTTCCTCGAATAGTTGATCTGCGTGGATACCAATCGAAAGTTAAATCTCAAGGAATGCGCGGAGCTTGTTCATATTTTGTCATCACTGGTTTAGTTGAAAGTCTTATAAAAAAAACAACAAATCGAGAAATTGATCTTTCTGAAGAATACTTAGCTTGGGCAGCGAAAACGAACATAGATCCCATTTGAAGCTTCGTATACAAAGATTCAATATGCGTTGCTTTTATGGATTTGAATCCAATAAACCCAGGTCATTTATTAGTAGTACCTATAAAACCTATAGAGAGACTTACATCACTTGATTCTAAAATTGCTTCACATCTTTTTGAGATTGCCCAGAAAATTTTGAAAGCAATTGAAATATCTGAATTAAAAATAGAAGGTGCAAATATTTTTATTTCAGATGGAGAAGTATCTGGACAAGAAGTTCCTCATATACATCTGCATATAATCCCAAGATTCAAGGGAGATAAAATTAAAATATCATTTGGTAAGCCCTTTAAACGTGAAAGCCGCCAAGAGCTTAACCGTATTGCTGCAATTATATCTGATGCTATTTCTTAAAAAATTTATTTGAGCAAATACTTACTCAATACTTTCAAGAAAATCTTTCTCTTTACCACTCGAAGATGAATAAATAGAATTTATTCGTTCAGACTTTTTATTTTGGTCTACTATTCCATAAATTTTTGCAGGCTTACTGGTTGCTAAAATTGGTGAATCACTTCGGATATAAAGTTTGAGATCCTTTTCGGCATTGATAACCATTTCGCTCCCCTTTACATATCCAATTTCTTTAGCACCTCTGAATTTAACATAGCTTACAGAGAACTGGCCCAAATGAGTCTTCATAGAAATGTAACGACCTTCCAAACTACGTCCTAACTGTGCCCATAAACGACCTATACTATCAAACACAACTGGATTATTTATTGTCATGGGTAAAGTCTCGACTTCAATATAATCTATTTTATTTCCAAGCTCTGGCGAGAATCTAACGATTACTTTTTGTTTTGAATCTGAATAAGCAACCCAATTAATTGGTGCAAAATCTTTAACCTCGATATTTTCATCTCGTATTATCTTACCAGTTGCAACCTCTCGGCTTTTTTCTTTTCGTTTCATTGATTCAAACTGTTGAATATGTGCAATCAACTTGCCATCAGAATTAATTGTCCAAGTGTGTTTAATTGCAATTTCATATATACCTGGGGCTTTATAAGACCAATTACTCACTAAATCACCAGTAGAGCCAAACTTCCACATCCTTGTTTCATTACCTTGGTACATTAGCTGCCCTTTAGCATCTGTTACAAAAACTTTTCCGATTAATTCAAATCGACTACGAAGATCATTTGCAGATAAGACCTCCTCTTTAGAATCAGAATTGCTAAAGTCATTATTCATTGATTGTGCATTTACATTTAATGCAATTACCAACATCATCAACGCAGTTATTATTTTATTCATTTTAAATTCTCCTTTCAAGGGTACGTTTTCAATCTGTCTTGGTAAGAACGTACTCAATGGTTGCATTGTCCATGTCAAATTGTGCTAAATTTTGAAATGAATCTTCATGTTTAGTATTTTTAAATACTGCTGCTCCAATACAAAAACCAACAACAGAAGCTGCCAATAATTGCAGCCACAAAATTTTATTTGATTTTCTACTTGTTGAACGAAGCTCATTACGAACAGCATTTTTCCACTTCTGTGTTTGTAGATCAGTTGGAGTTTGGCTTCTGATCTCAGACAGTAATAAATCTAAATCTTTATCTTTCATAGAAGTTTCTCCTTTTGAATCAAAATAATTAGTTTCTGTTTTGCTCTAAATAAATGACTTTTTATAGTACCCTCTGGGATAGAGAGAATTTTTGCTATCTCAACCAAAGTTAGTTCATCATTAACAACCAGAGCCAGTACTTGCTGTTCAATATTTGTTAGTTTTTTTATGTGCTGGTAAACTCGACGAATCATATCTTGTGAAATTACTAATTGTTCTAGATCATACTCACAAACAAGAGAGTCAGACCAATCTTCAATTGAATCATGGGTGTCTAACTGTTTAGCCTCTAGTGCTACATAGTGAGCTATCCCAAAACTTAACATTTTCAAGGTTCCTTTGTCAGGATTAAATTGCTTATCTTCAACTTTGCGAACCAAGCGAATAAGAGTTTCTTGAGTCAAATCATCGGATTGCTCACTAGAAAATCGAACACAGAAGTATTTAAATAGACGTGGACCAATGTCCTCAATAACCTTATCCCAATCCACCACTTACACCTCCATAATAGGACTTGACCCAAAAGTACTATTAAGTTGCAAAAATTCTGATTTTTATAAAAAATTTCTAACCCCTTCGTGTCTAGTTATCTAAAAACCTTTTCCATTTTTTAAAAAATACTAATTATGATGGAATTATATTGTTCGGAGTATCTACTTTCAAGGGCGGGGATTTTCTTTGTTGATTAAATGGGGGCTCAAAATAGCGGATGCGATTTAAAGAACAAATATTTAAGACCACACTGAACTGCAAAACAAATTTAACTTACAGTTGGTCTATTAACGTTATAACAAGTTATCGTGGATCAACTTTTGGTCTTAATTATTTGATCTTTAAAATTTTGCTGAGGGCAGGATGCCCGTCCCCCAGGTAATCAATAAAGAAAATCCCCGCCCTTGAAAGTAGACAGGTTAAATTTCTAAGGCTTGGTTTTTAGCATCTTGTAAACTTACAGACACCATTGTTGAAACACCTTTTTCTTGCATAGTTACACCATACAATTTTTTAACGACTTCCATCGTATGTTTATTATGGGTCACAACAATAATTTGCGAACGTTTTGCCATCTCTCTGACTAAATCATTATAGCGGTATACGTTTGCATCATCAAGTGGAGCATCAACCTCATCGAGTAGACAATACGGAGATGGTTTAACTAAGAAGATCGCAAAAATAAGGGCCACTGCTGTTAAAGCTTTTTCACCTCCAGACATCAAAGTTACACTTTGCATTTTTTTACCAGGAGGTTTTGCAATAATCTCAATACCCATTTCTTGAGTCTCTGGATCTTCATGAAGTTCAAGACGAGCTTCTCCCCCACCAAATAAAACTGGAAATACTTTTGTGAATCTTTCGTTAACTAGATCAAATGTTTCTTTAAAACGTTTTGAACAAATTTTATTAATACGATCAATCACACGTCGCAATTGATCTTTAGCTTCGATTAAATCCTGTTGCTGTTGAGATAAAAATTCATACCGTTTTGAGGTTTCTTCATACTCTTCAATGGCAGATAAATTTACTTCGCCAATTTTATTTAATTTGTCTTTTAATTCTTTTAACTCTTTTTCGGCCTCTTTAGGATCACCCTCTCGACCTTCAAATCGCGATACAACATCGGGCAACTCAAGCATATATCTCTCACGCATTTGATCGACAATGTATTGTTCTTTCATCCGCGCTTGATCTAACTGAAGCTTTGCTTCATTCATTCGTGATTGAACTTCATTTCGTAAACGTTGCCAGTTCTGAATTTTATCAGCAAGTTCGCGAGATTCAGCATCTTCAATTTCATAATTATCTCGCAAGTGAGATAACCGAGCTTTTCCCTCTTCAACAGTAACTATTAGACGATCAAGATTAATTTTTTCTTCTTCTAATTTAAACTGGTAGGTCGATAAAAATGTAGTGTTCTTGGATGATTCTTCACTCATCTTTGAAAGTTGAAATTGCAAATCACCTAATGTTTTTTCTACCATATTTAATTGTCGAACAACACCTTCAAATTCTTGTGATCTTGAAGCTAGTTGTACCTTTAATTCTAAAACACTATTTTGCAAACCTTCAAAACCAAGTCTTTGTGTCGTTAATTCATCATCGAGACCTTGAATATTGTCTTCAAGTTCGGCTTTTGTTAATCTCTGGGTTTCAACATTTTCAAAAAGTTCAGATTTTTTTTCTTCGAGTGATTCTAATTGTTGTTCTAATTTTTGAACCTCACGCTCTTGTCTTTCAACGGCATATTTTGCATTGTTGATTTCTGTTTCTGCGCGTTCAGTATCTTTTTTAAATTCTGCAACTTTAATATCTTGCTCTTGCTTTTGCTTTTGCAACTTTTCAAGTTGAGCTTGGACCTCAATATACTCAGCTTCAATTTTTTGATAGGCTAATTGTGCTAAAGAAAACTTTCCAGCCCACTCATCTTTACGCTGTGATAATTCTTTAATTTCTCGGCGGCGCTTTAGTACTCCACTATCGGCAGATTCACTTGAACCACCAATTAAAATTCCTTCGTTAGTCAGAACATCACCATCTAGAGTCACATAAGACCAACCATCATATTGACCTTGTAAGTCTATTGCGGCCTGGATGTCTTCTACGACTACAACATCACCAAGTAGTTTTGTTATAGTTGGTTTAAACTCATCGGAACATTGAATGACATCTCTAAGTAGACTTACAACTCTTTGAGAATTGGCAGCAAGATTTGGAAACTCATTTGCAAATTGAGCTGATGAATTTTTATCAAAAGCTTCTTTTGATAAAAATGAGGATCGCCCAGCTTTGGTCGTCTTTAAATGTTCAATAGCTTCGATGGAAGTTTGATTTTTTTGAGTTACAAGAGTTTGTAACTTGTTACCCAAGATGGCTTCCATTGCTAATTCATATTGCGAAGGAACTTCTACTAATTCTGAAACAGGTTGAAACGAAACAACAGCATCAACTGAAGTGCTTCCATCGGCATGCATTTGCAGCTGTTGTTCTTTTTTTGCTTTTTGCCAAAGCATAACTGATTTAACACCATCATCAAAACCTTCATAGCTGCCTTGTAAACTCTCTAAGCCATATAATCTTGAAGTCACTTCATTTAAATTATCTTTAAAAGTTTCAAGTTCAACTTTTTTAGTTTCACTTTGTTGCTTTAAATTTTGTTTTTTCTCATTTAACTTTTGCAAATCTGAATGTAAAATTTCTGCTTTATTTTTTTCGATCTCAAAATCTCCAAAAACTTCAGTTTTACGCTCTTCAAATTCTTGTAGTTTAATTCGAAGCTCTTCTAAGAGAGACGCATTATGATCCCGACGCCCCTCAACATCTTCAATTTGATGATCTAAAGATGATAGTTTAGCTTCGACGGCACTGAGGGATTGTCCCACAGCAAACATCTCTCGTCTTTTTGTGGTTAATTCATCATCTATCTCTGATAAACGAGAATTCACTTCTTCAAAAACAGAACTTTTTTCTTGATACTCAGTTTGCATTAAAGAAACTTCAGATTGTAATTTTTCTTTTTGATTGGCGTAATTATTTTGTTCTTTAATTAAAAGTTCTTCACGGGCTTTTTGCTCTTGAAGTAGAGTTCCTGTCATTTGCTCGCTGCGCTTTGCTTGCTCAATTTCAAATTTTAATTCTTGATTGGACATTTCTTTTTGGCGAACTTGATTTTGCAACTCTTGATAAATCAACTCTGTTTGTTCAATTTCTTTTTCTTTTTCTAATAATTGCAATTGCATGAGTTCAAGATCTGATTGCCATTTTTGTAAATCAACAGTACCTGTGACATCGTTGCCTTGGGCTTCATTATACTCTTTTTCGGCAGATTGGATTTTTTCATTGAGTTCTTTGAATTGAATTGAATTAATCCATAAATCTAAATCTTCAATTTGATTTTTAATATTTCGGTATCGTTCTGCTCTTTGAGCTTGTCGTTGTAAAGAATCAATCTGGCGTTTTAACTCACCAGTGATATCTTGAAGACGCACAAGATTTTGATCTGTACTTTGAAGTTTTCGTTGTGATTCTTTTTTTCGTACTTTAAATTTTGTGATCCCAGCCGCTTCTTCGATGAGTGACTTACGATCTTCAGGTTTTGCTGTGATAATCTTACCGATGGCACCTTGTTCAATAATGGAAAATCCTTTTGAACCCGCACCCGTATCCATAAATACTTCTTGAATATCCTTTAATCGTGCAGCCTCTTTATTAATTAGATATTCAGACTCCCCATTTCGATGCAATCGACGAGTAATCATTATTTCGGAGAACTGAGCAAACTTAACTGGAAAGGGGCCTCCATCATTTTCTAAAGTTAATGAAACTTCCGCCATTCCTACTGGAGCATAATTATCTGCACCGGCAAAAATCACATCTTCCATAGAAGAACCGCGAAGATGTTTAGCTGACATCTCACCCATTACCCAAACAAGAGCATCAACAATATTGGATTTTCCGCACCCATTAGGTCCAACAATCCCGGTGATTCCTGCATCAAAGTGAATAACTGTTCTATCTTTAAAAGACTTAAAACCAACTAACTCAAGTTTTTTTATTCTCAAAGCAAACCTCAATAAATTATTAATAATTTTACTAGCCATTATGAAAACTCAAAATTTAGTTTGGGTTTTCGTAACACGGGTGATTGAAAATCACCCCAAATAAACAAGAAAAAAACTGCTAATGATTATGTTTGATATAATCGCGAAGCGATCAGACTTAATCATTAGCAGTTTTTTAGTACTGCGTGGGCCGCTGCTAATCTAGCAATCGGCACTCTGAAAGGAGAACAACTCACATAGTCCAATCCCACTTTATTGAAGAACTCGACACTTGTTGGATCTCCTCCATGCTCTCCGCATACACCTGTTTTTAAATTAGGCTTGGACTTTCGTCCTAAGTCAACCGCAGTTTTTACAAGTTGCCCAACACCCTCTTGATCAATACTCACGAAAGGATCACGGGCAAAGATTCCTTGGCTTATATAACTTCCAAGAAAGCGCCCCGCATCATCTCTCGATAATCCAAGTGTAGTTTGTGTTAAATCATTTGTTCCAAAACTAAAAAAGTCCGCAACATTTGCAATTTTATCTGCAGTGATAGCCGCACGTGGTAGCTCAATCATAGTACCGATTTGATATTCAAATTTGATTTGCATTTCTTTTTGAACATCATGAATTGTATTTAAAGTTAACTCACGCAAAATTTCTAATTCAGCGGTCATTCCAACCAACGGAATCATAATCTCTGGTACTAAAATCACGCCGTCAGATTTCATAACCTGACAAACAGCTTCAGAAATTGCGCGCACCTGCATTGCATAAATTTCTGGGTATGTAATAGCTAAACGACATCCTCGATGTCCTAACATGGGATTAAATTCATGAAGAGCTCTAACTTTAGCTCTTAATTTATCAACATCACATTTAATTCGCCCTGCAAGTTCTTGAATTTCGTTTTCAGTATGGGGAACAAATTCATGTAAAGGTGGATCTAAAAGACGTATAGTTACAGGGTAACCTTTCATAATTTTAAACAAATCAATGAAGTCTTGTCTTTGCATTGGAAGAATTTTTTTAAGAGCAAGTTCTCGCTCTTCTTTGCTTTCAGCTAAAATCATTTCTCGAACGGCATCGATTCTGTCAGCACCAAAAAACATATGCTCAGTACGACAGAGTCCAATACCTTCAGCGCCAAAACTTCGAGCTGTTGTTGCATCTGTTGGAGTATCTGCATTAGTACGAACTTTTAATCTACGAACTCCATCGGCCATTTTCATCAAGCGCTCAAAATAATTATCAAGTTTTGGTTGAAGTGTTTTTACTTCTCCTAAAAATACTTCACCAGTTGACCCATCAAGAGTAATAATATCACCCTTTTTAAGAATGTATCCTTTAACATGTAATGTTTGTTTATGATAATCAATATCAATGTCTCCGCAACCAGCTACACAACATTTACCCATTCCACGGGCCACAACAGCAGCATGGGAAGTCATTCCTCCTCGAGTTGTAAGAATACCTTGAGAGGCAACCATTCCCGCAATGTCTTCGGGTGAGGTTTCAATACGAACTAATATTACTTTATGGCCGCTTTCTTTCCATTCCACAGCATCTTCACTTGAAAAAACAATTTGCCCAGAGACTCCCCCTGGAGACGCTGGTAACCCTTTTGCAAGAGTTGTTTTTTTTGCATGGGGATCTAAAGTCGGATGTAATAATTGATCTAAACTTTGAGGTTCTACTCGCAATATAGCTTCTTGTTCTGTTATGAGTTTTTCATCAACCATATCACAAGCAATTTTTAATGCAGCTCGTGCTGTTCGTTTACCAGTTCGAGTTTGCAACATCCATAGACGACCGCGCTCAATAGTAAACTCTATATCCTGCATATCTCTAAAATAATTTTCAAGCTTCTTATAATTTTCAACAAGTTCACCATAAGCTTTAGGCAAAGCTTCTTCAAGGGATTGAAAACCAGTGCCTTCGGCATCTTTTTTTGTGATTGGTTGTGGAGTTCTAATACCAGCAACAACATCTTCACCTTGAGCATTAATTAAAAATTCTCCAAAAAACTTTTTTTCTCCCGTTGAAGGATCTCGTGTAAAAGCAACACCTGTTGCAGAGTCATTACCCATATTTCCAAACACCATGGCTTGCACATTAACTGCTGTACCCCACTCAGCTGGGATATGATGTAACTCTCTGTAAGTTATTGCACGAGGAGTATTCCAGCTTCTAAACACCGCAGATACAGCTCCCCAAAGTTGTTCAATGGGTTGTGTTGGAAAAGTTTGTCCTGTTTGATCTTTAACTTGTTGTTTAAATTTTTTAACTAAAGTTTTTAAATCATCAACATTGAGGTCAGTATCATTTTTATATCCCTTAGCATCTTTTAAATCTTCGAGGGTGACTTCTAGCAATGAAGAATTCATTCCCATAACCACATCAGAATACATTTGAATAAAGCGACGGTAAGAATCCCATGCAAAACGAGGGTTATCAGAGGATTTTGCCAATCCCTCAACAGTTTCATCATTAAGTCCCAAATTTAAAATTGTATCCATCATCCCTGGCATTGAGGCTCTTGCCCCGGAACGTACACTCACTAAAAGTGGATTTGTCACATCTCCAAATTTTTTCTGCATGACGGATTCCATTTTAGCAAGGGACTCTAACGCAGGAGCCTTAACCCATTCTGGTAGCATTTGATTGTTTTGATAAAAGTGCGAACAAATTTCTGTAGAAATTGTAAAACCAGGGGGAACTGTCAAACCAATTGAAGTCATTTCTGCAAGATTAGCACCCTTTCCTCCCAAAATATTTTTCATCGTTGCTCTGCCATCTGCTTGACCTGCGGCAAAAAAATAAACAAATTTTTCAGGTCGATTTAACTCACTCATGACTCCCCCAATTTTATTCCGTTAAAAATCTTTTTTCATTCCGTTAAAAATATAACCATTTAAGTTTTCAATTAAAACTCGTTCTTGCTTCATTGTGTCTCTGTGTCTCACTGTTACGGCTTTATCTTGAATCGTGTCAAAATCTACGGTCACGCAATATGGAGTTCCGATTTCATCCTGACGACGATAACGTTTACCAATGGATTGTGATTCATCATACTGAGTTTCCCATTCTGCACTTAAACTCTCTCTCAAGTCTTGAGCGATACTTATTAACTCGTCTTTTTTCGACAATGGTAATACACAAACTTTGACTGGTGCTATATCAGGTTTAAAACCCAAAACGACTCGCACGTCTTCAGCTCCTTTTTCATCTACAGTGATTTCTTCGCGGTAAGCTTCGCATAGTACAGCTAGTATAAGTCGATCACATCCAACAGCCGTTTCAATGACCCAAGGAATATATTTTTCTTTTGCCGCTTCATCAAAATATTCTAAAGATTTTCCAGAGAATTTCATATGCTGACTCAAATCAAAATCAGAACGGTTATGAATGCCCTCAAGCTCTTGCCATCCAATTGGAAATTCATATTGCACATCCACGGCAGCTTTTGCGTAATGAGCAAGAGTTTCATGGGGTAAAAATCTTAATCGATCGGAGTTGATACCCAGTGATAAATAATACTTCATTCGAATAGATTTCCATTGATCAAACCAACCTGCATCAGTTCCTGGTTTGACAAAAAATTGCATTTCCATTTGTTCAAACTCACGGGTTCTAAAAATAAAATTACCAGGAGTGATTTCATTACGAAATGATTTTCCAATTTGCGCAATTCCGAATGGAATTTTTTTACGTGATGTTGTTTGGCAATTTTCAAAGTTTACAAAAATACCCTGAGCTGTTTCAGGGCGAAGATAAACAACACTGCTTGCGTCTTCTGTTGGTCCCATATGAGTTTTAAACATTAAATTAAATTGTCTGGGTTCTGTTAAATCTTTACTTCCACAAAATGGACATTGTTTTTTTTCTAAATAAGAATCCGTATTGTCAGATCTAAATCTTTGTTTACAATTTTTACAATCAACTAATGGATCTGAGAATCCATCTACGTGACCAGAAGCTTTCCAGACCATTGGGTGCATTAAAATTGCGGCATCAACACCGACAATGTCGGCTCTACGGGTCATTGCATTCCACCAAGTCTTTTTAACATTCATTTTAAGTTGAGAACCAAGTGGGCCATAATCCCAACATGAACTTAAGCCCCCATAAACTTCACTACTTTGAAAAACAAAACCACGACGTTTACACAATGAAACCAATGTTTGCATATCTTTAAGACGTTGAACCTTCATACTCACCCACTTCGAATATAACTGCTTTTTGAGGGTGATTTTAAATCACCCTATTTTTTGATTTAATGAAACAATATTATTTTGAATCGATCACATGACAAGAAAAAATATGTCCAGAATTATAACGCATCTATTCTTTGATGTAGTGGAATCGACGCATCAAAAAATTAGATCTTAAAAATGAGTAAAGTCAAAAATGGTAGAAACTAATAAATAAGAACAATTGCCCCGCAACCTTCAGCTTACGAAACAAATACTTATTCAGACACACTTAATATTAGCTACAAATCTGACTCTTCTGCATTAGTAAATTCAATTTCCTTATCGGGGAGTGGAAATAATTGTTATGGTGATGTATCTTCATTATTATCTCAAACTCAATATACAACTGTAAGTGCAAGTGTTGTAAGTTCAGAAAACAATAGAGTAGCTCAGAGCTTTTTTTGGACAGAAAGTAAAAAAATTAAAAAAACGTCAGTTCCCTACAAGAAAAGTTCAGAAAATTAGAGCTTATAATGAAATTAAAGTAAGAATTAGATGCTTTTAAAAAATCTGAATTATAAAACGACGAAGTCAGGAGATATTTCTAATTTTGAGATTATTTATTTTAATTCAATTAAAAAAAAACAAATTTTAAGTTATAAATTGTAGCTTAGGTGTAGTTCAAGTGAGTCATTTTGAAACGTTTTTTTGGTATTTTTTTGTTATTTCATTCAATATTATAAGTAACAGACTATTTAAAACTATTAATCTTTAAATTACTTTTTTTTCATGTAGAATTAATAAGGTAGATCTTAGTAAAAAAGACTTTTTTTGACGTTTTCTAATTTGGAGATTAATGATTCATAAAAGGATTTTAATTCAAAAATTATTTTTTTATATTTTGAATTTTATATTTCTAGTTTTTTTTAATTCTTCCTGTGGATGGATGGTTGTTCACATTTATGATTTGGATGAAAATTCTGCTTCTTCAAATTTAAATGATAATAAAGTTCAAATTTCAAAAGTTGATTCTATAACAAGTGATGGAACATATACAGTTGGTCAATCCATTTTTATTTCTTTAACTTTTTCTGAACCCGTAAAAGTAAGTAATTTAATTTCCGCATTAAATCCACCAACTATTGTATTAGAAACAGGATCCATTGATACTACTGTTACTCTTGATAATCTTTCCTCAGATGGATTAACTTTAACTGGAATATATAATATAAAAATAGGAGATGACTCTTTAGATTTAGATTATGTAAATTATGATTCTTTAAGCGTTGGAGATTGGAGCATAGTTAGCAATGCAAATTCCAATAAAGCATTAAACTCCAAGCTCCCAAATCAGGACAGTGGGTTTTCTCTCGCAAATTTACATAATTTTATAATTGATACCAAACCTCATCTTGAAGTTAACTTACAGCACATCCAATTAGAAGAATCCAACTCTGATAATAGTTACCCGGAACTCATTACACTCTCACTTAATTATCCTCGAAGTGTAAATACTGAAATAATTTTTACCCATACTTCTCAACTTGCAAACAGCTCAGATTACAGCGTCTCAACTGGTACGGTCACTCCTTATGTGCTGACAATACCTGCGGGTTCGACTTCAATTAATTTAGGAATCACTGTGATAGGTGATACTGGTCTTAGGGAAACTGATAAAGTTATTGATTTTAATTTTTCTTTAAATTCTGATTTTAACAATCAAATAATCAAACGTTCAATAACTCTTGTCGATGATGACTTGAAACAACTCTCGGTTTTACCATTTTATCCAACAAGTGGAACTATGTGGAATAGTTATATCACAAGTGGAAGTTTGCTGAAATCTATAAATCGCTATTTAAAAATTGATGCTTCTCAATTTCCACAAATTGAAACTCCATGTGTCCCATTAGGAAATGTTGAATGTATTCATAGTGCTGAAGTAATGCGTGTTAATGTTTCTTGGAAATCAAATTGCAATAATATAACAATGAAAGATAGTCTTGATGCATTTGATTGGCGCTGCTCCGAAAGTCAGGTTCCAATCTTTTTTTATAGTGTCGGTTTTAAAAAAGATAGAGGACTTAAAGACTTAATAAAAATTGATGGTTCAGATTGGAAGGCTATATCTGTTACATTATTTGATAGCGCAATATCAGACACATCCAGTTTAAATTCAGTATGGTGGAACAATCCAATTTCTATTTTAAATTCAGGAATTATAAACAGCGCACCAGGCGCTCCTAGACTATCTTTAGCAAATGCTAATACAATTTATGCCATTACTGAAAACATAATAAGCCGTGGAATTAATATCACAAATGATGGTATCGCTCTTGTTGTATTACCTGGCGCAACTTTATCAGCAGGCACACCTCTTACAGCTTTAAATTGTGAACCTTTTTGGGTTACAGGTACCACTTCATGCTTCCTCAGTCTTCGGCAAAAATATTTTACTTGGATTGAAGGCACTTTTGTAGGAATAAATAGCTCGGATGTAATTACCACATCACGTGGGACTGCCCAAAACAATACAGTCCCACGTTATGGCAGGATTCACAATTCAAATATTTCTACTGGAAATGTTGGCTTACAAATTAGTAGTCTATACTTTCAGATAACTGACATTACATTAAGTAATTTAGAATTTGGTCTATATTTATTTTCTGCCGATAGCAATTTAATATCAGATGTAAAAATATCTTCAACTAATGAGAGATCAATAATTGTTGATGTCTTATCTGCTGACAATTTAATTGTAAATGCCACAGTTGATGCCAGGAATAACAATTTACCAGTTGTTATAATGGGACATCATAGTAGATTAAATTATTTTAGAATTACCAATGGCACAACAGATTTATTAAAAATATCTGATCTTAGTATTTCTATCACTGACGGTCTTTTAAGTAATGGAGCAAATGGAATAACTGGTTTTTCTGATCATGGGTATATAAGTCAAATCAGTACAATTAATAATTCATTGAGTGGCCATGCTTTTTCTGCTGGCGCGATAGGTGCAACTCAAATTATTAATAGCGAATTGTCTGTAAATAATAATATAGGAATAAACTTTACATCAGGAATTAATGGTTCTGCAAAATTATATGATATTTATTCTATTGATAATTCAACAAATGAAATTTTAATTCCAAACAATATTCAAGATATTTATTGGTCAGGTAATCTTTTTCTAGGAAGAGGGCCCAATAAATGCTCAATTGGTATAAACACTACCAACATTGGATTAATTGATTCAAATTGCAATCCTGACGTTGGCACGACAATATCTAAAATGAATAATATCGATAGCAATAGTTTATTTACAAAATTCACCACCGATACAAAAAATAACCAAGGTTCAAGTGGTATTGTTGGACTTTTATTTTCATCGATTTTAGATTATCATACCTTTGAAAATATGTTTAGATTTTGGGTTCCTTTAGACAATAGTAGTTTTCCAAATTCAAATATAAGAGGAGCATGTGATAATAACTCCTGCGGAATTTTTGAAGCTAAACTACAAAATGAAATTACCAATTTAAAAAATATTAATGGTATTTTTAAATCAGGAGAAACTTGTCCCGCAAAAACTATGGGCTCAAAAGCTATTTTTATTGATGATTCTTGGAGTGGTTCAAGTTATGTATTACAAGGTACTATTGAATTTAGTTTAGATGGAGTTGGTGATGATGATGGCCGATGCGAAAATAATGAAAACTGCTACTTTACCCCATCTGCAGGAGCAAATTTAGATGAGCCATGGACTTATACTCAAACTTGCAATTATGAACCTGATGGTTCAACGGATATTACTAATGTAAAAATATTTGGACGAGAACTTTAATTAAGAAAACATCAAAAATTATATGTTCAACCATTAAGTACTCATAATAAAATTATTTATTTTATTTTTTTGTTTTTATTAATATTGGAAGATAAATATCTTCTTTTAGCGGAATTATACAATCTTGACTGACATCCCTATTGGTCCAATGCAAATGAATGCCACGTAAGAGGACGATGGGAATTGTTTCATTAGACTCCCCCATTTGATATACAGCTGTGCTAGCAAGAGCATCGGCATGATTAACATAGGTATATTTAAATGCACGGCCAAAAATATCTTTTTTTCCAACTAAACTCTCAACTCCTCTAAAACCCCAATGGGATAAACTAATTCCTGTTACCCCACGTCGTAATGGGGTTGTGTGAGAATCCGTAATTATAATACCTAATTTTTTAATATTAAATTTCTTTTTTAAAAAAGTTAAAAGTTTTTTAGCACTCTTAAAAGGCCTTTTAGGATAAAGAATATAGTTGTCTAGTTCGGAGTTAGACTCATCAATTCCTGCTGAGGGTATTAATATATTGTGTTTAATTGTCAGGTGACAATCAAATGCACCTTTACCAAAATAGAAATCCGCTTCTTTTTTAATTAACTTTTCTTTATTGGGTTGGGAAGATTTTTTTACCAGCTGATTTTCTGCAATACTGATCACTTTAGAGGTAATACAAATTATATCATTCTCACGTAATTTATTTTTAGCAAAAGTTTGAATTAAAAAATCTTTTAAATTATCGTTAATATGAAATACTTTAGTTTTAATGGGAATAATTTTCATTGGGTTTTCCTTTTTAAAATTTTACTTCTGAGTATCCTCGCCATACTTTATGATGATTTGCTGGATTGTGAACACGTAAAATGTCTACACCTTTTTGTGCTAATAACATTGAAATTCCAATGCTTTCAAAATCACGACTTTGAGCAATTTCATTTGAAAATGTTTTCATAAATGATTTACGGGAATGACCTACCATTATTAAAAAACCTAGACTCTGCAACTCTTGTATATTCGATAAAATCTGAATATTTTGTTGCTGTGATTTTCCAAATCCTATGCCAGGATCTACTATTATTTGATCTTCGTTTAGACCCAACTTTAAGAGTTCATTTATTTTATCAGTAAACCAATTTCGCAATTGATCAAAAACAGAGATTGTCTGGTCTAATACATTTTGAGTTGAGGGTGGTACTCCCAAAGAGTGCATAAGAACATATTTCCCTTCATAAGTTTTTAAATACTCACGCAACTGGGGACACTGTAGGCCACTTACATCATTTATGATGTCGACTTTTATGTTTTGTGCCACCCTCTCAATAACTTCACCGTAAAAAGTATCAACGCTTATTTGCGGAAAGGTATAATCATCTGCTATTTGATCCTTTAGAAATAAAACCGTATCTTGAAGGCGAAGCCACTCTTCTTGTGCAGAAATGAGTTTTGCTTGCGGACGAGTAGATTGAGCTCCGATATCAAGAATGTTCATATGATTTTTATTTATATCTAAAAATTTTTGCACTTCTTTAATTTTAAAATTTGCTCCTCCATCAGAAAAAGAATCTGGTGTTAAATTTAAAATTCCCATCCATGCTGGTTGATGTTGAATTAACAAACGTGAGTCTTGTAAAAAAAGTACGGGCTTCAATTCACGAAGTGAATCTAATACAAAAGCCCGTTTTAAATACTCTCGGTGAGGAATATCTAAATTTGGAGATGTCAGATGTGTTTCTTTATCTCCCCATAAAATATCAATATCAATTAAACGCGGAGACCAACGTGGAGCCGAGTCCATACGACCCATTTCTTTTTCGATAGTTTTAATTTTATAAAATAACTCTAATGCGGATAATTCTGAGGATATTTCAATGGCCATATTTAAAAATGGAAGGTTCCAATTTTTAATTGTTGTTAAATCTGGATAGTCAGGCAAGAGTGCTTTGGTTTCATAACATGAAGAGTATTTTAAAATAGTGATCAAGTTATTTTCTTTTAGTTTTTTAATGGCTTGATTTAAGTTTAATCTGCGGTTTGATAAATTTGATCCTAATCCTAAATAGTATTTGTTCATACTTTAATGATTTACCTTTTTAATTGAGATTCCAAGTTACTTACTAATCATAATTCGGGGTGAGTTAAAAACACAGTTACATTTTCACATTGAACAGAAATGGCAGGACTTAACTTTGTAACTTCAATCGAGGTTTTCTTAATATAAAAACTTTTATTTTCAAAAATTTCACATATACGAATCAAACAAATTTTAGCTAAATATTCGATGGTATGAAATTTTTTAGTATAGATCACTGATTGTAGTTCTCTTGAAACTAAATCATAGCATACCGTATCCTCAATATTATCAGTCTCGCAAACTTTCGGTGATCTTAAAAAATCAAATTCTAAGGAAATTAAAATAATCTGTGGATTATTTTGCTCCTCTTGACTAACCCCAATTGCAACTTGGTATTTTAAATTTTTTATTCGCAAGCGCACAAAAAACTCCAAATAGCTTTCGCAGATTTTTCTGCTGCAACAAGTGCTTTATCGTGGTCTACAATAGGCAAATTATTTAAGAGTCGTTCGCATGATTCAGAGTGAAAAACATCTGCGTCTTGATGCACCTTAAAAAATAAAAGTGTTTGCTCATCATTAATTCCGTAAAATTTTGATAAGCCATCAATTTTAGTTTTGGAGACTTCAGGGATCTGATGTTCATAACAATACAATGCCGATAAACCCTCAGCATATGATTGATCGGCTAGTTCTTTGAATATTTTTTTTAAAGTTAAAGCAGCATCACAATAATTTGGATTTTCTAAGGAAGGTTCTTTGGCTCCAATTCCATGTGCAAATTTTTTCCATAATGTAGGATGATCATCTAAGTTTGGAAACCCTTCCTCCTCAATTAGATTTTGTAGTAACTCTTTTCTTGCCTCATTATCAGAGCATTGCGAATGAACCCGACTCACTAAACAAGGGAAATAATTTACAAAGGGTTCATACTGAGTTGTATAGAACTGCAATTTTGAGAGAGAGAGGCGCCCCTCCATCCATTTTTGATAAAAAGGGTGTTTTAACATTAAATATGGTTCTACAACTTTTTTAATCTCTTGATGAAATAATGCCATGAATAACTCCTTCTATAAATTGTTGCAACTCAACTTATCCAAAATTATATCAATAAGTACATCTAAACTTATTTAATAAGTTATTAAGTATAACTTAACATTTATATTTATTGTGTTATATAAGTAAGTTGAATATTCGCTTAAGCAATCAGGATTAATCAGGAGCAACTAAAGTGAAAATTTCTCAAATTGATTTAAACAAGCTTTTTGTATTTGCATCTGTCATTAGACATAATGGTTATCGTGGAGCAGCAGAAGAACTAAATCTAACAAAGGCAGCGCTAAGTCAGTCGATAGCTACATTAGAAGAGCATTTACAAAATAAATTATTTTTACGCATAAATAACCGTCTATTTCCCACCGAAGAAGCTAAAAAATTATATAAAAACTTTGAGCAAATTCAAATTCAATTACAAAGTTCAATTGATGAGTTTACTAAAAAAGAAAATAATATTACAGGTACTCTTAGAATAGGAGCTTACCTTGAGTTTACCAAAAGCAAAGCTCTCCCAGCCATTGAGGGATTTCTTAAAGAAAATCCCGAAGTAAATTTAAAGTTGCGATTTGATTCTCCCAGTAGACTCGAAAACTTACTCAACCAAAAGAAAATTGATTTTTCAATCACAATTTATCCACATAAAAAAAGTAAATCTATAGCTACACAAAAACTTTATAAGCAAGAGTTTGTACTCGTTGCCCATCGCGGATTCAAGGGCGAAAAATTCTCAATTGAAAAAATAAAAAAACTTCCGATTATTGACTACTACAGTGATCATCTTTTAATAAAAAGATGGCTCAAACATTATTACAAATCTACCCCAACTCAACTAAATATTCGCACTTATGCCGCAACGGCGGAAATGGTGATTGAACTGGTTAAAAGAAATATAGGTATAGGAGTTGTTCCTGAATATGTTGCTAGAAATTACCTAGAAAAAAAAGAAGTCATTATAATTTCTCCTTCAGGCACACCTCTTTATGATTATATTTGGATCAATCAAACAACTGATCAACAAAATTCACCACTCCACAAACTTTTTATAAAACATCTAAACCAGACTATAAACAATAATTGATCTATAGTTTCTCAAACTAACCCACATTATTTAATTTGTTAGTTTTAATTTGTTAGTTATATTTTGTTTTAATTAATTTTAGTAAATTATCTTGAATGATTTTAATCAATCTGATCAAATATTAATTATGTACTACTTATCACGATTCTTAAAGGGGATTACCATGAAACTTATTTTACTTTTTTCAGTTTTAATTGCAAGTACAGAACTAATTGCCGAAGAATATTTTAAAATGAATTTTAAAAATGAAGAACTTGTAAAAGTAATTGAGCAATATTCAAAAAACACTGGTCAAAAATTTATAATGGATTCTTCGATTCGAGGCAAAGTTAATATTATGATTCCATCGAATGTTTCTAAAACAGATGCCTTTGATTATCTTTCAATGGCACTTTCTTTAAATGGATACGCTATTAGTCAACAAGGTGATGTGATGGTTATTAAATCTGCTCGCAATATTCAAAGAGATTTGATCGAAGTAAGTACAGAGGTTCCAACAATTCGCCCAGAACGAATGTACACTTGGGTTTACAATGTTAAAAATATTTCCGCCGCTAATATTGGTCGAGATATTAGAACTTTAAATTCTAAAGATGGCGAAATTGTCTTCAATGCAAATTCAAATCAAATTATCTTTACGGATTGGGTAACTAACATAAATAGAGTTGCGAAACTGATGAAAGAAATCGATATCGTAAATCCTCCTGATGTTGCTAAAATTGTTGAATCCTATAAAAAAGAAATTGAAACAAGGAAAGCTAGCAACTAAGGTAGCAAAGTAATGAGCAAAAAAGGAATTTCGAACTCAAGTGATAAATTAACAAAGGGTGAAAAGACTAGACTTCTTATTCTTAGTAAATCGATTGAACTATTTGGCACCCATGGTTACTTTAACACAAGTATGCAAATGATAGCCTCTGAATGTGATCTTTCTCAAGGCGCAGTCATGCAACACTTTCCAAGCAAAAATAAATTACTTGAAACTGTGCGGAAATTTGTTTCAAACTCCAATCATGATTTTGTTGATTCGCAAATCTCTATTTCAGATGATGGCTACACTTCTTTAATTAAGCATATAAAAAACAATTTCCAATGGGCACTCAAATTTAAATCCGAGGCAAGTATCATTATTATAATTTATGAACATGCTTTCTTCGACTCCGAATTTAAAGAAATAGCGAATGCTGCATTTAGATTAGGTACAGAACGTATATTAAGATATATCCTAGCTGCACAAAGAGAAAAATCAATTCAAATAGAGAAAAATGTTTCATCAGAGCAAATCGCACTCATCATACATGAGTTCTTAGTTGGTCTAATTATAAAAAATGTTCCTCAAACTGATAAGAAAAAAATATGGCCAGAAATCGAAGAGCGAATAACATTTACACTTTCAAAGCTTCTGAATTACTCTAATTAAATTGATATGGATTTACGTATTGAATCAAGTTTTTTCGAATATCCCATCTTTCAATTTTTAGCTGAGTTGTTATTTTAAAAAGTCCACTCCCAACTCTATTTTCAATAGTACTATAATAGGCTATTTCAGGAGTAAAATCCCATAGCTTGCTTTTTATTTCTAAAATTAATTTGCTATAGTCTACTAAATTTTCATTATTTAGTGCTTCTTCTGCTTGTCTCAAAATAAATAAAACTGATTCTCTGAGGATATTTGTATTTACTGAATGTAATAATTTATTTGAGCTTGATAATAGTATATAGCCACCTATTCCATATTGAAGATCATCCAACTCGTTTATTAAAAGATAAAGATTTTTCTTAAAATCCTGTAGTTGTGATTTATAAAACAACCAATAACTTTTCCAATAATCTTCTTCGTATCTATTTTTAGGATAAAGTCGTTTGCCATAAAAATTATTAATCAAAAAAGATAAGTTCGTTTCTAATACCG
>SXSU01000118.1 GCA_005793345.1 Bdellovibrionales bacterium
AATTAACACCAGGCCATGGGTTAAATTCAATTAAATTAACTTTGCAAGGAAACTGCGCCATTATTTTTGTAAGTTGTTTTGCACATTCTTTACTATCGTTAATGCCTCTTAACATAACATACTCCAAGGTAATCTTTTCGTTAACAGTTTTTGCATAATATTTGCATTGTTCAATGAGATCTTTGATTTTAAATTTTTTATTAATCGGCATAATTAATTCTCTAATCTCATCGGTGGGGGCATGCAAAGATAATGCCAAATAAGTACCAATTTCTCTTGCAGCTTGGGGAATTTTATCTGCAATTCCAGCCGTTGAGACAGTTATTTTTCTAGGTCCATAATTAAGACCATCTTTATCTTTTAAAATTTCAACAGCCGTTTTAACATTGTCATAGTTATAAAAAGGCTCACCCATTCCCATTAATACAATGTTGGTGATTATTTTTTGTTCCTGCCAATCATTTAATTGTTCTTTAGCAATCATCACCTGATTGACAATTTCAGAAAAATCTAAATTTTTAACTAGTCGTTGTGTTCCCGTATGACAAAATCGACAGTTTAAAGTACAGCCAACTTGTGAAGAAATACAAAGGGTGCCTCTAGTTTTTTCAGGAATGAAAACACATTCTACTTTATTTCCATCTAGTAATTGAATTAGCCACTTAATTGTTCCGTCTGATGATTTTTGTGTATTTGCAATTTTAGGTTTTTCTAGAGAGATATTTGAAGATAACTCTCCCCTCAACTCAGTGGGTAAATTTGTTAAATGATTAAATTCTGAAAGTCCTTTCTTGTAAATAGCCTGCCAAAGCTGTTTAGCTCGCATCGATGTTTTTTTTTCTTCAATATTTAGATCAGCAATTAAAAATTGCTTTAAAGCTTGCTGATTAAAATCAAAGAAATTTTTTAAACTCATGACCGTTAGTTTTACTAGAAATTTTCTAAATTACTTTGAAATTTTAACTTAAAATCTGTTTTATTGTTTTAGTTTCACCAATTTTAAAAAGAATGGCATCTTTTTCTTGATAGCCATAGTTTTTTGCATTTACTAAAAATTTAGTTGGTGGCTCAAAAGGATCCTCTAATGACATTAAAATAGTGCCCCAGTGGGTTCCAATTACTTTTTTTGCTTTTAGGTTTCTTGCAATATCTAAAGCTTCTGCAGGATTTGCATGGGAATATTTCATAATTTCAACCGGTTCGTAGGCACCAATATTTATAAAGGCTATATCAATGGGTCCATATTCTTTTCCTAATTTTTTGTAAACATCTCCTGCTGCCGTATCACAGCAGAATAAAATTTTCTTACGTTGATATTCAATTAAAAAACTTCCCCACAATGTTCGATTTCGATCTAAAAGTTCTCTCCTTGACCAGTGGATGGCTGGAAGAAAAGTAATTTTAAAATCATCCACTTCTTTTTCTTGATACCAATCCATCTCGGTCACATCTCTAAATCGAAAATCTTTATAAAATTTAGAAAGTTTTAATGGGCAAAATACTTTAGCTTTTTTATGTGGAAAATTTTTAGTCGTCTCAGTGTCTAAGTGATCATAGTGATTATGAGTGAGTAATAATAAATCAACTTTTGGAAGTTCTGATAATTTAATTGCAGGGTTAATATATCTTCTAGGACCTAGGGCAACAGGACCTGCATTGGGTGAAAAGAAAGGATCAGTTATTATAGTTTTGCCACCTAATCGAATTAAAAAAGTTGCATGACCAATCCAAGTAACGCTATCTTCATTTTCAAGTGCAGTTAAATCACTTAGTACATTTTCTTTTGGCAAAACATGTCCTTCAGGAATTTTAACTTTGATAGCCATCCGTTCCTTATTGAATTTGAACCAAGGAAATTCATAATCTAGTTGTTCAACGCTTCCTTCAGGATTTCTAAAGGTGCCATCGGGTAAATGATGATAGGGCCTGATATAAGATTCTTCAGTTTTAAATATTGTACTTGTATCCTCTGCTTTTTTACCGTCTCGGTTTGTGACTGGAACAGAGGTGCAACTTGCAAGAAATAATATTAATGCAGAATAGGATTTGTCTTTTATAAATCTGAAGAAATTTCTTTTATTATTAAAGACATCCATAGGTTCGTTTTGTAAACTAATTTTATGTTATTTTGTTGTCAATTATATTAAATAAATATTATCAATGAAATCAATCGTTCCATTCATCTCAAATCTTTCAAAGTCTGAAATTGATCAGTGGGTAAAAGTATTAAAAAAAAAGCTAAAAGGAACAGAGGTTGTAAAATTCTCTAACCTTAAAAAATCAGATTATAAAAAAGTAGAGGTTACAATTGTTGCAAATCGAAACCCTAAAGAAATTAAAAAATTAACAAATCTAAAGTGGATACAGAGTATATGGGTAGGGGTTGAAAACTTAGTTGAAAGTTTTAAAGGAGAAAGTATGAAAATTGTAAGACTAATAGATCCGGAGATGAATAGGACGATGGCTGAGGCGGTGTTATCTTGGGTTTTATATCTCCATAGAGATATGTATTTTTATAGAGTACAGCAAAATAAAAGTACCTGGAAAGAATTAGATTATATAAAGCCCTCCAAAAAAGTCGTCAGTTTTATTGGACTTGGACAGCTCGGTAGTACATCCGCTAATAAATTGCTGGAGAATGGTTTCAATGTTTGTGGCTGGAGTAGAAGTAAAAAGAATATTAAAAATATAAAATCATTTACTGGTTATGTAGGACTGAGGAAAATGTTAAAACAAACAGATATTTTAGTTTGTTTAATTCCTCTTACACAAAATACAAAATATATTTTAAATAATAAAACTTTGTCGTACTTGAAAAAAGGTGCATGTATTATTAATTTTGCCCGCGGGGCTATTATAAATACTAAAGATTTATTAAAGCATTTAAATTCTGGTAGAATCCATCATGTAGTTCTGGATGTTTTTGAAAAAGAACCTTTGCCTAAAAAAAGTATTTTATGGAGACATAAAAAAATTACAATTCTTCC
>SXSU01000119.1 GCA_005793345.1 Bdellovibrionales bacterium
ATGTAAATTTAATCTTGCAATTAAATACAAAATTTAATTCTGGATAAAAGTTTTAAACTGCGCATTGTTGCGATAAAATAAAATGAGCTTGCTCTGAAAGCCCTGATGGTAGCAGTCTTGATTTTCATAAGGAATTGCTGTTGATATTTATTAATAATTAAATTTCTGCGAATCATTATGAATCGTTTAAAGAAGTTTTGCTTAAATATAATTTTTAACATTATTTTTAATCTCATTTTGAGTCAAATCAAACTTAAATCAAACTTAAATTTGTCTTTAGAATTGATTGAATTTGACCGATGAAATTTATTGAATGGATACATCTTTAAGAAAATTTATTTTTTTGAAAATATTAATTATATCAGTGGCTATTCTTAGCTTAAACGGTTGTTCTGGTTGTGGATATTTTTTTCTAAAAATAAACAATTTAGATACTAATGAATCTTTAGAGTCTTCGAACTCAAGTGAACCAAAAAATTATTCTCTAACCTTATACGACCCATTAAAGTCACCTTCCGATGATCGATCACCAACATTAAAATTTTCTGCTGGGTCTGCTTCAGCAAAGGTTAAGCTCTACAAGGATTTTGAATGTAAAGAAATAATTAATGAAACAAATTCTCAATCAGAGAATGATGTCCTTCTGACTTCAGATGAATTATCCACAGACGGAGAATATCATTTTTCTGCAAAATTATTTAAAAATGATGGTACAAGTTCAGGATGTATTTTACTAAATCAACCTTACATCTTAAATACTTTATCACCACAAATTTTATCTGTAACACCGTCAACAATAATCACTTCTGATGGTGGAACAATTAGTATAAAGGGTTTAAACTTTGTTGAAAACATGATAATTCAAATTAATGTTGGCGCAGATGAAGAACTTGTTTGTGAAAACATCAATTTTATTAGTTTAACAGAAGTTGAGTGTTTTGCTCCTCCATATACTGCTGGAGTTTTTAATTTATCAATAACTAAAAATGTGGGTTCACAATCAATTTTATCAACTGCCTTAAATTATATTAATCCTCCTCCACAGGCTCCCTTATGTTTTAATGGCGAAGTTACAGACTTCACAATTGATTCTTTTCAAAATAAGGCTTTCTTTATTGGTAACTTTTCACATGTAGGAAGTTGTAATGGAAATTTCTCAAAGTTAAATATAAATTCGGGGCAAATTTCAAATTACCAATTTCCAAAAATAACCGGTGGTCCAGTTAATGATATAATTTCGGATAATCGGGGTGGAGTTTTTATTGCGGGTGGATTTTCTCATGTTAATGGTGTTCCTAAAAATGGTTTAGTTCACTTAAATAGTGATAATAGTATTGATCCGATAATTGGAGAAAATTTTTCTTATACTGGTGAAATTAAACAAATCTTAATTGATAAAACTAACCCACAATATCTTTACTATGCGGGTGACTTGGTTCCTACACAGTCAATTAAAACTTCAGGTTTTGTGGTTACAGATACCGGACAAATAAAACCCAATTCACCAATCATTAGCGGAGAAGTTTCTGCAAGCTGTGCCGATGGCAGTGGTGGATTTTTTATAGGAGGTGATATTAGATGGGTAAATGGAATTCCTACAGGTGGGATAGCTCACATCTTATCAGATGGTAATATTGACCTTACTTTTATGCCAAGCTTTTCAGGAGGAACTTGGGGGTATCCAAGTATTTTAACTTTAAACTGCACTGGTAATAATTTATATGTTGGTGGAGATTTTACTACAATTAATTCATTAACTAGAAATAATCTTGCTATGTTTGACATCAATACCAAAACTTTATCCTCCTGGAATCCTAATCCAAATGATATGGTTTTTGATATGGTATCAAATGGTACGATTTTATTTGTAGGTGGAGACTTTAGTAATATATCTTCTCAAGTGAGGGTAAAGTTAGCTGCTTATGATGTGGCATCTGGGACCTTAAATAACTGGATAGTAAATACTAATTCATTTGGCTCAGAAATCTATACGATTGAAATTGCAAATAATATTTTATTTGTAAATGGAAACTTCAATCAAATTGGTGGAAAAAGTAAATCTAATTTTGCAGCGATTGATATTACAGCTGCTACAGTTTTAAATATGAACTTAGATACAGGTCAGTTTTTTAGAGATTTAAAATATTATAACAACTTTTTGTATTTAAGTGGTACATACATTAACGTTGGAGGCAATAGTTTAAAAAACATTGCAAAATTTGATATAACAAATGGTACTTTTCTAAATCTTTTTGATCATGGACCAAATTTTTCTGATATGACTAATAAGATAGAAGTTTTTAATAATAAATTATTTGTAAGCTCTTACAGTGGTTCTAGTATTTATACTATAGATATAACTACGGGTTCATTGTCATCTGTGAGTTGGCAATATGAAAAGAAAAGTTTAATGTCAGCTTTTACCTTTACTCTGATTGATAATAATAATTTATTTATTGGCGGAGAAATTGATGGGTATCCCCATGCTATTCAAAACGGATCAAGCAAACTTAACAAATTAAATATTTCAAATGGATCAATAGAATCATTTCCAACTTATTTTGATAGTTCTGTGAATACAATAAGTCAAAATGATGACATCTTGTTTGTAGGTGGAAATTTCTCAAATTATAGTAATGAATTAAACGAACTAATAGAATCTTTTGCTCTTGTTAGTAAAATTAATGGATCAATAGTATTAGGAAACAATGAAGACATTTGTTGTGAAATTAAATCGTCATTAATTAAAGATAATTTTTTAATTCTAGGTGGAAATATTATTTCTGCTGGAACTAATGTTCGAAATCACTTAGTATCATATGACTTGGTAACAAATAAATTGACTTCTTGGGCTCCTAGTCCTGGAGCTCATGTAATAGATATTATTTATAGTGATTTTGATGATAAAATTTATGCTCTAACATCAAACTCACTTCTTAAATATCAATTAAATAATAATACTCTTATTTCTACAGTTGCAACAACGACAGGTACCTTTCGTTCAATAACAAATTATAACAATAAATTATATATTGGAGGTAATTTTACAAATATCAATGGAAAAATGCGAAATTCAATGGCCATTGTCAACCTAACAACTGGTTCGTTATCAGAACTATCACCAAATGTAAATTCACAAATAAATACATTACATGTTAATGATGATAGTACTCTTTATATAGGAACTAGAACTAATTTAATTTATAATGGAGCCAGTAGAAATTATATTTCTGCTATTGATTTAACTACAGGCTCTTTAGATTTAAATTTTAATCCAAAATTGAATGGAGTAATAAATAGTATTGTAACAACTGGAACAGAACTTTTTTTCGGTGGAGAATTTACAAGTATAGATAATTATACTCGAAATCGAATTGGAAAATATAATTTAGTGCAAAATGAACTCAGTCCTTGGAATCCAAATTCAAATGGTACAATTTACTCAGTTTTAAATTACAATAATCAAATTTTTGTCGGAGGTGATTTTACAAATTTAGGAGGATCGATTGTTAATTATTTTGCAGCAATTGACACTACGATTGGCACATTACTACCACTTAATTGTAATCCAAATTCGAGGCTTAGATCATTAGCCATCAATTCTGACAAACTTTATCTCGTAGGGGATTTTACTACTGTAAATGGTCAATTAAGAAATATGTTAGCAGAAATTGATTTAACCAATGGATCGCTAAGTAACTTTAATATCACAAATTACAATTTTCGACCATCAACAATAGTATTTCCTGATAATATTAACTTCTATAGTCTCTCACAAGGACGAGTTACTGGTACAAATCAATTTTTTATAAGCAGAATTAATATTTTAAGCGCAACTTTAGATCAAAGTTATGTGCCTAATCCTGACAATGTAATTAACTCACTTATTTTTAATGGTTCTGAAGTTTATATAGGTGGAAGTTTTACAGAAATTTCAGGTCATAAGAATGTTAATTCAATTGGTATTCTTGATTTAACTACAGGATCTCTATTAAACAAAACAAATTTAATTCCAAAATTAAGTAAAAACTCTTCGACAATTTTAAAAAAAGTTAATAATTTAATTTATGTTTCAAACCCAGAAGGGGTCGCTGGAGAAACACCATTTTCATTTTTTGGTTTTGATATTACTTCAGGAAGTATAATTTTTAAGTAAATATCTTTTTAATAATTAAATTTTATCACACTCAATTATGTTAAGTTAACGCAAATTTCACTTATAATTTGCCGAATCCATTTTTTAAGGGGTGTTTGATTAGTAAGGCCATGCCATATCATGCGAAGTTCAATGGGTTTGTTTTCAATAGGGCAGGCCTCA
This sequence comes from Bdellovibrionales bacterium, assembly GCA_005793345.1. Taxonomy (GTDB): domain Bacteria; phylum Bdellovibrionota; class Bdellovibrionia; order Bdellovibrionales; family Bdellovibrionaceae; genus SXSU01. The sequence goes on from SXSU01000119.1 coordinate 4,319, forward strand.
ATCATTAAAGGAAAAAATTCTTTTTGCTCCTCCTCCTCATTGTCATATTGCTTTAGCTGGAGTTGCAGAGCCTGCAGTTCCCAATGGGACGGGCTGGGGGGTTGTAGGTGGACATCTCATTGAAGCAGAAGTTGCAGTTACTGCAGAGTTGATAATTTCAACTTATCAAGTTGAAGTTACAAAAATTCCAAGTTTAAAATTTGGAGGAAAAGTAATAGACTTACAAATTAAAGGTAAACCATTAATAAGTGGAGACTGAAATTGATCTTTTTAATATGTTACAAAAATAAAGCGTTTGAGAAATTTATCTATCAAGCCACAAGAATAATTTAATTCTCAACTTAAGTCCAATCTAGAAACTTTTTTTTTATCCGAAGTATTAGGCGTAGAAATAAAAAGGAAGTATAAATGCAAAAGTACCACACTATTTCAACGCGAATTTTAGCGATTATGGGAGTTCTATTTTTTTTTCAATTACTATTGATTTATTTTTCAATTGATCAATCAAAAGCTTTGATTTGGAATCTGAACCAGGCGAGTAACGTTGAGTTACCCGCTACTAAAGCTTTATCAAATGCTGATATGATGCATGATGGGATACGTGCAGTAGTTTTGGATGCTTTATATTCTTATCAATTAAAAAAATATGATACCTTATCTGAAATTTATAATGAGGCAAAAGAAAAATCAAAGCTGTTTATAGAGCAAGTTGAAATTTTAGAAAAACTTCCTTTAAAAGTTTCAACTTTAGAAAAAATTAAAAATATTAAACAAAAAATTATATTTTATGGAACAATAAGTGAAACTGTGGTTGAGCAATTATATAAAAACAAATTCAGTGATGCAGAGAAAAATAAAGTAAAATTTGATGAAGTTTTTAAAGAATTAGAATCAGAACTAGAAACCTTAAATGCAAAAATAACTGAAGATGCACATCAGACAACAGATAAAGGTAAAAATATAGTTCAACTTTTAGTTACAATTTCTATTTTAGGTTTAGTTTTAAGTTTAATTTTTTCTGCAATTATATTTAGAGGTTTAAAAAAGGTTTTATTGAATATTACTCATAAAATGGATAATACAGTAAAATCAAATTATCATTTATCAGATGTAGTAAGTAAAAAAGCTAATGAGTTAATGGAAACAAATCAAGAACAAGTAGCAGCAATTCATGAATCAGTATCTTCACTTTCTGAAATGGCAAGTATGATTTCACAAACCACAGAAAGTGTACGTTTCTCTTCTACAACAGCAGCTAACGTCTTGGAACAATCAAATCAAGGTCGATATGTTATAGATAATTTAAATAATTCAATAAGTGAAATTCAAAATTCATGTGACCAACTCACAGAAATTTCAAAAGTTATTGATAGTATAAATAATAAAGCAAGGGTAATTAATTACATTGTATTTAAAACACAATTATTATCTTTTAACGCATCCATTGAGGCTGCGAGAGCCGGGCAACATGGTCATGGATTCGCTGTGGTCGCCGAAGAAGTAGGAAATCTTGCAGATATGAGCGGTAAAGCTGCAAAGGAAATTGAAGAGCTAATTTGCCAAAGTCAAATTAAAGTTCAAAATACTGTTGAACTAATTCAAGGTCAAATAAAGGAATGTGATAAAGTTTCGCAAAATGTAAAAATAAGTTTTTCTGAAATTTCAACTGGAATAAATGAAATAAATGACCAGATTAAATCAATAGGTGAAGCTGCGGATCAACAGCAAGCAGGGATAGATCAATCAAATGCAGCAATGAAACAAATGAGTTCAGCATCTATTGTAAGTAGTCAAGCAACTAGTAGTACAGTTAAAGTTGCAGATGAGTTATTAAAAGAGTGTAATGAACTGAATAGCATCATGAATAATCTAAAAGAACTAGTTGGCAGTTCAAATGAAATTCAATCTAAAATTAATACTAGTGAAGAAAAAATAAATACTATAAACTCAAATTTACAAGATAGTAAAAACTCTCTTTATAAAGAGGTAAGTTAAATGAAACTACATCTTGAAAACTCTGAATTATTAGAATCTGAATTTTTACCTCATGAAATGTTTATTTCTAAAACCAACAAAAAAGGAATTATAATTAATGGAAATAATGTTTTTGTTAGAGTTTCTGAATATTCAAATGAAGAGATATATGATAGTCCACATAACATTATTCGGCATCCAGATATGCCAAAATCTATTTTCAAGTTACTATGGGATAAGATCAAAAAAAATGAAATGATTGCTGCATATGTTAAGAATAAATCGAAAACCGGAAAATATTATTGGGTACTTGCTTTTGTGTTTTCGACAGATGATGGTTACTTTTCAATTCGAATTAAACCACTTTCTAGCATTCGAAAAAATGTTGAAGAAATATATAAAAAAATGCTTAACATTGAATTATCAGAAAATGTTGAAGCAGCGACTAAATTCTTAATGTCCAGTTTATTAGATTTAGGTTTTAAAAGTTATGAACAATTTATGCTACATTTTTTAAGTGAAGAATTTAAAAAAAGAGATAAAAGTTACTTGAATAAACTTGACAATATAACTAATTCAGGGACTTTAGGCCAATTACAAGAATTACGAAAACTTTCTGGAGAGGCAGCTTCATCTTTTGTTCAATCAAATACTGATTTATTAAAGTTTGGTAATGTTGACATTTTAAGTGATACGCAATTTAAATCAGTTACAAATGTCTTTTCTAGACTTGAGTACTTATCGTTTAATATGTCCATTTCTGCAAATCGTTTAGGAAACCTTGGTGGTACTTTATCAATAATATCAAACAATTTCCAAACTTCATCCAAACTAGTATTTGATCAATTTGAAAAATTTAAAAACCAAATAGATATTGTGAAAGATAATCTGCAAGAAGTTTTAGTTAGTAGTTGTTGTTCACAGCTTCAAACAGAAATGCTTTGCTTTTATTTTGGAGAATTAATTCATGATTACAAAAGTTTGAATATAGATTCAAATAATTTTTTAAGAAAAAAAAGTAGCGAACTCAATGATTTATTATCAGCTACAAAGTTATTAGTATTGCAAAGTTGTAAAAAACAAAAAAAATTTGTTGAAGATATTTTGAATCTCAAAAAAGATACAAAATTGTTATTAAACTATATAATTCGTCTAGATTTAATTAAAACTGGTGGTAAGTTAGAAAGTTCAAGGTCAGCTGAGATTTTAAATTCTTTTCAACCTTTTGTACTTGAAATGGATCAATTTATAGTCTCTGTTCAGAATCCCATTGAAGATGTTCTTTTTGAAGTTTCAGAATTAATTAAAACATTTGAAGCCATAGAAATGAGTGCAACATTAGCTGAACATACAATTAATCAAGTAGATCTGATAATTCGAGAAAATTTTCTAATTGAACACTCAAATGATAAAATTATTGCAGTTTAAAAAGGATTAAATAATGATTGATATTGAATTGTTAAATTCATTTTGTGATGAGGCAATAGATTTACTTAATAGGTGGGAATTCGTTTGTCTTGAACTTTCAAAAAATGCAGATGATCAAAGTTTTCAGCAAGAATTATTTAGAATCGCACATAATTTAAAAGGTGGATCAAAAGCTGTAGGATTAGATTCATATGGTGAATTTGTTCATAAGATTGAAGATGGAATTACTTTGGTTCGTGATGGAAATATAAAATGTGAAGATAAAGTTATTACTTTATTACTCGCTTCTCAGAAAATTCTTTTAGACTGGGCACAAGGGTTAAAAACTGATCCAAATTTTAATGTGATAAAAATTGAAAGTTTTTTATCTGAATTTAATAATGTTTTTTTTAAAAAAAGCGATAATAAAATTGTTCATAATAATGAACATAGTATTGAACAGAATTCTTCAGTAATAAAAAGTAATTCTGAAAACAGAATAAATACTAACGCAAAAAATAAAATAAATACAAAAACAGTAATTGCATCGAATGAAACTATTCGAGTATCAGCGCAAAAGTTAGATCAACTGATTCAAACTATCGGTGAGCTATCAATACATCAGTCAATTGTTTGGCATACAAAAGGGGAGAGCTCCTTAAAAAATAAAATATTTTCAAACTCTTTACAATTGAGTCAAAAGTTAACTAAAGAATTATATGATAAAGCTTTGTCTTTAAGAATGCAGCCTTTAAATTCTGTTTTTCAAAGACTTGAAAGGGTTTTGATAGAATTGTCTAAAAACTTAGAAAAACAATTAAACGTAGTAATAACAGGTGGTGATGTTGAATTAGACAAGACTGTAATAGAAAAAATCATTGACCCTTTAACTCATATTGTAAGAAATGCAGTTGATCATGGAATTGAACTATCTGCCGATCGAATAATTGCAGGTAAAAATCAATTTGGAACTGTTAGAATTTCTGCTTTTCAAGATACCTTTGGAATTATAATAATAATTCAAGATGATGGTAAAGGCCTTTCTACTGAAAAAATTTTGAAGAAAGCAAAAGAAAAAAAATTAGTTTCTGAAGACGGAGTAATTAACCGAGAAGAAATATTTAATTTGATTTTTTTACCAGGATTTTCTACTTCAGAAAAAATTACTGATGTGTCAGGAAGAGGTGTGGGAATGGACGTAGTTTCAAAATCTCTTGAAGAACTCAATGGAACAATCAAAATAGATAGTACTGAAGGTGTAGGAACCACTTTTACCATTACGCTTCCGACTTCTGTTAGTATTATTGAAGCGATGATTATAAATCTATCTGGACATAATTATGTAGTTCCGGTTGGTGCTATCGAAGAAATTTTTAAATTAAGTACGATTGAGTATAATCCATCTCAGAATATGATCAAACTTCGTGATCAAGTTATACCGATTAAAGATTTAAATGAAGTTCTTATAAATAAAAGAGATAAAAAAGAATTATTAAAAGAAGATAAATCTCTTTTAATAGTAAAAAGAGATCGAAAACGAGTTGGTTTTTTAGTTGATAAAGTATTAGGACAGCAACAGATAGTGATCAGACCTTTAAATGAAATTATAAATGGATCATATGGATTAATGGGAGGGACCATTCTTGGAAATGGAGAACCAGGTTTAATTGTTGATTTGCAAGGAATTGCTAGTGATTTTATTAATGCAAATGGATTTAAGGAGATGAGTATATGAATGAAAATGGACTTAAATATTTAATATATAAAATTGGTGAAGAAGTATATGGAAGTCCTTTGCTAAGTATCAGAGAAGTTTTAGAATATCAAGCTCCTAAATTTATGCCAAACATGGTTGATTATTTTACTGGTGTAATAAATGTGCGAGGCGGAATAGTTGGGGTCATTGACTTAAGACTTAAATTCAAATTAATCGAAAAAAATAAAAATAGTCAAACAGCACTTTTACTTTGTGACACTGATAGGGGGCTTATTGCTGCTGTCGTAGATGCTGTCGAATCTGTACAATTAATTGAAGAAAAAGATCTTGAAAAAGAGCCACCTATTCAATCTAAAATTGATAAAAGTTTTTTGATTGGAGTTGCTCGTAATAAAGACAGACTTATTACAATAGTTGACATTCATAAATCTATTTCGTTTGAAGAATTGAAAGTAGGTTAGTATAATATGAAAAAATATTTATCCATTCCATTAACAACAAAAATTACACTAATTGCCGCAAGTATATTTTTAGTTTTTGCGACTATTTTATCAGTGCAATACAAAGTAATCTCTAATAAGCTTGAACAAAATATAAAAGCAAATCAATTGATCTTTGCTCAGCAGTTGAGTGAAGCATTGGGAACTCAGTTTTACGAGCGATATGGAGATGTTCAAGCTTTCGCCCTAAATATTGCTTTTCAAAAAAAGTCGAAAACAGAATTAGTTCAAGTACTAAATGAATATGTTTCACTTTATAGTATATATGACTTAATTCTTGTTTCAGATATAAACGGAGATGTCATTGCTGTTAATTCCCTTGATGCTAAGGGAATAGCAGTTCCACAAATCCATGAAATCCAAAAAATGAATATTAAAAATGAAAATTGGTTCCAAAAAGCAATTACTGGACAATTTACAACAGATAAAAATAAGGGTTTTGATGGTACAGTATTTAAAGATTTCAATCTAGATTTAATAAGTTCAAAGGCATTTGCAAAAAATATGTGGGGTACTGTATTTACAGCACCAATTAAAGATTCAAATGGAAAAACTGTAGGAATTATTAGTAATCATGCAAATTCGATGTGGATAGAAAAAGAATTTGAAAATGTATTTCAATCAATGAAACAAATGGGCTATGATTCAGCCGAAATAACTTTATTAGATAAATCTGGTAATTTATTAACTGAATTAATTGTTGAGAATTCAAAACAAAATATTATCATTCAACATGATGTGAATAAAAATTTAAAAAGAAACTTTATTGTTGAGGGGTGGGAACCTTTAAAAAATGCTTTAATAGGTAAGATTGATTCAATTTATTTTACAAACCCAATAACTAAAGTTGATCACATTTTATCATATTCTCCAGTTCAATCTTCAAAGTTTATTTCTAGTATAGGATGGATTATTACAGTTAAATCTCAAGCAAAAGATGCATTATTAATTGTAACTGATGGTCAATTTAAATTTTATTCTACGGTTCTGCTTGGAATTATTATGTGTTTAAGTATTTTTTATTTTTTTACAAAATCAATTGGCAAAGTATTGTTAGATATATCAAGTAAAATATCAAATTCAATTAATGAAACTTCAACGATTGGCAATAAATTAGAGTTAGATTCTACTGAATTAACAAGTTCTAGTTATGAACAGGCAGCTGCAATTCAAGAATCCGTATCTTCTTTATCTGAAATTTCAAGTATGATTTCACAAACAAGTCAAAATGTAAAATTATCGATGGAAAAAGCCAAAAGTGTTACAGAAAAAACAATTGAAGGTCAAAAATTAATGACTCGCCTTAGTAATTCAATGTCTTCTATTCATAAATCTAGCCTTGAGTTACAAAATATATCTCGAATTATTGATGAAATAAGTGCAAAAACTAATGTAGTTAATGATATTGTTTTTAAAACTCAATTATTATCATTTAATGCGTCAATAGAAGCTGCGCGAGCGGGTCAGCATGGTCGAGGATTTGCTGTAGTTGCAGAAGAAGTTGGAAACCTTGCAGAAATGAGTGGATTAGCCGCTGGAGAAATAGAAGTACTATTACAACATAGTCAAGCCAGTGTTAAAGAAACTTTAGAAATAATAAAACATAAAATAAACGATGGTAATATAGTAAACCAGCAAGCAGTAAATTTTTTTGATGAGATATCATTAGAAATAAGTGAAATTCTAAACCAAGTACAATCAATAAATGAAGCAACTCAACAACAAGAATTAGGAATACAGCAAACAAACTCAGCGATGAAACAACTTGATAATTCATCTCAGAATAATAATCAAGTTGCTCAAACCACAAGTCAGAATGCCAATCAAATAAAAAAACAAACAGAGTATTTAGAAGTAGCCAAAAGCTTGCTACTTAATTTTATTAGGGGAGATAAAAATAAATTTAAAAACACTTTTAATAGCTCAATTGAAACACAAGATTTTATTTTTAAAAAACCCGAAGTTAAAATAGAGAAACTAAATGAAATTGCAGAACAAATTATTAAAAAGCAAGATTTAGATCCAGATGAAGAATATTTTAAAAAGGTTATATGATTTAAATGAAATTAACAAAACAAGAAGAAGAAGAAATTTATAAATTAGCTGAGACGCTGACAGGATCTACTCAACGAGGAAATTTTCGAAAAGAAATTCTTGTGAACAATGTCTGTAAACGAATTTATGAAACAAAGAAAGAAAATTTAAATATATATCTCGAGTGGACCAAAAACGATCCTTATGAATATAAGAAATTAATTTCAGCATTAACAATTCATACGACTTCGTGGTTTAGGGAAATGCCACACTGGAACAAATTTAAAGATTTTATACATAGAAAAATTGAAAAAGAAAAAAAAATGAATATTGCTATTTGGACTCCCGCTTGTTCCACTGGAGAAGAAGTATATACTATTTGCTTTTTGTGTGAAGAAATTAAATTGAAAAATCCTGAATTTATTTATAAAATATATGCTAGTGATATTGATCCAATAAGCATTTTGCAGGCACAAAAATCAATATTTTCAAATGAGGGAATACAATATATTCCTGTACAATACCATCGATACTTACAAATGGGTTCTGGACCAGCTTCTGGTCTGTTTTCAATTGAAAAAAGGTTAAGAGATAATTGTCATTTCTTTCAACATAATTTATTTAATACATCATCAGCTGTGCCTGAAATAAATTTTGATGTTATTATTTGCAGAAATGTACTTATTTATTTTGAATATGAAAAAGCACTATCAATAGTTAAGTCTTTAACAAGTAAATTAGTAAAAAAAAATAATTTATTAATCTTAGGTCACAGTGAAGCGTTAATAAAAACCCCTGATTATTTGAATGCTCTTGGTTCTGCAACATATGAGTTGAAAACAAAGGATATAAGCAATCCAATTTTGCCAACATTAATAGACGTTAAAAGTAAAAAGAAGTCTGTTTTAATTATTGATGACTCTCAAACAATTAGAATGTTATTAAAAAAACTTTTTTTAAAGCAAAATTATATCATTAAAGAAGCAATCAATGCAAATGAAGCTACAAACCTATTAAAAAAAAATAAATTTGATCTCATAACGTTAGATTTGAATATGCCAGGAGAAAATGGAGTGCATTGGCTTAAAAAATTTAGAAAGAATGATCAAAATACTCCAATTGTTATTATTAGTGAATCTTCTCTTCAAGAAGCTGAAAATATATTTGGAGCACTTGAAAATGGTGCACAAGAATATATTGTAAAAAGTCAACTCAATCAAGATTCAAAAAAGATGTTAGATCTTTTTGATAATTTGACCTTAGAAAAAGAAAAAATATCTTCTAATAAAAAATTGGATGATCTTTCTGAAAATGTTCCAATTAAGTCCTTTAAGCCAGAAGTTATTATTTTGGGAGCAAGTACAGGTGGACCTGAGGCAATTTCTAAACTGTTACCTCAACTTCCAAAACCATGCCCACCAGTTATAATTATTCAACATATATTTAGTGAATTTAGTTTCGCTCTTGCCAAGAGAGTCGCAGCACAATCAGGTTTATCCTTAGGGCAAATAGGTGTTGGTTCTCCATTAATTGATAATCATCTTTATATGGCAACCGGAGATAAACATTTGATAGTTTTAAAAAAGCAAAATAAATTTTATCTAATTGAAAACTCAGATGCAAAAGTAAATGGCCATAGGCCAAGTATAGACGTTTTAATGAAATCAGCTGCAAATTTATCAATGCGTACACTTGCAATAATCTTAACAGGTATGGGTAAAGATGGGGCAGAAGGAATGTTGGCGTTAAATAAAACTGGATGTAGTTTTACAATGGGACAAGACGAAAATTCTAGTGTCGTATATGGAATGCCAAAGGTTGCTAAAGAAATTGGAGCATTACAATTTGTTGGAAATCTAAAAGAGTTGCGATTAAAAATTGATGAAATATTAAATTTGAGGATCGCTGGATGATTGATAAATTATTTCAATTAGATTCTAGTATTATATTTTTTGCTGTGTTTGGAATATCAATAATTTCATTTTGGAGTATTATAACTTTAAAGATTTCAAAAACAGAAATTGCTAAAATTGTATTTGTAGGTATTTTATATTTTTTTATTTCAATACTTTTACTTTCAAAAATATACTTAATTTTTGAAAGTAAAACTAAGGAAAAATTACTTGGTTACGCCCCCACATATGCTAAAGCTTTTGAATTATTAGGTCATGATAAAGTAAATAAAAATACTTTAAATGATGATCAATTTTATCTCAATTTTATAGAGTTAGAAAAGGAATGGCAAAATGTCAATCCATATGTTTCAGATATTTATACAATGAAAAAAGATATTGATGGCACCATCTATTTAATGATTGATAGTGAAACAGATTACAATAAAAATGGAATATTTGACGGAGATAGAGAGCAAAGAACATCAATTGGTGATAAGTATGATAAATTTATTCCTGAACTTATGAAGGCATTTGAAGGAGAAAGCACATTTACAGAAAAAATATATACTGATAAATGGGGCACATGGGTTAGTGCATTTGTACCAATAAAAAATAAAAATAAAAAAATTGATGCTGTTTTAGGTGTTGATTTTGCTTCAACAATTTACATTGGCGAAATTCAAGAAAAAATATTTCGATCACTGTTGTTACTTATTATTCTTTTTGCACTATTGTCAGCACTTTATATATATAATGTAAAAAGAATCGAATTAATCAAAAGTTCTACACTTCAAAAAGAACAATTCACGGCATCTATAAGCCATGAAATTAGAACTCCGGTTAATGGTATAATTGGTGCTTCACAAATATTGTCAGAAACAAAAATTACTCCTGATCAAAAACAATATTTAGAAATTATTAGTAGTTGTTCTAACCATTTGTTAGAATTATTAAATGATGTATTAGATTTTTCGAAAATTCAATCAAATAAAATTATTTTAGAGGATTTGGATTTTAATTTAATTCAACTTATAGAAACAACAATTTTGACTTTTAAAATTCTAGCTGATTCTAAATCAAATGTTATTGATTTTAAAATAAAATTTGCAATTTCTAATCAAGTAAAAGGTGATCCTACACGTATTCGCCAAATACTCTTTAATTTATTAAGTAATGCTATTAAATTTACAGAGAAAGGTAAAATTACAATTGTATTAGAAAAAATAATTAATTCTACTGGTGAATTTTATAAAATATCGATTAAAGATACGGGTGTAGGAATTAAAAAAGAAGACCAAAAGAAAATATTTAGACCATATATTCAGGCAGATTCATCAACGACTAGAAAATATGGAGGCACAGGTCTTGGGCTGGCTATTTGTCAACAACTTTGTGAGTTAATGAAAGGTAGAATTTATTTCGACAGTGAGATTAATGTCGGAACTAATTTTTATATTGAATTACCATTGATTAATTCAAATGTGAATGTAATTGAAGATACAAAATACTCATATATTGAGAACTTCAATTTCTATGCTTTAATTGTAGATGATATAAAGGTAAATCAAATTATACTTTCTAGTTTTTTAGAAAAGTTAGGAATTAAGGTATTAGCTGTAGATAATGCTTTGCAAGCTTACAATGTGCTTGAGTCTCAGAAAATTGATTTAATCTTTATGGATTGTTTTATGCCTGATATAGATGGTTTTGAATGCGCAAGACAAATAACTTTAAATTCAAAAAAATATTTAGATCCATTAATTATCGCAGTCACGGCTTCTGCAGAACAGCAAGACAGAGAAAAGTGTTCTGCAAGCGGTATGAAATTGTTTCTAACTAAACCAGTTACAAAAGAATCCTTGAAATTAATTCTAAATGAAGCAGTTAAGCTAAGGGTGCCCTATGAAAATATTTCTTAATAAAATGCATCTCTTTTCCATAGCAGATAACAATAGATTTTTAATGGTTCAAATAATTGATGCATATTTAATAAGCCACGATGAATTAATACAAAAAATACAATTGTGTATTTTAAATGAAAAATATGATGAAGGAAAAAAAGCTACACATGCATTAAGAGGGGCTTTAAGTGTTTTAGATCAATCTGAATTGATTAGTAAATTAAAAAAACTCGAATCACAATTTAATATTTTAAAAAATAATGAGCTAAATAATATATTTTCAGTATTGAAAAAAGAACTGAATACTCTAGAAAAAGAAATATTAGATTTTAAAAGTGAAATAAATAAAGCAGTATAATATGAATATAACTATACAGGAGCAAAATATTTTAATTGAATTAGTTAAAAAAATTATATCTTCAGATGAAGAATTGTCTGACATTACTAAATCTTCACTAATTGAAAAAATAGCTAAGAGAATGGAAATATTAAAACTTGAAAGCCTATCACAGTACCTTTTAAAAATTAATCAAAATATATTAGAGTATAATAATTTTAATCTTACATTGTCTAATTTGAATGGTCTAACTCCAAGTGGATGGCATGAAAGTTTAAATGTGATTGAAGAGTTTGAAAAAAAATTTAAAGTAAATAAATTATCAAGTACAAAAACACATTTTGATTTTCTTACATTTGAAAATAATTTTGGCCAATTTTCTTATTCTATTGCCCTATTTTTGGAAAATTATTTTGTTAGTAAACCAGGTTTTAGTTTCACATTGACAATTGTTTTTAATTCTGATCAAAAATTGAAGTTTTGCAAACGAAGACTTTTTCCAACTTCTGATCTCACAGAGATACCTAATATATTTAAAAAATATATTTTAATAGGCTCTGGTCCTTATGAAGGTTTTTTTGTAATTGATAAAATAATAACAAAAAAAATAAAATATTTCAAAAAAAATAATGAAAAAATAAATTTAGATAAATATGATTATATTTTTGATAAATCTGATACACTTTCAAAATTGAATTTAAGCTCAAAAAAAAGTGATCCCAAAATACCAATTAGAACTTCAGACTTTGTTATTCCGACTCAAAAGTTGAGGGGAAAAATAATGGTAATTGAAGATGTTCCAGTCTTTCAATTACAATTAGTAACAACATTATCAAAATTAGGTTTTGAAATAACAACAGCAGGTTCTGCAGAAGAAGCAAGCCAAAAGATCAAAATTAAAAAATTTGATCTTATTACTTTAGACTTTGGTTTACCTGGAGTGAGTGGTGCAGAATGGCTTAAAAAATTTCGAACAATTGATCAAGTAACTCCAGTTGTAGTGATTTCGTCTTCTGATGCCGAAGAAATTCGAAATGTACTTGAAATGTTGCAAGGTGGAGCTCAACATTTTTTTATAAAAGATGAATTCAATCAAAACAAAGGAGAATTTGTTCTTTTGGTTGAAGAGTTGGTAAGGCAAAAATATCATAAAAATCAAGTTTCAAATGAATTCAATTTAAAAAGAAACGACAATATTTATAAATTTAAACCAGAGGTTATTTTAATTGGGGCAAGTACTGGCGGCCCACAGGCACTTATTGAACTTCTTTCTAACTTTCCTAAACCAACACCACCGGTTTTATTTGTTCAACATACATCGCCATTATTCATTTCTCAGTTTACTAAAGTACTTTCAGCTAAATCTGGTTTGAAATTAGGTTCAATGGGAGATTATGAAAAATTGAATTCAAACACTATTTATGGTGCTTTAAATGATTACCATATTGAAATTCAAAAAACTGAAAATGGGTTAGTTTTAGTTAAAAATAAAACTAATCCTGTTCATGGGCACAGACCATCTGTTGATGTCTTATTTAAATCAGCAGCAGAAGCACGTATCTTATGTTTATCTATTCTTCTTACAGGAATGGGTAAAGATGGAGCTGTTGGTATGAAACAACTTTCATTAAATAATGGAAACTATAATATTGCTCAATCGGCAAAATCTTCAGTGGTTTTTGGAATGCCAAAGGCAGCAATAGATTTAGGTGTGGTTAATGAAGTTGGAGATTTAAAGCAAATTAGAAAAACGATTGAGTTTTTTATATCATTGCCAGATAAATCCAAATGATTAAACCTAACCAAATTATTTTTAAAATTGTATTTGTGTTTAGTATAAGTTTAACCGGTTTTTATCTAGAAGTGTTGAATGAGAAAGGGAATTGAGAGCTAATCGTTATTGTGAGTGATTGTATTGTCACCTAAAGGGTACACTCTGTTGAGTTCCCAAACTTTATTGCCGCTTTGAATATCAGTAATATTGAGTTGAACAAGAGCAGCATCATTGTCATCAATTAAAATATACTCAAGTTGGTATTTGCCATCAGGTTTTAATTTAATAAATGGTTTTGATTCTGCTAACCACTGGGACGCTGCTGGCGTTGAACCAGTATAACTAACTTCTTTTAAATCATCCCAAATTGCAGGAAGAAATTTTCGTTCTTTTAAAAATTTCATATCATCTTCAAATGCTGAACTAATTATTTCAGACTTAGATTGATTGTCTTTAAGTTTTAGGAGTTCTTCTTTGTAAATAAAAATAATTGCTGAAGTGCCAACAAGAAGAAATAGAAGTTTCATTATCATTTTCATAAATAAATGTGCTTTCTCTTTAAAAGTTCATTGTTGAGTGCGATTTGCATTTTTTCTTTTATGTCAGTGGAAATTTCGTGAACCAACTCACTGTCATTTGCAGCATCTGGTAAATAGGGCAGATGAATTGGTGATAAAAAAATTATTTTCCACTTTGCTGGTAACGGAATTAAATTTAAGGGCAATGGTAAAATTAAATTTTTTATTAAAGCAGGAATTTTAAATCTGGCCATATTAAAATGAGTTTCTTCGGCACCAATTACTAAGGTTGGTACAATCGGGGCTTGGGCTGTCAGGGCCATTCGAATAAAACCGCGTTTGAATTCTTGCAGTTGGTATTTTTTTAAAGAAGGTTTAAAATTGCCATATTCTCCTTCAGGAAATAGAATGATGGCCGAATTTTTTTTGAGCAACTGCACCCCATTTTCAAAAGTAGCTTCAGTAAACCCTAACTTTTGTGCGGGAATAGCAGTTGTTGGTGATAAAAACCAAAATGAATGGGTCATAACCCTAGGTATACGGGAAGTCTGATTAAATATTTCATGATTCAAAATCATGGCATCAAGGCCTGCAAAGCCAGAATGATTGGGGGCAATAATAACGGGTCCCTTTTTAGGAATATTCTCAATACCTTCAACGGAGAGGCGAAAATATTTTTTAATTATTTTTAACCATTGATCTGAAATAAGAGGGTGAAGAACCAATCTCATTAATGGTTCACTAAAATCAATTTTACTCACATCAAATGGCAATACAGGTTTTTTTTTCTTGTTCATCATATAAAATTATAACAAGATCTTAAATTAAATAGCAATATGGAATTTGATTGAATTTTGAGAAGCCATGAAAATTTGTTTGAAAGGATAAATCACGATGCTAGGACAGACAAACACTTCAAAAAATACCTCCACAAAATATTTACTGGCAATTGATCAGGGCACAACTGGTACGACTTCAGTATTAATAAATGATCAAGGACAGTGGGTAGCAAGTAGTGATGAAGACTTTGAGCAAATTTTTCCACAGCCGAGTTGGGTTGAACATGATGCTAATGTTATTTGGAAAACGGTAGAAAATACTATTACCAATTTACTTGCAAAAACAAAAATTGATCCAAAACAAATTAAAGCCATTGGAATAACCAATCAACGTGAAACGGTAGTTGCATGGAACAAAAATACCAATCAGGTTTTATGTAACGCCATTGTTTGGCAAGACCGTCGCACGACCGCATATTGTGAACAATTACGAAAGCAAAAAAAAGAAAAAACAATACAAGCCAAAACAGGATTAATAATTGATCCCTATTTTTCGGCTTCAAAGATGCGTTGGATGCTAAAAAATGTCCCTGCAGTAAAAGCCAGTGCCCAACAAAAAAGTTTAGCCTTTGGAACGATGGATTCATTTTTACTCTGGAAGTTAACCAACGGAAAGTCTCATAAAACTGATGTGAGTAATGCTTCGCGAACTCAATTATTTAATATTAAGAATTTATCATGGGATAAAGATCTTTTAAAATTATTTTCTATTCAAGAATCAACTTTGCCTCAGGTGCAATCATCCGCAGGTGTTTTTGGTGTTACAGAGAATTTAAATTTTTTGCCTGATGGAATCGTAATTTCCGGAATAGCTGGAGATCAACAAGCTGCACTTTTTGGACAAGCTTGTTTTAAACCAGGAGATGCTAAATGCACTTTTGGTACAGGATCTTTTATGCTTATGAATACCGGTGTTACCCCAGTCCAATCTAAAAATAAGTTATTAACAACCATTGCATGGAAAATTAAAAATGAAAAACCAATGTATGCTCTCGAAGGAGGTGCATTTATTTGTGGTGCAAGTGTTCAGTGGTTACGTGATGGTTTAGGATTTATAAAATCATCTGAAGAAGTAGAAAGTTTAGCACATTCGGTAACATCATCAGAAGGAGTCGAGTTTGTACCTGCGCTTACAGGTTTAGGCGCACCCTATTGGAATCCTGAAGCACGTGGACTCATTTGCGGTCTAACTCGAGGGACAACCAAAGCCCATATTGCAAGGGCAACCCTAGAAGCAATGGCTTTGCAAAATGCAGATATCCTGTTGTGTATGCAAAAAGATTCTAAAAAAAAATTAACGTCATTAAAAGTTGATGGAGGGGCCACAAAAAATAATTTATTGATGCAAATTCAAGCTGATTATTTAAATACTACAGTGGTAAGACCAGAAGTCATTGAGACCACTTCGCTGGGGGCAGCACTTCTAGCTGGCTTAGGTTGCGATTTATGGAAGTCACAAAAAGAAATTTTAAATTTATGGAAGGTTGAAAAAATATTTCAATCTCATATTTCAAAAAAACAGAGAGAAACACGTTTTAAGAGTTGGAAGCTTGCGATTGAAAGGAGTATGTAATCGTGAAACAATTAAATGAAATTTGGGATACCCATGCTAGTCAAATTGCAAATTGGAGTTATAAAATTGCAATTGCTATTTTATTGTTATTTGTGGCATCACATCTTGCTGATGCAATTAAAAAGAAAATTCAAAACTCTGCTGATTCATTGAAAGAAAAAATTGATCCCATATTGGTTCCCATAATGGCGTCTGTTGCAAAGTATGCCCTTTGGGGGATAACTTTATTGATCGTACTTGATTTATTTGGTGTTAATACTAATAGTATAATAGCACTTCTTGGTGCTGCGGGTATTGCTGTGGGTTTGGCTTTAAAAGACACCTTGCAAAATATTGCATCCGGAATAATGCTAATTTTTTTGCGTCCCTTTCATATTGGTGAAGTTATTGAATGTGGACCAAATGTAGGGAGTATTGAAGAAATAAATTTATTCACTACCATAATGAAATCAGGTGATGGCTTATATATGTCTGTTCCAAATAACATACTTTGGGGAGCCTCAATTAAAAATTTTAATCGAAATAAAACTAGAATGATTAACTTAACTATTGGCATATCTTACAAAGATAATATTGATAAGGCTTTTACTTTAATCATGGATCTGCTTAAAGCAGACTGTCGAATTCATAGTTTTCCAGAGTCTCAAGTTGTATTAGAAAGATTGGCTGATAGTTCCGTCAATCTATCAGTAAGATGTTGGACTAATGTAGAAAATTATTTTCCTGTGACTTATGATTTAAATAAAAAAATTAAAATATCGTTAGAGAGTAATGGATTAAGTTTACCATTTCCTCAGCATGAAATTTATGTTCATCAATTAACAAATGCAGCTCGTGACAAATAATTTAAACGATTTGATTACTCCACAATAAATTCAAAAATTTTTCCCAGTGGAGAATGTGAATATTATATTCAGTGCGCTCTACCTGGTCTTCACATACTATGTAATAAGATTTAAAAACTTTTTCTTCCATTAAAGCAAGAAGGCCTCCCATGTGTTTTTTTGAAATACGATGAGTTGATTTAACTTCGATTGCAATTTCATCACCAATTAAAAAATCGACTTCGTGCTTATTTTCACTTCTCCAAAAATAAAGTTTTTGTTTTTTCATTTTATAGCTTAAAAAGGCTTTAATTTCCATAGCAATAAATTGTTCAAAGTTCTTACCCCAAAGGGGAGTATTCCTTTCTATCTTTG
The DNA here is from genome assembly GCA_005793345.1 of Bdellovibrionales bacterium. Lineage (GTDB taxonomy): Bacteria > Bdellovibrionota > Bdellovibrionia > Bdellovibrionales > Bdellovibrionaceae > SXSU01. The sequence goes on from SXSU01000119.1 coordinate 21,987, forward strand.
TTATTCCTAAAAGAAAGTTGGCGACTCCTGGATCAAAAATAAAGAACTTTGATGTTTGAATTGCTTTTCTCTTTTTAGATTCAACCCAGGGTTCAAGTATAAATCCCATGAGTGTGTCTTCGATAATAGAAAAATACTCTTTGACGGTGGAAGCTGGGACGGCACAGTCGCTACTAATGTTTGAATAATTGATAAGCTCACCGTTATTTAAAGCTAGAGCTTTTATGAATCTATGAAATGGAGCCAAATTTCTTACATAGGCTTCAGCTTTAATTTCCAATTCAAAGTAACCATTAACATAAGCATCTAATTCTAATTGTGGATCGTCAGAATCGTAGATTCTTGGCAATCCTCCCACTGTAAGGTATTTGTCCAAATTAAAGTTTTCAATTTCATTAAAAACCAATGGAAAAAAGTGTTTATGGAGAGCGCGGCCTCCGAGCATATTGGCAGATTCTCTCTTTAATTTACGAGCACTTGAACCTGTAAGCAAAAAATGAATTTTTTCTTCTTCTATAAGTGTATGAACTTCATCAAGTAATATGGGAAGTTTTTGAATTTCATCAATGACTGCGATTTTTTTTTCTGCAATTATTGATTTCAAAAGCGAAGGATTATCAGTTAATTTTAGTAAGGTTTCCGAGTGCAAAAGCGAAATGTAGCGAGCATTGTTGGGGAGCATTTTTTTTATCCAATAGGTTTTACCTGTGGAGCGTGGGCCAAATAAAAAAACTGACTTTTTAGTAACTAGCAAAAAAGGATTAAAAATTCTAATATACTCCATAATCAACAATTCTACCGTTGTTTATGGCAAGTTTTCAACAAAATAGTTGTTAATTATGGAGTTTTTTGACAAAATAGACTTTTGGCGTAAATTTTCTTTATTTATCTAAAAATTAATTTGGGTATTATAAAGATTATAAAAATGTCATTAAAATAACAGCTGTTTTTAACTATAAATTCAATTAATATCTCCTGGCGACTTTTTGTGAAAAGTAATTTTTTTAAAGCAAGTTAAGTGGAGTTTTTATGAGATTGAATTTAAGGAATATGTGTACAACCATTTTATTGAGTTTAGCCTTTACCTTGGTTGCGCAAGCAAAATCTAGGGTTGTTTTGGTTTCTGATGTTGACGATACGATTAAGCTATCTCATGTAAGATCCACACTAAGCTCCACTGTAAATGCTTTTTGGAATTATAAACCATTTCTAGGAATGGCCGAATTATATAATTTAATTTATAATCAACCCGAAACTAATATTTACTATGTTTCAAACGCACCTGATTTAATAATGGATTCAAACCATCGAGATTTCTTATATGAGTTTGGATTTCCACAAAGAGATAATTTAAAAACTCGTTCAAATATTTTTAGTAAACTCTTTAAAAGAAATACAATTGTAAAAATCGTGCAGGAAGAAAATCCTGAAGTGCTAATTTTAATTGGCGACAACGGTGAACATGATCCAAAAGTATTTCAATCGGTAAGAGATGCCTTATCTTTATCGCACCCTAAACTAAAAATTTTAAGCTATGTACACGTGGCTTACTCTCGTGTTGAGGGCGATGATGAACCATTGGATCAATTAACTTCAAATGAAGTTCCTTATGTTACACCTGTAGAAATTGCGTATTATTTGCAAAAAAATGGTATTTTGGCACTTCAAGATTATCGCAGTTATTATTTAAATATGATTCCACTAATTCTTAGTGATACTCAACATCCAGATCGTTCTTCGTCTTTTCCTGATTGGAAAGATTGTGCAGGCTATAAGTGGTCTATTGAAATTCCACCGACAGAATCAAATGCACTGGAGCAGTTAAAAGACTTTGTCGGTGTACGTTGCCAATAATTACTTAAGATTACCAATTTCTACTTTCCAAATTGGTTGCGCCATTAAATGGTTACTTCTTTTAGAGTCGGAGTAGTTATCTTTATTATTCGACGATCCGAGAGTTGGAGACGGAGAAGGCAATGGAGATTCTATTGGATTTGTTGGTGTGCCAGGGTCAATAATTAAGGTTCGCTCAGGCCCAACGGACAGACGAACTTGGCTTTGCAAGTTTCCAGACTCAACTGGATTAGATTCTAAGGTTGCATTTGGAAGTTGGTTCCAGTTTTCAAATTGAGTGGACATTTTTGCAATCACTCGTTTTGAATCTAAAATTTCGACGACAACTGTATACCAAGTTTTAGTTTCACCTTCTTTAGAGCTAAGTGAGATTAAGCTTTTATCAACAGTTACAATTCCAACATATCTCTTATCTCCATAAATCAAATCAATCCAATGGCCTTTCCAGTATGAGGCTTGGCATTCATCATAAATATTATTTTCAAGAAGAAAACTTTTAAATGAAGTACTAATTTTCTCTGGAGGTTGAGAAGGAGTTGTACCCGAACTACTGTTACATGTAAAATTTGCTGGATATAAGTCAATCGATTTAGTCGTTGCAGTATTATAGAAAGGTGCAGAACACATTATCACTCCATTAGCAGGCTCAGAGCAAGTCTGGGTATTAAAAATCACATACATTTTTACTTGTTCTGCTTTCATTTGCGCAATTGAAGACACTGTAAAAAGTGTCGCTAGTATTGTTAAAAAAATAAACTTCATGTTATTCTCCTCTAAATATATTGTTATTATTGTTTTTACTGTCGTTATTATTTTTAATTATGTATTCATTGTATTTTGTATTTATCAGATCACATTCACCGCTCAAGCGATTGCAGGATTCAATACTGATTTTTAAGTTTTGCGAATCGAATTGAAAAATATTATTTTCTTTTTTTATGCTGGGTTGAATAATTAATTTATCACCAGTCCATTCATAAATCTTTCCGCTCGAATCACTGCATTTTAAAATCATGAATGCAATCAGCTTAGTATTTACAGTCAAAGGATTTTCCCAGTAAATATTCCATAAATTTGCAGATTCCATTTGCAATTGTTCAGAATTAACTTGAGGGCAATGTGATAGTGTAACAATTGATTTTGATAAATCTGTATATTTATTATGATCCATCAATGCCAACCTAAATGTGTTTTTAGATTTTGATTTTGCAAATGAAAATTGTGCACCAAATTTTTCTAGTTTGGGATTTAAAGGAATAAACAAAGACTCAACTCTCGAAATATTGCCAACCAGTGATCCTAATTTATCGAGTGCTGTGTGATCAACTATACCCAGGTGATGACCTAATTCATGGACAAGAACAGAAACTATTCGTTGTAATGAAATTGTGTTCACCTTATTATAATAGTTTGGATCAGGTTCAACCAATAGATCTTTGTTGATATAAATTGGATCTCCTGAATGTAAACCTGTAACTGCAATTTTGACTGAACCATCAATTATAAATAAAGCGGAATGAGGCATAAATCGAATTGTTTTGGAATTATGTTGGACTTCTTGTTTATCATTATAAATTAGATCTGTTAAAATATTTGGTCGTTCGGGAAATATGTTTTTTGTATTTCCATTGCACTCTACATCTAGATTACAAGCTTGTAGATAGTAATCGATATTTTCATAAACAAAGGAGACCATGTTTTCTGAGAAGGATGCCCCATTACCAACCCAATCCCCAGGATCACGTCCCCAACACTGATAAGAAATGAATATTGCAAAATAACTAATAAATATGTTTTTTATCATTTTAATTCTTTCTTAAGATTATTTAAACTTGAATTATTTACTGATTGTGAGACCGGATAAAGTTGAATATTTAAAAAATAAACTTGGTCCGCATTATTGCAATCAAAGAGTGATAAAGCTTGCTTTCTAAATTCATCAATAAGTTTATTTAATTCTGGAATTTTCGAACTATGGGTTGGTGCTGCTATTGTAAGAAAATTTCTTTGTTCAATTGGAATATTTTGAACTGCATTTTGCGCTTTTGCTAAATTAGAATTGTGAAAGGTCTGAATAGCCTTAGATGGTGTTTTACTTTTGACACCAAAACTACTTACAATTCGTTCGATGGTGTTATTGGCTTTATCGACCCTTATATGTTGTAGCCTCTCAAGTCTATTTACAGCTTCTTCAATAACTTCAATTTCAACTCCGAGGCGCTCTGGTAAGCTAGATAATTTAATGTTTTTAATTTTTGCTAAGTTCATAATAGCAAGATGAATCCAATCAGCAATAAACTGAAACTCATCTTCATCCATTAAATTTGGTGTTGGATCATCCAAAAGTTGAGTGTATTGGTAAGCCAATTGAGATTGTTGAAAGGACCAACTTAATGCTTTAGACACCAATTCTAAGTTGCCTTTAGACAGGTGACGAGTTTGATTTAATACCCCATGAAGTGCAGTGATACTGATACCTAAATCTCGAGCAAAAGCTCGTCCCGAATAAAGGGGATTATCTTTTTGCCTTTGGTCTAAAATTTGAATGAGTTCTTTTCGATAATCAAAGTTGTCCATTGAATATTAATAAAACTTAGTTCGCGATTATTGGCAAAGGGAAATGTTCTGTTTATTGACAAAGTGTTTCGAGCGATGACGGAATACGACAAAATTTAATGACAATATTAAGCCATTTGTCGAATTCATAACAGTAGAAAATATTTTCAATTTTGAGTATATTTAATATGAAAATACAAACTTTAGTTTGGGTTTTAAAATTATTTATCAAAAATTTAGATACAGGTGTGATTATGTTTATAAATAAAAATAGAATTAAAATGATTTCACTTTTTTTATCTGTATTAACTATTTCGTCAACTAATGTTATTGCAGATACACATTTTGCCGATAATTTATTTTCAAGAATTAAAAATAAAACTTATGATGCTTATTTTAATATTCGTGAAGCAACAGGTTTAAGTGATGAAAAACTATTTAAACAATTTAATATGTTGTTAAATAGCTTACCAAAAGATATTGATTTGGTGGAAACACATTTACCGCTGACCTTATCTTTTGACTCTAATATTGTTGGATTAATTTCTTCAAATACAAATGTGCAGATTAAGGAACAAATAGAATTTGATAATGGTAATTATTTAGCTGTAAAGTTAAAAATGGATTCAAATACTCTAAAGGATCTTGTAAATAATGAGAAAATAAATTTTAGAAATCAAAATGAGATTCAAGATCAAACTGAATTTTATATTGTTTTCACAAAAGATGAACTTGTAAAGATTTATAAAGATTCAGTAGTTTTATTAGATAAAATAAAAAATGAAGCTGAACAAGAAAAGGTTGAATACACTTATTATTTATTTAATCAGTCAAGTTTAGATTTAGTTAATAGAAAATATTTAATGTTAGAACCTAAAGTTGAAGAGGAAGATACTGTTGTAGAAAAAATTCAGGATTTTATTGAAGATACGTCTTTTACTGATTTTTTTAATCCTGTGAACGCTATTAAATTTTTTAAAGATTCGGTGGTTTCAATTTTTGAAACTGAAATTGATTTTGTTAGAAATCATTTAAGTTTATTGAAATCAAATAGTAAATCAATAAACATGGTTATTTCTAAACGTTGCAGTAGTTTTATAAATTTAGAGAGTGAGTATAAACAACATGAGTGGGGACAGTATATTGAAAACAGAATTTTACCTGAATCCCAAGTTGTTGGTTACTCCAAAATTATCGATAGTGAATATGTTAAGGATATAAAGTATTATTGTACAAAATATGATTCAATGCCAGACAAAGAAAAAGCAAAAGTCTGGTCATGGGTCATCTTGTCAATGGCAAATGCTGAAAGTTCATGTCGACCAGATGTTGTTGTCAAAGGTGTGAATGATCAGGCTGTTGGTTTATTACAACTTCCAGCTTCGCAAAAGTATTTAAGAGGTTCTGGAGGTCAAGTGTGTATGACTATAAACCCCAAAAAACCCCTTGAGAATATAGAATGTGGATTGAATATTTTGAATATGCAATTTGGAAAATCAAATAAGCTTTTTATATCTTCAGAAGATCTTAAAAATGGTGTGAAAAAATCATATTGGCAAGTTTTAATGGGTCATCAACAAAGGGTAAAGGATGCTTTAAATTTTTATCAACCATGTAAAGCTGAATAACTGCTCATGATTAAGTCTGAATGCTTCGTAATTGCAGGCGAGACAAAATCATGCGCCGTTATTTTCTTGTTTATTTGGGGCGATTTTCAATCACCCCGTATTATAAGTTAGATAAATATTTTTTAGGAGTTTTAAGTGATACAAAAACATAATTCATATAATTTATTATTTATTCTTACAATTTGTTTTATTTTAAATACACTTAAAAGTATGGCCGCCTCTGATGATACCGTTTCAATTGATGATAAAAGACAAGTCGAATCACCAGGTTTACCATCCATAAAAATTGGAAAAACCAATTACAAAAAAATCAGTTCAATTGAGGAGTTAGTTTTTAATAATATAGAAGTTCCCAATTATGGAAAGCCATCAAAGCAACTAAAATTTGATTTGCCAACTGATGCGGTTAGTTTTACAATTGTAATTTATAAAAATGAAAATTTATTTTCTTATGTTCATGAGTTAATTGATCCATCTAATATAGAGATAATCAAATCCAATATTACAGCCGCTAAAGAAGCTGAATATAGAAATCTTTTAACACCAAATTTTTATATGTGGAATAGACCTCAAATGACTCCAGAATCTCCAAATATTATTTATCCAGGAGTTTTTTCTGAGTTCAGTGTGACCCCTGTTCCAAATTCAGATACAGTTAAAATTAAATCTGGAATTTGGAAATTTTCAATCTCTCACCAATTTAGTAATGATAATAATATTCCACCAGATGGTTCAACCTTGTTAAAAAAAGCAAATTATAAAGTAAGTGTGTTTATAAAGAAAAGTAGTGAGAGTTTTACAAATAAAACAATTGGGTATGTGCCTTTAAAGCTTTATACAACAAACAATTCTGGTATTATCTTATCAGAAGATAATTTTAAAAATATTAATTCTGAATTAAAATCTGCATTACAAAGTTATTTTAAAAATGGAATAAAACTAGATATTATAAAGCAAAAAAATGCAGTGCTAGATACTAATGTTACATATGATGAATCTGATTTTTCTAGTAACCAAAATGTGAAAAACTTAATTCGTTTATGGAGTTTGCCAAAATCTGATAATGAAAGGGCAATTAATATTTATATTCTAAAAGATATTCAAAACAACGAGGCTGGGTTCTCATTTTATGCAGGTTCTGTAAGTAGTTTTTTTAATGAGAGTAGTGAAAAGTTTGGTGGCGTGTTAATTAGAAATAATGTTGGTTCTACTTCTTTTAATTTAGGTAGAGTTTTAATTCATGAAGTCTCTCATTATTTAGGTTTATATCACACAAGTGAAGATAATATAACTGATTCATTTAGCTATCAATCTCATGTTTATAATTTAAATAACAAAAACTCTACAAATAAGGATCCGAAAAATTTAATGGAAGAGGGTGAAAATGGTGGAGACTTTCTTTCGTTGGGGCAAAAATATGTTTTATTGAGAAATATTTTTGTGAGTAATTATACACCCATTGATTAATGTAAAATATTTTAAAAGAATTATTTAAATTAAATGTTTTTTAAATTGGAGATATTATGAAAATTATTTTAGCAAAAACTGTTGTTATTTCAACACTGTTTATTTCTTGTCTTTCATTTGGTGAAAATCAATGTGATTATATTTTTCAAAATAAATTGAAAATAACTTCAATGGAACTTTTAAGTAATAATGTAATTAAAAATTATAAAAATGAAAATAACGATTCAGATTTAACTCAAACTCAAACTCAAACACTTACTACAGTCATAAACAAATTGCGAATTGGTGAAAAGGTTCAATCGACAGACCCTATCATCCAAAAATATCTTGAGGAAATAAAAAAAATTGTACTTAAAAATACAGTTGATACTCATATTAATAAGTTAAATGTAGAAGGAGAATCGATTACTCAAGAAATTTTAAGTCAATTAACTGATTATTTTTTTGAGAAGACTTTTTCGAAGTCAGGAATTAATTATTCTGATATTAGTGTATTTTCATATAGATATAATGTAGATTTTTTTAACGAAAAAAATAACTTATCAATTTCAGAAGATTTATTCAGATTAGCATCTATTTCAATTTTAAAATCATATCAATCTTTGTTGTTTAGTAGTGTCCTCAAATCAATTGATCAAAATACAGTTTACGTTTTTACAAATGAAAGTAAAAAAAGTTTATATTTTGTTAAAGACATACTTTCAGAATTAGATAGTTCAGAATTAAATTTATCTGAAAAATTATTTGTAAGCTCTATGAGCGAATTCAAAAGTGAAGATCCAAGTTCAAAGAATAGAGTTTTGAATCTTACGGACTTGAATTCTGAAAAAAATTATTTACAAGGCAGACAAAGCATTTTGAATATTACTTTTAATGTAAAAATGGCAGAAAACTTAAATAATAGTACTCCGCTTTCGTCAGACTCTTATTCGAATAGTAATAAGTATGATATCAATGGGTTGATAACAAGAATGGAAATAAATAGTGGAAGTGCTTTAAAATTTACTCCAAAAAGCAGAAATGATATAAATGGGAACAGAACTCGTCCAATTCTACTTTTAACACCAAAGGATTTAGTCTCATTTCTTTCGAAGCAAGAGGAATCCAATTTTGATGTATCTGATTTCTCTTTAGTCTCTTCGGAGAATGTTTTAAAATCAGTAAATTATGAAAATGTAGAATTACAAACTGAAGTAGTAGGTATTCAAGAAACAATTCAAGAGTATAGAAATAATCAAAATATATTAGATCAAATTGAATTATTATTACCCGCTAATCCTATTTAAGATTTGAAATCCTGCTATAAAAAAATTTAAATTAGAAATTTGCTACCTTGTCGGTGGCAACTTCTAAAGTTTAATTTTGCTGAGTCGGATCAGTAGATTATAATTAATACAAGACAGCTGCCATAATTGCAACAATGCGCATTTTAATACTTTTATCCAGAATTAAATTTTGTATTTAATTGCAAGATTAAATTTACATCTACAATATCGAAACCCCAGGCTGTCATTGATCGTTTGGCGTCATTTTGATTTTTTATCATATATTGATGAATATGATTATAGTCTCTTCCCCAAGTTAAAATACGAGTGAAAGGGCGAGCTAACCAAAATTTTATTTTTTTTAATTTTCTTTTATGGTGCCCATCTTCTTGAGCTTCTCCGCGCTCTCTTCGTAAGACATGTCTAGCAATTAGGCCACTAATAACCCTTATAAATTTAGAGTAGGAATTTTTATCATCTAATTTCATAACAATGTGGATGTGATTTCCCACATTCACAATATTATAGATTCGAATAGAACATGCCTTTGCATGTTCTCTAATCAAAGTATCAATTTTTTTACAATTATAATGCTGTAACATCGAATAAGTTCCAGTTGCCCATTTGGATTTTAAAACCACATGGATGGCTCTTTTTGTACAAAGAGGTCTTTTTGTTTTTGGATTACTTTTTAAGCGCGTTCCGCCAAAAGTCATTATTTCATTCGACATATTTATAATTCCTATTTGAACCCGAATTTTCATTTGAAGTGCGACAAAAAATAGATGAGTAAGCTGATGAATTTCGATAACCTCTTTCTTACCACAGTCAGAGGAAAAAAT
>SXSU01000120.1 GCA_005793345.1 Bdellovibrionales bacterium
ATTTTCAATCACCCCGAATTATGAAAACACAAACTAAAGTTTGTATTTTCATAATAACAACAACAGATAAATATACCTCCGTATCATGTTGAGAAAAATATAAAATTTGTTCCAATATTAAAAATAATCGTTTTTTCTCATTTTGGATAGTTGGGTTTTTATGAGAACTTTGCTATCATAATAACTGCTCATGATTAAGTCTGATCGCAAAGCGATTATATCAGACATAATCACAAGCTGTTATTTTCTTGTTTGTTGGGGGCGATTTTCAATCACCCCGAATTATGAAAATCCAAACTAAAGTTTGTATTTTCATAATAACTGCTCATGATTAAGTCTGATCGCAAAGCGATTATATGCGAGACAAAAACATGCGCCGTTATATTTTTGTTTGTAGAGGAGATTTGTGTGAATTCGGCTAAAAATCTTGTAAGTAAAAAATTTATTTTTATACTCATATTATTATTTGCCAATTTTTTATATGCTGAAAATTTATTTGTCGAAGGTGAAGTCATTGTAAAAATGAAATCACAACAAAGTCGTAATTCGCAAAAATTAAATCTAAGTAAGCTTTCAAATAGTATTGGTTTAAAAATGGTAAAATCTTTTCCTTCAATAAATATGCACCAGATGAAGGTAAAGGGTGGACAAAATCTAGAAGATGCCATAGCAAAAATAAGAGAAAATACCAATGTTGAATTTGTTGAGCCTAATTTTTATTTTAAAAAAATAAATAATGCAGATTCTGATGGAGTTATTCAATCCTATTCGAAAGAAGATGTTGTTGCTGGATTTAAAACTAATTCAGCAAATACATATCAGCAAACAGGGGTCAACGCTCATGTCACAGAAGCTTGGTCTAAAATTTTATCTGTTGAAATTGAAAGTGATAACAAACCCATTATTGCAGTTATAGATACTGGTGTTGATTATTCGCACTCTGTTTTTAAATTATCAAATGCTATCTGGACAAATCCAAATGAAATTCCTGGAAATAATATAGATGATGATCAAAATGGTTTTATCGATGATGTAAATGGTTGGAACTTTTTTCATAACTCAAATGATCCTTACGATGATGATGGCCATGGTACCCATGTTGCAGGAATTGTTTTAGGTGTCACCATTGATATTTTTGCGGATACACTTAAAGAATCTCCAATTCGAATAATGCCACTTAAGTTTTTAGGGGCAGATGGTTCAGGCACAACAGCTCAGGCTATTGAAGCAATTAATTATGCCATTCTTAACGGTGCAAAAGTTATAAATAATTCTTGGGGTGGATATAATTATAGTGCTTCACTTCATTCCGCTTTAGCGGAAGCCTATAAACAAGGAGTTTTTATTGTTACTGCTGCTGGCAATAGTACAAATGATAATGATTCAAAACCAATATATCCTGCAAATTTATCTGAGATTCCATCGTTAATTTCAGTTGCAGCAAGTAATGATTGGGATAGTATTGCTTATTTTTCTAATTATGGGGTGCAAAGTGTACAAGTGACTGCTCCAGGAGTTTCAGTATTAAGTACTCTGCCCCGTGGACGTTATGGTTATGCTAGTGGAACTTCAATGGCTGCACCTTTTGTTGCGGGACTTGCTGGCTTAATTATACGTGAAGCTCCTGATTTAAGTGGTTTTCAATTGCGGCAGATTCTTATTGAAAATGTTGAACCAATTTCTAAATTAAAAGCCTATGTATCATCAAGTGGTAGGGTTGATGTACTTGCCTCTCTTGATCAAGGAATAATTTCTTCAAAAACGCAAAGTTTTCAACCCAACTATGATATTGTTTATCGTTCAGAAGCAAGATCTCCAGCAAGTGAGGGGAATTCAAATTCTAAAAATAATAATAACCCAATGGGGTGTGGTACGGTTGGAAAATTATTTGCAAATTCTTCAAGTGAAAACTCTATGAATCAAGTATTACTGATGTCAATTTTATTTTTACCAGTGGTTGTTTGGTCTGCTTTAAAACGAAAATCAATGGTATCAGATAATAGTAAAAGGCGATATGATCGTTTTGCATTACAAAGCCAAATTCAATTGCAAGTTGGTGGAAGATCACTAACTGCAAATATGAAAACTATTTCAGTTGGTGGTTTATCTTTTAACGCTGATACTTTAATTGAAAAAGGTGGTTTAATATCAATGACAATTACAAGTCCTGATGGCCGAGAAAGTATCCAAGTGGATGGTAATGTGGTTTGGAACGAACAAAATAAATCTTATGGTGTCCAATTTAATAATGTTAAAGAAGGCGTAAAAGTACTTATTCAAAATTGGTCTGAAGGATTAAAGAAAGTATAGAAGCGGTGCATTTAATTCCTGACAAAGCTTTTTTAATCTGGCAGGATTTTTATATGACTATAAAAACATCATATAAAATCAAAATTATTTTAGCATTATTTAACATAATATTTGTTTCTAATTCTATACCTGTTCTGGCACAAAAAGTTTTAGTGGAAGGTGGGGATGATGCTGCAACAGGTATATCATCAAAGGGTACAAATTTTCAACCCGAAGTGGGGCGCCAAGCAGCTCAAAAATATTTTTCTAAATCAAGAGTACCATCAAGCTATGCTGGATCACCTTCACACAGATTATTAGGACTTCACTGGGGTGGATTTCTAAATTCAAAGGCATTTGATTGGGGACAAAAAAGTGTTACCGAAAGAACAGGAGATCAAACTGTTGGTGTAACTTATAAAATTGGTGAATGGGTTCAGGCCATGGATTTAAATATAAGATTTGAATACACTCAATATGCTTTCCAGGAAAAAAATCCTATTAAATTAAGTTTATTGCCATTATTTACTTTTCCGGAGTCAAGTGCCGATTTTCCACTTTATTTTGGCGGTGGGGTAGGCGCAGGTGTATTTATGAGTCAAATGGATAAAGAATCTACTTTATCTTTAGATTATCAACTTGTTTTTGGTCTGCGTCTTCAAAATATTTGGGGACGGAGTGGATTTTTCATTGAAAGTGGTATAAAAGATCATCTTCATTTGCTTTCAGATGGACAATTTACTGGACAATTCTTGGGAGCAGGGGCGGTATTCTCACTTTGAAGATTCATGATTTATTAGTTACAGAAATTTCCAATTCATTAGATTTAATTTTTTTTGAAGACAAGCAGTATGCTGATAAAGTTGTTGAAAAAGCTTTGAAGCGTAATAAAAAATGGGGATCGCGAGATCGTAAATTTTTTGCTGAAAGTATTTTTGAAGTTACACGTTGGTGGCGACTTTTAAATTATTTGCATGAAGGTAAAGATACATCATCAGAGGAAGTGACTGATTTGAAATCACTTTGGGCGCTCTGGTGGTATTGGCAAAAAAATGAATTACTGCTGGAGTATACAACTCTAGATAAAGCATTAATTGATCAACGAATTAAATTATTAAATGACCCGATCACTAAAACTCAAATTCCACTTGCAGTGAGAGAGTCAATTCCAAATTGGCTTGATAAGTTGGGTTGTATGGAGCTGGGTGAAGTTGAGTGGAGTTTATTGTTACCTGCCCTCAATGAAAAAGCATCAGTTTATTTACGGGTTAATTTATTAAAAACCTCCGCAAAGGATTTACAATCACGATTAAAATCTGAAGATGACATTGAAACTGAGTTAATTACTAATGAATGCTTGAAGCTTCATGAGCGAAAAAATGTATTTATCACAAAATCTTTTTTGGGAGGCTTATTTGAAGTTCAAGATTTATCTTCTCAAGAGGTGGCAAGCTTTTTAGATGTTCAGCCTGGTCAACGTGTCATTGATGCTTGTGCGGGTGCGGGTGGAAAATCACTACATTTGGCAGTTCATATGAAAAATAAAGGACGTATAATAGCCCTTGATATTCATGAATGGAAACTCAACGAATTAAAATCTCGCGCTCGTCGAGATGGAATAGATATTATCGAAACTCGAGTAATTGAAAACTCAAAAACTATAAAACGGTTAGAAGAAAGTTGTGATCGTTTATTGTTGGATGTTCCATGTTCTGGCTCTGGTGTGATTAGAAGAAATCCTGATACAAAATGGAAATTAAATAGCGAAGAGTTTGAGCGTCAGAAGCAACTGCAGTTTGGCTTATTAAGAGACTACTCTAAAATGTTAAAGCCTGGTGGTAAAATGGTTTACTCGACTTGTAGTGTTTTTCCTTCTGAAAATGAACAACAAGTTGAAGCTTTTTTAAAAAGTGATGTGGGACAGAAATTTACATTGATTGAGCAAAAAAGATTACAACCAAACACAAGTCCGGGTGATGGATTTTACATGGCTGTTTTTTTGAAAAGAAATAACTGCTCATGATTAAGTCTGATAGCTCCGCAATTGTATGCGAGACATAATCATGCGCCGTTATTTTCTTGTTTGGGGCGATTTTCAATCATCCCGTATTATGAAAAAATGATTATTTATAGGAGATTTTTTATTTATTTGAGTAAAGTTATTTTTTTATTATTTTTTTTTGAAATGGGGTGTTCTACAACTCCAGATTGGAAAAAAGATTATGATGAAAATACTCGGCCAAATCCTGCTTCTTTTGGTGCTGATGGCTTTACTTTTCAACGTCCTCGTAAAACACGCGAAAAAAATAATTTTGAATTTTATTATAAAAAATGTTCTGTGGCAGATGAAGTCCCGGCTCCTGTATGGCGTATATGGGAGTGTACGGATCCTTAGTGTGAGGAGAATTTTGTGAAATTATTGTCCCTATTTTTTATATTGGTTTTTGGATCTGGTTCAATAGGTATAGCTTGCCCTACTATTAATGGAAAATTTGAATGCATCGAGAATAATTCTGGAAATAAATATAAATTTGTCGTTCAGACTTTTCTTGAAAATAATATTTTTAAGTATGGATTGTTAACACCACAAGGTTATGTAACAGAACGATCAGACAATAAAGTTTATCATCATGAATCTGCAAATGGAAAAACTAACGTTGATTCAAAAGGGTATTGCGAGAGTGAAACTTTTATTTATGAATCGGAATGGATTGATCCAGAAATTAAGCCCCCGAAAAACCCAAAGGTGAAGCTTAAAAAATCAATATCCCTAGATAGCAAAGGTAATCTTATTCAATTGAATTTGTATTCCAATCTTGCTCCAGTTAAAATATTTTGTAAGAAATTGAATTGAAAATCATCCGGTTGGCACACTTAATATTGTTGATTTAAAATTCAACTTTAAATTGATAAAATATGGTATTAATATAATAATTACATATAATTAGAGTTTCAAAAAGTAATTTAAAATTAAGGTGAGTTGTGTTTTATAGGTTCATTCAATCTCATTTTGAGAACGCCTTAAAAAAACTATGCTATGATTCATTCGATGATTTAACTTCAGAATTATTAAAAATTTGATTCACAATTTTAAATCTATAGTCAAAAATCTTTTGGATATCTTTTAAAACTAACCAAAGTCCAAAAATTTTTCCAAGTTTTCCTAGGGGAAGTTTAAATCGAACTTTGTCTATCATTAGTGTGCCTGGTCCTAACTTTTCAAAAATATGGGTATGGTGCCATAGAGCATAAGGTCCTTTAAGTTGGTTATCAATAAATTGATTTGGAGGGCTCCAATTTGTAATTTCTGTTTTCCAGTTCATAGGTATACCATGGATTTTTAGAAGATAATTTATAATTGTACCTTGATCAATTTTATCGGTGCTTGTGGAAACTATTTTAAAATTTAAACTACTGGGAGTAATTTTTTCAAGATTTTTTGCCTCACTAAAAAATGGAAAAAGTTCTTCAGGTGTTTTCCCTATATATTGTTTTGCTTTGAATAGTTCATTCCCATTTTGATCATCTATTAATTCAGCTGTAAGTGCATCTTCTAGCTTTTTAAATTGAAAATTAAAATGGTTAAGAATACGTGTAGAACTTACTCGTTGTGAATCTAAAAGAATTTTTGATTTTTCACCAAAGGCAATTTTAAGTGCAAAACTTGGCGTTGGAAGCAAGGTCGATGAATTTATAGTTTTACCTAATACTGCTGTAAATTCTTTATTTGTGACAGGATTTGGTGCAACTAAATTATAAGGACCATATATCGAAGAATCACTTATAGCTTGAATATAAAAAGCTATTACATCATTAAGATGAATCCAACTCATCCATTGTTTGCCATCACTTATTGGCCCTCCTAGTCCATTTTTGAATAATGGTAAGATTTCATTGAGGGCACCGCCTTCTCGTGAAATTACAATTCCAATCCGTGCAATTACTACTCGAGTCGAAGGAGAAACAGTTTGAATTTTTAGCGCTGAGTCTTCCCAATCTTTACAGAGTTGACCTAAAAAACCTTTCGCAGGGCCTTGATCTTCATGTATGATATGTTCACCACATGAACCATAAAAACCAATGGCGGAGGTCGAAATAAATGAGGCCGGAAACTTCGAACAAGTTTTTAAACTTTCAATTAAATTAAGAGTTGAATTAATTCTCGACGATCTTAGTTTTTCCTTTTTATCTGATGTCCAACGCCCAGTTGCAATAGGTTCACCCATTAAATTAATAACAGAATCGAAACTATTAAAGCTATTTAAATTAACTGATCCTCGATTGAGATCACCTTCGATTGATGTACAGGGAAATGGGCAATTCTTTTTTACTTTTTTTTGGTCTCGAGTAATCACAAAAACTTCATGACCTTGTTTGACAAGGTTAATTCCTATATTTTGACCTACTAATCCTGTGGCTCCGGTTATCAAAATTCTCATTTTATATCCATTCATTATTTGGGTGAAAATATATTTCAACAAATTAAAAAGTAAAAATTGTTTAATATTGATTCTTCAATAATAGAACAAGAGAACAGATTCAATTATAAGCTTAAATATTTAAAATACAAACTTTAGTTTTGGTTTTCTATATACTTCGAGATTGCAAATCACAACTTACAAGAAGTTGAAAAATGTTTAAGTTTATTTATATCGTAATCGTATAGCGAACAAACGAAATCATAAGCAGATTGTTTTTTCATAAATGGCTAGCCATTCTAAAGAAAATAAATTATAAGTATTAACATATGCAAAATAATATAGAGTACTTTGAATTTAGAATTCCACAAATTTTAAAATTAGGTTTCCCTGAGTCTAAATTGAGTTTATTAAAGGATTATATTTCCTTACTTTGGAAAGCAAATGAAGAACTAAACCTAGTAAGTCGTAAAATGACATTTATTGAATTGATTGATAATCATTTATTAGATAGCCTGCTCCCACTTTATTATTTTCCAAAAAAAATTAATTCAGTTGCTGATTTTGGCTCTGGTGGTGGATTTCCAGGTGTCATTTATGCTATTTGTTTTCCTGAAAAAAAGTTTTATCTTTTTGAAAAAAGTCCAAAAAAGCAGGAATTTTTAA
>SXSU01000121.1 GCA_005793345.1 Bdellovibrionales bacterium
TCCATTGTTGCTTGCTCTCTATTCATATAAATTGGAATACCTGGTGAGTAATGAAGACCAATTTGTCCTGGTGACTTAATGACTTTATTTTTAATATTAGAAAACTTTATTTTTAAAAATTTTTCAATAACATCAGAAGAAAGTCCTCCTTCTCTTAAAATTTTAGGATGACCAGTTAAATCAATGACAGTGGACTCAACTCCTATTTTACATACTCCTCCATCAATAATCATTTTTAAATTTTTTTGAAATTCATAAAAGACGTGATTAGATGAAGTTGGGCTTAATGATTTTGATCGATTAGCACTTGGTGCAGCTAAAGGATATTTTAAAATACCCAATAATTTTAAGATATTTTTTTCTTTTGGAATTCTCACAGCTAGGGTCTTAAGTCTATTATTTGCAACTTTTACTATTTTTGAGGTATATTTTTTTTTTAAGATATAAGTTAAAGGTCCTGGTGAGAATTTTTTAACTAATTTTATAAAATTTTTATTAATTACTACTTCTTTTTTTATATCTTCGATATTTTTAAAGTGAATAATTAATGGATTGTTGCTTGGACGTTTTTTTAAAGCATATATTTTTTTTATAGCCTTTGAGTTGTAAGCATTAGCGGCTAGCCCGTAAACAGTTTCGGTTGGCACTGCAACGACGTCTCCTTTATCAAGGATAATCTTTGCTTTATGTAAATTATTGTTTGTAGGTTTATAAATATTTGAATAGATATTTTTCATTAATTAATTAATATAAAAGAGTATTTTTTAAAATTGATATTTATATGAAAAAATCTAACATTTCTCCAGATATTACCAAGTTATCTTTCGAAGAAGCTTTAGAGCAACTGGAAGAAATTGTAAGTAAGTTGGAGGATGGCTCCATTAATCTTGAAGAGTCCATTGAAGAATATACTCGTGGTGTTCATCTGAAAAACCATTGTGAAACTAAATTAAAAGAGGCCACATTAAAAGTTGAACAAATTACAATTGAAAAAGATGGTAAATTTTCAACAAAGGAATTCATTAAAAATTCCTAGTAATGATTGAAACTGAGAAACATATCGTAAAGGCTGCAAATCAAGTCGATGTTTTTTTAAAAAGCTATTTAAAAAAAAAACCACAAAAAAATCATCTGTATGAGGCATTAAAGTACGGATTATTTTCGGGGGGAAAGAAATTTAGGTCTTACCTAATTGTATGTTCAGGCAAAATTTTTAATTTAAATTATAGACAATTGATAGCAGTTGGAGCTGCAGTTGAATGCATGCATTCTTATTCATTAATTCATGATGATCTTCCTAGTATGGATAATGATGATTTTAGAAGAGGAAAAAAAAGTACCCACAAAGTATTTGGTGAAGCAACCGCAATTTTAGCTGGAAATTCTTTGCTAACCTTAGCTTTTGAAATTTTAAGTTCTAGTTATATTAATATTGCCCCTAAATCAAAAGTTAATCTAATTCACGCTCTGGCTTCTTCAGCAGGATACGCTGGAATTGCAGGAGGACAATTTTTAGATCTTAAGTTTGAAAAAAAGAAAATAAGCAAGAATTTAATCATCGATATGCAAAATAAAAAAACAGGAGAATTAATTAGCTTTTGTTTGGAAAGTATTGCAATTCTTGCAAACAAAAATACTCAACGTAGATTTTTAAAAAAAATTGGCCTTGATATTGGATTACTTTTTCAAATTACCGATGATCTTTTAGATTTATATGGAGATAAAAAGAAAATAGGAAAACCTACAAGAAGAGATAAACAAAAAGGTAAAGCTACAATAATTAAAAGTCTGGGAGTTAATAAAACTATTGAATATTGCTATTATTTATTAGATAGCATCACTGATCGACTAGAAAAAAAATATGGATCAAGGGCGGAATGCTTGGTAGATTCTGTAAACTTTTTACTTAAACGAGATCACTAATGCCCCATACGCCTTTACTGGATAAAATTAAAAATCCCCAGGATTTAAAAAAATTAAATATTTCTGAGCTCAAAACTCTAGCCGATGAATTAAGATTAGAGTTAATTGACGCTGTTTCAGTAACAGGAGGCCACCTTGGTGCTGGCCTTGGGGTAGTAGAATTAACCATCGCTCTTCATTATCTTTTCGATACGCCAAAGGACCGATTAGTTTGGGATGTGGGTCATCAAGCATATCCGCATAAAATTTTAACAGAGCGAAGAGATAGAATTAGAACTTTAAGAAAAGGTGGAGGATTATCTGGTTTTACTAAAAGATCTGAAAGTATTTACGATGCCTTTGGCGCAGCCCACAGCTCAACTTCCATATCAGCTTCACTTGGAATGGCGGTTGCAAGAGATTTAGATGATAGAAATAATAATGTAATTGCTGTTATAGGTGATGGTGCCATGAGTGCTGGGATGGCTTATGAAGCCATGAATAATGCAGGTTCCATGAAATCAAGATTAATCGTTATCTTAAATGATAATGACATGTCCATCGCTCCACCCGTTGGGGCGATGAGATCATATCTTGCAAAATTATTATCAGGAAAAACTTACCTAGGATTTAGAGGATTTTTAAAGAAAATTGCATCATTATTTCCAAGATCTATTAAGACAAGAGCTGCAAGATTTGAAGAATATTTTAGAGGTCTTGCTGTGGGTGGAACTTTATTTGATGAATTAGGTTTTTATTATGTTGGAACAATTAATGGTCATGATTTTGATCAACTCATTCCAGTTTTAAAAAATGTAAGAGACTCTTCTCACAAAGGACCTTTCTTAGTTCACGCCATCACACAAAAGGGAAAAGGTTATAAACCTGCAGAAAGTTCAGATGATAAATATCACGGTGTAAACAAATTTGATGTTGTCACGGGTGCGCAAGTAAAATCAACAGCAAATACTCCAACTTATACTAAAGTATATGGTGATACCCTTGCAAAGCACGCAGAGTTAGATAGTAAAATTATTACTATCACAGGAGCAATGCCTTCTGGAACAGGCGTTGATATATTTGCAAAAAAATTTCCAAAACGAACTTTTGATGTTGGAATTGCAGAACAACATGCAGTCACTTTTGCAGCAGGTCTTGCAACAGAAGGATACAAACCTTTTGCAACAATTTACTCTACATTTTTACAAAGAGCATATGATCAAGTAGTCCATGATGTTGCTATTCAAAATCTTCCCGTTCGATTTGCAATTGATCGAGCAGGGTTAGTAGGTGCAGATGGTCCAACGCACGCAGGTTCATTTGACATTACTTATCTTGCAACACTTCCAAATTTTATAGTAATGGCTGCAAGTGACGAGGCTGAACTTGTTCGAATGATTAATACTGCAGTGTCTATTAATGATAGACCGTGTGCCTTTAGATATCCAAGGGGCAATGGTTATGGAGTAGAGTTGCCAAGTATTAAAGAGACCATTGAAATTGGCAAAGCTAAAGTTATTCAAGAAGGAAAACAAATTTGCCTATTAAGTCTGGGCACAAGATTAGAGGAGTGTAAAATTGCAGCAAGCGAATTAAAAAATAAAGGAATAACAACAACGATTATTGATGCACGATTTGCAAAACCTTTAGATAAAGAATTAATTTTAAAATCTGCAAATACTCATGAGGTATTAATCACAATTGAAGAAGGCTCTATTGGTGGATTTGGCTCACATGTTGTAAATTTATTAGCTGACAATGGAATTTTTGATAAAGGATTAAAATTTAGATCAATGATACTTCCAGATGTTTTTATTGATCAAGATACTCCAGAGAAAATGTACGATGTTGCAGGATTAAACGCTAAGCATATTACTCAAAAAGTCTTGGACGTGTTCTTCAGTAAAGATGGAATAAGAATTATTAAATAATTTTATCAATTATCCACATACACCCTTAAAAGTAGAAAATTTGATTCAAAAGGGAATCAAAAGGGAATCAAAACGA
>SXSU01000122.1 GCA_005793345.1 Bdellovibrionales bacterium
ACCACCACCACCACCACCACCCCAACAACAACATCATCATCATCTTCTTCTTCAACCAGTACAGATGATAATCCAACAACAAAAGTGAAACGGAAACGATTATCGAGAAAAGCTTTTGAAAATAATATTCATGTTATTCATGCAGGTGCATTTTCATGGGTTGAATCTTCGCATTTGCGAAGATTTGATACTTTAAAATATAGAATTCGTGCCTCGGTTTATGGAGCTACTCTTGGGTATCAAAAAATTATTAAAGATGAAGATTGGTTTTATTCTTACTATACTTTAGGTGCATTAATTGGAGAAGCATTGGTTACAAATGTAAATCCAGATATAGACTATTTACATAGAGGTGCGTTGACTTATGGCTTTGAATACACCAGTGGTATTTTATTTCATCCAAAATCTGATAAAGTTTTAATTGGATTTGCACTACCAGTAATTGCTAGACAAATAAATTATCGTATTCCAGATAGTTCTTATAAGTTCACAAACAAAATAAATGTTTTACCTTTTCTTGCTCTAGAAATGCAGTGGCACATAACAGATGACCTCGCATTTATACAAAAAATTGGAGCACCTTTATTATCCGATGGCGCTCTTTGGATGATATCTCTCGACTGGATATTGTAAATTATTACGGTGTAGTTGCAAGTAAGCAGGTTTTGATAATAAGTCTGATAATATCTCACAAGCCGACCAGACTTAATTATAATTAGATATAATAAAAATAAAATAAATCAAAAAAATGAAGAAAAAAATTATTTTTGGGACCAACACATGATATCGTAAGGAAAGCTTAGGTGTCCAAAATTATAGCCGTTGTAATCTCCTCCTTCAATCCATCCATTGGCGTTCGTTAAAAAAGTATTGTCTGGGTAATAATATTTTCCAACCCTTTGACTTATAATTTTTAAATGTCTAGCTGTCTGTCTTGTGCCCTGAGGGTTTGGAAGATTAAACATAACATCCAGCTTAAAAAATGCACGAGCTTTATCAATATCTAAATTATCTACATAAAGAATTTCATAGCTTCTTTGGCCAGATGAGTTTTCATCTCGATTTGATTGAGAATAACATTTAATGGCCGAAATATCGGTATCTAAATTTATTTTTCCTACAAAGCTTTGAGTGAGCCCAGATGCATCCAAAGTTTTTTTGGTAATTGTGATTGAATTTTCTAATACATTATTTTGATAACTCGCGTTACATTCGGAACCCTGGATTGCTTTGTTGATTTCTTCAATCAATTCAGATTTTGAAATTTCTATTTTTTCTTTTTTTTCACAAATATTCACGTACTCATCTTCGGGTGAAAAAAGGTCCTCAAATCTAAATGCAAAAGTTGTTTGTGATGTTAGTATTGCAACAACAAAAAAATACGACACTAAAAGATAATTTTTCATTTTTTACTCCTGATTTTAATCAATGTAGATTACCAAAGATTTCATAATTAAGTAATTTAATTTTTAAAAAATGAGAAAAATTCAAATGGTGTAAAAAAATTTAACAATCATGACTCTGTTAATATGTAGTAGAAAATAATTATTTGCTTTAACTGGTTAATATTTATAATTCCAACTGATCAAATGAAAATTTCTTCAACGAAGATTTTTCATTTTATAGTCAAGTTGCAAAAGTAGTTTTTATTGTAACTTACCTTTATTTTGATTTTGTAGTCCCATGAGTTCTTTCATGGTTCTATTCATGGCATCAGTTGAACCATCAAGAAAAATCATATTTCCATTACCATTTTCTGCAAAATGCTTAATTGCATCTATCCACATTGAAAATAAAATTACTGATGAATCTAGTCCCACCGATTGCATTTCTGTTGCAGCTTTACTCATCCCTTTTGCAATTTCTTCTCTAAACAGAGCAACACCTTTACCTTTAAGTAGAGCGGCTTCTTTTTCTGCTTCTGCAGCAATTTTAATTGCGTTACCTTCAGCTTCCGCTTGTTTAGTTTTTGTAATCAATAAAGCTTGACCTTGATTTTCTGCGGCCGCTTTTAAATTATTTGAAGCCACAACTTGTGCCATAGATTTTAAAATTTCTTCATCAAAAGAAATATCATTCATTTGTAAATCAATTAAATGATAACCCCAAGTTTCGAGAGTATTATCAAGATTAGCTTTGATGGCCTCCACTATATCTCGACGAAGAGTTAAAATTTCAGATTGTTTTTTAGTCGCCACATAACTACGAACTGAGCCTTCAACGGTTCGAACTAAGGTTTGGACTAAGCTTGAATTATCAATAAATTTAAAAGCTACATTTTTAATAGTTTCTTCTCTTTGATCCAGAACTGCAAACAACAGCATGGCTTTAAAATGTACGTTAGCTTGGTCTGAAGTAATGGCTTGAAACTGAAGCTCCATGGATTGATTTTGAATAGAAACACGTCTGAAAATTTGTTCTACAATTGGAATCATGAAATTTAATCCAGGAGTAAGGATGCGGCGATACTTACCAAACATAGTAACGACTCCAATTGTTCCCTGTGATATAGTAATAAAACAAGAATAAACAATATAAGCCGCAACAAGCATTAAAAAAATTTGAACTGGTTCCATAATAAATTAACTCCTAAGTTAAGATAATTTTTAGCTAAATAATTATCAAACTTAACGATTAAAAATTCAAGAAGCAACTAGTTTAAAAATGTTTTATGCGTTTTTCAATACCTTTAAAAATAGATTCGATTATTTGAGTTGGAAAGTCTTGATCAACTATTTTTGAAACACGATCTAAAGCTTTTGGAACAGCTATAATAGTTTCATTAATTACAGTTTCCATTTCTGTTTTATCAAAGCGACACAATTTAGCAGTTTGCAAAAAATGTCTACCGTAAATATCTTTTATTCTATAATATCTGCTATCACCAAAAGCCATTGCCAATTTTAGCTTTTCATATTGAATTATTTTTTTGTCGACCAACGGCTGAGCTGAGAGAATATCATATAGGGGTGCCAATTGGAAACCATTAGTTCCCCACTGAATACTATAATTTTTAGCATGACCATCAATGGCTGCTAGTAAAAAATAAACAATCTGAGTTTTCATAAATGTTCGACGATCATCATTGGGTAATGAAGATTCATATAGGGCGTTCATTATTTTTGGAATACCAGGTCCGCCCTCTGATTCATATTTGTTAAAATTTGGAACCCCAATGGCTTGGCATAAATCTTCTTGTGGAATTCTCAATAATATATTTTTATTCCAAATTCGATCAAATCTTTCTACCACTAAAACATTGAGATCATCAAATCTTTGAATTTGTGTTTTGGCAACAGAAAGTCCCAACTCTCGAACAATCTCGCTGCATAACCATTCATTTTCTACTGAGTTAAAAAAAAATAAGTCGGTTGAAAACTTCTCGATTTGTGGTTTAAAGATATGTGTTGTGGGTGTGTTTCCAGTAGGTATATACCAACTATTTTTTATTTTTAAAAATGCAGTTTTCTCATGTACGCCAGCAAGTGAAATTCGAAAATCTTCTTCTTTAGATACAGCTAGGGGTGATAAGCTTAAATTTCTGAGTTTTTTAGCTATTTCTTTTTTAGAAATTTTTTTTCCAGAAACTTTTTTTAAAATTGGCAATGATTCATTTTCGGCTCTAAATTGCAAAGCTCCAACGCAATCTCGACCAAGAACTGATAGTAAATCGAATATGCTATCGCTTGCTGCATTCATTTTTGAGGCTAATCTTTGCCGTATTGAAACGGTATCTGGTAGTAAATTATCAAAATAAGCATATACATTTGATCCAGTATGGGGCTCCTCTCTTAAATTTAGACTTCTTGAGATTGGATAACAATTAGTGCGCGTCAGCCATTCTCGGTTATATGTAAAACTTAATTCTTGTTTGCCAGAATAATTAAGTTCACCGATGAGCATGGTATTTAAAAAAACATTTAATTTATTTTTAGTATTATGTTTTGCCATCAGTATAAGCCTTCTGGGATAATTCTTTTGGATTCTTTTAAGCGTGGAGAAATAATAAGATCAGCTTGGAGTGTCGCAAAAACTAAGAAGAGAGTACGAAGTGAAACTTTTTCGTTATTGGAGCTTTCAATTCGCGATATTGCAGCTTGAGTTAGACCAGATTTCTTTGCAAGCTCCATTTGCGATAATCCAGATAATTTACGAATGCGTTTTAAACTGGATGCAAGCTGTTCGATAGAGCGAACTGTTACTGGTAAAAATATTTCTGAATTAGTCTTTTTTTTCATATCAAGAACCTTTATATTAAAATACAACATTACATTTTATACTTTACTCAGTATAAAATAAGTTTTATATCGCGTAAAGTATAAAATGTATTTTATATCGTCTGAGATATAAATAGAAAGATTATTTATTATGAAAACACAAATGTAAGTTAGGGTTTTCATAATATTAGTTGAACACTTTTGTTTGTATGTAAATTCAAGTTGAAAAAACTTTTGTAATTGGACAAAAATCCACTTTAATAAGTGTATTAAAAATTAATTCTAGTAAATATAAAACTAGATTTTCATCTAGTGCTTTAAGTAAAACATAGTGATTAAATAAATTAATATATTATTAATTTAAAGATATTAGAGTCATTTTATGATTAAATTTTTACTTCTTTTTCCTTTTATTTTTTTTTATTCTGTGGAAGTCTTCATGCTGAACCAGCTTGGGATTGGAAAACTAAAGTAAAATTGAATTTATTTTTAGCTAAAACTCTAAATGTGGATATGTTAAGTCATAATGTCTCTTTAGAGGCAGAACTAGAAATTGGTAATAAGTAAATGTCACTAGTCAAGGTAAGAATTCCCTAGTTTAAACAATAGCTCCTTATATGTGAGTACTTGGATCAGATTGATCAAAATCTGATGGAGGTCTCATGTTGAGAGAATCTACCATAATTTATGTAAATTCTCTAGAGATTTTACATAAATTATGGTAGATTCTCTATAAGAGTAAAAGGGGATTATAAAAAGTGTATATCTATAGAGAAACTCAAAATAAAATTCAAAAATTCTTTGAGCAAACACAGCCGGCGGGACTTATTCTGAGTGGAATTGTTGGTTGTGGTAAAACAACTTTAATTGAAAATCAAATTCAATTATGGGCAAGTCATTATGAAGTTTTTCGATTTTCAGGAGATTCAACTCAATTTCGGCAGGCTGTGCGCGATAACTCTGAATATTTATATGATTATGTTTCATCGAGAACTGGGAAATCGGCTCTTATTTTTGTTGATGAAGTGCAAAAATGTGAAGAAGTATTTGATGCAATTAAAATTGCCTTTGATAGAGGTAAGTTTTCTTTTATTATTTCTGGTTCAAATCCTGCTTACTTAGCAACAATAGCTCGTCGTAGATTACAGCGTAGAACTGATTTTCAGGTTTTAATGCCTATATCTATGAGTGAGCTTGTGAGCCATCAAGGCTACTTATCTCCCTCGGATACATTTAAGTTTGCACAAATATTATGGAGTGAAACTGAAATAACAAAAAAGCATATTCCACAAATAACCTTGTCTGATAAATTGATATCATTAAGTCGAGAATATTTAACTTACGGAGGTCTGCCCTTAAGTCTTTTAGCAAAGGGGCGTGAACAAAAACTCACTCAAATAAGAATGACAGTTGAAAGAGGTTTTGAGTTGATGTCGGTAGATAATAACTCATTAGCTGATACAGTGAGAATTGAGCTAGCAAATCTTCATTCTAAAGAGTTTGCATATAAAAATATTTTCGAAAAAACAAGAACACGAAGAAGAGAAGAAATAAATAAAGTAATTGATCAACTTATTAATCACGGATATTTAGTGAGAAAAAAACCTTTGATTATTGAGGGTGATAGAACATCCTACTTGTCTATTTTTTCATACACTGATCCAGGAATCGTTTCATACTTAACTGGACTCTATGATTGGCAAGAGATAGCAGGATTTAGAGTAGAAGGTTATGTTCACTCTAGGCTGGTTCATTTTGTTAGTAATTCACCCTTGAAAGCAAGTTTACATTATTATAAACCTTATACTATAGATGTGAATGATAAAATTAAATATCAAGAAGGAGAGGTTGATTTTATTTTTCAGCATGGGCATCGAATGATTCCAATCGAAGTAAAGGCTTCGATTGATATTGGTTCAATTAATCTGGAGCCAATTAAATCCTTTATGATTAAATATCCTAAAGTTCCTTTTGGTATTATTATTTATGGCGGAGTACCACAATTTAATAAATCAAAAAATCTATTATTTTGGCCATACTGGCTTTTGTAAAAAACCTTTAATTTAAATATTTTTTTATTTTAACTATTCTTCCTGATTGATCATATGATCTGCAAGATGTGTTAAGGCTTTTTTCATATCATTGGCTGGATGTTGAGGAACTTCGCAATCTTCCAAAGCTTTAAACATACACAGCAACCATTGGTCGCGTTCTCTCTTGCCAATCTTAAAAGGGAGATGTCGTGCACGCAATCGTGGATGCCCATATTTTTCAAAGTAAAGTTGTGGGCCGCCAAGCCAACCAGTTAAGAAAAAAGTTAATTTATGAATAGCTTCTTCTAAGTTTGGTTGATGCTGTTTTCGAATATCAACAGCTTCGGGTAAGGTGTCCATTAAGTGATAAAATCGATGTACTAATTTTTCTACGTACTCATATCCGCCAAGAGCTTCAAATAATGATAATTGTTTTTTGAAAAAATCATTGAGCAAATTAAAGTACCACTCTTGGAGAGGTTGCTGATTGGTCATCTGAGATAGTATCTGTTCTTTGGATTGTACAAATTGACCTGTTGGATATTCTTGGGGTTCACTATTAGCGCAATCAGTGACCCATTCTATTGTAGCTTCAGGATGAAACTGCATTCCTATAACATGATCTTTAAAAGTAAATCCTTGGTGTGTGCAACATTCATTAGTTGCAAATAATTGCGCTCCAATTGGTGTATCAAAACTATAACCATGCCATTGAAAAACAGTAATCTCCTTAGTCGTTGAGTTTTTAAAGTCTAATTTTATTTTATGCCATCCCACTTCCCACTGACTATGTTTAGAAACCCTTGCCCCAAGACTTTCAGCAATGAGTTGACCACCTAGGCATAAACCAAGAATAGGGACTTCGTTTTTTATACATTCAGCAATTAATTTTTTTTCATCAATTAGCCAGGGATGTGCATTAACTTCGTCAACATTCATTCCACCTCCGCAAAAAACCACACCATCAGTATTGGGATTCAATTTATTTGGAAGTAGATTTAAATCTTGAGGTAATAATAAAATTTGATATTTAACTTTATGTTTTTCACACCATTCAACAGTTGTTCCTGCTGGCGTATCTTTGCTATTTTGAATAATCCAAAGCATGGTAAATTCTCCAGTATTTTAATGAATATTATTTTTTGGTGGTTGTTGTATATTTTTCCTTAATAGCTTCTAATTCAGAAAGAACTACTAAGTCCTTAGTTCGAGTCATTGAACGTTTAATTAAGATTAAGTCATTTAGTGAAATTACTTTGCAGTTATGTCCAAATATACTGATTGTATTTGCTCTTTTTTTTATATCTTCAAAGCCCCCTACAGGTGGTACATTCTTTACTATATCTAAGATACCTATATTAGTTCTTAAATATAGATTTTCGATGGTTTGACCACTTGGAGGATAATCATCAAGCGAAGGTTGAAAATTTGGATTCATCCGATGTTTTGGTTCTAAATCGTTAAGTATTTGTTTTAAAAGCTTTAAATTTTCCTCTGTAATTATAGCACAAATATCTAAATCATGAGTAACTAATGATGAACCGTGTACAACCGCCGCATATCCTCCGATAAGTACAAAATCAAGTTTAGAGTCAAGTAGTCGATTTAAAAGTAAATTAAGATTCTCCATATATTTGCTTTCTTGCTTTAATTAATTCATTAATTGTATCAAGTGAGTTTTGATGATTTAAAAGTCGTTCTTCAACTTTAAGTGATAAATTAAACTCAATTAAGCTCATATCAATTTTTTCAGATTTACTCAGTTTATTTTTATAATCATTTTTACAAAGGTTAGGGTTATTATTAATTTTTGAATTCAAGACTTAAGTCTCCAATATAAATGGTTAATAGCGTGGTTAAATTAACAAATATTAAATAATTAGTAAACCTAGTAATTTTAGTGGAAGAGTAAGTCATTATAATGTTAGGTTTACTCATGGACGTATATAAATAGCTGAGATTAAACATAAAATAATATTAGCTATTAGTCGTTGCATCTAGAGAATATTCAAAATTTAATTTATGGATTATCAAATACATTAATTTTATGTCTTTCTTTAGGCGAGGCTAGATTTAATTCAATTATAATTATTTTATTAATCCTGCCCATAAGAATTCGTTAAAATGTTAAAATGAATAATATAGAAACTCAAAAAATTGTTATTGATTGGCAAGGACATGATTATGTCGAGGCAACTATCTCATTATTGGATCATAAAATTCAAAGCCTCATAGTGCGAGGATGTGCCCAAACACATTATCGATTTCGAGATTGGGCCAATGTTAATAAATTAATTCCCCTCAAAGAATGGCCCTTGCCCCAAGGGCAACATCATTCTGATATGCTCTTAAGGGAGCTTATTCAGAAAGCCGCTGGGACTTGGAGTTATCCATATACCGAGGATGAGCTTTGTCATTGTCGTGCAGTACCAACTAAAAAAGTTGATGAATCTATATTAAGTGGCGCTGAAACGGTCCAGCAAGTTTTGAATAAAACTGGAGCTGGTTCAGCATGTGGAACTTGCCAAATTCATACAGAAACGCTTATTAAGTACAGGCAAGGAAGTTGGTAAAATTATATGATTAGTATGACAGGTTATGGATCTGCAAAAATTGAAACAGACTCAAGTGTGCTTGAAGTTAACGTTAAAACTGTAAATGGTAGATATTTAGAGTCGCGTGTTCATCTTCCCCGTGAGCTTTCATTTATTGAAACTGAATTAAAAAAAGATCTTTCAAAGTATTTTCAAAGAGGCACGGTTGATATTTATATAAGTCGAAAGGCCGAGGGCGTTCAATCTCAAGTCAATGTGTTGTTGCATGAAAAAACAGCCAAACAGTGGATTGAAGCTTCTAAAATTTTAAATAAAAAATTTAAAATTAAAGGAAGTTTAGATATTGCAACCTTACTTCAATTGCCAGAAGTTGTTAGTTTAGAAGAGTCCCAAGATAGTATCCATGAGGATGCAAAGCATGTAAAAAAACTTTTGCAAAAGGCCTGTGGCCATTGCAACAAAGAGCGACAGCGTGAGGGGGAAGCTCTTCAAACTGAGTTGCATAAAATTTTAAACGAACTCAAAACTATTTGTGGTGAGTTATCTAGCTATCGAGAACAAGCTAATGCGAGTTTAAAAAATCGATTTGAAACAAAAGTGCTTTCGCGAGCGACCGAACTGCAATTAGATCAAAATAGATTATATCAAGAAGTTGTTATTATGCTTGAAAAATCAGATATCCAAGAAGAGTTAACTCGATTAAATGAACACTTTAATCACATTGAGCAATTGTTTAAAGCCGAGGGTTCTCAAGGAAAAAAATTAGATTTTTACTCACAAGAGTTACTTCGAGAAATGAATACTATTGGATCTAAATCTCAAATTTCAGATATGACACGTTTGGTAGTTCAAGCAAAAACCCTAATAGATAAATTAAAAGAACAGGTACAAAATATCGAATGAAAACAAAAATGATCCTTGTTGCTGCTCCGAGCGGTGCAGGTAAAAGCAGCTTTTTAGATCGCATCATTAAGGAAGTTCCTCAACTAGAGGATGTGATTACCTATACAACCAGGAACATGCGTATAAATGAAACCCAAGGAAACCCATATCATTTTTTAACTCATGAAGAGTTTGATTCTAAAATTAATTCTGGATTTTTTGTAGAATGGGCAAAAGTACACTCTAATTTTTATGGAACAAGTTTAAATTCTCTTCAAGATGCATGGTTGCGTAATAAAGTTGTAATTATGGATTTGGATATTCAAGGGGTTGATACTTTTAAAAATAAATTTCCAGAAATTATTAAAACTATTTTTATTCTTCCTCCCTCCATTGAAGAGTTAAGACGACGTGTAACGCTCCGTGATGCGGGGCTTACCAAAGATTTAGACTTGCGAATGAAAAATGCCGAAATAGAAATGAAGCGTGCGACTGAGTACGATTTCAGAGTCATTAATGATGATTTTGAAACCTCATATTTGAAATTTAAGAAAATAGTTGATGAATTATTGAGATTAAAGTAGTGTAACACTTTATGTTTAAGTTTAAAAACGTATTTATGTATTAAACTTACAATAGTTCAAGATTTGATAGATTCTTAATGATTACTTAATTGAGGAGTTTTTAATGGCAAGAGTTACCGTAGAAGATTGTTTAGAGAGAGTTCCAAACCGTTTTGCATTGGTTCTCTTAGTTGCAAGAAGAGCTAAACAATTACTTAAGGGTGCAGAGATGACAGTCGCAACAAAACAAAATAAAAATGTTGTATGTGCCTTAAGAGAAGTAGCTGCAGGTAACGTTAAATTCGATATCGCAGAAGAATTAGGCCCAGTGGATCTTCAAATCCGCAGAGATTTAAATAAAGTATAAAATACAAACATGTAAGACGCTTCTCTTGATTTTATCTAGTTAAATGAAAATTCACACAATCCAAGTGTGTAAAGATATACAAGAGAAGTCTTGAATTCAGTTTAATCCTATTTGGACCCATTATTGGACCAATTTCGTCATACTTAAAATTAAATAAACAATTATTATTGTTTACCCCTACAGTTAATTTTTATCTTAATAATTTTAGTATTTTCTAGATTTAACATTAAGTTCTCACACTTTAAATAACTTAAAAAACTAACATTCCGATTATATCAATTTGGTACATATATTGCTCTAAAATTTAATTGTATTTTTTTGTATTTAATTTAGAGCCAAGAGTTTTACATCTAGGAGTTAATATGAATAAGAGTTTTAAAAAGAAAGTTAATAGTAACTTACATATTAATAAATTGGTTTATTTTTGTCTATGGTTTATTTTACCATTTTCATTAATTTCAAAAGGAGAAGTTAGTTCTGAAATAAAAGGAATTCAATATACAAACGAAGAAATTTATAACATTTTTTTCAAGGAGAATCTTGAAAAAGCCCTTATTGATCATATTGATACTTATTGGAAGGGGTTTCAAAAACAATCTAGACAATCTTATTTTCCAGAATTTTTAACAAAAAAAGATATTCTTGATCTCGAAAAAAGTGATCCAAATAAACTTAAAGAAAATTTATGTAACTCTGTAAACAGTAATCCTGATATTTATGAAAGGCTTGTTGACGTTGAATCCACAAATGCTATCGCAGAAATGTTTCCCCCACGAAAAGAATATTTAAAAGCTGAAGGGTTAAAATTAGATAATAGGTTTAAATTAATCTGTACAAATAATGAAATTCCTGTATCGCATTTTAGAATGGAGTTTGGATGGTTGTTAAATGAACAAAGAGCATTTGTGTTTTTTCTATCTGGTGTATCTACAAAAATTAATACTTTACATGACGCGCTAGATGATGTGAGGCGAGGGATTAAAGCTTATCCCTCTGTTTATAATGAAATAATTATTAATTATAGAAAAAATCTTCAGCAAACTCAAAATATATTATCTCCAGTTGAAGCAGACTAAATAAATAAGATTGTATGTATCTCATGATAATATTTAAAATAAGCCTTTAGTCGAGTTATTGTTTGGATCGATTTTATCACAAACAGGACTCGCTTTAGGTTTTATCTTGTTAGATTTAAATCAAATATCAATTTTACTCCGATTACAAGTCAGTTACAATAATAATTATGTGAATATAACTCTGGTATTAACCAGAGTTTTATTTAATTTATACTTGCATGGTTGTAATTACTTAAATCAGAGGGATTGAAAAAAAGAATGAGTGATTTTGCTACGGGTGATTTGCAAAATGAAAAACCAGTAAAGACCATAGAAGATTTAATCGCTAAGGTTCGCACTTATTTTCCAACAGCAGATGTCACTTTACTTGAAAAAGCTTACCAAGTGAGTGAGCGGGCACATGATGGTCAGATCCGTCGTAGTGGAGAGCCTTATATTTTTCATCCGCTTTCGGTGGCAGGAATTCTCGCAGATTTAAAACTTGATTTGGCGTCAATTGCAACAGGCCTATTACATGATACTGTCGAAGATACAGATATTACATTGGATGATATTAGAAAAGATTTTGGTGACGTCATTGCCTTGCTTGTTGATGGTGTGACTAAAATCTCTTTGATGAGTTTTAGAAATACTCACGAAAAACAAGGTGAGAATATTCGTAAAATGATAGTGGCAATGGGTAAGGATGTGCGAGTTATTTTGGTAAAACTTGCTGATCGACTTCATAATATGCGAACACTCAATTCAATGCCCTATGAAAAACAAGCTCTTATTGCTCAAGAAACTTTAGATATTTATGCTCCGCTTGCGGGTAGAATGGGTATATCAAGTCTTAAAATTGAACTTGAAGATTTAAGCTTTCGATATTATCGCCCAGATAAATTTTATGAACTCAATCAAAAAATTCAAAAGCAAGAAAAAGAACGATATCATTATATTGAAGATGTAAAAAAACTATTAATAAACGAGATCACTAAAGCTGGTTTCAAATGTGAAGTTTATGGTCGATCAAAACATTTGTGGTCCATCTATCGAAAAATGCTTAATCGTAATTTGGAGTTTGAGCAAATTAGTGATATTTTAGCTTTTAGAGTTTTAGTAGAAAATTTAAATGAATGTTATGGTGTCTTAGGTCATGTGCACTCACTGTGGAGGCCAATTCCTGGTCGATTTAAAGATTTTATAGCAATGCCTAAAAATAATAATTATCAAAGTTTACACACAACTGTAATTGGTCCTGATGCTGAACGAATTGAAATTCAAATTCGTACTCAAGAGATGCATTTAATTGCAGAAAAGGGAATTGCAGCTCACTGGAAATATAAAGAACAAAAAAATGCAGGACAAATTTCTGATCAATTTGATTGGTTACGAGATTTAGTAAATCTACATCAGCAATCGGGCAACTCTGACGAATTTTTAGAAAATGTAAAAACAAATTTATTTGAATCTGAAATTTTTGTCTTTACACCAAAGGGTGAAGTTAAAGAATTTCCTGAGGGAGCCACTCCCATCGATTTTGCTTATTCAATACATACTACACTTGGAAATACGTGTACTGGTGCTCGCGTTAATGGTAAAATAGTACCCCTAAAATACAAACTTCAAAATGGTGATACTGTTGAAGTTATGAATTCTAAAACACAACACCCCTCAAAAGATTGGCTAAAAATTTGTGTTACTTCTAAGGCTCAAGGAAAAATCAGAACTTTTGTTAAAGAAGAACAGCGTAAGCAGGCGCTCATTATTGGTAAGGATATTATTGATAAAGAATTTCGTAAATATGGACTTTCAATTTCTCGATTTATTAAAACAGACGAATTTGAAAAATATTTAAAAGAAAATGGTTTGCAGGATCTAGATGATTTATCTGTTAAAGTTGGGTATGGAAAGTTAGAACCAAAACATTTAGTTGAGCGTTTAGCTCCCTCTTCAGTTGTATCTGATTTGCAAAATTTTGGTCCTGGTGGTGTTGCCAATGATACACCAACTTTTTTAAGCAAAATGGTTAAATCAGCACATGCGAAAACAAAATCAAATAGTCTAGTAATTGTAGAAGGACTTGAAGATGTGCTGGTTCATTTTGGTAGATGCTGTCATCCTATTCCTGGTGATGCAA
This sequence comes from Bdellovibrionales bacterium, assembly GCA_005793345.1. Taxonomy (GTDB): domain Bacteria; phylum Bdellovibrionota; class Bdellovibrionia; order Bdellovibrionales; family Bdellovibrionaceae; genus SXSU01. The sequence continues at coordinate 13,813 of SXSU01000122.1, forward strand.
TTGTTGCGTTTATTAGTCGGGGTCGAGGTATAACAGTTCATCGTGCAGATTGTGTGAGAGCTTATTCTATGGATCAAGAGCGACAAGTCGAAGTTCAATGGAATAAATCTTCAAATCTTACCTTATCTCGAACAACTAAATTAATGATCACTAGTTCAGATGCTCCGGGACTATTAAAATTAATGAGTGAAGCATTTGCTGTTCAAGGAGTAAATATTAATAACGCTACAATTCGTACAACAAAAGATAAAAAAGCAGTTTGTTATTTTGATGTATCAGTGAAAGATGCTTCGCAATTAAATCAAGTGATTTTTGACTTGCAAAAAATTAAAGGAATAATTTCTGTTGAAAGAATGAGGCAAAAATAATGGGACAAGCAGTTGTAAAGACTAAAGAGGTTCATAAAGTAAAAGTTTTAATTGTGGACGATGAGCCAGATTTAAGAGAATTATTAATTTTATTAGTTGAATCTTATTTGCCAATTGAATTTAAAGAAGCAGGAAGCGGAAAAGAAGCAATTGGAATAATAGAAAAAAATAATTTTGATTTGATTCTTTGTGATTTCAATATGCCTTCAGGAAATGGAAAATTAGTTTTTGATTTTATACAAAAAATGAATATAAAACCAAGTTATATTTTAATCACAAGTGATGATGCTAAGGAGCATTCTGATATTACATCTCAAAGTGGAATAGGTTACGTGCAAAAGCCCTTTGATGAAACAATTCTAATGGACTCGATTTATAAAACATTGTCAATCACACCATCAGCTAAAATGATGGATGATTACTTGCCATTAGGAGTAAATACAGCATTTAAACTTTCACCCTTTCCTTATGAGTATTTTGTTCGATTAGGAGAAAATCATTTTATAAAATATTTTAATTCAAATACTAAAATGACGGATAAAGATTTAGAAAAATTAAGACTTCGCAAAGTAGACGAAATATATGTTAAAAATAATGAACTTAGAACATATATAGCAGGAATGCAAAGAACCGCATTTGAGTCACTAATTTTAAATGATAGCGGAATATCTCATCCATTTGAAGTTGCAACAGTCCATAATGATCTCATTCATTTAGGCTTAAAAGGTATAATTTCAGATAAAGAACTTGTTGAATTGTCGCAAAAGAATTTAAAAACTGTTTTTGCAAATACAATAAAGGTACCAGTTTTTAAAAATTTAATCTCGTGGGTTGAGAATGAGGAAGCTTCATCAAGCAAATTGCATGCGACAATTTTAACTATGTTTTGTAATATTATTTTAAAAAATTTAAACGAACCCAATTTGCATCCTAAAGCAAGTTTAATATTAACTTACGCTTCTGTTCTTCATGATATAAATTTAAATGACTTTTTTATTAAAAATGAGTGGCGCTTATTGCAAGGAATAAAAATTAATTCGTCAATTAATAAAGATGAACAAGATGTGCTTTCAAATCATGTGATCGAAGTCGGAGAAATAATAAAAGGATGGGTGCATTGCCCGATTGAAGTAATTAAAATTATCGAACAACATCATGAGTGGCCAAATGGAAAAGGTTTTCCTTTAAAATTAACTGGAGATCAAATTTCTGATTTATCAGCAATTTTTATTGTTGCCCATGAGGCAGCTGCTCTCATTTGGGAGCGAAAAGAACAAGAAGATTTCTTAAAAATCATGGCTAAATTCAGAAGTGACATGATGGGCTTTGATCATTTTTTAAAACCACTTGAAATATTAATTAAGGAATTAACTTAAATCATAATAACTGCTCATGATTAAGTCTGATTGCTTCGCAATTGTATCAGACATAATCACGAGCAGTTATTTTCCTGTTTGTTTGGGGCGATTTTCAATCACCCCGAATTATGAAAACACAAACTAAAGTTTGTATTTTCATAATAACTGCTCATGATTAAGTCTGATTGCTTCGCAATTGTATGCGAGACAAAATCATGCGCCGTTATTTATTGCCACATTAGAATCAACTTATTATACCTTGATCATTATGAATTTTAAAGAAGTGAAATTAAAGCAATGGACGCCTTTAGAGCATGCATTGTATCGTAAATGGAAGGATCTTCCAACGTTATATTCAAAAAAGATAATGGTTGGGTTAAGTGGTGGAATTGATTCCGTTGCGCTTTTGGTAGCATTAAAGCGAATCCAATCTAAGGCTTGTGCATTTCATTTATCAGCAATTTATGTTCATCATGGCTTTAACACTGAGAATTCCGAGCAAAACCAATATAGAGATCATGCGAAGGTTTTTTGTACACAACTGTGTGAGAGGTTAAATGTTAAAATTGAATTACCAATTCCCTCTACAATTATTTTAAAAAGCGAAGAAGAGTATCGTAATTTTCGATTACAGCAATTTTTAAATTATCAGGATTGCGCAATAGCATTGGCACACCATGCTGATGATGTTCTTGAAACTCGATTATTAAGATTAATACGTGGTACATCTTTGGATGGACTTGAAGCTATTAAAGAGTGGACTCCTGAGTTAAAATTTTGGAGACCATTTTTAGAATTATCTAAAAATGAATTGTTTGATTACATTAAATTGCAAAATGAAAGTTTTTTAGAAGATCCATCCAATAAAAATAATAATTACTTTAGAAATTGGCTTCGAAATCATTGGCTTGAAGAATTGGAGTCTCATCAAAAAGGCGCTGTCAAAAGTTTAAGTCGATCACTGGATAATATTGTAAATCAATGGCATGGAGCAAAGTCTGGGTACTTGAAAATTAATATATCGAATGTAGATGGCTCAGACTACGCTATTTCAAGGAACCAATATTTGGCGCTTACTGTCGATGAACAAAAACAAATTGTAATAGAACTTATAAAAAAATTAAATATTCTACATTTTACACATGGTCAGATAAAAGAAATTTTAAAACACCTAGACAATTCACAAAGAGTATTCACATTCAAGTCGTGTAACGCTTATTGGTTTGTAGACGCAGAGCAAATTAAGATAAGCTCCATAAAGTAACGATCATCTTAATCCTACAAAGGGCTGGTCTAAGAATATTTAAGTCCAGTAGAATATTAAGTGTTTTAAGTTAAAATAAAATTTGAGAAATAAAGTTGTTCATTCTCGAAAGGATTCAAATGCGAAACAGTCAAAAAACTTTTGCCCTCTGGTTTTTCTTAATCATTATGGCAGTTGTATTTTATCATTCATATGAAAATCGTCATCAAACAATGATTCAGGATTTTAATTATTCTAAATTTATTGAAGCCCTCAAAGGAAGCGAAGTTGCTAAAGTAACTTTTAAACAAGATTCCAGTGAAATTGTTGGTGAAATTAAACCAGATTTTGAGGCTAAATACAATGGTAAGGTATTTAGTATTGTTGGTAATACATCAGATGAAGGATATAAAGAAGTTAAGTCTTATGGAATTACACCTAACTATGAGAGAGCTGAATCCAATGGCATGTTGCAATCTTTTTAATAAACTGGTTGCCCTTAATTTTAATAGTCGGAATGTTTTTGTTTATCATGAGACAAGTTCAAGTGGGCGGTGGCAAAGCCATGTCATTTGGAAAATCAAAAGCACGTCTTTTAACTGAACAAAAAAATCGTGTCACATTTAAAGATGTAGCTGGAGTTGAAGAAGCAAAAGATGATTTGCAAGAGATAGTACATTTTTTAAAAGATCCAAAAAAATACACTAAACTTGGAGGTAGAATTCCAAAAGGTGTATTGTTAGTTGGTCCTCCTGGAACTGGTAAAACTTTGTTAGCACGTGCTGTTGCTGGAGAAGCAGGGGTTCCATTTTTCACAATTTCAGGTTCTGATTTTGTTGAAATGTTTGTGGGTGTTTGCGCTAGCCGAGTTAGGGATTTATTTGAGCAAGGCAAACGACATGCACCATGTTTAATTTTTATTGATGAAATTGATGCCGTAGGAAGACATCGTGGAGCAGGTATGGGT
>SXSU01000123.1 GCA_005793345.1 Bdellovibrionales bacterium
CATATCTGACTTGATCTTTTTGAAGTTAGCTTCGTTACTCGTCCTTGAATTAGCGCCTCTGGCTAGTTCTGCGTCCTCCCGCCTTGCTAACTTCAAAAATCTCTGCGTATCTATGCACAAAATATTTCGGTACGGACTATATATCTTATTTTATATAAAATTAACTTTGATGTTGTTTAAAATCATAGTAAGTTCTCAGCCTATCTATGTAGTCATTTGATTTATAATTATCTATTTTATTACTTTTCTTATCTATGCAAATTAAATTTATAATAAAATAAACTCCATAGATAATTCCAAATAAAATACTAATTAAAGAAAAAAATATAACCCCAAAATATCCAACAATAATTGGAAGTGAAATAATCAAAGTAAAAATACTTACAAAAGTTGAAATCATATGTCCTCCTTTTTGGTTTTCTATTTAGAACTTAATTAAAAATTACAATTAAGTAAGTTAATATAAATGTAATTTATTTAAATTGATTAATAAATAAATTAACAAGGAGGAGATAAATCAGTACCTAAAAATAAACAACTCATATCAAATCCCTAATATTAAAATTGCTTATATATATGAAAACTGATTTACAAATTTAAACTGTCAAGTTCAGAAATTATTTTTTATTTTATTTTTTTAATAATTACTTATTTTTTTGAAATATACTGAAACATAATTTCATTACTATTCCCACTCAATTGTAGCTGGAGGCTTACTTGTGACATCATAAACAACTCGGTTTATCCCTTTAACACGATTTGTAATTCGATTTGAAATTTCTCTTAAATCTTCAAAAGTAAAGGGATACCAATCTGCGGTCATACCATCACTAGATGTAACAGCTCGTAAAGCTAAAACTTTATCGTATGTTCTTGAGTCCCCTTGCACGCCCACAGTATGAATTGGCAATAATACACAAAATGCTTGCCATATTTTATTATAAAGATTTTTTTCTCTTAAATAATCGATGTAAATTGCGTCAGCTTCTTTTAGCAAAGTTAAATTATATTCATTAACTTCGCCAATTATTCTAATGGATAAACCTGGCCCTGGAAATGGATGTCTCCATAATAAATCTAGCGAAATTCCTAATTCTTTACCAAGCCATCTCACTTCATCTTTAAAAAGTTCTCTAACAGGTTCAAGTAATTTTAATTTCATTTTATCTGGGAGCCCACCTACATTGTGATGGGATTTTATAGTCACAGATCCACCAATTGACGAAACACTCTCTATCACATCTGGATACAATGTGCCTTGTGCTAAAAACTCTACCTTTGGTAAATCTTGAGTGGCCTTATCAAAAATTTCAATAAACACTCTGCCGATAGTTTTACGTTTTTTTTCTGGATCTGTAATGCCCTTAAGTTCAGTTAAAAACTCTTTTCGAGCGTCGACACCTTTAACATTTAAGCCTAGAATTTTATAATTCCCTAGCACAGTTGTGAACTCATCTTTTCGTAATAATCCATTGTCGACAAATACACAATGCACACGATCTTTACCTAAAACTTGTGTTAGAAGAGTCGCGACAACTGTCGAATCAACTCCACCACTTAGTCCACATAACACATGATCATCATTACCAACAGTATTTTTAATATGCTCTTTTAAATGGTTTAACATATGTGGTGTATCCCACTCTTTTGGGGCTTTACACAATTCTGTCGCAAATGCATTTAATAAATCTAAGCCGTGTTCTGTATGACTGACTTCTGGATGAAATTGAACAGCCCAAGCCCTCTGTCCTTTCATGGCAGCAATATGACCTGATTCTGATAAACCAATAACCTCAAAATGAGGAGGAACTTTTTTTACGATATCACCATGGGACATCCAACATTTTTGCGCAAAAGAAGAGTTTTGAAAAAGTTTAGCAAAACTAAAATCTTTATTCCATTGGACAGACATTAAACCATATTCTCGATGGGATGCTTTTTCAACTTCTCCTCCCAATGAATAAGAAAGTAATTGCATCCCGTAACACACCCCCAATAGAGGAGCCAAACTCATCAATTCGATTAAGTCATTTCGTTGTGGAGCCTGAGACTCATAAACACTATTCGGTCCCCCACTTAAAACTATTCCGTAAGGTTTACGTTTTTGTATCTCTTCAAAAGAAGTTTTATAAGAAAGAATTTCACTATAAAATCCCAACTCTCTAAATCGTCTTGTAATGAGTTGAGTGAATTGCGAACCAAAATCTAAAATTACAAATCCACGCACATTACTTTTAAAGTTAATCATAATTTATTTCCTATTTTTTTAATTTTCAATTCTGTAATTAGGAGCTTCTTTTGTTATACTCACATCATGAACATGGGATTCTTTTAAACCTTGAGCTGTGATTTGTACAAATTGAGCTTTCTTTTGTAACTCTTCAATAGTTGGTGCTCCAACATAACCCATTCCTGATTTTAAACCACCAACCATCTGATGAATGATACTACTTAGAGGTCCTTTATAAGGAACTTTACCTTCGATACCTTCTGGAACTAATTTTTCTTGTTCATCGATGTCACCTTGTCCATATCGATCTTTTGAACCTTTTGACATGGCTCCCATACTTCCCATTCCACGATACATTTTGTAAGAACGACCTTGATATAAGATTGTTTCACCGGGAGATTCTTCTGCACCTGCAAGTAAATTTCCAATCATTACTGAACCTGCACCTAATGCAATTGACTTCACAAGATCTCCAGAAAATTTAATTCCACCATCTGCAATAATTGTTTTTCCAAATTTTTTAGCTGTTGCTGCACAATCCATGATGGCCGAGATTTGTGGCATCCCCACTCCTGATATCACACGAGTGGTACAAATACTTCCAGGTCCAACCCCAACTTTAACAACATCAGCACCCGCCTTTATTAAAGCTTCAGTACCATCAGATGTTACGACATTTCCGGCAACAATAATTACATCTTTATATTTATTAGAAATAAATTTTACCATCTCAATTACATTTTTTGAATGCCCATGAGCCGTATCAATAACAATGACATCCACACCTGATGCAACAAGAGCTTCGCCCCTTAGTTTTGAATCATCACCTGTGCTTATAGCAGCTCCCACAAACAAACGCCCATGGGAATCTTTAGTTGCTTGAGGATAAGCCTTAGCTTTCTCAATATCTTTTATGGTGATTAATCCTTTTAAAACTCCTTTTTCATCAACTACAGGAAGTTTTTCAATACGATGCTTTTGTAATATCACTCGAGCCTGATCAAGAGTTGTTCCAACTTTTGTGGTGATGAGATTTTCTTTAGTCATAACTTTTTCAATTGATTGCTGAAGATTAGTTTCAAAGCGCAAATCTCGATTTGTTAATATCCCTACAAGTTTTCCATCTACCGTTATTGGAACTCCACTGATGCTATATTTTTTCATTAAATCAACAGCATCGGAAACAAGTTTGTATGGTTCAAGGGTAATTGGATTAGTAATCAAACCACTTTCATACTTTTTAACTTTTTCAACTTGAAAGGCCTGTTCTTCAACAGATAAATTTTTATGGATGATGCCTAAGCCGCCAAGCTGTGCCATGGTTCGTGCCACTCGATGTTCTGTTACTGTATCCATTGCGGCAGATAGAATTGGAACTTGTAAATTTTTTCCACGTGCAAAGTGAGAATGGGTTTGTACTTGCGAAGGTATAATTTCAGAATATTGCGGGGTTAATAAAACATCATCAAATGTTAATGCTGTTTTTAGTTGGGTCGAAGGATGTGGATTGTTCATCGAATAACTCCCATTAATTAAAAATGTAAATCTATTTAAAATTTAAAATAGTACATAATTTTTTTGATTTTTATTAATTATAATTTTTAAAGATTATTACTAAGTAATTATGAAAATGCAAACTTTAGTTTGAATTTTCATAATTACAGCTCTTGATCAAGTCAGATCGCTTCGCGATTATCTTTCGACATAATCTTGCGCCGTTATTTTCCTATTTATTGAGGGTCTTAGGGTATGAATGAAATTTTAAACTGACACAGTGACAAAATTTAATTTTTTTTAAGGTTTTTTAAATAGCTATTTAATCAAAAATCGTTACTCACAACGTTGATAAAATCAGTTCCTTCACTTCCATAAGTTTACTGAAAAAATCGATAAAAACTTTAACGCGATTATTATTATATACATCTGGGTGAATCACTAACCAAAGAGGCATTACTGATTTCGATAGATTTTCACTCAATGGCAAAAGATTTGAATTTTGTTGGGCTACAATATCTGGCAATATGCCAATACCACATTGATTTGCAACTGCAACATACACACTACTCCAAGCATGTGATCGCATTTGATAATTAGGTTCAAATTTTAGTTGCTGGATGACTTTTTGCTCTAATTCACTTGTTGATGAATCAAATAATCCAATAAAAGGAAACTCATTAATTTGTTTTTTTTGTCTTTTTTGTTCACTAATATAATCTCGGTGCCCGTATAAATTTAGTGAGATACTTCCTATTTTTTTAATTATTAGTTCTTTAGTGTTTGGTCTTACCAATCGAATTGCCATATCAGCATCTCTCTTTAATAAATTAACAACCTCAGGACCTGTTAAAAATTGAATTTCAATTTTTGGATATTCATTTAAAAAGGTTTTCATTTTCGGAATTAAAAAGTGATTTGCTAAAGCCCCTGGCATGGCAATTTTTATTGGCCCTTCGAAAAGTTTATCTTTACCAAAAAGAGTTCTTTCTATGCTTGAAAAATGAGAATCTATTTTTTCTATCAAATTATAATTGTTATTTTATGAATAAGAAACAATCCATGATGATAATATTTAAACCTTAAAAATATCACACATAAAAGCAATGAGCTCTTCCTCCTTGGAGGGGCTGATCAACTTTCGAGTTTTTTCAATCAAATCAAGAATCAAATTTTTAAAATGCTGATAATCTTCTTTTGAAATAGAATACACAGACGTAAAATGCACACCATCTTGATTGAGTGAAGAATTTTGTACAGCTTTAATTCTCCAATTCAAGTGATTTACAAAATTCATTGGAGACTCTTTTGAAAGATGCAAATTACCTTTTACTAAAATCCATTTTTGATTTCGCTTTGCAACTAAACCAAATTGCTGCAAGTGATTGAGAATTTTTCCAACTTCGCTCGCATCAAGATTTAAACGCTTCGCTATTTTATCTTCTGTTTGATATTCGGGAATAGAGACAATGACATGAATGGCGCTCCAATACCAAGTCGAATAATATGTTTTTTCAACTTCAGAATTATCAATCAAATTGTGTGAAAATTTATTTTTAATTACTTCGTGATTTTTTTTAATTATTGTCATTTTTTGATTTAAAAAATTTTTTAAATCATCTTGACCAGCTCGATCCCATTGAATGAGTAATAAAAAATAGTCAGTTTCATCATGATTCAAATTCCAATATCGAGCAAGCCCCATCCCCTGTTCAAAAGATAGATTGCTGTTTCCCTTAAGTACTTGTGAAAAATATGCGGGCTGACATTGAGCCGCTTGAGATAGTTTTGCTTGATATCCCCAATGATCCTTCATGCTTTTAATTTTATAACTTAAATACTTTCGATAAGTTTCAAACTCAAAAATTGTTTTATCACTTTCCATCAAATTGACCTCAATTTATTAACACCTATAAATTTTATGTATAATTAATACATAAATTCGTTAATTTTTAATATAATATATATGGAAAGGTATTGCAATTGCATATAATATAAGCATCACGAAAAAATGATATTTAGACATATTTACTAGTAATTAAAAGTACTTGGGTATTTCAACTGGGCCAAATTTTGTCTAAATCATCATAACTTAAACACCTTAAAGTCAAAGGACGTGATTTATGAAATTAAGACTCTATTGGCCAAAAGTAAACAAATTAAAACTCTTATGTTTTATTTCGTTTACTTTTTTTCTATCAGTAGGTTGGATGAATCTGGCTTCGGCATCTGATGATAGCATTGGAACAGGATCATCTTCTGGAGGAAATGTAATTAATGGTAAAACTTTAGAATCACTTAAGGCCTCAGTTCCAGATACACTTTTTCAAACATATAGCCGCCAAAACTATTTGATTCAAAAACAAATTTATTACACTAAAATTATTGAACCTCAACTAAATTTTTCTAGCAAATTCATACCAAAATTAGTACAACAAATTTCTAAAACTTTTATAGAAAAAAATTGGTACTTCGTTGATACGTTAAAGCCATTTTCAAATTTACCTTTTAATGCAACTCAAATTCCATTTAAAACTGATCAATGTATTATTCATTTGGTTCAAGAAATTTGGGTTGATCTAACCTGCATTAATAAAAATATCAATTCTGACTATGAACGTGGCAAACTCATTATTCATGAATTAGTAATGGGGCAATTATTTAAAACTGAATATTCATTACGAGAAGACCTTATCGCACCCTACTCTCGCGAAATTACTTCTGCTATATTTGAAGAAACGACTTTTGACGGTTTTCAATTTCGACTCAGTCAACTTGAACTGATTGAAGGAATGAATAATGATCTTATTTATCATTATGTTATAAAACAAAATACATTTGAACAAATTAATGAAATTTCGACTGGTAATTCTGTCTCGAACCAGAAAAATGAATTTTTACTTATTACTAAGCAAGGAAATTTATTTGATATTAAATCTTGCCAAAATGACAGCTGGCTTTCTGACCTAGATTGGAAAATTGAAAATGACAAAGCAACTCCAACGATACAAACTTTTAATATTTACGAACATACAAAAAAATTAAACAAACGTGATTGTATTAATGAATCACATTTTTTACTTAAAACAAATGAATTGAATAAGCTCTTGAACTATTTAAATCAAAAAGTTAAAAATGATGGGGACAATACTTTTGCGACAGGAGTAATCTCAATACTTTCTAGTATTGCAACCTTTGTTATTGCAAAACTTTGTGATGGAACAACAAGTGGAACTGAAGCCTTATATGGAATCGATCCAGTTCACAAACCCACTAGACCCTATGTTTATAAAATTGCGAAGGGGTCTATTTTTAGCTCTACATTATATTCCATCTATAAAATCATTCAATTTAACCAACTTCAAAAATCAGGAGAAGACGTCTTGCTCTCACATGGAGTTTTAAACTCTGAAAAACCCATAACCGCAGTTCAAAACTATGTTCAATTTAAAGAAAACTTTAAAAATACACTCCTTAAACTTGAATCTTTAGGGATTATTAAAAATTTATGATTTTTATTGATAGACTAATATTTTTCTTTTTGATTTTCTTCACTATCAGTTTCCAAGGTTCACACATAAGTTGGGCCTTGGAAAATTCTTGTTCCCAATTATTTATTCATAACTATTTTGAATCTCCCACTGAGAAAGAAATAGACCTTTGGGATAAATATTTTGCAAATAACCCAAAAATAGCTTCAATTCTTAAACATAAATCAATCAATGAACTATCAATCTCTGAATTTTTTAAAATACTGGACATTGTTTATGGGGCTAATAAATTAAAAAATAAAACCACAGAGAACTCAAACTCTAACTTCTATCTTTTTCAAACTATCTCTGAGCAAATAAGAACCAGATCATTTATCGAAACTTTTAATTCCACATTAGGTAAAAATGATCTTCAATTAAAAAATCGATTTAAAATTTGGAGCCTCAAAAATAGCACTCTCATTCAAAACTTTTTAGGTATTGTCGCTCTTAAAATTTTAGATAATATTTCTACTTATGAAAATGCAATATTATTAGGTGTTTCATTTGCTATGAATCTCAAAATGATTGATTTTAACAATCTCCCTCAACAAATTAAAGATGGTATTTATCATTCAGGTATTAATTCTCAACTTAATGCCATAACAAATTTTTATGGCTGGAAAATTAAATTTGAATACTATTCGCAATATATTAATCACTATTCGACTGTAGCTTTCTATTTTATTGTTGCTGCTTTTTTCCTAGATGATTTTTCAAAACTATTTCACATAAATATTTTTGAAAAAATTGAAAACTTGTTTAACTCAAACGACGAATATCTTCGAGAAAAAGCTTTAAATCAGCTCATTGAATTTCAAAAGCATTCAGGTCCAAGTAACGAAGAAATGAACAGAGAAAATCTTATCGCTAATATTAATAAGTTATCTAATGAAGAACTTATGCAAATTATTGGAGAGTAGTAAATTTATTCTAGAATAATTTTCCGAAAAAACGAGATGGAGTGACTCCCATATAATATACAAAGTTTAGCGAGTAGGACGTTTCCTTATATGGACTTGGACTACTTAAACCAGTACTCTCACCCGGCACATTAATATTAATAGATTTGACTCCAAATCCAATACCAAGATTTCCAAATTGATAATTATATCCAAAACCAAAACATGGACCTTCAATTAAAAATTGTTTTCCTTTTGAAGTTGCAGATATATTATAAGCATTGGCATTCATTCTCTGTGTGTTAGCTTGAAAATATAAATTCCCATATTGAAGTTCTACACCTGGTGCCACTGAGAAAGTCTGCAAGTCATCATATTCAGCTTCAACAACATTTTTACCAGTCCATGTCATTACTCTAGATGCTATTAGAAATAATGTTTTGAATTTTTCATTTTCAAAAATGTAAATGCTTGATTGCAACTCAGAACCAATTCCTTCAAATGGTCTTTTAACTCCAGAAATACTTGTAAACTCTAAAGAGCCTGTAATAAATTGAAGACGAAAATCAATACCACGAGTATTAGTACCTCCTGCGGCATAAATTCTCTCACCAAAAATAACCAATAATAATAAAATACAAATATTTTTAATACTATTCATCTTAAATACATATCGTCATAAATTACTTTTTTTAAAGTCTCGAATTCACTAGAGCATTGTCTGGGTAGATCGCTTCCATCTACTTTTTTTGTAAATTAGTCTGGACTCTTTTCAATTGTTGGATAACTTGGAGTTCTTATAACATTTGAAGTACGTACCTCATCAACCGCAGCTCTTAACCACAAAGAACTCCCTGTTCCTGTTAATGGTCCAGATCCTATTTTAAATGGAGCATTTGGTAAAAATAAATTAGTTAATGTTCCACTACCTAATGTTCCAGATCCACGTTGAGTTGCGCCACTACTGCTCATATAAAAATTAACTTTTCCACTATTCCAAGTCAGTGCGACATAATACCAACGATTTGTAGAAACAGAAATACAGCTAGAAGATAATAGAGATGATTGAGAAGTTCCATTATAACTTCCCACAAACAGTAATTTCCATTTACTGCATGAACTACTTGATTGTTTAACTAATCTTAGCTCCCACCCTAAATTGGGTGAACTGGAACCCGATTGTGAAAACAATGTATAATAATTTCCACCTGTACTGGATAGTGAACTAAAGTTAAACAATCCCTCAATAGTCATTTTATTACTTACAGTTGAAAAAGATAAATTATAAGGAGTTTCAAAATTTTTATTAGTATCTAAATTAAAACTCGAAGGACTACTTGTCGGTAATTTTCCGCTCGTATTTACTGTTGGAGAACCTATAGCTGTTAAGTTACTACTAAACAAATTTGTACTTGTAAAATAACTACTATCATTGAGTGCAGTACCTGTTCCGCCATTGAGATGATAAAGTGCAACTGTATTATATGCTGATTGCGTCCAAGTAATATTAGATGCCGAACTCTGATTGCCAACACTATCTATTGCTATAACATTAAAATTTAATGTCCCATTTGTTAAACCTGTTAGAGTCAAGGGTGAAGAACACATCTGATACGCATTTAATCCCAACTGACATTGAAATGTCGAAGACTCATTAGCTGAAAAAGTAAAAGTAATTGATGATGCTAAATTGGGATTTAATGAGCTTGTAGCAAGTGTAGCTGTCGGCGCAACAGTATCCAAAACCCACTGAAATAATAAAACTTGAGAGCTTGCTCCGTTATAAGTTTGAAGCAAACTCAAATTGAAAGTTCCATCAACAAATTTATTTATTACATAACTAAAATATCCACCAGCACTGCAAATTTGTGATAATGAATTTGCTGGAGTTAGCACATCTCCCGACGTAATATTACCGCTAATAATAACTTCATAACCAGGATTGCAATAACCAGAAATATTCAACTGAGTATTATTACTTGTATATGGATTATCGATAGGACTAACTAATGTTAAATTAGGAATTGAATTATTATTTCTAATCCATGATAAATTTAAATTTGAAGATGAATTTAAGGATTTATCTTTTTGGCTTAAAATAAAATTATAGTTTGCATCTATAGATTTAACGACTGTAAAATTAAAACTTCCATTTACACAAAATTGATTTTGAGTTGAATCTCCAGTTAAATAAACTGATCCATTTGTTTCACAAGATCCACTTATATTTAAATTTCCTGGACTTGTTATTGGATTTGATGATGGCGAACTCAATACTACTGCAACTGGTGCCACTGTATCTCTCGTCCAATTTAAAGTCGTTTCAGCAGATACATAATTATTATTTAAATTTTCTTGATAAAAAGAAAATGAATATACTCCATCCAATGTTTTTTGCACATTAAACACTACAGGACTACTTGCACATTGCAATTCGTCTGTTGCATCACCACTAAGATGCACCAAAGTCTGACTTCCTACTTCACAGGTCACTGAAATACTTAATGTTGTTTCATTTGAAAAATAATCTTCAATAATAGGGGTAACAATAATAGGGGTAAAAGGAATGGAGGTATCCCTTGTCCACTGAAAGTTATTTAATGATGAATAATTATCTGCGAGATCCACTTGAAATATAGAATAATTATATACACCATCAACTGTATTAGAAATTACAAATGAATAAGCTCCCTGATCTGTACATGAGATAGAGTTTGACGTTGCTCCTGAAATATATACCTTAGCCTTTGGTTCACAAGCCCCCTGTAATATTAAATTTGTATCTCCTGAATAAAATGGAATTGTCGATGGATGAGTAATAGTTGGGGAATTGGGAGCAATGGTATCTCGTTTCCAATACAAGAAAATTGGAATTGATGAATTTCCTGTTTTATCTATTTGATAAAGTGTGAATGCATAATTGCCATCTGTTGTTTTACTAAATGAAATACTAAATTGTCCTTGAGAATTGCAAAATTGTGATCCATTTAAGCTTCCTGAGTAAACTATATTTGCAGAAAGCTCACAGTTTCCAGTAACTAAAATTGAATTGGCCGAATTGGTAATACTGTTTGTTATAGGACTTAATAAAGTTAGGGCATTTGGTGCTGTTTGATCTACTGTCCAAGTAAAACTCATACTGTTTGAAGAAACTTGAAAGCTATTTGTCTGTGAAATATTAAATTGAAATGTTCCCTCTGAGGCAACATCAATATTAAAACTAAAATTATTATTGCTGCATATATATTGTTGTGTGCTATCGCCTGTTAGATTAACTTGATTACCATTTATACAAATACCATTTAAAACTAAATTTTTACTTGTAGAGTAAAATGGGTTTGTTGCTGGAGAAGTTATCGATGGAGTTGGGGGTAAAGACGAATTTCGAATCCATGTAAAATTAACTGTTGCTGATGAGTTTAATGATACATCTTTTTGATAAATTGAATAATTAAATGTACCATCCGTACTTTGGGAAAGAGTGAATTCATATTGGTTATTAATACAAATAATAGAACCTGAAGCTGCCCCTGTATGATATACAGTAGTTCCTGATTCGCAACTTCCATACAAAATAATTGAGGAATCATTCGACGTTAAAGGATTTGATGTGGGATTTAAAATTGTAGGTGCAACAGGAGAAGCAGTATCTCGTATCCAACTTAAATTTACACCGAGAGATGATAACCCTGCCAAATCTTTTTGACTAATTTCGAAATCAAAAATTCCATCCACAGATTTATTAATATTAAAAGTAAAGGTATTACTCGAACAAGATGTTTGATTGCTAGTTGCTCCTGATATATAAACCGTGGCATTAGTTTCACATGAGCCTGTTATTGTAAGTGTATTAGCAATAGAATAACTTGGGTTTTGAGAGGGAGTAGTCAACACAATTGGATTTGGTTTTACATTGTCTAAAACCCAATTGATTGATACTGAAGATGAATTATTTCCTGCTAAATCTGTTTGACGAATTAAAAAAGAATAACTTCCATTTTGTGATTTTGAAACCAAAAAATTAAATTGTGAATTTGAACATTGAGTTGATGATATAAAATCACCAGAGATACTGACTGTAGAACTGTTTTCGCAAATACCACTTATAACAATTGAGTTCGATGAAGAATAAATTGGAGTATAGCTGGGTTGAGTAATAATTGGAGTAATAGGACTTATAGAATCCCGAATCCAAGTTACACTCACTTGCGCAGAATTATTTGCACTGCCATCTTGCTGATAAAGTGCAAAACCATATGTCCCATCAGTTACTTTTGAGACACTAAAACTAAAAGAATTACTACCATCACATAAAATATTCTGCGTACTTGCTCCTGTTAAATATACCATATTACCAGAAACACAACTCCCACTAATGTTAAAAGAATTTGTGCTAGAATAAACTAAATCCTTATTTGGAGTTTGGATTTGTAATATACTAGGTAATGTTGCATTATGAATCCAAGTAAATGTTTTATCTTGAGAACTCACTCCGACAAGACTTGTTGAAGTCAAGTTATAATTAAAAGTGCCATTCGTTGTTTGCTCAAGATCAAATGAGTATCGACCTTCAGAACAAGATTGAACCTGAGTAGTTGATCCTTGTAAATTTATAATCGTATTCTTTTCGCAAGTCCCACTTAATTTAATCAAATTCTCACTGGAAGAATATGTAGTTGACGTTGTTGGTTGATCGATTCCTGGTGCTGAAGGCGGGGTTGAGTCTTTATTCCATGTTGTAAAAATATTTTGGGATTGATTTCCATATTCATCAATTTGTGAAATCGTATAATTATAAATTCCATCTGCAGATTGCTCTGTAAAAAAAGAAAAAGTATTTTCAGCTGTACATATTGTTGTTTGCTCAGTGACTCCATAAGTTAATTTTATTGTATAATTCGCAATGCAACTTCCAGATATTGTAATTTGCTGATCGACAGAAAACTGAGTTGCTGCAGAAATTAATATAGGTGGAGCTGGTGGTGTAGTTTTAATTTTCCAAACAAGGCTTGCTGCAGATGATGGATGATGAATCAATGATTTTGCTTCAAGAAAATAATTAAAAACACCTTCATTATTATTTTCAACTTCAACACTAAATTGCCCCTCTTCAGAACAAAGTGTTTCTAAGTTAGCATCGCCTCCAATTTGAATTTTTGACCCTGGTGCAGGTCGACACGCACCAGCTATTGTTAATTTGTATTGATTCGAAGGGTAAACAGAAAGTGTGGGTGAAGTTAATTGAGGAGGTTCTAGTGTTTCTGCCGAAGGTAGAATTGCATTCCCTTGAGCTGGTGGTGAACCTGGCTTTTTTCCTCCAAAACACCCAGCACTATGAAGAGCAAATACAATCAAAACAGAAAAATATATTATTTTTTTTGCATTGAAATCGTCCTTTACGTACAACTTTTTCACTCTATAATACTCAAATCTAAAAATTGAAATATTCATAATTATCACTTCTATAAAGTATATAATAACTTTTTAATTTTTAAAAATTTTCTTTAATTATCCATCTCAAATTGGATCAAATCCGAATTGCCTTATAAAAAAGGTTACCGAAATCAAGAAAAAAATTCCTCTCAATTTGAGAATTATCATATTGAGTAAGTTCAGTTCTCTTCCAATATTGGGTTTCTTAAAATTACGGTTACCCAAAAAGATTTACTTGAGAAATTGCGCAAAGGTTCCTATTTTTTCAATCATCCGTGAATGTAAATTTATAAATTTCTCCAGTGTTTGTCCAAATTAATATTTCTAAATTACCCTCTTTGGTATTTATAAATTTAAATCTTGAATGTTTTATATTTTCATTAAGTGAAGAAGATGTTATTCTGTAACCAAAAATAGGATTAATAATTATAAGTTCTTTTTCTCCTAATTGAAAAATATAATTATTATTTTTATACTCAAAACTCAATGGTGGTGTAAAATAGGAAGGAAATTCAATTTGAAAATTATCAAAGTCTTGTTTTTTGATTAAAGTTTTATATCGCAAAACTCCATGCTCATCGTAAAATTCATCTCTATACATGAAGTATAACTCATCATCCTGCTTAAACCAATTGATGAGTTCATTTTTTTTACCTACTTCTGGTAATAACTGATGATCCTCAATTACCTTTCTGTTATTATTAACAAATGACTTAAAAAATAATCGTTCACCTACAGGAATCACTTCAATTATTGGATAGTTTAAAAATTCTTTTGTAACCATATCTTCAGGATATATTTCATAAGTTGCTTGGTCCTTTTTTGTCATTAATAAAAAATGATTTTGGTATTCATATATAGCAGGAACTTCCCAAGGTGATTCCAGTGGAAGTGAAATCATTTTAAAGGTATCACTTGGGTTAGGAGAAAATGGTTCAAAACGATAAACGGAGTTTCTTTTTCCGGTTGCTATAATATATATTTTTTTATTAATATTAATTGCTTTTAAATAATTAAATCTATCTCCATATTTTTTATTCTCTGTAGAAGGCGCAAAAATTCCTTTCATCTCCAATGGGTTTGAGAGATTTACTAATAATAAAGAAACTACATTACTTATTTCATTGGTTTGCACAACAGCCCACATATCTTGATTTTCTGATTTAAAAACGGAATTTATATTGAAATTAAATCCAATTTTTTGATATTTTTCCGGAAGTGGCCAATTGTTAACAATTTTTCCAGATTTGGTATCAAACTTTACCATTTCAAATTTACCATCGCCCCCATTCTTAACAAGAGAAAATAGAAAATCATTGCCTTCCATATTAACTAGAAGTGCCGATGAATCAAATGTGCCATTTTGAAAAGCTTTTGATTTATAAATTTCCTTAATTTTGAAAAATTTTTTAGTTTCAACTGTGCTTTTATTTTGAAGTTCGTATCTAACTTTTTCTTTGTCCTCTTGTTTTACAAGATGAGCTTTTATACGACTCCAATCATTCTGTTCTCTTACGATGATCTGATTAAACGCAGATTTATACATTACTCCCGTCACAGTTAAATTTAAATCTGCAAATGGATCAATTGGCTGGGATGATTTTATTATTCTTTTAATGATCTTCTTCCATAGTTCAAAATCATTAGTTCTTAAATCTTCAAGTAAGATGAGATAAGTGGAATAAAGTGAGCCTACTTCGCCTCCTTGATTGAATATATTTTTGCATTGATAATTTTTAGAATTTGTGATTTTTGAAAAAAAAATGATAAATATACAAATAAATAAATTTACAGAAATATACATTGGCTTGAGTTGCAAATTTAAATTTTTCATATATTTTGATTGTATAAAGAAAAAGGGGTTTCTTTTCATTTTACCCCCCACTTCTATTGTTTATATTTTGTACGTCGTGAATCAGATGCTTTAGACTTTCAACTTCATTTGAATGCAAATCCTTAAATTTAGCTCCTGTGATAGTTTCCCATTTTAACATTAAACCATCAATAAACATGTCAGCAAATCGTTGATCAAGAAATACAGAAGAGTTCCTATTATCTATAATTCCTCGAAGTTCAAATAACCATTTTTCTATTTCTCTTTGATTTGGACGATCATGATGGATATTCTGAGAATTTAATTTTGTTGCCCAAAATGATGTGGAATTTATTTTTTGCATAAATGAATTCAAGTCAGAAATAAAATCTTTAGAGTGATCTACAGCTTGTGTAAGCCAAAATTCTATATCCTCTGGCAATTGTTCTTGACTTTGATCACTATGGAATTCTCCATTATCACTTCCAATATTAATTTCACTTTGGCTATCTGCTATAATATCTCTGATAGTAGATCTATCGTATTGACGATAAAATCCTCTATTAATTCCAAATTTAGAGCTCTCATGAACTAATTCGATTAATTCAGAATTTGAATTATTAACTCCTAAGAACATTATTTGGATAAGGGTTCTTCGATTAATTTGATTTCTGAGTCTACTTAACGCTGGTATATTTATTTTAGAACCTCCATCTGATATAAGTACTATATTTACACGCTCTAGAGGTTTTTTTCGGCCAGTTTCATTTTGTGTTTTAATTATTTCTAAAAATACTGTCTCCAAAAAATTTTGAATATCAGTGCCTTCATTAGAATTAACCAGCATCTCTCTGTAATTTTGTATAAGATTTTTAGCTTGATTTTCATCTAAAATATCTCTAACACTGTGAACCTTTTCCCCAAATCCAATAAGTTTATTTCGAGCTAATGGTTTTTTAGTAATGGCTGAAATTTTACTCATTCCTTTTCCAACAAAGGCTGCAACTAAAGCTGACTGAAAAATAGAAGGTAACCCTATCATACTTTCAGATGTATCATAACCAATCATATTGAGTATCTGTGGTTCCCCCTCGCCTGTTTCTCCAGGAACTTGAATTACCTTCTTACTTGATTGAACATATGAAGTTCCCTCTATAAAATTTAAAAAAGCAGATTTTTGATTTTGCAGATTAATGGCTCGATAAATATCCTCAATTTGACTTGTTGGTAATATATCAAAACCCGTACGCCTATTCAAATCTTGCTCTAATAATTTTATCTTCATCTGATCGAGTTGAGGGTCTGATTCTATTATAAAGTCAATCAATTTAGAAAGAATCCCCAACAGTCGAAAATCATCTAGTTTACCAGAAGCAAGGGCTTCAGCTATATTATAAGTATTTTCATTAAACCCAACACTCACATATTGTCCATCATTCATTTTAAGATATTTTTCATGAATAAGGCCTCTGGAAATACGATCAAGTGGGGCTAAAAATTTCTCAACAACTGCAACTTTGCCAGCATCTTGATGCTTGCAAGAATTTATCCGTAAGATTATTTCATTCAAGTCTCGTATGAGACTATCAGGATTTGGTATCTCATTTGATATTGTTGACATACTATTATTGAGCTCCCTAAATATAAGTAGTTTTTGAAGAATGTCATTAGCTTGATGAAAGCTTTTGGTAATTGGCTGTTTACGAATAAGTGTTGTTAAGGATAATATACTATTTCCAATACTGTCTTGTTTTGTCGAAAAAAGATTTAAAGCACGCCTATAAATATCATTTATATAGGAATTATTGGTAAACATAAATAATGAGCTAGATCGATGAAGCCTCTCTGATAAAGTTATACTATTTTCCTTGGGCCAAATCGCGTATTGAAGAACTGTCTTAAGCACGTAATCAATAAAGGGATTTTGTTTATTAACCGAATTTTTCCTATTCAATAAATCAATATCTGTTCTCTTATTTTTTTCCAAATACTTATAGGGCTCTTCTTTATGATTCATTTCTTGATTTTCAAATTTATCTTGTTCATCGTTATTATGCTTATTTATTTCTTCAATCCCTTCTTTTGTGGCAACTTCGACATTTTTTTTATAGTCCTGATTACTTTGATTCGACTTTTGAATTGCAGAGTTCTTTTCGCTTGAACCTTCAATAGAATTCTTTTGAATAAATTTATCGTCTTTATTTACATTTCTTTTTTGATCTGCATTTATCGGTGTAGGGTCAAACTCAAACCATTCTCCATTATCCCAAATTTCAACCCAAACATGTCCTTGAGCGGGTCGAATTAAAAATGAATAATCAGGACCCTTTTCTGTGCTTTCAAAAGCTCTAAATCCAAAAACAATTCTCGACGGAATATGATATACGTCGCGAAGCAAACCAATCATTACATATGATCCCATGCTACATTGAAAATAGCCAGCTTTAAGAGCTTCAATAGGATCTGTTTCATCTCTTTCGTCAAAAGTATAATTATATTCATTTTGAATGTGCTTCTCAATTTCTTTGGCAATTATTAAAGGAGAAGATTTAGGATCTAACTTATTTAAAATTGATACTCGAAGTTTCTCTGGCCATTCATGTTCTTGAATGCCCACACGTTCAGTTAAAGTTTCAATATCTTCTATTGATAGATTTTCTTTTTTATTTTGTCGAAGGGAAATTTGAACTAGCTTTAATGGAGAACTAGTACTAACAGTATATGTACCATCCTTTGATTTTAAAATTTGTACTCGCGAATCACTAGATTGTAAAGGCTCCATATTACTAGGCAAGACAAGAGTTCTCTTATTTCTTTCGGCAACACTTATGGTCATTTTAATTTTTGTATCTATGTAATCGGAAATTGCAGTATTAGTTCCAGACAATTCTCTCTGATAAAATGGATTATCGCGTCCGCGTACAATACCATTCATATATTGTAATCTCCAAAATTTTGCATCTATATTCGCCTCAGCATCAATTATTTTTTTGTTGGAATGATTATCATTGTTAGTTCCATTATTCATAGCTGCAGTACGAGGTTTATATTCCTTAAGATGGTCAAAGATTTCTGGAGGATCTTCTTTTTTTTGATTTCCTCTTTCTTTAGTCGCCACTTTCTTATGGACATTTGATTTTTCAGAATGACTAATTTTTCTATCTTCCATAAGTTCTGATTCATCAACCTGATATTTTCTTAAATATTCTTTTGTGATCTTTAGACCCCACTGTATTGATAATAAATCAATTTGTCTGAGATTCTTGTTTTTTTGTGGAGATTTCAAATAATTTTCAGCATCACTTAAAACTAGATAAACAGTTTTCCAATCAAGTATAGACTTCAATAAAAATAACTTCTGATTGATATCTCTTATTTGCGCTGTTGGAGAAGCTGTAGTTCTTTGATTAAATCTATCTTTAAACATAACGGGCTGAGAATTATCATCGTATCGAATAAGCAAAAGATCTCGAATTTTCTTTTGTCGTTCAAAATTGAGTTCATAAATAAACGGATTTTTTGCCCCAGCCAAACCGTTACTAAAATTTTGTAAAAGTTCTTCAATTTTCTGTAAAGATAAAATTATCCGCTGTTGCTGGAATCTATCGCCTGAACTCTCATAATTAAGTCCCATTGTTTTTTTATTTAAAAATAGTTCTCTGCAAAGAAAAGTGTCTGCATAACTATAAAATGCATAAACCGACAAAGAAAAGAAAAAAACAATAAATCGCAAAAAAACTCTAAGCATAATCTAGTCTCCTATATTCGTAAAATCCTTTGGTTTAGGCATTCCTACATCATGCCCAACCCACACAGGCCTTCCATTAGCTACCCAAAGATTCATTTCAAAATCCTGATCAGCAAGATGAAAAAACGAATTTCCAGTCGAACTGTTAGAAACTATAGAAGTAACTCGATCAGTAGTACTACTGACTTTTGCCCATAATGCATAAAGTTTATCTAAAAATATTTTCCTCTCTAATTGCCGATGATCTAGTTCTGTCCTCTCTATATCCGAGGTTTGCAGCTTTTTTAAACGATCCCAGTCTCTTGGAACTATTTCTCCTAAATCAGAAGTTTCTCCTGCAAATAAAAGCTCTCCAATTTCTGGATTAAACATTGTTTTACCCGGCATTGTAGTTGTTGCTATACGAAAAACTCTCCACAAGGAACTAAGTCCTATTTCAATTGGATGTTCTAAAAATGATTCCAAATTGGAACTTTCACTTAAGGGAGATTTAAGAAAATCAAAAAAAGCTGATATTTGAATCAATTTTACAAGAACGGTTGACAACCTATTAGTAAAGTCAGCAGCCGGAGTAAAAATTATTGGATGTTCATGAGGTTGGTCCTTTTTTTCAACTAAAGAATAGTTAATTGTCTCTACAAATTTATTTTTTAATTGTTCTGCAAGTTCATGAACTCCCGCTTCAAGACTTTCACTACATTTCATAAATCCACTCAGTGCAAATATTTCTAAAAGCTCATAATCTATTTCTGCTATTTCATTTCCTTTAAGCCATATTCGAGCTTGTTCATCATCCCTTGCCCTCGCCTTAGCTCGATTCATTTTTTCAGAATAGGCAGATATTTGCGCCCTCACTTTAGTATCGGCCCAATTCGTATAGTAATTTTTAAATGATGCACGATTAAGAAAAGCAAGAGCTGTTCTTTCCCTTCGTTCTTGTCCCCAGCGATCAAGAAGTGTGGACGGAGTTTCATTTGTATTAATAATAATACTTCTCAGTTTAATCTTTTCACCATTAATTTTACCATCACTCATTGCTTCCAAAATTGAAGCCGCAAGAGCTGGATTCGCTTTATCAAATTCATCAATTAAACCATAAAAATTATTAAGAAAAGCATCCTCGATATTATAATCAGCCTTTCCTTTTTCTGCACCTTCTTTAGTTAGTCCACCGATAACAGAAAGGGGGGTCGTCCATTCGTGAACTGTTACAATCGGTAACCTTTTGTGAGTTAATACAGCAGAACTAGTTTTTGCACTTCCGTGTTGACCGGCATTTATTATGTGGAATTTACCTATTTTTGCAATAAAGTAAGAATCCAGTATAGTACTAAGATCCAAGATTGCATTGTTCGCAATCCTAATTGATTTTTTTAAATTAACTGCCTCAACACTAAGAAGTTGCTTGGCTTTTTTTGTAAAACCAGCCCATTCAAAATTACCATTTCTATCTGGTAAAAGTAGATTCGAATATTTATCCTGGTTGGTTTCTACTATAAAAAGATTCTGACATTGATTGTTTTGCGCCAAAGAAAGTGAAGAATTTATCAACGCACAAAAAATCAAAAAAATCAGACTTTTTTTGACACAAAAATTGAACATTAATCCCTCAAGAAGAACTTGCATATTATTATCTCCCTCAAAAATTGTTGAATGGTATCTTAATTTCCATAACAGTACATTTAGGTTTGAAAATTGAAAAATTAAAAAAGAATGTGATGAACCTTCTGTTGAGTTTTAATAGTTTGGGAACAATGAAAATGCATTGCCTTGTAAAAATTAAATTAATCTTCAATTGTTTGTAAAACTTTTTCCTCAGAGCTTTGAAATCTTGCCCAATGAGAATCTGGACTTAAGTAAAATCTAAAAAGAAGAAGTAATAAAAAACAAGAATTTTACCAATTTATTTGCAATAAAAGGTCATTTCTACAGTTTTTCCACCTAATAATCGACTACTGCATTCACTTAACTGAGCATGCGTCCATCCATTATCATATCCAGCACCATAACATATTTGAGAGGCCTTTGTCTTTGCATCAATAATAGCAATATCACACTCGAATATTTCATGATAGAATGCTTTTAACCTGTCAGACTCGCCTTCAACTGAGAATTTCTCTCGTTCAATTCCTAGTGCCAAGATTCCGTTAAGAGATATTGCAAAGCCAATTACTATAATAATTATTTTTTTCATAAAAACTCCTAATTAATAAAGGTTTTAATTTTCTAAAATACAACTTTTAACAGTTGTACGATCTTTAATTTTTAAGTTCTTAAGATTGATAACACAGTTTACATAATTTAACGTATCATTCGCCATACATCCATAAACAGCATATTCTTCTGAGACACCTAAACTTTTAATTTTAATTACACAGAATCTAAATTGTTCTGTTGAGTTATTTAGGCAACCCTCTATTGCTAAATCGTCGTTAATTTTAATTTGTTTGAATTCAGCAACGCAGTATTCAAAATTAATTGTTGCGAATACTACTTGAAACGAAAATAATACAGTTAATCCAATAAACTTAGATAAATACTTCATACGATCTCCTTATGTTTAAGGAGAGTTATATAAAAAATCAATATGACGCGCAATATTATTTTAAGATACAATTTCTAATTGTAGTTTCCAAATAGGAAACATGTCTCTTTCTGGTCTTCTATATAATGAATTTTTTAAATAAGATAGAATAATGAAGTCACTTAGTATTTTTGATTTTCAAAATTATAAAAAATTCTTAATTAAATTTATTGAATCACAAGCTGATGAAGGACGTGGTTTCCGAACTAAAATGGCTGATAAAATTAATTGTCAAAAAAGTTTTATTACGAAAGTTTTAAACCCAAATTCAAAATTAGATCTTAGTTCTGAACAGGCAGAAATTCTTTGCTCACTTATGCAATTTTCACAGGAAGAAAAAAAATACTTCATACTACTTCTTCAATATAATCGCGCCAGCACATCCACATTAAAACAACATTGGCTTGATCAAATGAAGGAGGTACTTAACAGACGGTTACTAATTAAAGAAGAGCAACAAAGTCATCGCGTGATTTCTCCCGAAGATCATTTTCGATATTATAGCTCGTGGCATTACTCCGCAATAAGAATCGCATTATCAATTCCTAACTTAAATACTCAAGAGGCTTTGGCAAATTATTTTAAATTAGATTTTAATTTTGTAGGAGAGATTCTATTATTTTTAATTAATAGAGGTCTAATTGAAATTAAAGGTAAACATTATTTTATATCTAAACAGTCACAAATAATGTTGCCTTCAGAACACCCTTTAACTAATAAGCATCACTTAAATTGGAGACAGAAGGTTATCGAATTACTCGATAAACAAAGCCCTCAAGATTTACATTATAGCTATCTAGTTTCAATTTCTGAGGATGATTCATTAAAAATACGATCTTTTTTAGTTGAAGCTATAAAAGAAATTATTCAAAGAGCTGAGTTGTCTCCCGCAGAATCACTTTACTCAATTAGTCTTGATTTTATTAAACTATAAAATCACCTAACAGGAAATTTTATTTGATTTTTATAAATTTGTGGTATGCTTCTTGCTAATCATATTAATATGCAACTACAAATTAATGAATTTAAAATTCAAAAAATTTCTCTAAATCTTATTTTAATCAACTTGTTGATGCCTTTTTTATTAAATTCAATTGGCATTGCAACTGGGCCAGGAGATGGTGCAGGTGGTGGCAATATTGTTAGATGTAAAAAAGATGGTCAATCATTAAATCAATGGGTCCTGTTAGATTTATTAAGTTTACAACCAAATTTATCATTAAGTACAGCACAGGATAAGAATCTCATTTCCTATGAAGAAAATAATACAGAAAGTACAAATAAAACGAGCAATACATTTCAATTCATTTACAGTGCATACGATTTAAAACTACAATCTTTGAAAGAAAATAACCTTGAAAAGGCTAAATATCTTAAAGTTTTAAATTCTAGTCGACAAATTCTGAATGACTGGGAAGTTGAACTTAATAAAAATCCTGACTATGAAAATATATTTTTGTTAAAATGGATTCGTAATCGTTTAGATAATCTAAACGTTTTTTGGTCTCCATTTGAATTTGTCCTCCAAGATAAGTTTGAATTACCATCTGATGTAGAATCTAACTGTTCAAATGGATTAGAGATTAAAACAGCACTTCTCTATGATCCATTGTTTGGGGTATTTATTTCTGGCCCTCTTTGGAATCAGTTATCTGATCAATTAAAATCTTTTTTACTTATTAAAGAGTCAATTCGTCAGCTTCAATTGGGTGAGCTTTTAAATGAAACTAATCTCAATGTTCAAAAAACTACTGCACATCTTGTTTTAGGTCCAAATACTGATCTTGGAATTCATTTTTCGCAATATTTTAATGAAAGAATTCAACCTCATATAAAAGGATTAGCCCCTTTAATTGCTATGCAAAATATTACGCTAAATCAAATTAATTACAATCTTCTAATGAATATGCTGCTAAATGATCCAATTCGAGAAATATTAACTAGAAAAATGACTAAAAAAATTCAGAGTATTTCCAGTCAAGAAATTGAAACATCATTGCGTGAAAGAAATTTAATTCAAGAAAAAAATATAGAGCCCGATTCGAAAAGTTGGTTTAGTATTTTTGATTTCAACTGACCACTTTGAATTCACATAACCAAATTATCATCGTTTTTTATTAAAACTTCAAAAAGTTCCTCTTCAAGTAAAAAAAATAACGGCGAATGATTTTGTCCCGCATATAATCGCGAAGCGATTAGACTTAATCATGAGCAGTTATTTAACATGTATAATTAATTTTTTTGAATTGAGCTGAACTGAAACTCCAAGCGGTAGCACTCTTTGAATAGGCCCATGTCCAACAGGTAATCCCCCATAAACAGGAACAGAAATTTCTTGGACTCTTTCTTTAATAAATTTAGGAATTAAATCAACTCCATTTTTTTCATGTCCATCAGTAAAATCACCAAGGACTATAGCTTTAGCCTTATTTAACAATCCTGCTTGTTTAAAGTGCTCCCAAATACGATCCAATCTATAAGCTCGCTCTCCTACGTCTTCCAAAAATAAAATGGAATTTTTAGGCTGCCACTGAAACGGAGTTCCTAATGTGGTCTGCAATGTAGTAAAGTTCCCACCTACAATTATGCCCTCACCTTTAAAATTTTTTGCAGCATCGTTGAGTGGTTTTACTTTGAACAGCACTTCAGACTGCTTACCACAAATTATATTTTGCAACTCTATGATTGTCGATACTGGTAAATCTCCTCGGCCAATCCTAGAAACTATAGGGCTATGTAAAGTGGGCCACTTCCACTTTTGATTTAAAAACAAATGCAAAGATGTAATATCACTGAGGCCTAAAAATAATTTTACTTGGCTTGGTGGTTTAAGTTTAGCCAGTTGAGGCAGTAACTTTAATGATCCATAGCCTCCTCGCACGCACCATACAGCAGAGGAATCTTGAGCATACAATGCATTTTTTAATTGTAGAAATCTCTCTTCATTTTCATGAGAATGTGTCCAATGATCACCAAATATTTTATTCGGTACTCGCACGCGATAACCCCAACTCTCAAGCTCTTTAATTCCAGCGTTCAATTCATCTAAAGGGCAGCGAGAGGCTGGTGCAATAATATCTATCATAGAATTTTTTTTTAACGGCACCCAAGTCTTTTTATTTTTCATACTACTAGTCTGATACTGAATCTAACTCTAAATCAACACAAATATTTTTATTAGATCATCCAATATGGCCAAAATAATATTTTTTCTTTTTTTAAAACAGTGCCACCACCATATAAAACAATTCCAAGTGAACAATTATTATTCTTCATAAAACTCAGAAGAGGATTAATATTTATCTGATTCCAATTCTCAGTTGATTTTACTTCTATTGGAATCAACTGACTACCAACCTGATATACAGCATCAACTTCACCATTCAAAAATCGAACAGCACCATCAGATTTTAAAATATAATTTTTGAAATAATATAAATTTTTATTTTTAGTCAGTTCAAATTGAAGTTTATATTGAAGCCGCGAATAAACTAATCCCTCAATTAAAAATCCTTTATTATTCAAAATATCTTTAGTACCAGTTAAATAAGTTACCAATCCTGGATCTGTAAAAAAATATTTTTTTAAATATGACTTTTTTCCTTCATCCATTAACATAGGAGACACTACGCCCAAATACCCGTGGGCATTAAGTAAATGAATAACCTCATTTATTGTATTTCTTTGCTTTATGCGAGTTTTATTAAAAATTTCAGAATAGGTAAATTCATTTGAATGCAAATGAGCAAGTTCAACAACTGTGACATCACTAATTTTTTCTAAATCAGAACGGATTGGTTCAAATCCTCTATCAAATGCTTTTTGAATTTCCAGTAAACTATTTCTCTCATCAACTGCTAAGTAAGATAAAGGGAACCCACCCAATTTTAAATAGTCTTGAATTATCACTTTCATTTTTGGTGTTAATTCAATTTGAGGTAGTTCTTGGACTTCATTACCTGACAAAAAAGAATTAAAAATATTAATATTTTTTAATAGTTCTGGTTTATTTTTAAAAAGCACTTCTGGCAAACTTAAAGGTGATAAAATTTTAAAATCAGCTCTTCTTTGTAATCTTTTTTTAGCAACTGTTTGTAAAAATTCAGGGTTTGATCCAGAAACTATGAAATGAGCTTTTCCTTTATCAAAAATAAATTTTAAAGAATCAAAAATTTCTTCACATTTTTGAACCTCATCAATATAAATTAAAACTTGCTCCTGAGTTTGCCCACGAATGAGTTCATATAAATATTTTGAATCTGTTAAGATATTTGTTCTAAATACTGTATCGTCTCCAGAGAAGTAGAAAATTTTATTTCTAAGTTTTAAAGTTTGAATGCAATTCTCAATCAAAGTGGTTTTTCCACACCCCACTATTCCAGATAGAATTAATCCCCTCGATTCTGACGAGGCAAAATATTCAATATTATACTAGATTTAATGATTCAATTCATATTTACCAATGATACACCCTCATTTACTTATGATTGTTGTCACTATTCACCTATTGCATCATAAATACTTCGTCAGTCGAAAAGAAGTACTTCTTTAGTTGAGATGATTGCCTAATTAAGAGTTCAGCAATTTTTGTATTATTGATAATTTGTAAGTTTAAAAGCGACTCCCGAAGATTAAATTTTTTTTCGACAAAAATATCTATATCACCGTAAGAAATTGAATGCATAATCATAGTATTTTTATCAAGGGTTCCTATCTCAGAAGTATATGTATAATTGGGATCATATCCACTCAGAACATAAACACCATTTTGTTCTCTCATATCGGTTATAAGTATTGAATGACTTATTGACTCCATAGAATTGTTATTTTTGCGAAAAATAACTGGGACAGAGAGATGAAAATTGTGAGTCACAATGAACATCGCTTTTAAGGTTTCATGAGACAATTTCTCTAAATTAAACCACTCGCTCATTCCATTCCAAATGCCACTATATTTTTCTAATTGAATGGGATAAATTTCATTGATAAAATCGACTTCATTAATTGACTTGGAGAACTCATGGGCATTGTCATAACCAGGTATGACTGCAATACCACCAGATAACAGAAGATTTTTAAGAATATTAATATTTTCTTCACGTTTTAGTTTATGCAAATGAGGTGCAAATATAACTCTTTCGAATATTGCTTGTTGAAAATGAAGAATCGTAAAGCACATTGGGTGTATTGGGTCTGTATTTGATTGGGTGATAACATCATGACCAACCTGGATATCTCTTTTTTTAATAGATTCATTTAACTGAGTCTCAATAATAAGACCAATATCAATAAATTCTTCATTACCTATATGATACTTTGATACCACTGGAGTAGCTGCAAATAATAAAGTTGCATCTTCAGAAAAAATGGTTTTCGTCTCAAAGCGAACTCCCACTAAAAGATTACCAAGGTAGATTTGATCGCCTTTGACTTCAAAATCTACTAAAGGATAACTAGACTTTAAAAAATCTTTACGTTCATCATTATTTGAATAAAACACTATTAAATTACAATTCCTATCATTACATTCAATTTTTGATTCTCTCACAATGTATTCTTTTGCAGTGGGATTGGTATTTTTAAAATTTAATCTTAAGCTACCTATAGGAATCGGTAACAAGTTTTTAAATTGTCTTTTCATCACCGCAGTTAAAGTCAGCCAATAATCGCTAACAAAAGAATTAAATTCAGAGGAGTCCTGAGATTTTTGATTCACGAGAAGTAAATTAAATAATTGTTGTAACAAAGAGGCATCATCAAACATTTTGTCCATGGTACGATAATATTTCGGTATCCGTATTGCTTTTAATTTGTCAGAGTAACGAACGACGAGATCTGCTCTTGAGTGTTCAATGGATAGAATGGTGACCCTTTTTTCAATTAAGCCTTTTTCGTTTAATTCGTTGGGTAGTTCGTTCGGAATTTTAGACGATAATCCTACCAATCTTATTCCGATGCTGCTCAATACTTTTGAAACTGCATCGGCACAGTTTGAATTCAAAAAACTATATTGACCCATTGATCCGCTAGAAAGCAATTTATTAATCTTGTCAATAATTTCAGATTTTTGATAACTATTTAATTTTAAATCATATATATCGAGATCTCTGTTTTGCATGATTGTAATGTCTTTTTTAACAACATTAAATTTTTCTAAAACGACAATTCTTTTATAAGAACTAAAAGGCAAAACACCTGTTCCTTTGAGGTAATTAATTTCAGATGGTTCAACCCCGGCCACAAATTCAATCACTAAATCATCCGGCGATACATTCTCATTACTTTTGAGTAACAAATAAGAGTGACCAAATGCGGATTGACCAGAGCCATGGGCTGAAGCCATCATGTAGGATATTTTTTTTATTTTTTTTGAATCAATAAAATGAGTTCCTTCGAATTCAGTGTTGGCAAATGAAAATGAATATTCGAATACAAATAAAACAAATATAAATATTTTGAATTGAAATTGTATCACAAAGACCTTTTTTTAAAAAAATTTACTTATTTTTATCCAATAAATCAAAGTTTTGAATTAATTCAACTTTTGCGGCTTCAACATCACCATTTGTTCTTATATTTGCATATCGTTGTATATAATAAACTTCATTTAACCCATTTAATTCAGATCGATAATGAGCTAAGAGTTCTTCATTGTTCACATTCCAAACTTCCTCTCCAGATGATTCTTCGACAATGACTGTAGGAAGAGACACCGTGGTCCAATAGGCACAAAGAGCAGCTGTTTTACCAGTACAACCAGAGTAGTTGGGATTTGAAACAACAAAAGCTTTGCTATGAGAGGTTCCCAAAAGGATGAGGTAGATTATTAGTTTTTTCATAGATTCTCCATTTTATTTGGTTAATATTAGGTTGTATTCAAAGTTTATTTGAATAGACATTGATTGAAATATATCAGACAGTTTTAAGATAAACGTTTCCTCAATTCTACCTTACGTGTTGCCGAATTTTGTTATTCCTACGAGTGAGCATTTTTATATGTATTTGAAATTTAATTTTAGCTTTTGATTTTATAAATTTATGCCAAATCTATATATTTTTAAATATTTTGACTTAAATCTACATAGAGTTATTGAAATATAATTTTATTTAGCAATAATTCGAAACTTTTTTTTAAATTACTAAATAGCCTTCAATAAAGATCTAAAAGTTTACCACTCAAGCTTAAAGTTTTGTATTGACGTCTTTATTTCGTCTTTTTTAATTCTCGAACTTAAAGACTTACTAACGCAAATTAATTTATTTTTTTATTAAAATAAAATTCCCGTTGAAAAACCAGTTACTGGAAAATCTAATTTTGTACCAAGTGCTTTTCTATAAGTTAACATAAATAAAATACGTGTTTCTGACCCCACTAACATTGAGCCACCTATACCAATAATAGAAGCAAGACCCAACTCCTTCTCTTCTTTTGTTTCTGATAAATTATCTGGATTATTCCAATCATAAAAAGTTGACCCGAGTCCAATATCACCACGAATAAAAAATCCAGATCCAATAGTTTCTCTAAAAAAATAATAATTTGAAAAACTTAAAAGATCTTGAGAAGAAAGTAATCGTCTTTTATATCCCATTGCTGCTGAAAATTGCCCCCGGGCTGGGCCTGACAAGTAACTAGAATTGGTATTCAACACGACTCCCTTCAACCATCCCTTATGTTCATTTGATGGCCAATAAAAACCAAACAATTCTAAACTTCGAATTCCACCTTGCTCTTCCACAGCGGATGCTTCACTTAAATATTTCCCAATTTTTGTACTTGAATAATCAACAACGCTAGTACCAACACCCCAATAAGTATACCATGACTCTTCAATTTTGTTTTCATTGATAATATTTTGTGAATCAATTTTTTTTAATTTATTATCTTCACTATCAACTTGAGTGTTAAAAATAGATTTCTCAACACTTCCACCTTTTTTTATTTCACTAGATTTTGAACAACTTTGATAATTTGCCAACGCAAAATTTTGTTTGACTTCAATTACATTAAAGCTGCATTGAGACCCATCAGCAAATGTATATAAATAAATATCTCCAATTAGAAACTGTTGCGCACCCGGTGTTTTTTTAATGGCAACTTGCTTCTTATCTTGCAAAACTTGCTCGACTACTTGTGCATGAGAGACATCATTCACAAAAATAATTAACAACATTAAATAAATAAAATTCATATAACAACTCCAAAAAAATCTAATATTACAAATTTTATTGTAAAGTTCATTCTTTTTAATTTATGAAATATATTTTTTTCACATTCTATAACAATTTTCGCCAAAATTAAATGTATTAAAAAGTTATTATTTTTCATGTAAAAGCCCAATACTTTGGAAGTCAAAATAGCAAATGATTAAATTAAATTTTTTGAAATTTAGTTTAAAGGTCAACTAAAAAATTAAGAATCGTAAAATTAAAGAATAAAAAATGTATTTAGTTATTATAATTCTTAACCAAATTTATCACTTAAAGTTTAATCCAATAATTTTTAATATTTGTAATTATTGTGTAATTATATTTTAATTATTATTAATTTATTTTTTCAACAATATCATGATGAAGAATTAAAAAATAAAAAACCACCACCGTGACCCGATTAATCTTGCTAATTGGGTCAAAATATGACCCAATTAAGGTAATTAATTGGGTCAGCATGGAGGTTTTTTTTGGCGCGTAACGTGTATATTTGGCAACAAAAGGCTTGGCCTAAGTTTATATGGGATGATGCAAAGATTCTGAATCATTTGAGTTTGGCGCGTAAAATCCAAGGGAAAATTATCGCATTAGCTAGTGACGTTGGACTTGAAACTCAAGCTCAGATTTTTGTTGAAGACGCCCTAAAGACATCTGCTATTGAGGGAGAGAAACTGGAGTTGGAATCGATACGTTCCTCAGTGGCAAAACGACTAGGACTTTCTGCTGCCGGTCTTTCCACAAAACAAATAAATGTAGAGGGTGTAGTGGATATGTTGGTTGATGCGACTCACAACTATTCAGCACCCCTTACAGTTGTAAGACTGAAGGGCTGGCAGGCGGGTCTTTTTCCATCAGGACATTCAGGGATTCATAAAATTATTGTAGGTGAATGGAGAGAACCTGGTGAACCTATGCGAGTTGTTTCAGGAAAAATGGGTAAGGAGAAAGTGCATTTCGAGGCTCCTCCAGCTGAGAATGTACCGACGGAAATGAAAAGGTTTATCACTTGGTTTAACTCTAACACTAAAGTGGATGGTCTTGTGCGAGCAGCAATTGCTCATTTCTGGTTTGTAACGATTCACCCTTTTGAAGATGGCAATGGTCGTATTGCTCGAGCCATCACAGACTTGGCTTTAGCTGAAGACGAATCCTTAGCAAAGCGACTGTACAGCCTGTCATCACAAATAAATCATGATCGAGATGACTATTACAAAATTTTAGAGAAAAGCCAAAAGGGGCATTTAGATATCACAGACTGGATAATTTGGTTCTTAAATACTTTTGTTCGCGCAATCGAAAGATCCCAAATCCTAATTGATAAGGCTATTTTTATTGGAAATTATTGGAAAGTTCATGCACATATTGACCTTAATCAAAGACAGAAAAAGGTTATTCAAAAAATGCTTGAATATGAACCAAGCGGATTCGTTGGAGGTATGACAAATAAAAAGTATGTGAGTCTTACAAGAGTCAGCGCGGCTTCTGCCAAAAGGGACCTTGGAGACCTCGAAGAAAAGGAATTAATTAAGCGAAGTAATTCTAAAGGTCGTTCTATAAGTTACTTTTTGATTTTAAATTCTAGAAAGTAAAATCTAGCTTCGGAAATTTAAATATGAATGTTGCATGTGCTGTAGTTTTTATAAATAAAAAAGTCTTGATACAAGAACGCTTGAATGGGAAAATTAGTTTTTAAAAAAGTTAATATTCATTCATTTTTGCAATTTGAAATGCAAACATAAAACCAATACTGATAAAAAGTACCAATGATAAAATTATATTCATTAAATTACCATGCAAATACGCTGGCCAAATTCCAGAAAAGATCAAAGATAAATAATGTACTTTTAATAACTCATTTGCTTTCAAGGAACCAATATATTTACCAATAAATAAAATTGAACAAATACCAAATATAAATAAGAAACTTAATATCATTAAAAAATAATGCTCTGTTGTAAAATAAAAAATTACGCTATTTAAAGCCGTTAATATACTTAATCAAAGTTTTCCTCGTAAAGTTTTTAAACCCATAATTCATATTATCGGAAAATCATATATTTGTCATAGAAAAATATTTTGATTCTAAAAAAGTTATATTCAACATTATGAAAGTTACTTTGAACGGAGAATCTTTTTTCGGGATTAAGGAAAACTGAACCTTGCATTGGAGGGATCTGAATAGCGGATGCGGTTGAAGCTAAAAAAATAATTAAGGCCATTAAAATTAAAAACTTAATTATTATATAAAAAATATACATTATAAACAATAGCGAAAACGTAAACTTAAATTTTGCCTTAATTATTTTTTTAGCTTCAAATTCAGAAAGGGCAGGAGCCCGGCCCTCCAGTGCAAGGTTCAGTTTTCCTTAATCCCGAAAAAAGACGGCGAGTGGCTCATCCCATTGTGATGATCTCACTCGCCGATTTATTGACTTATTTACTAATAGACTTAATTTCTACTAATTTAAAAATTAATGTCTAATTAAATTTAAAGCGCTACCTGCTTTAAACCATTTTAGCTGTTCAACACTGTAAGTGTGTTTCAAGAAAATTTCTTCTTGTGTTCCATCATTGTGTTTAACATTCATTTTTACTTTTTGTCCTGGAGTTAGATTTTTTAAATCAACAATACTCACATGATCATCTTCTTTGATTTTATCGTAATCAGATGCTTGATCAAAATGTAAAGCCAATACACCTTGTTTTTTCAAATTCGTTTCATGAATTCGAGCAAAACTTCTTGCAATCACAGCAGTACAACCTAAAAATCTTGGAGACATGGCTGCATGTTCACGGCTTGAACCTTCACCATAGTTTTCATCACCGATGATGATCCAGCCCTTACCATTTTTTTGATAATCACGAGCTATTTTTGCAAATTCAATTCCACGCTCACCAGTCAATTGATTTTTACCTTTGCCCACTTCACCACTAAAAGAGTTATCAGCACCTAACAACATATTGTTCGAAATATTATCAAGGTGACCTCTGTATTTTAACCAAGTTCCACCGGGGCTAATATGATCAGTCGTGCATTTGCCTTTTGCTTTTGCTAATACAAAATTATTTGTAAAATCATTTCCATCCCAAGGTTTAAAAGGAGCAAGCAATTGCAATCGATCAGACGATGCTGACACTGCAACTTTTGCATCTTTACCTTGAGGTTGTTGATACCCTTCTGTATCTGGGGCAAAACCTTTTGCAGGTAATTCTGGCGCCACAGGAGCTTTTAATTTTGCTTTTCCTTTTGGACCTTCTAACTCATCTGTCATGGGGTTGAAATCAAGACGACCAGCTAAACCCATTGCCATTACGATTTCAGGACTTCCAATAAATGCTAAAGTTTCATTGTTAGCATCGTTTCTTCCTCTGAAGTTTCTGTTGAAAGTTGTGATAATTGAATTTTTTGTTCCTGCTGCAATATCATCACGTTTCCATTGACCAATACAAGGTCCGCAAGCATTTGCTAATACAGTTGCGCCAACAGATTGAAGCACTTGCATTTGTCCATCCCGAGAAATTGTATTTTGAATTTGATTTGAACCTGGAGTTACTAAAAAGCTCACTGGCATTTTATTAATACCAAGTTGCATTGCTTGTTCAGCAACAAATGTCGAACGACCAATATCTTCGTAAGAAGAATTTGTACATGAACCAATTAGAGCCGCAGAAAGTTTTGTAGGATAACCTTTTTCTGCAAATTCTTTTTTAATTTCGCTAATCGGACGAGCCACATCTGGTGAGTGTGGTCCCACAACATAAGGCTCAAGAGTTGTAAGATCAATTTCAACAACTTGATCATAATATTTTTTTGGATCAAGAGCGACTTCACTATCCATGCTTAATAAATTTTTATTAGCTTCAGCTAAATCAGCAAGAGCTGCGCGACCAGTTGCTTTTAGATAAGCACCCATTTTAACATCGTAAGGAAACACCGAACAAGTAGCACCAAGCTCCGCGCCCATATTGGCAATTGTAGCTTTTCCTGTACAGCTGATTGAGTTTACACCCTCACCAAAGTATTCAACAATTTTATCAGTTCCACCTTTTACAGTTAACATTCCACAAATTTTTAAAATCACATCTTTTGCAGAAGCCCAACCATTTAATTTTCCTTTTAAGTGAACACCAATAATTTTTGGATTTTTAACTTCCCAAGGTAATCCCACCATCACATCGCTGGCATCAGAACCACCAACACCAACAGCACACATTCCAAGTCCACCAGCATTTGGTGTATGAGAATCTGTCCCAATCATTAGTCCACCTGGAAAAGCATAGTTTTCTAAAATGACTTGATGTATGATACCTGCTCCTGGTTTCCAAAAACCAATATTATAACGAGAGCTAGCTGATGCTAAAAAGTTATAAACCTCTTCGTTTTCTTTCATAGCGGTAGTCATATCTTTATCTTTACCAAATTGACCACGAATCAAATGATCACAATGCACTGTCGAAGGAACTGCGGCCTCATCTTTACCAGCAAGCATAAATTGCAAAATCGCCATTTGCGCAGTTGCATCTTGCATTGCCACTCGATCTGGGCGCAATTGCAAGAAAGATTGTCCGCGAACTAATTCTTGATTTTGCGGATCATCTAAATGTCCAAATACAATTTTCTCAGCAAGGGTGAGCGGTCTATTTAATCTTTTGCGAATAATGTCTAAACGTTTTTGCGTATTTGCATAAACCTGTTTAACCATTTCAGCTGTTGTTTCAATTTTTGCTGCCATAAAATGTCCTTTCAGTGGTTTTCAATTTTTATTTATCTTATCTAATCTAAACTATCTTCCTGTATAATAAAAAAAACAATTGAATTGAAGGAATATAATGTAGTAGTTTAAAGAATATATTATTCCCTAAATAATACTATTATGAATATATAACTGTTCATGATTAAGTCTGATTGCTCCGCAATTGTACGAGACAAAATCCATCGCCGTTATTTTCCTGTTTGTTTGGGGCGATTTTCATCGTAGAATAAACTTATGTAAATTATCACTAATTCAAAATAAAATCAGGACAAAGGGACTCATTATGATCGAAGGCATAAAAGCACTAATTGCCATTGAAAAACTAGGAACAATAAGTGAGGCTGCTGTTCAATTACGACTCACTCAATCCGCTGTGAGTAAGCGAATTCAATCACTAGAAAACGAATTGGGATACTCAATATTAGAAAAGGACGGACGTAAAGTTCGACTCACGTCCAGCGGATTACAACTTCTTTCAAAAGCAAAACAACTCCTCTATGAAATTGAAAATCTAAAAGATTTGGCTAAAGATAAAAAAGAACGTGAATTTACCATTGGAATAGCCGACTCAATTGCATCATCATGGGGGCCAAGTGTCATAAGAAAGTCGCTCAATCAAATTCCTCGACTTAAACTCGATATTCACGTTCACCGAAGCACACTAATTATTGAACAACTCAAATTAGGTCGATACGATTTAGGAATTGTCACGGGCACAGCCTTAGATAAAGATTTAACCTGGACCCCATTTTTAAAAGAAGAAATGGTTTTAATAGGAGAACACGAAAGAGGTTCTAATCAACCCATTATCACCATTGAAATTGCATCTTCAACTTGGAAAGAAATTGGACCATCTATCAGTAAACACAATCAGCTCAAGAATCATCCTTTTTTATATGTAGAATCCTTTACAGCAGCTGCACAAATGGCAAGAGAAGGTTTTGGATTGAGTCTAATCCCCATTGGTGTTGCTCGTTCCATGGGAATTAGGAGCAATCAATATAATTTTTTATCACCAAAAATTGAAAGACAAGTTTATCTCACTTCAAGAAAATCAATATTCCAAATTGAGTTGATTCAAAAGTTGATTCAAACGCTCCCCAATCAAGTCTGATTCGAATTAATTTTTAAAGTTATCCTTGCACCAATCATACATAACTTGACCCTTTTCAATAACAATTTCGATTTCTTCTTTTGTTAATTTAAAGGTCCCAATTTCATATCTCCGAATGGATGCATACTGGTTTAAATCACTTAGTTCATAACCATACGGGGCCAATAAATCATTTGGTAACTTGGCAAGTAAAATTCCCAGATCATGTACCAACGGGACTGGAATTCCTCGATTTACTAATAAAGCTTTTAATGATTTTTCTATACACTGTTGAACCATATAAAAGGCATTTTCAAGTCGAGCTTGTGGATTTTCTTTTATCACTATTGCTGTATATTTTTAGTCTCATACAATATTTTTCCTTCAAGACTTGCAATATAACAAGCTCCACCACCTTTTTGAACTTTAATATTATAACTTTGATGGGTTTCAATTAATAAATCTTGTGGCCAAAGATCGGTTTTAGGGCGTGAAATAAATAATTTTTCTGCGATTTTTTTTAAATCTGAATGATCTGGAAAAATTAAAATCAAATCAATATCTGAAGCGTCGGTCATTTCACCACATGCTGCTGATCCAAATAAAATTATTTTATCAGGTTTAGTCGCTTCTAAAATCCATTTTAATTTTGATTTAATTATTTCATCAACGTCATGATCAGTAAGTTTTTTTGCAAACAATTTCATATTAAAGACATAGCATAATTTAAATCAAAAGTCACAGCATTAATTTACCTTATCCAAATCAATTTTGGCATATTTTAATATAGCTGTCATAAAGTCTTTAAAGACATTCATATGTTCTGTTGTCACACGATAAACTGTTGTCCAATTAATTTCAGTATACTCATGAACTAATATATTTCTCATACCCACTGCTTTTACCAAGGCATGTTCAATTTCTTTTGGTAATGCACCCAAAGAGTTTAAAATAATAAATGAACTCGACATTGTTTCTGGCGGGCGATTATTACTTTCAGCAATAATCAATGCGGCAATATCCACACAAATTTGAATAGCACGTTGCATATTTAAAGATACAACATCTTGTAAGTCAAAATCTGAGGTCAATTGCTGTATTGTAAAAGGTTTTTTATTTTCTATACGTTCGACACAATTTTTTAAATTTATTAATTTAGTAAGTAAAGCTGCTTGATGTGAATTCATTTTAAAAACCTTTTTAATTGTATTTTTTGAATTTTTGTTTTGATGGGCAAAAAATCTTTTTCTTCAGCTAAGGTACGTGACAGTATTTGCGCAAACAAAATAGAATCTTTTTTAATCCATTCTCCATATTTAAAAATTTCTTGAGAGTGAGGTGGGTAAACAGAATAGAGATCAACAAAATCAATTTTTCTATCCGTCACATCAGATAGACTCATCGTGAGTTTAAAATATTCATCAGAAGTCATTTTATGATTATAACATGCAGCCAAATCTATATCACTGTCACCTGTATATGTCCCGCGAGCAAAAGAGCCATAAAGAACAACACATTTTAATTGCTCAACATCAATTAACTTTTGTATGACTAATTGAACATCTTTTGGAAGTTTGGACATATCTGACATAATTTAAAATTGCCTTATACTACATAATTGTCAAACTCTTAGTAATTGATTATGATTTAGTCTTAATCAATTGAAAAAGCAGACATGCAGCCAAAACCAAGTTATGGCGTCACAAAAGTAATTTTTTATAATTATACATAAGACCCAGTTTTAATTTTTTCTAAAATAATTTTTTCGGTCTTT
Source organism: Bdellovibrionales bacterium (assembly GCA_005793345.1). Lineage (GTDB taxonomy): Bacteria > Bdellovibrionota > Bdellovibrionia > Bdellovibrionales > Bdellovibrionaceae > SXSU01. The sequence goes on from SXSU01000123.1 coordinate 37,567, forward strand.
AAAGGATCTTTTGGATCCACAGAGAAAAATGATTGTTGCTCGCAACGTAGTTTTTCTTTTACTAACCATCTTAAAATATCTGCTAAACGTTTGTTCTTCTTATCTTGAAAAAAGGGATCATTTTCTAATGTGTCCTTTGCTTTCTTTAAAGCTCGAGCCTCAACAGGGTCTGACTCTTTCACTTTATAACAGTGAAGATCATATTTTTTTACATCCTCTGGTAATACTCCCAAAAATCTCACATTGGGCGCACTAAAATCACTATTTCGGATAAGACTCGCTGCTGATCCAGCTTTCAGAGTTCTAAAAATATTTTGTAAAGTGTAGGCATCGAGATCTCCAAAAAAATACATTGGAACATCCAATTGATCTTCGATCAATTTACACCATCCACGCACACCATTACTTGGAACCCCTTGAGCACCCATGATGATACAATTGTTTCGCTTAGTGAAGCCCATTGTTTGTAACGTTCCGGCAGTACCTTCAGATTCAACCACCAAACAAAAATCGATTTTCTTTTTTGCTTTTAATTTTAAAGATTGTGGTCTATTTTTAGGCTGAAAAGGTGCTGTACCAAGTGTACTCAGATCAATAACTGCTTTTTCTCCGTCAACCATTGTTTCAGTAACAACTAATTGTTGAGAATAAGTTTGCCCACCACGATCATTTGCAAAACAATTTAATTCTTCTCGATAAACTTCAAGCATATCACCTATAAAATCAATAATTGAATCACTCTCATCTTGGCCTTCAAAATCCAGAGGCTTATAATATTTATCGCTCTTCACTAAACCTTTTGCGATATAATAAAGCTCCCTTTTTGTATTTACAGACCCAATCTCTAAATTTCTTAATAAAATTTCGAGCATAAATACAACACGTGCTAATTTTTGCACAGATGAAACATTTAATTCTGTACGAATAATTTTATCACCTGGAGTTAAAAAACCAACCTTTGCATCATAATAACTATTATCTAAAGTACATTTTACAGCCTCTAAGACAGGGCGTTTTGAGGCTTCTAAATCTTTCAACATTTGCTCAGCTAATTTTTTTGCTTCTTTAGGAATATCAATTTTTAAGTCTCTGATTTTAATATGCTGTTTAGCCATTTTAATTATCCTCCGGATCTTTGATCATCGTACTACTATCAGCATCTTCAATTTCATGAATATCATCATGAATTGAGTTATGATCTTTTATGGAACTCATATCATCATGATGAATATCATTTATTTCACTATCAAGATTATCAATTGATTGTTTATCTTGAATGGACACATCAGAATCTGAATTTGTTATTCGTACCACATCTTCATCCTGTTCAACGTCATTGTTATTAATATTTGAACGACCTAATATCTGAGCTTCTTTTTTCTTTTGCGCATTCAATTTAACTTCTGCTTCTTCAAGCTCCTTCATCGCTTCTTTTGAATCACGACCCAATAGTTTTTTTAATCCTTCTTCAGCTCTTAATTTCCGCTCCTTTGAGGCTCCAACTATTCGCACTAAACCTTCAACCAAGATGGGACCAAATTGTTCTATATGAGAAAGTTTCCGTTCTAAATCAGCTTCTTTTTCTTCTTTACGAATATGGCGAGAAAGTTTTTGACCTGCTTGCATCAACGAGCGACGAATCTCCTCTACTAACTCATCTGAGCTATCAATAGTTTCTTTTGATGCGTTTTTAAATTTTATAAATGGAGAAACCACACTCACTGCAAAAACATATGGTCCTAATGGAACGCTATCTTTAGGTTGTGCCAATCCATATGATTTCCAATTTACAGTTTCAATGGCTCTAGTAATTGCACAGGCAGATTTATCAAATTGTAGGGGCACCCGATTTGCAAATCGCAAAACTTGGACTGGGTTATCAGCATCCCCTCGATCTAAAAATCGCGCCAATGCAACTTCAACAACAACGGGTTTAAAATCACAAATTGTTGGTTTTCGTGCCACTACTGAAAAGAAATCCACTTGGCCCAAGCGACCAATCGATTTTGATAAAGATTCTTCGCCAACAGTAAGAACAGATTTTGTACTTGGTGCTTGTAATTGTGTATTTTGAATTGCTGTAAAAATAGTTTTAAACTCGGCTTCATTTAAAGAAGAGGATGCACGAGTTAATAAACTTTTAGTTAAGCCTGAAGTTACAAAATCTTTTATCGTTTGATCTGTAACTCTTGAAAATCCTGTTTTTAAAAATTTTTCTAATGAAATTTTACCGTATAAATGTCCATGGGCAATAAATTCACCCAATTTCATTGTATGCGGATGTGGAAGTGTAGGAGCAGGAATTTCAGGCATAGAGGTTGCCACACGCTTTACTTCAACCCAGTCTTGATCCACCAATTTGTATTTTAATTCAAGGTGTGGATTTACTAGGACTGTACCTTCGAGATAAGTTATTAATCCTCCATCACCATTAAGTTGAATTCGTCCATCAATTAAAAATTCAAGGTGAACACCATTATCTTTATTCCAATCAATAGTATCTTTATTTTTTAAAACACCATTATTGTTTTTAATATCAACTTCAACGACACCTCGAACTGCTTTTCTCATCTTTGCAGTTTTACTTATTACCTTAACACCTTTAGCATTGGTTAATTGCGCCCAAGTTGTTGCAGCCGAAATACCTATACCTTGTTGCCCTCGAGTACATTGACCCCTTCCAAATTTAGAAGAAGCAAGATACTCGCCAAATACTCGAGATAAATCATCAGCTTCAATCCCTGGACCATTATCTTCAACAACTATTTTAATTAGATCTGAATTTTTTCCTGAGCCTGTACCTACTTTATCTACTATAACAGTTAATTCAGGTAAAATTCCTGAAGTTTCACAGGCATCCAATGAATTATCAATAGCTTCCTTTAAAGTGGTCAACACAGCTTTTGTAGGAGATGAAAAACCAACCTGCTGTAAGTTTTTAGCAAAATATTCTGCTGTACTACTTTTTGTAATTTTAGACACTGCTACCATCCTTGTAGAAAATGACTGATCCTGATTAAATTTTAGTTGATAACCATTTTACTAAATATAATCACGAGCAGTTATTTACTTGTTTAATCCAAAGTTAATAAAAGTCTTATTAATTTATGGGTTTATAAAACTCCTATATATAATAAATGTTACTTTGTCCGATATGTTACAAGAAACTTTTTTATTGCAACGCAATAGTTTTTACCAAAAAAAGCAATGATACATCGAGTAGAAACATACATAATAAGGATTAAATCAAACTAAATCTTAACATAATAAAATGTGACATTTTTCATTTTTAAAAGTATCAGTACCATCAAGTTTTAAGAATTATAATTAACAAACAAGAAATTAAATGCGCTCGATAATATAAATATATATTCGCGAAGCGATCAGACTTAATCTTGAGCTGCAAATATCGGGGTGATCTATGAGCTTTAAAAAATTAACTTTATTTTTTTTCAAAATTTCAAGCATAGCCATAATAATCTTTTTTTCTAATTTTGCTTCGGCGAATACAGTTGATTCTATCTTTAATGTTAACTCCCAACTTCCAGGTCCTTTAAAATTATTAATTCTAGAACATCTCGAAAAAAATTGTTCAGAGGGAATACAAGCTTTTGGTTTAAGAGAATTAAGTACGACTAGTGAATCTAAACTTACAAATAATACTATTTATTCCAATACAATTTACATCACTCAACTTATAAGCATTTACTATGCAGATGGTTATCATCCCTCAAAACAAGAAATAAAAATACAATCTGAAGAAGTTAAAAATACCGTAAATAATGAAGCTAAATATAATATTCTCACCCTTGATGCTAATTGTTCTCAATTTTAATTTGTAAAAATATTTTGAATTTGATGAATACAATCTTCATTTAATTTGGGAATTACTTCTAGTGATTTCATATTCTCATGAAGTTGGGCTAATGTTGAAGCACCTGTTATAACGGTACTTACATTTTTATTTTTAGCACACCAAGCAATGGACAGTTGAGATAGAGAACAACCTAATTCGTTAGCGATAATTTGCAAATTTTCTAATTGCGATTTTATTTTTGGACTGTTTAGCATATCTTTTTCTAACCAATTTAAACCTTTGATTTTAGCAGCTCTACTATTATCAGGCACTCCATTTAAATATTTTCCAGTTAATAATCCGCTAGCCAAAGGACTCCATGTTGTTAATCCGAGACCTATATCTTGATATAGGTGAGTAAACTCGTGTTCAACTTTTTCACGATGAAATAAATTATATTGTGGTTGCTCCACAATAGGTTTTCGCAATCCATATTTATCTGCTATCAACCAAGCTTCTTTAATTTCAGAAGCACTCCACTCAGAAGTTCCCCAATATAATGCTTTCCCAGATTGTATAATATCAGACATTGCCCATACTGTTTCTTCGATTGGAGTTTGAGGGTCTGGCCTATGGCAATATACTAAATCAACATAATCGAGCTGAAGTCGCGTTAATGAATGATCAATAGCATTCATTAAATATTTGCGATTAAGAGTATTTTGTTCATTAGGACCTTTGCTAATACCCCAATAAAATTTAGTTGAAATTAAATACTTTATTCTTGGCCAATTTAACTTCTTTAATACTTCACCCATCTGTAATTCAGATTTTCCAGAGGCATAAACCTCAGCATTATCAAAAAAATTAACTCCATAATCAAATGCAATTGCCATGGATTCAAGTGCTGTTTTTAAATCCAATTGATTTGCAAAAGTAATCCAAGATCCGTATGATAATACACCAACTTTAATCCCAGCATTGCCCACTCTACGATATTCCATAATTAATCTCCTATATGTAAATTTACCCAAGTATTTTTAAAACATACAAGGACAATATATAACTTAAATCCTTTCATAGAATTTTTTGTATTTTATTGTTATTTTTTTAATCTCAGATAATTTGTGATACTAATTGGTTTTTTTATTGAATTTTTGTGTACATTTATGTATGAAAATATCTTTCTTTTTAAAGGATTGTTTCCTCTATGATCTCAACAATTAATATTAGTTTACGGTTTGGTGGTAAAAAACTTTTCGAAGATGTAAATGTGAAATTTACTCCTGGAAATTGTTACGGCCTTATTGGTGCACATGGTGCTGGAAA
>SXSU01000124.1 GCA_005793345.1 Bdellovibrionales bacterium
AAATGCAAATTCTATTGGCTCAGTAATTCCAGTTACAATTGAAGTTAGTGCTGCAGAAAGCATTACACCTGCAACAGCATTTTTCTTATTTTTAAGTGCTCGCAAAGTCATAGCAAGTGCAGCAGCTGGTAAGCCAAATAACATTATAGGAAATTCAGATGCCATGAATAATCCAGCAGTTGGATCACCCGCATAATATCTCGCAGAATCACCTTTAAAAATTTTACCAGCGGCATCGATGTATTCACCAAATTCATATAAAAAAGAAGGGTAATAAACATGATGTAAACCCACTGGGATTAGAAGTCTTTTTCCTGCCGCATAAAAAGCTGGACCAAGTGAAGAGGTAGTTACAGTTGCTCCAAAAGTGTTAATTGCAGACTGTATTGGAGGCCAAACGTAGGCAAGAACAAGTCCGACTCCAACCATTGTCACCATAGACATTATTGGCACTAATCTTTTTCCAGAAAAAAATCCAAAAACAGGATGAAGTTTGGTCTCATGGTATTTTTTATACATTAGAGCTGCAAGCAGGCCTGCAATAATACCACCAAAGACACCTGTATTTATAGCCAAAGTAAGTCCTCGAACATCAGTCATGACTTTAAGTAAATTTGTTAGAGTAAAATAGGCTGCGGCTGCAGATAATCCCGCTACACCTGCTCCTCCAGCAAAACCAATTGCAACACCAATTGCAAAGATGACAGGTAATTGTTCAAAAATAGATAATCCAGATGAAAATAAAATACTGCCAATGGCATTCATTATTGGATTTGTGATTGTTTCAGTACCATTTATTATTTGATGTGAGTTAATTTGTAAAACTCTACCTAACGCAACAACAAGACCTGCTCCAGGTAGTACTGATACTGGTACCATCAGCGACTGACCAAGCTTTTGAAGCTGGTTAAAATTTATTAATCCCATATTAATATTCCCTCTTTTTTTAATATTAAGAATTTATTCTCTTTTATTTTAATTTAAAATTAGTGATAATTTAAATTTTCATAAATTTCTTATGATTAAGTCTGATTGCTCTGCAATTGTAACAGACATATTCATGAGCAGTTATTTTCCTGTTTGTTTGGGGCGATTTTCAATCACCCCGTATTATAAAAATGAAAACTTTGTTTATTGAAAAATTGCTTGGCCTTCAAAGCAGTATCGCGCAGCTCTTGAATAGCTAATATAACTCCAAGTAAGATCTTTTGCACCTTGAGTATAGCCACTATATCTATTGAATTGTTCAGGCATTCTTCCTTCTGGATCAACATGAAATATAGAGCGATCTAGAAATTTTAAACCATAATTACGGAGTTGTTCTTTTTCTGTAGAATTTTGAGAAATGAAAGATTTTCTACAGTAATACTCAGCATAGGCATTTGTTGCAAGAAACCACGGGTTTCCTTCACCAAAGCCGTTTCCATTATAAACATCTTCTGGATATCTACCAATAGCGGGAGCTTTTTCTGGGTGTTGATGATTCACCTGATAAATATTTTTAAAAGAATCTTGTAATCTGTTAACAGTATTCTCAATTCCGATGTCGTTGAGGTCATAAAAACCATCATCAAGAGCAAAATAAAGTGATCCAAGTATGACAGAAACATCAAGTTGAGAAGATTTATGTTTCCAGCCATCTGTTTGATCTAGCGTTGGAACAATTATTTTTCTATTTGAATCTTGATGGGCTCGAAGAGTTAAAGTTAGTTCTTTGGCTTTAGATCTATAGTATTCAGCTGCTTTAGGGTCATATATTTTTTCTGCTAAATTAGCACCTTTTATTAGAGAGGCTCGTTGGGCCATCCTGGTAAAAAAATGCTGTCCTTTTACTTCTTCCCATAGATCATAATTTTGTTCTTGCCACTTTGAAGCAACGTATTCGAGATCAATTTTAATAACAGATTTAGCAGGAAGTTCATTTGAATATAAATATCTAGCTTCTGCAAAACGACCTTGTCTGAGTAGCGATTCACAAAAATTAATCATCGCTAATGCTCTAATAGCAGGTCCATCATTTTGAGGTCTACCCCATTCAAATGGATAAATATCTCCAGATACAGTAAAAATAGGTTCACCTAAGAAAGATTTTGATAAAGCTTTTTCTTGAAGTTTTTTCTCGAAATCAATCCATAGCCAAATTCTATTCTCTAGAGCACGTTTAGAATTACCATCATTCATCATATCATAAAGAGTTGTTATTTCTAACATTGTCAAACCTGCATCGCGAACCCAATGGTAAAAATAATTTGGAGCATTTTTAGATGGAGAAGCAATGATTGCACCGCTATTATTAAGTTCAGTTATGTTTAAATTTGATATTACATGCTGAACTGAAAGCTTAAATTGATTTATATATCTATCACTATTCGTATTAGAATTTGCAAAACCAAAATTTAAATAAGACGAAAAAATACAAAATAGAATAATTTGTATTAATTTTAACTTGAAGCTTCCCATATTTTTTCCTCACGATCTGCACAAAATCCCAACAAACCTAATCCATGCTGTCACAAAGTTTTATATGGAGCAAGACTTTTGTCTTGGGTTTTAATCACATTCTTAAATTTGCTTAATTAATCCTCGAAATAGAGTAGTCTTGTAGTGAGGCTAATGAATAAATTTGACGAAGTAAAAATTTCAACCGTCATCATAAGTCGTTAATGTTCTTGTTTTTTGGTATGAATATTTAAATCTAATATGATGAGTTCAGCTTTATAAATTAAAAGGAATGAGTTTTTATTTGTGAATTCGATTTGGGTCATTGTAAAAAAAAGAGAGATAAATATTCCCATGAAATGTAGAATTGGTAGAGGTGCAAAATGGTCAATATAAAATTAGAGTCGAGTAAACCGTTAGTTGCTGTTGTTGATGATGAAAAAGAAATCACAGAGTTATTGGCAGAGGAACTAAATGACGAGTTCCAAGTTGTTCAATTTAATGCTCCACAGAAATTTATTGAGGCAATTAAAACGAATATGATTACTCCCGCTGTATTAATTACAGATTTAAAAATGCCAATTTTGAATGGTCTTGAAATGTTAAAATTAGTTGCAGAACTTGGGCTAAGTGTACCAACCATAATGTTTTCTGGATATTTGGATAAGGATGATGCAATAACGGCATTAGAATTAGGCGTAATTCATATTTTGGAAAAACCAATTGATACATCTGTTGTTAGAGATGTTGTTAAGGATAGTATTGTTGATTGGGAGTTGATGCAAACTCGAAAAGATATACATGAGTTAGCAAAACAAATTAAAGAACTTTATTCTACTTTGAGACTTTCAATTTCAAATTATGTTGCAAAAGACATTGTAGATAAAATATTTATGACTCAAGATGGAAAAAATGAGGGTTTTGATGTCCTTCTAGATAACATTGAAAATAAATTAGAAGTATTATTAAATGAAGAGATGTTATTATCCAAGGCAAAGCAGGCTCAATTTAAAAATGCATTAGCAAAGCAAGCTGGTCGTTCGTAAAGTCTAGTTATGTGAACAAATAGCTTTTATCCAGTTTAGAAATACTCTATTAATTAGACTTTAGCCATTTATTTAAATGCCGAATAATGTGCTAAAGGTTGTTATGAATTTTTTTTTACAAAAGAAATTAAGTATTTCCAAAAAGATATTAGTATTGGTAATTGCAACAAGTACCATCGGGACAACTTTAACTTCGATTATTCAAGTTTTTATTGATTATGATGAGGCTAAGAATATTCAATTAAATGAAATTGAAGTTTTTAAAACAAGTGTTGTTACAAGCCTAGAGAATCTTGTTTGGAGTTACAATGAAGAAGCACTTTCAGTACAATTGAAGTCTGTACTAAGTGTTTCTGATTTTATTAAAATTACAATTTATGATGAGCAAAATAGAGTTCAATCTAATATTCAGAAAGATAATCATAACTTTAAGTACATTAATAATATTAAGGTAAAGCTTCGCAACCCCCAGGAAAAAAATAAATTCATAGGAGAAGTAGAACTTACATATACAAATGATTTAATTTTTGAATCATTAGCAAAAAAAGCACTTATTATTGTACTTACTAACTTTTTAAAAACTTTAATAATATCTAGTCTTCTGCTCTATTTATTCCAAAGACATATTGTTAAAAATTTAATTAATCTTGTTAACTTTCTTAATCAACAAAATTGGTCTCATCCTGTAAATTCTTTCGAAGAAACAAAAAAATGGCCTTTTGAAAATTTTGAAGATGAGTTTAGTGATGTTAAAATTTCTTTAGACAAGGTAAGACAAACCATAATTAAAAATAATAATGATCTTGAAGCGGCATCTTTGTCTAATGCTAGGTTGGCAGAGTTGGGAATAGTATCTGCAGGCATTGCTCACGAAATTAATAATCCTGTAACTATAATAAACTCTTACGCTGGACTTGTACAAAAAAATAATTTAGCAAAAAAATTAACAACTGAGCAAATTGAAAAAAGTATGTCAATTATTATAAAGTCATCGATGAGAATAAGTGAAATTATTGATGGTTTGAAAACTTTTGCAAGAGATGGCTCAAAAGATAAATTCGAAAATATATCAGTAAATGAAATAAGAACTGAACTATTAAGTTTCTGTGAATCCACAATTGTAAAAAAAGGGATCGATATTAAATTTGAAATTGATGGAGATGATATAATTATTTTTTGCCGTCCAGTACAAATATCACAAGTACTTTTAAATCTGATAAATAATGCTGTTGATGCAATCGAAAATTTAAATGAGAAATGGATTTTAGTAAGATTTTATAAAAATGATATAGAAGAAGTCGTTTGTACGGTAACGGATAGTGGTAGTGGAATTCCTGGCTCAGCACGTGAAAAATTATTTCAACCGTTTTTTACAACAAAAGATGCTGGCAAGGGTACAGGTCTTGGACTTTCTATTGCAAAAGATATTATACAACAGCATAACGGCAATTTAACTCTGAATGAAGATAGTCAAAGAACAGAGTTTATAATTAAATTTCCTAAAATTGGAATTAAAAATGTTGCTTAATAAAAATAAGTTTAACTTAACAGTTCAGTTTATACTTTTTATATTGATTTTTCAGTTCACAATTTTAATTCAAGCCGATAATGAGGAAAAAATAAATATTATAACATCTGAATGGAATAATTATACTAATAAAGATGGTTCAGGATTATATTTTGACATTTTAAATCTAACTTTGGGTAAAGATAAAATTAATTATGTGTTTTCTCCATGGAAAAGGGCTCAAATAGATTTTTCTTCTAAAAAATTTCAAGGTATATTAGGAGAAAGTGGTGGGGTAGATTATTGTCTCTATCCAAAATGGCCTATTGATGCAGATTTTTTCTCTGCCTTACATTTAAAGTCAAAAATTCAATCGTGGCCAGGCATAAATAATTTAAAAAATTATAAAATTATTTGGGTTCGGGGATATAATTTAAATTTATTTGAACCAAAGCTTAAACCTTATGCTGAGGTTGATAATGTTGAGCAAGGTATAAAGATGATTATTGGTGGAAGAGCAGACATCTTGATAGATTATGATCAAGATTTGAAAGATTATCTTCATAAAAATTCTCTTTCAAATACCGAAAATTTAATAACTCCTACAGAAATTTCAGGAGGTTATATTTATTTTTGCATGCAAAAAGATTCAAAATATAAAGACATTTTAGATAAGTTTGATATCAATATGGAAATGCTAAAAAAGTCAGGTGAGCTTCGTAATTTGTTTAAAAAATATAATCGAATTAAAAATTACGATAAAATTATAAAACACAATTAAACTTTAGTTATTCCCTTGCCCTCTTAATTTTATCTCTTGATAATGTAAATAACTGCTCATGATTAAGTCTGATCAGCTTGCGCTGATTATATCAGACATAATCACGAGCAGTTATTTTCTTGTTTGTTGGGGGCGATTTTCAATCACCCCGAATTATGAAAATCCAAACTAAAGTTTGTATTTTCAT
>SXSU01000017.1 GCA_005793345.1 Bdellovibrionales bacterium
ATAGATACGCAGAGATTTTTGAAGTTAGCAAGGCGGGAGGACGCAGAACTAGCCAGAGGCGCTAATTCAAGGACGAGTAACGAAGCTAACTTCAAAAAGATCAAGTCAGATATGCACAAAATATTTCGGTACGGACTATATATATTTATCATTTTAAGGGTTAGGTCAGAAATAGTGAAATAAACCAACACTACTTGAAAGTTTTTTATCATAAATTTCTCCTCGAAAATCTAAAAATGTATTCTTTGAAACTTTATAAGTTTGAAACAAACTCAATCGATTTCGTGATTGCATCGACGGAAAAAATATTTGCTCTGGCAAAACTTCTAAAGAAAAACTTCCTTTTTCTGTCCATAACCATCGCAAGCCAATAAGTGATCCAATACTTGCAAAAAAGTTTTGTGAAGTCATATTTTCAAAAGTATGTGCAATTTTTGTATGAGCTAATCCATATAAAATGAAATGTGATGGTTCGTGTATTAAAACAGATGCTCCATACCCAAATGAAAAAAATAAAGGTGTCCCTAGTTGCGTTAGTACTGGCTCTCGCTCCCATCCGGTATTCATTTTCCAACTCCAGTTATTTTCAAATTCAGAAATTGGAGATATGGAAGTTAAGCCAACGACATGTAGCTTTTCTAAATCAATTAAATATTTTCGTTTATCATATTTCCATTCAAGAGACATAAAATCAATATGAGCATCTTGTGGATAACCGATGGTTGAATCTAAAAAATCATGGAGTGCAAACTTCCAATGGGGTGAAATGGTAGAATCAGAGTTAAAACGAATACCACCTCGTGCAGCACTATGAGCTTTATCTGGTGAATTTTCAATTGGAGGTCTAACATTTAATTGCGGCGTCATTGGAAGTTGACTTCTAACATTCAACCAATGGTTTTTTTCGTTTGCAATTGAGCTATTTTTATCGAGTAGTAATTCTTTTGAATATTTAAAATCTAAATAATCAAGACCAGCATCTAAAACCATAGCTTTCGATTGTGGTAATAAATTTAAATTCCAATTACTATTTTTATCTTTCCATTGTTGAAAAGCATTAAGCTCTTCTTTATTTAAATTATTCAATCGTTCATTAAATTGAGTTCGAATTGAAGATCGATAACTAATATTTTTAATCAAATTTTCATCTTGCGCTAAAACTCTTATTGTTTCACTTGGTATAACCCAAGCTGGTAGTTCCGAAATCAAATTAATTCTTGGACTTGCAGCTTCAAGTAAAGTTAGCATGTGATAAGAACAATTTTCTGTAAAAAAATAATAATCAAAATAAGTCCACTGCAGTTCCCACAAATGATAAGTGAGTTGCTGTAATTCTTCAGATGTTAAATTGAGTTCGTACTCCCAAAGGTCTCTTGATTCATAATCATTATATTCGCGTACTTTATAGTAATAAGGTATTACAGTAAAGGTTCCCTTAAAACCACCGATTAAACCATACAATGCAAAAATAAAAGAGTTATTTGATGTAGAGTTAGCAGCATAATTAACTCCCATGCTTAGTAAATCGGAACCAGAGTTTCGATTTAAACGTAAAAATGTGTGACCAAAAGTAGAGGATGGATTATTCATATAGTATGACGAAAAAATTAAAGTTGCAGAATCTGCTTTTAATTTATTTAAGAATGAATATAGGTCTTTGCACTGTGACCAATCCAAATGAAAATCAAATTCATTTTTTAATTGTAACTCAAGCCAATGGGCTCTTGCAGGAAATTGACAATGGGGGAGCAATTGAAATTGGATGTCATTCAACGGTGGTTTTATAACTTTGATTGTGGGCTCCATCAGAGCCTGTGCAAAACTAATTAACTCTTTTTCAGGAAAAAATTTACCTTCACTGCTTGTAAAAAAATCTTGGCCATCGGCTTGGCTTTCATAATTTCCAGTTAATGTTTTTTTATAGTGTAATAGTCGTAGCCACTGAAGATTATACGCTAATTTTTTTTGAATTAATACTTTATTTAATGCTGCAAATTGAGAAGATTGAACTTCTGTGTTTTCATTACTTAATGAGGTTTCTGAAAATCCAATTAGCGAATTAACAAAAATTAATGCAATTATTAAAAATTTTAAATTACACATATAGTTTTCTAAAAAATTAAACATGAACTATTTTTTGTTAAGAAACTAAAAATTACAAATAAAAAAAGCAGATGTTTTATCGAAAAAAAACATCTGCTTTAAATTACTACTTAGTCTTAGTTTTAGTTTTAGTCTTAACCTTGACAACCGTGTTGAGCGACATCAGAACTTAGCACAGATTTAACTTCATTAGAAATAAATGATGAGTCATTTGTTCCTTTTTGATAAATTGCAGAGTAGTTGCTTTTTAGAATTTGGTTAGCAGCTTGTGGGTTTTCACATTTTAATAATTGTGTCAAACCTGTTAAAGTTTCGCCTTGCCCCCGAGATATGTCATTTGCTAACGCTTCAGGATTTGCTTCGATATAACTTTCGATTTTTGCCATACCTGCACCATCTACACAATTTGAGGTCCCAGAAGTAATACCAAAAGTTTGAGTTCCTGTTCCATTAGTTGTGGAAGCCAGCACTTGACTGTCTTTTCCCATAACCATATTACCAAGACCACAACCAGCTGGACCAATTGCAGCTCTTGCTTGAGCAAACGCTGATAACATCATAACTACTGCGAAATAAAATATTTTGTTCATTTATAAACTCCTAATTTAAATTTTATATTTTTTAATTATATTAAATTGATTTTTTATGAAGTATGGCAATTTAAATTTTTATCTGCCTCAATCATTTTCAAAATCTCGCGAGTAGATTGAAATGAATCATTTTCAGAATTAAAAATTTTCATATAATTTGTTTGAATGGATTGATTAAAATTATCTTGATTTTGACATTCGAATAAACCAGCCAAATTCGTTAGAGTTTCACCATTACCTCTTGCTGCATCTTTTTTTACAATTTCTTTATTGGCTTCAATAAAGTACGCCGCCTCTAGACCCATTTCAGGAATATCACAGTTAGAAGTTCCAGTTGATATACCAAAAGCTTGATTGGAATAAATACCATTCGTTGTAGCAACACCTACTTGAATCATACCTGGTTTTGGTCCAAAAAATATACTGCCCAATCCACATCCTGCTACTCCATAACCTTGCCCAGTAAATTCGTCGTGCAGTGATTTTTTCTTAGCTTTTTTCTCACCCTCAGCAAATCCATTGATACTAACTATACTAAATAGAAATACAAACACCAATAAAGCGTTTTTTCTCATGTAAACTCCTTTTTATTTATTTACTATGTTATTGTAACAAAATAACTTTAATACTATCTTTTAAATATGGTTTCAAATAACTTAATTAAAATCAAATTAATTATTAAAAAACAAATAAGAGTTTGTTTTTTATAACTTGGGGTGTTTCAATGAATAAAAAGTATTTTGTATTAATCCCATTTGCTTTAATAATTACTTCAGTAGTGGTCTATTTTTTTATAATAAAAAATAAAAATCAAATGCAAGAAATTCATCCCATACAAGGACCAATTACAGAGTCTATTTACGGTCTTGGGACAGTGCAATCCAATAATATTTTTAATCTGAAGTTGGGTGTCACAACAATGATAAAAAAAGTTTTTGTCAAAGAAGGTGAATTTGTAACAAAAGGTCAACGATTATTAGATTTTTATGAGAATGCTTTTCAAAATCAATTTGCTCCCTTTGAAGGTACTGTTACGCAATTAAATTACTATGCAGGAGAAACTGTTTTTCCTCAATCTCCTTTATTAACTATAATGGATTTAAAAGATAAATACATTAGTGTTGTTCTTGATCAAGAAGGCGCATTACTTGTTAAGAAAAAACAAATTGCAAAATTAAGCTTTAACACTTTCAAAAAAACTTTTGAAGGTACAGTTAAATCTTTATTCCCCAAACAAGGACAAATTGTTGCAAATATTGAGTGTAACCAACTTCCTGATGAAATTTTACCTGGTATGACTCCAGATGTAGCCATTATTGTTAGAACAATTCCCAATGCTACCTTGATTCCAATTCAAGCAATAAGTAATGGAAAAATTCAATTGGCAAAAAGTGGAACTAAAAATTTTCAATGGACGCCAGTACAATTGGGCATTATAGATGCTGACTGGGCAGAGATCACTTCACCTGAAATTGCATTAGATGATACTTTATTAATTCCCAAACCCTTAGGTAAATAAAATGTTTTTTTTAGCCTGGAGACATCTTACAAGCAAAGTAAAACAAACATTCTTAACATTATTAGGAATCACGCTTGGTACTGCTGCTTATGTTACAATTTCAGGAATGATGATGGGCTTTCAAAGTTTTATTCTCGATCGACTTGTAAATAATGATGCCCATATTCGTATATCGGCCCGTGAAGATTATGTTCAAAAAAATGATATAGAAAATATCTTTTTTAAAGATAATAAACATGTCTTTTGGATCAATGCCCCTGGAGGTTTAAGAGAAAGCACCAAAGTAGAAAAACCTCAAGTTTGGTATGATCGACTCATGCATAATTCAGAGGTCCTTGCATATTCTCCACAACTTGTTACGCAAACCTTGGTTCGCAAAGGAAGTGCATCCTTATCTGGGCGTCTCATTGGTTCTTACCCCAATAAGCAAAGCCAAGTTACAAATATCCAATCATATATGACCAATGGACTCTTTTCAGAAATATCAACAGCTGGAAATAAAATTTTAGTTGGAGATGGAGTTCTCTCAATTTTAGGAGCAAAGGTTGGTGACACAATTTATTTATCAACTGCACAAGGTACTCCCGATCCATTTAAAATAATTGGATCATTCAGTTTAGGAGTTAAAAGTTTAGATGATACTACTTTATTTGCTCACCTAACAGATGTTCAAAAAGTAAATCATACTCCAAGTCAAATTTCTGATATTGCTATTAAAATTTTAGATCCTTCAAAATCAAAAGAAACAGCCCAAACATGGTCAGAATATACTCAAGATAAAGTTCAAAGCTGGGATCAAATCAATGAAGGAACTTTATCTGTTTTTAAAACACAAGATATCGTAAGAAATGCTATGACGATATCAATTTTGATTGTCGCAGGTTTTGGAATTTATAATATTTTAACGATGGCTGTTACCCAAAAAAAACGCGAAATCGCAATTTTAAGATCAATGGGATATGAACCAAAAGACATTATGAATTTATTCTTAATTCAAGGTTTGATTTTAGGGACAGCAGGAAGCACTGTTGGCGCTGGCCTTGGACATATTTTTTGTCGCCTCATGGAGCAAATACCAGTTTCAAGTCAGAGGATGATTGGCAGTGGTAAAATGATGGTTTCATTTGAACCCGCAATTTATTGGAAAGCAATTGCTTTGGGTTTATCTTCAGCTGTGGTTGCAAGCTTACTCCCCGCTAGAAATGCTGGCAGCCTTGAGCCCATTGAAATTATCAGAAGCGAAGGGGCCTAATTTAAATGGGAATACTCATTCAAAATATAAATAAAAAATTAGGAGATCCGCCCAATCATATTTTAAAAAATATTAGTTTTAAGATTGAAGATGGTGAATTTATTGCACTGACCGGAAGATCTGGTTCAGGTAAAAGTACTTTATTGTATGTGATTAGTTCCCTTGATCCTGCAACTTCAGGCGAAGTCATCATTGATAATCAAAATCTAAACAAATTATCAAAAGAAGACTTGCATCGTTTTAGAAATTTAAACATGGGATTCGTATTTCAATTTCATTATTTACTACCAGAACTCACTGCTATCGAAAATATTTTAATGCCAGCACGTAAATTTGAAAAAGAAAAAATTCTAAAAAATAAAGCCCAAGAATTATTACAAACATTTGGTTTAGAAAATAAAGCTGATCGACTTCCCCGACAACTTTCGGGTGGTGAACAACAAAGAGTTGCCATTGCAAGATCCTT
This sequence comes from Bdellovibrionales bacterium, assembly GCA_005793345.1. Classification (GTDB taxonomy): domain Bacteria; phylum Bdellovibrionota; class Bdellovibrionia; order Bdellovibrionales; family Bdellovibrionaceae; genus SXSU01. Next base: position 5,931 of record SXSU01000017.1, read on the forward strand.
GATAATGAATCCAAAATATTTATTTGCAGATGAACCCACTGGTAATCTTGATAGCCAAAATGGGCAAATTGTAATGGACATCTTTAAAAAAATTAATAAAGAAAATAAAACAACTATTGTTTTTGTAACCCATGATCCAGGATTTGCATCTTTGGCAACGAGGCAAATTGTTTTAGTTGATGGTGTACAACGATAAATATTTAATATAATTTATATGATAATTGTAATCCGCCATAGTAATCTGTTGTTGAAACTCCAACGGTATCAACAGCACCCCAGCGTTTTAAAATTCTACCTTCTAGTCTTACTTCTAAATTTTCAGTTACATCTTTACCTAAAAATATTGTCAATTTTGAAATTTCGTCTCTAATATTTACGCTAGACTGGATAACGTCAGATGCGGGCATCGCAGGTGTTCCAATATCAGGATTTAAATCCCATAACATGGTATGTACAAAAGCCACACCAGTTTTCCAATCATTGTTTTCGGCCTTAACACCGCCTCTTACTGACCATCCCATACCATGATAGTATTTTTGTTCTCTGATAAAGGAACTGACTTGAGATAAATTATTTTGGCCATTCGTAAATTTTTCAAGAGCATAGGATTTTACCATTGCCAAATCTCCAGAAAAATTCAAATCAAAAGTTACTCTTGTACTTCCTTTTAAAACAATCAACTTACCTGAAGCACCAAGCACATGAAGTATCGCTGAAAAGTCATCTTTTGGATTTTGATTTTGGTTATTATTGTCAGTTGAATTTTGATATTCAAAATTATTAACTGATAATCCCATCGATGGAGCAATAACTAAAGAGTAACCATGTAATAAACCATCTTTTCCTTTAGAAATTGATTTTGCATAATAACCAGAAAGTAAATTTTGAATATAAATTTGCGAACGATTAGGAGAACCATAGGCACTTGTTTCAAGATCCATCATCGAGCCTAATACAGTTGTAAAATAATCTTTATCATGTCCTGGCAATAAGTAAGCAGGGATATTAATTTTTTCACCACTTAAACCAACTTTAACTGATACTGCTGTGTCTTGATCGGAATTCTGTCTTTGAAAAGCATCAACTCCAAATGAAATTTTCATCTCAGAAAAATAATCTGGTTGAAACTCAACTCCATTAAAAACATTTGGGTTTGGTTTTTTGAAATTAAATCGAGATAAAAACTTTGTAGGACTATCTAAAATGTCATTAATTGTTGTAAAAGGATTTAAAATAGAACCCAATATTTGATTTAAAACTCCAGGCTGATCTTTTAATGCTTTTGCTAATTGGTATCCAGCTTCAGCAATTACAAAACCACCAAGAGGAGTAAAAATTACATCATTGACTGAAGTCACTTCCCAAAATTCGACACCTGAATCCCATGCTAAGGTAGAAACGGCAAAACTTATTAACAATGACCATGGCGCTGAAATTCCATTTGCTCTTGCAAAACCATAATAAGACCAACCTGCAGGAAAAATATGTTTTAAATTTGTAGAAAAATTATTATCATCATAGTGCCAAGCTTCAAAACTCACAAATTTATTTTTTAACTGTTGTCCAACTGAGAGAGAATCATAGTGCCAATCTTGAGCCTCCTCAGAAGAAAAATACCAAAAGGCACTTATTCCAATTACTGTTGATAATTCTAAAGCCGCTCGTAAATAATTAGGTGAATCTTTATCTTCTTGCTTTGTCAAAATTCGTTTAGAAGCTGTTTCAGGCGGAATCACACTTGGTTTTTCGCACACCACTTGTCTTTGACCCAAGTCATTGAGTGGAGCATCTAGAACAGTTTTCTTCTCACACAAATAAAGCTGTCTAGTTTTTTGGTCATAGGTCATATTCGTCGTAAGAGCCGCCGCTTGCTTAACCCAAAAATCTCTAATTTTATTTTGATTAATAAAAAATAAAACTAATCGATTGATTTCACTTTTAAAAAAATCTACTTTCACTTCTGCTAAATTTTTAATTCGAACGCTTTGACTTTGTAATAGCGCAGAAGATTTAGACACCACAACATGTGTATCAACGACAGTAAATAATGCTTCATTGGGAGTAGAAGTTTCTGTAACATGAACCACAAATCGAGAATTAGACCTTATAGATAGATCAGGTATTTTATTTATAATAGCTTGCTGATAAGAAATACTTGGTTCCGAAATCACACAATGCACATTAGAATATAAGACATCCCAAATTGATTCTTTAATTTGATTACAAACTCTTTCACTATTTAGTTGTGACATACGAGTACCTACAACTACTATAGTATTGGATAAGGAGGCATCTGAAGACGTAATTGTTGTAAAAGCCGGTGAAGATGAAATATCTTTTTCATTTCGTTTTATATTTAAAGGATTTGGGTCATCAAACATAGGGTCTTGCATTGAAAAAGCTGGAGTAATAGTTAAGAAATTTAATAAAAGAAGTGATAAAAATAATCTCGTTACTATTTTGGAAGTGGACAATAACATGAAGAAACTCCTTCAACTGGTAAAAAAAAAAGCTACATTAGCATAAAATAAAAAATCTTATGAAATATTTTTAATTTTCAACATCAAGTTATATTTAATTCTCAAATGTAAAAATATTATACATTTAATTAATTATAATAATTTAAACTTTATTTAGGGGGTGCTTTAGAGATCACGAATCGCATAAAATTTAAACATTAAATAATTTTTTCACACAATAAAAGTTAATCTGTAATTTATATTAATAAACCAATATAATTAATTAATTGTTGTATAAATATTTTATAAAATTTCATAAGATTTAACATCTATAAAATAACCAGAGGCATTAAATGCGAACAAAGTTTTTGAAAGTAAACTTAACTTTTCTGACTTTACTTAAGTACATTATATTTATGTATTCAATTTTGAATTTGATGATGGCATCAATTGCTTTGTCTTATTTTAGCTTAACACCAGTTGAGACTAATAAAAGAATTCTTGAAGATATTAATCCGTATATTGATGGTGTCTTAAAAAAACTTCCACCAACTATGCTAAAAGCATTTGACAAGAAAAATGTTCAATTGAAATTAAAATTTAAATCATTTAATAATGGTTCTCAACTTGGCGATGCTCACCTTGATGATGAAATTGCATTAGATATTTCTGTTCTAACCACACTTATCTTAAAACAAGAATTAAACTCAGAAGTAAAAGAATGGTCATTTTATAAGAACTTAAAAGAAAAAACAAATGTTCTGTTTGAACTTCCTAAACATAAAACAGTAAAAGAATTTTTAGATAGTTTATTAATACATGAATTAAGTCATAAGTTTGATCTTCTTGCTTTACCACATATGAAGTATTTAAAAATTAGTTTGGATTGTATTTATGGAATACTACCTATCAATTCACGTTCATGTGAAAAAGTTAACTTGACTCAAAACCACTCCGTATCTAGCGTTAAAGAATTTTTAAATGTAGCAGGTTGGCCAGACCGTGGATTTATTTCTGGCAATCCAACTCCAATTAATAGTTTAAGTGATCGCAGTCCGAACTCATATGAGTGGACTTATCCTGAAGAAACTTTTGCAGTTAATATGGAGTTTTTTTTACTCGATCCAAATTTTAAATGCAAACGACCGGCCCTTTATAATTTTTTATCTGAATATTTTGATAACTTTATACCTTATCAGAATGTAAAATGTGATTCAATTTACCCTGTTATTGTTTTAGATTCAAAACAACTTAATAAAAAAAAGGATGATGCTCATCCATTAACTTTAATAGATCTAGATTTAAATAAATTATATCAAATTCATTATTTATTTGGCACAGAAAATGAGGATAACTCATCTGAAAGTTATGGTCACGCAATGATACGGCTCGTTTTTTGTAGCCCTTTACGAACTATTGTTAATGACGAATGCTTAAAAGATAAAAACTACCACTATGTTGCAAATTTTAAAGGTGCCGTAAATGAGTTATCAATTGATTTTCTTAAGGGAGTACTGGGAGGTTATCAATCCTTATTATTTATTGAACCACTGACAGTAATTGAGCATAGGTATACGGGATTGAGCTTTAGAAATTTAGAAAGCATCCCGATAGAGTTCAATAAAGACCCAATTAAAAATAAAAGTGCCATGCAGAATGTATTTAAAGCAATAATAGACACTCATTGGAGTTATGTGGGTGACTATAAATTCTTAAGTAATAACTGCGCGCAAGAGACTTTTTCACTTCTAAAAATAGGTTTTCCTTATTCTGAACTTTTTGACGAATATACAAGTCTGCCAAATAAATTAAAAGAGTTTTTTATAAACACACCAAATAATAAAATTATTTTTTCGGATATTGATAAAATAGAAAAAGAAGGATATTATTTTTTTCCTTCACGGGAAAAAAAATATCAAGAATCTTACACTTTTTTAAAATCAAAATATCTTATTTCAAATAATTATACTGATTTTAATTCTTATTTGTATTCAAAAGCTATAGACCGAAAATTATTAATTGAAAATACATTGCAATTAGAAATTTCTCATATAGAAAAATCTAAAATTGTTGCTAATTTTTATAAACTTGAAGAGCTTATTGAATTTAAAGTCAGAACTTTTACTTATGAACTACCTTTAAGTAAAATTTCTCAAGACGATATTAAGGATGGTGTTTTAAAAGAATATTTTAATGAGTATGCTTTTCAGGTTGTACCAACACGAGCATTAGCATTAAATGATCAATATGGTATCCCGACTTTTGAAGAGGCTAGTTTAAAATATCAAGCTTATTTAAATAATAAAAAGGATGAAAAATTTAAACAAATGGCACAACTACTAAATGACTTTAGCAGAGAATTGCTCCCCCCTGACGATTTTAATGAACTAACACTCATTCACAATAATTTAAAAACACTTGTGGAAAATTATCCTAGACAAAAGTAATTTAATTATTTAACTGCCTTCATATATTCACTAAAGTAACCGACTAAGTAATTGTGAAAATTTCAATAAAAGTAATAATGATTTTAACTGGAGTCCAAGTTATCTTAACACTCCTACTTCTTAGTATTATAAACACTAAGTTTAACGATTTTGTAGAACAAGTTGAAATTGAAAGCTCAATAAAAATTGAAGAACGATTTAAATCACTATTACACTCACAATTATCATTGGTAAAATCAAAAACCACAGATTGGTCAAATTGGGACGATCTTTATGATTTTACTCTCGGTAAGAAAAATACTTTTATCGAAAAAAATATAAATGACGCCTATTTAAATATTTTTAAGATGAATCATATTTTAATTTACAGTAAAGATAAAAATTTGATATTTTCTCGATCAACTTATTATCCATGGTTAAAATGGGAACATTCTGAAAAAAGCAAAATTAATTACTTTAATTCTATAATTAAAAATTTGAATTCTACGCATTTCTCCGAAAACTATACTGTGTTGAATGATCGTATTATTGTTTGGGCACTCACATCAATTACTGACTCTCAAGGAAAACTTCCCGTTGGTGGGTTTTTATTGATGGCCAAAGAAATCGACTATAAAAATTCAAAAGATTTTTTTGAAAACTTTGGAAGTGATTTTAAAATTGATACTCACTCTGAAAAACTATCTGAAAATGTCTTGTATCGATTTTCGAAAGATTTATTACTTGTTCAATTTCCATTACATAATAACTCAAACGAGTATCTTGCCAATACAATAATTCAAATTCCACGAGTTGAAAATAATTTTGCATTACAAACTAAATCAATAAGTTTTATTGCATTTATTATTATGTTAATTGTTAATATTTTTATTACTTATATATTAATTCGTAATCTAATTATAACGAGATTAACAAAAATTACATCACAAATACCTAATGTTCTCGAATCAGAATCAAGTAAGTTACTTGATAGTGAGGGCAATGATGAGATTGGAATTTTTTCTAAATTTTTTAATACATCAATAACAAGAATGCGAAATGAAATAGATAAAGCAAAAGAGGCTGAAATTAATTTGCGACACGCAGCTCAACTTTCTTCTATAGGAGAAATTTCAGGAATTATTGCACATGAAATCAAAAATCCTCTTACTATTATATTAATGTCAACAAGATTACTTTATCGCGATCTCATTAAAGATAAAAAATATGATATAAATGAAATTAAGAAAAACTTAGAACTAATGGAAGAAACAACTAAAAAAATAACTAATATAGTTAATTCGGTTTCACGATTTTCTAAAAAAGATTCATTAAATAATTTTCATAAAGCTCATCTTATTCATATGATCACTGATGCAAAGTTTTTAATGACTTCAAAACTAAGAAAAAATAAAGTAGATGTGAAAATAAAATTTCATGAAGACACAATAATTTACGGAAATCCAACTTTGTTATCATTAGTTTTTGCAAATTTACTAAGTAATTCTGCAGATGCTTTATCGGATCAAAGTGACCCCTGGGTTGAAGTTGACTGTACACAAGTGAACAATTTTTATGTAATTACAATTACAGATTCAGGTCTTGGAATATCAAAAGAAATAGTCGATAAAATTTTAAACTCAGCATTTACTAATAAAGTTGGTGATCAAGGAACTGGGCTTGGATTAACATTTACGCGAAAAGTAATAAAAGATCATAACGGAATATTTACTTATGATTTTGAATCCACAAATACACGATTTATTATTAAATTACCTATTCCCGATGAACTTCGTTTGATGAAAATAAGCTAAAATGAAACAATATAATCAAAATGTGTTCTCTCATATTTTCTTTTAAGGGATGATTCAATTTGCCCTTTGCAATCGTAATTAGATAAAACAAATTGTGATTCCGGATTAATTTTAAAATTAACACTTAGTATAGATCCGCTAGTAGATGTGTTGCCATTATTAAAATCAGAATCCATAAAAGCTCCAACCACTGCATCTTTTTCAATTTTTACATTTTGAAAACTTAATGTCCAAAATCCATTTTGATAAGAAATAGTTTGTATTGCAGCTTTATTTAATGTTGATACGTCTAAATTATTACTTTGCCCAATAGCAAAATGGATATTTCCAATACCTTCTCCAAGGTTAACTTTTAATTCTATTCCCTGATCTCGAATGTCAAAATTAGTAGGATAGTTACCATTCAAATCTGTTGTATTATAATGACTATCAGTATTGGTCTTGCCTGCATTACCTGTCACGGCTGGCGATTCATCTCTTAAAGAGATAAAACTATAAATACCATAGTTTAAATTTAAAATATATCTTTCGAGCTTAATTTCAAATTGAGTTTGTAATCCATTTAATTGAACATCAGTTAAATCTACATTAAACAAATTATCGTATCGCTCTTTAATTTGAAAGTGTCCTAAATTAATTTTAAACTTTCCATTTTCTGAAATTAAAAAATCGGTTTTGATCGCAAGGCCTTCTGGTGAAATATCTTTATCAAGTATAATTTGATGTTTACCTACAAAATAAAACGGGATGGGCATTTTTCCACCAATTAATTTAGCATTGAAAGGTAATTGGCTTTCAAAATAAAGCAAATTTAATCCAAAACTTCTACGGGGCATACCTGGTGAATCACTATCTCCAATTGACTGATTACCGCTAGTTGATCCTGTTCCTGTTAAAAATTGTAAAAAAACTTTTGATTCATCATTGGGATTAGCTTCGAGTGTTAACTTTCCTTGCAATCGTTGTATAGTTCTTTGCCTTTTACTATCTTCAAGGACTGATTGGAATCGATATCTAAAATCACCAGACCAATTTATTTTCTCTGATTTTAAATTATTCTCTTGTGAAAATGCTTTATTTATATTTATTAAACTACTAAATAGACATAGTACCAATAATCCATAGAATGTTTTGAAATTCATTACTCACCTCTGATTTTTTTTCTTTTTTGATAATTGATTCGAAATTAAATAATGTAGATGGGAAATAATGCAGACCTATTCCTAATGATTCTTGATGAGGGTCAGTGATTTCAATATTGAAATTTGCATATTCTTGAATAAGAAAATACTGAAGCCCCCTACTTATTTCTTGTCCATATTTTAAAGTTTCAATCAAACCATTTTTATGATCAAAGTTTTGTCTTTTATCAATTTCAAAAATCAAATACTTATGATTTTCAAAACCCTTGATTAAAAAAACTCCTAACACTGAATAGTCCTTTTGATCTGAAGTTGTTTTAGTGTTAATTCCAATTTTTAAATTATTATCAATAAATGAATGCGAATACTTTGAGATAAAGTATTTTTTTTCTTTTTGATTGACGAATGATAAATTTATTTCTTCATTTAAATATTGCCCACTCAACTCAAGATTATTTGATTCTTGACCTGGACCAAAACCAAGGGCACTTCGAACTAAAAACACATGCTCCGCAAAATTTACTCCATAATTTGGAATATATTTTCCACTTCTGATACTAAAACCAAATTCTTCAGTTATTTGATTTTTATATTGAATCCAAGCTTGAGGAGTATAGATGTAATCTTTAAAAGTTGCATCTGGTATTTTTGGTTCTTGTCTTCCTAGTGAATAAAATAAATCTATCTTATCGCTATAGCTAAGCAATGCATCACCTTGCAATTGCATTATCATGAATCGAGCTTTTGATATTTGTGAATTTTCTAAAAAAGACTGGAGAAGTCTAGCTTTAAACCCGTATTGAAATCTTAGCTCACCTATAAATATACCAGCCAACTTTGATTCATTATCAATATCAGAATCTCTATTTTCATTTTTTTGAAAATTAACAAATACTTGCTGTGCTGATATAAGTTCTTCATGGATACTTCGACCATAATCAGATAAATAATCACCGCCACCAGTAGAGCTATGACACCCATTACAGCTTAAATACCCATGTCTGACCATTTCTGGATAAGCAAATGTTTGTTCAATAATTAAAAAACTGTAAAATAATAAAATAATTTTAATTGCAATTAAACTTTTACTTATCATTTTGGCATTCCAATTGATATCCATTTTAAAATTCCTAATTTTTCTTGGGGAGCAAGTCCTCCATGTGCTTCATCAGGAGTTTGATTTGCATTTAAATCTAATTCTTTTCTTAAAATGACTTTTTGAAATACTTCGTTAATTTTACTTTTAAAAATATCATAATTATCTAAATCTAATCCAGCGACAGGAGATGGGGATGAATGGCAATAAGAACATTTGTTCCTTAAAATTTCTGATTGAATTATATCCCAATTAAGTACTTTTCCATTCATATTAACAAAATTAGATCCTGTACTAACTTCTGGGGCACCCGCTTCTAACCAATTCTTAAATATTTCAAACTCTTCAGGATTAAGTTTTTTATCACTTGGCATATTTTTTAATTCAATGCTTCGATAGTAAATACTATCTAATGAAATCTTGATCCCTTGCAAATTTTCTAAGTTGAGGTTACCTTGATTTCCAGCTGTATTACTATGACATTGCAAACAGTATTTATTTAAAATATTAGATTTAATATTTTCATATGTTAATTCATAGTTATTTTGAATTTTTAACTGGCTAGCTTTATTTCCACTATTAATTTCTGTTTCTTTTACGTGATTATAATTACAAGCAGAAAAAAGCATAAAGCAAAATAAAGTTAACATTTCTATAATGTTATATTTAAAAGAAAAATTAATTTTAATCACATTGAACTCATTTTTTCTTTTGAAAAATTAATTTCACACTGATCATTACCTGGTTTTAATTGATTCAAACTACCTTCTTTTAAAAAATTAAAAATTGAAAATCCAATATTGTAAGCTGCTTGATCTAACCATTTCTCAACAGCTTCTGGCTGATTTGGAAGTCCTGTTTCTTCGTTATAAGATAATTCTTCTGCTTTGCTATTTAAATTATTAAAGAAGCATATTTTATTATAAACCTCATGATCCATAAAATTGGGATTTGATTTTTTCTCTATAGAAATTTGACTACGACACTTTTCTCGAAGTTGATTTAACATTTGTCCACCATGCTTTCCTAAAAAGCCACTTAATTCCTGTGGAAAACGTACTCTAGTTCCTTCCATTGCCATCCAGATAAAATATTGAGGTGCAAAATTAACACCATCTAAATCAAATGTTTTTAAATTTTCATTTTTTAAACCAAACATACCATCTATCAGATTTGCCACTCTAACTTCACCACCGGACCAATTTAAAATACTTCTTGCTAGCGACGAATTTCCATCAGCTCCAGTTCCATGACATTTTAAACATGAATTGCGATAAAACCAAGAACCTGGAGATGTAAAATATATTTCGCCAAAAGGACGTTTTGGCTTTGTTCCTCTCATCATCCATGGTTTTATTTCTTCTGTTGATAAAGTTTTTTCTGGAAATTTGCAAATTGGTTTTGCATTCCAAAAACCAACTGCAATATCTTGATTAGCAACATTTTCTAAAGAAGAATCTATTTTTATATCTCGAAACTTAATTGGCATACCTACTATTAAATCTTTCCAATCATTTCGTTTTGGAATATAAAAATCTGATTTTACAACTGTAAAATCTTGATCAATCCATCTTGCTTCAACATTTTTTTTGCAATTTGGTTCAAACTGTGTTGCACTTATATTGCTTTCAAAACTTTTAATCCATTTACCAACAACTCTTAAAACAGTACAGTCCGGTGCCCCAGGAGTATCCATAGGCATTTGATTTGTCATACCAAGTTGCGCACTTGAATCAGAAATTTTATGCCAAATATGACTCTGATCAAGATCTCCGTCTTTATGTACTAAATATCTTCCAGAGACCTGAGTACTTAATATTTTTGTATTAAAAGCAAAAATAGCACCAGCTGTTAAATTTAAATTAGTCTTATTTTCAACTGAATATGCAAGTCCACTTGGATTGTGACAATGGGCACAGTTACCAACAAAATACCCCTGTGCCTTAAGTTCAAATTCACTCGGAATATAATTAGGAAGTGAAGTTTCTAATTTTGGTAATTCATTATTAGAAGATAAATTATCAATGAATCCATAAGTAATGAGTCGATTAACTTGATTCAATTCATTCTCTGTAACTCTACCATCTCGACCGCTTGCTGAGAGCCCCTCTTCTCTTCGATTTAATTGCAGTGGGGTAAATCCTAGTACTGGCCCCCCATCAACTCCTCCCATATGACAGTTTAAACATCTTTGTCGACCAGGGATAGGGTAATCACGAGTTTTATTTTTTATTTCATCAATAGTTATTGTATAAATAGTATCCTTAAAAGGAGTACCATCTCGATAGGGAGTATCAATTATTTTAGCAGTTTGTTCAAACTCATCCCATTTGTAGCTTCCCATTAACGATTTTTCAAAAGGATATCTCACAACTATAATACGAGTTTCGATTCTTCGAAAATGATATTTTCCATCAATACCTAAATATTTTTTATAAAAGTTTTTATAAAATCTTGTATTTTCGGGAATAATAAATTTTTGTTTTTCACTATCATATATAATTTTTTCACGAATTAACTTTAACCCATCTAACTTAACTGGGAGATGGATAAATCTTCCTTTATCAGCATTATCAGCCCAAAGCGGATATTCAACATTATAAGCTACTGTTCCTTTTTTAGCTAATTCAAAACTATCAAGAGATATAATATCTGTTTCAGACAAGTCTTCAGGTAATGTTTCCAGACTTGCAAATTTTCTATCTCTCCAAAAATCTGTTCCTATAACATTGGCATTGGGAGTGCAGTCCCCTATTTCATCACGTCTTTGTCTTGGAATTTTTTGATATTCTTCTTTTACAGTTTTTGGATCTACAAATTGAGAACTCCCTGTATTTGAAACTTCAAAAGAACCATCTGGCTTACCGGCATTAATCCAAGCCTGTACTTTTTCTCCAATCTTAATAAAAATTTCAGGATGCTGCTTTCTACGATCTAAGGGAGGCATTCTTTTATTATCATCTGGATGAAAAATATATTCATGAATTTTTTCAGCTTGTTCAAAAAATCCATTATAGAATTCGCTTTGACCAGAAATTGTTTTAAATTCACCTTTGTATGAATCAATATACGTAAATCCCCCACTACGAGCAGGCGCCATATGACAACTCATACATGCTGAATTTACTGAACTTCTAACATCTGAAAAGCTTTGTCGTCCCGAAACTTTTGCTCCAGTATATATTATTTCATCAAGGTTAAACTTATCAACAGGCTTGCAATTTTGAGTCTTTATTGTCTTCTCTTCAACTGGAGAATATTTTCCGCCACAACCATATAGTAAGAATGAAATTATCTTTAACAACAAAGTGAGAACTAAAGAAAAATTAAAATTAATTGTGCTTTTCAAAAAGTCCTCACTTTTTTCTATGTCAAAAAAATAAAATTAATCTAATGTTACAAATTCATGATTTTGAATAATTGGATCCATAAATGATCTATCAGTAACTAAATCCAACAATTGCATTTCTGTTGGGTTTGGATTTCTTGAACCAGAAACATAGTAAAAATATAATTTACGAGACAATGGGTAGCTTTCGTTTCTAATTGTGGTCGTACTAGGGTTAACAAATGGACCTTGAGCTTGAGTCGCAATTGCCAAGGTTTTATTTCCTTCAAGTTTTGCACTCAATCCAGCATAACCAATAGTGTTTTCTTCTTTTGAAGTTCTTTCTGCTATATCTTGAGTTTCTTGAAGAATCTGAATGCAATCACCAAATTTTTTCACGCCCAATAAATGTTTAAATGTATCAGTGGTCCCTGATTGATCGTTTCTTCTTAAAGCAAGAATTGCACCAGTTTTACCAGACCCAGGAACCTGTTCCCAAGTTTTAATCTCACAAGAATAAATTTTAACTAAAGTTGAAAAATCAATATTTTTTAAAGAATTATTTTGATTAACAAAAATTCCTAACCCATCTAACCCCAATATATAAGGATTAATAACTACTCCCTCAGGCCCAACTTGTGATACTAACTCTGGCTTAAACTCTCTAGACATTGCGGTAATTCCAATTTCTCCTGCAACAAGTGCTTTTTCACCAACACCAGATCCCCCTCCTACATAAACTATTTGTTCATTTAACCCTGCATTTATAATTGCTTCAGTCATAACGCCAGCTAGAGTATCTGAACCTGAGATTTTTATTTTTGTATCTGCAACTGAAATTTGCGAAGATAATAATAAGCACAGTACTGTATAAATATTTTTAGAAAGCATATAGAACTCCTTTTTGATCTGTCTCATATTTTTAAGCAGTTTAATACTCAAGTTAAGTTTGTGTTAAGATGATTTAACAAACGCTTGTTTTTACTTTTTCAAAGTTTTACGAGATAAATGTATCATGACACAAATATTAATAGATACCTCTCCCCTGTGCGAAAATAATTTATCTGGAATAGGTGTATACACATTAAATTTCATAAAAAATGTTTCGACTCAGAAAAATATAACCCCAGTTTTTGGACTTCCTCTTAAAAAATTTAAATACAAAAACAAAATTGAAAAAATAATTGAAAATAAAGTCCATTTACTTCCTAGCTTAACTTCAGCAACTAAATTTAATATTGCAATTAACCATGGTTTAGATTTTAAATTAAGTTTTCCTTCAAGAGGAAAAAAAATTATTACCATTCACGATATGGCAGCGTTTGAACCGAACTTACTTGATTCCAATTTTGCTTTTAATTCTAGAAAAAAACTATACTCAAATATTGAAAATAAAAAACCTGATCATATCATTTGTGTATCTAATTTTACTCGTGAGCGATTTGTTCATTTTTTTCCACACTATGAAAAAAAGACTTCTGTTATTTATTTAGGTTGTAATCATATCAATAACAGCTCGAGTTCTATAAACAAAACTACTGAAGCTCCATATATTTTATTTGTTGGAAATATAGAAAAAAGAAAAAACTTAAAACTTTTATTAGATGCATTTTATATTTTGAAAGAAAATAAATCTGAATTAAATTTAAAAATAGTTGGAAAACTTGGATACCAAGGACAAGAAATATTAACTCTTATTTCTAATCACAAGTATAAACAGTTTATTGAAACAACTGGTTATGTAAGTAATATTGATTTACTTTCACTTTATGAAAACTCACGTGTATTTGTTTATCCATCAATTTATGAAGGATTTGGTATTCCTGTATTAGAGGCGATGATGAGAAAAATTCCAGTAGTTGCCGTCAATAAATCAGCGATAAGCGAATTGGCTACTGGAGCGTCCTTACTTGTAGATCCTAAATATCCAGAAATGATGAGCTATGCAATACGCAAAGCCCATGAAGATGAATTTTTTAGAAAAGTATTAATTCAAGAAGGTTATTCTCGAGCACTTCAATTTACTTGGAAAAAATGTGCTGGAGAAACTTTTCAAGTTTATCAAAATTTAATGATGGAACAAACTTTTAATTTATTCTCTATTCGTGAAAATTATAATTTAATCTGAATTAGAAAACATAATCAACGTAAGAAGCGAAATTTATGATGATAATCAGCGCTACTTACGTTGTTTATAAAATATTAAATATTAATTATTAATTATCTCTTAATATTGATTACTTCTTCTAATAATTGATCTGTTGTTGAAATCGTTTTTGCATTGGCCTGAAACCCTCTTTGGTTTTGAATTAGGTTTACAAACTCAGTTGCTAAGTCAACTGTAGATCTTTCAAGAGATTTTGCAAAAAGTTTACCGCGACCAGCTCGTCCTGCAGTTCCGATTGATGGTGTCCCACCTTCTCTGGATTCCTTCAGTCGGTTATTACCTACTTTAAATAACCCCTCAGTGTTTTCAAATTTTGCCAGCGCAACTTGAGATAAATCCCGTGCTTCACCATTTGAATACAAACAAGTTAAGACACCTTCATCATTAAAAGACATACCTGTAATTGTTCCCGCCATAGCTCCATCTTGATGCCAAGAGTTTAGATCGGACTCTCTTCCGTATTGTTTTGTGCCGTCGATACCTTTTCCACCATCAGTTTTGATTGAATCACCAAAATCAATTGCAATTTTTTGATCTTGAAGAGCACCATCTTTAAAATTAAAATCAGAACTTGTAATTTCCTCAGTATCTAATTTCCCATCAACTGTAAAAGTCAATTTTCCTTTAACTACGGCTTTCATTTCACCAGCATCACCACCAGTAACTTCCTTGCCATCACACATCCCTTTGTATTCCCATTCTCTATCATTCACTTTATTAAAGAACATTGTTAATAAATGTTTATTACCTTGAGAATCGTACATTTCAACACCTGTTGAATAATGAGAAGTGGTATATGGGTCTTTTTCATCAAATTTTTTTGCTAGATCTGCTCTTGAATCTAAATTTAATTCCATTTTAATTTTAGTTGTTGCTTTAGCAGGAGTTAATACTCTTGGAAATTTTATATCACCAAGCTTATTTATAATTTTTCCTTTTTCATCAGCTTCAAAACCTTGAACTCTTTGATTGTCGTTAGTTACTAAGTAGCCTTCTTTATCAAAATGAAAAGAACCATCTCTAGTAAATGTTTCACCATCAGATCCTTTTAAAACAAACATACCATCACCTTGAATAGCAAGGTCAGTTGCTTTTTCAGTAGTATCCGTATTACCTTGAGTTAAAATTGGATTTACAGCACCAACTTTTACACCTCGTCCAATTTGATTCCCACCCAAAATCCCTTTTATGCTTTTTGACATGATATCTTGAAACTCAGCACGTGAAGCTTTAAAACCTACGGTGTTTACGTTAGCAATGTTATCTCCGATAACCCCTAACGCTTCACCTTGTGATGTCATACCAGATACACCAGTATACAATGACGAAAATACTCCCATAGAACCTCCATGTTCAAGGTTTTCGCTGTCGATTGAAAACCTGTTTGGAGGGGCTCCCCTTGCGGGACCGGCCCCTATTTTATTTAATTTTTATTTCTTACTTTAATAATTATACTAATCACTAAAATTTTTTTCTTATTTAAACTACTATTGTACTATCAATATTTGTGAACACATTTTCTTTAAGTGAAGATTTATCAACTACTGTTACAACAGTATTATTTTTAACACTCACAATTAAAGCTGTGTCATCCATTAACACCAAAGAATCTTTTGAACCTTTAGCCGCTGCCTTTTGAACAGCATTTCCTAATTTATCCATTTGTTCTTTTGTAAAATTAACTCCTCTCGTTCTCATTCTTTCTACAGCGTGATTTGAAAATTTAATACCACTGGTTGTTTGCAATCCATTTGGTGGTGGATGATTAGTTAATCCTCCTTGTAAATGGGCTTGTTGTAATTTATCTAAAGTATCTTTAAATGTTGGCCCGCCTTGAGTGCCTGCACCAACATTATTATTAGATCCTCCAACGGGATTTTTAAAATCCAGATTGTTAATTTGTGGTTGAAAATTATTTTTAATATCCATTACAACACCACATTTTTACCCGTCTCTTTACCTATTTGATCAGCAACTTTTCGAGACATCGCAATTTCAGATAAATTACCTTTTACAGTTTGTGCCACCTCTGCAGGTTTCTTCAAGTCAGTTTTTTCTTTTGCTTTATAATTCTGGTCATTTGGAAGAACCTGTTGATTTTCTGTCATAGAACCTTCTTTGGGTTCTAACTTTGGATCTACAATTTTTTTGACATCACTTAACTTAACACCACGGTTTCCAATCATTAGTACCGGTCCTGCTGAAGAAAAATTGACACCTGAAATTGTTCCATCAAATTTTGTATCCACAGTAACTTTATTTCCAGTTTTATCTTTTGCTTCAACTTCAAATTTATAAACACCAGCAGTTTGTTCAACGCCCTTGTCATCTTGCCCATTCCATTTCATGCTATTTTCGCCAGCTTTTAAATTTTTAATTTCAAAAGACCGAACGACATCACCATTTGAATTCGTCAATTTAATTGTAACATCAGTTGATTCTTTACCTAAATTAAATTTAAACTCATGATCTTTATCACCTTGCGATCGCACGATTTCAGCACTATCACCACTCACTGATTTACCAATAAAATTTAACATTTCGTAATTAGCCATGGGTGCTTGATCTTTTTTCATTTCTGTTAGAGTCGAATTTAAATTTTGTAATTGCTCTAAAGAAGTAAACGAAGCGAGTTGTGAAGCCATCTCATGGGCTTGCATGGGATTGGTTGGATCTTGATGTTTCATCTGAGTTAACATTAACTTCATGAATGCGTCTTTGTCTAAATTTTTATCTCCAACTTGACGAATTTTTTTACTGGGATCTACCCAATTCGGATCTGCAATTTTATTTAGAATCTCATCTGTAGACTGCCCACCAAAGTTTTGCATTTCAGTGGCGCTTAGATTTTTAGCGCCACTATCTTTTGAAATACCTGGTTCTGTTGCTCGGTCTGCAAATGTTTTTGTTCCTGGTTTAATTGACATTGGCATAAAAATCCTCCTAAGCCACTAAGTTCAAACCACTTCCTCTACTTACAGAATTTGATCTTGCATTAGCAGATCGTTCTATTGGTGCTGGAGTTAAATCATCACGCTTTGATTCTCTAAATCCATTAGCACCAAAGTCATCCATTAAGTTTTGGCGATTAAAAAAATTATTTTCACGAAATTGACCCATAAATTGTCGAGCTTGTTCACGAGATTGTTCCCATTGTTGTTGACTCATATCACGCATGAACTGATCCCTTTGTGATAAATTATCTTGAGTCGATACATCAACTTGAACATTATCAACAGCTAATTTATGATGGGATAACTGAGATTTCAAATCACTTAAATTGTTTTCAAGCAATTTCTGGATCTCTTTATTTTGAGTTTTAAACTCCAAATCAACTTTTCCATTTTGAACAACAACTTTGAGATGAACATCACCCATTCCCTCAGGTGTAAGCTTAACTCGCATTTCTCCACCACCAACTTGTGTTAAGACTTGCGCCTGCTCCATTATTTTTTGAACATTGGCTGCCTTATCATAATCAGTCATAGGAGCGTTACTTCCTTTAACTTGGGATAACGATTGATCTCCCCATTCTTTTTTGAGGGTATTATAAACTTGATCTTGAAAAGATCGATCTTGATTAAAATCAGACTCATGGTTCTGATCATTTTCTTGATTAAGATCATCATTATCTTTTACAAGAGCACCTGAACCCTGAATTGGGCTCTTAAGTTCATCAATATTAAGTTGAGGAGGGATAGATAAGTTTGCTGCTTCTTGCTGCTCTAACATCTTTAGTTGTTGCTGTTGATAAGGATTTACTACGTTCAAAGTATCCAAATTTGATTGATTGATCATAGTAGATTTAGAATTTGATTCTGACAAATTATTTCTAAAAAAACTATTATTCATCTGATCTATGGATTGATTCAAATACTTTTTACGATCAGCAGCCGACATTTTGTGAAGGTTAGGTTTAGTTTGAACCTGTGATTGAGATTGAGATTGAGATTGTGATTGAAATTGTGGATCCAATTTTTTATCACCAATTACAACCTCTCCATCACCTTTATCTTCTCCTTCAACAAATTGATTATCAACAGTTGTTTCGCGCTCTGGAAAAATTGAAAATTCAGAAGGCTTAGGCTTAGACTTAGTCTTAGCTTTATCTACTTCCTTTAAATTTTCTGATTCATAATTTGGCTTTGTACTATTCAAATCAGAACTCTTTAATTCTGTATTATTTGGAACTACCGAATTAAATGGAATTACCGAATTAAATGGAATTACCGAATCTATAGATTCAACTGGCTCAAAACTACTAGGTAAATTTATTCCTTGTTGTGCTTCAATATCTGTTAAAACAGTAGAAGTATTAGCAATCGATTTACTAACCATGTTCTCGTATAGATTTTTAGCAACAAGATTTTCTGTATTTGTTAATCCTAAATTCGTAACAAATTGATCTTTTGTTTCCTCTGGACTTTGATTTAATTGAGCTTCACTCATTTTTGCCCAAGCCGCCACTATTCGATCTGGCGTCACACCAAGTTCACTCTCCATAGAGTCCATGAAACTTTGCATGGCAATTTTTTGAGGTTCAACTTCAAAGTTCGATTCAGCCTTTAATCCCATATTTTCAATTATGGGTTTTTCTTTTTTCTCAAAAGATTTTGTTAAATTTGATTTTTTTACTAAGTTTTTTTCGACTTTATTAAGTACCTTATTTGGTATTTTATTTGGTACTTTATTTTCATCGTATTCTAACCCAGCTTCTTTGCTTTCTCCAGATATCGACTTTCGATCATTTTGATTTAGCATTGAATCAAAATCACTTTTAACCTGATTTTTTTGAGACCCAAGTGGACCAATCTTCTCAAAGGATGCAAAAGGTTTACCTTGAACATCCAACATTTTTTCTCCTTTCTTATTGTTATTATTTAATAATCACTTTCTATAACCTGCATATTTTTCTGAAATCGCTTTAGCTTTTTCTGGGGCAATTAAATTCATGATATCCGCAGCACTTTTCTTTTTCATTCGTGACAAAACTTCTACTGCCAAACTCTCATCAATACTTTCCATGATTTTAGCAGATTGTTGCGGTTTCATGCTTGAATAAAATTGTACTAAATTTTCTATTCTCTTATCATCCAATTGTACTTTATCATCTAAAACAGAACTTATTTTTTTTCGCATTTCTTCTAGATCTTTTAATTTTGCATCCAACTCTGTTTTTTGAACTAAGATTTCTGCTTCCATTTTTTGAAGATTTTTTTCTCGTTCATCTAATTCTTTTTTTCGTTCTGCCAATCGTGCAAAATGATTTAGCTCATCCTCTGAATAATCTTTTTTATTTCCATCAGACTTAGCTGTTTCAGTGGATTCTACTCCAGCCTTCAAGTCAGCTGTTTTATTTTCGATTTTAGCTTCTACTTTCTCTTCTGCTTTGACTTTTTTTAAAAATGAAATTTCTATTTTAGGAATATTTGGAATTTGGAATGCGCTTATTGTTTTAAAAACTTCGTCAGAATCCTCAAGTAATATAAAAACTGCTAAAGTCGAAATAAAACCAAATAAACAAACCCAGATCAAAGAAGATTTATTTTTATTTTTTTTACTGTTTCTCTTAATGAAATACTTTCTTTTATTAATGCTAGTATTAGAATTAGTATTAGCATTTTCTTTTGCTTTTTTAAAAAATTGATCATAACCACTTTTCATTACTTCTCGCTTTTTTTAATTCTCGATGTAACCATTTCATCTAGCTCTTTAATTTCTTTTTTCTTTTCAACTTCTTTAAATTCTTCTTTCTTTTTTTCTTTGAGCTTTTCCATTATCTTATACTCAATCGAAGCTTCACGCAAAAGTTCCTGCATTTCCTCGACTTTTTCTAAACACCTTCGCACAACTTGTCTTTGTTGTTCAATTTTAAATTCTGTTCCTTTAATATAGTCATTTATTTGACACAAGGATTCTGCTGAATTTTTTCCTCCAGATAATTGAATTTCAAATCCATTTTTTCGTGCAGTCTCGATATCCATATAATATTGATGCAAGATTTGATTTTGTTTTTGATATTCGGCTTGTGAATTTAAATAATTCTTGCTGGCTTCATCTTGTAAATTTTTTCGATGATTCATTAATTTTTCTAGACCAAAGTGAAAACTCAAATTCTACCTCAAAATACTTTTTAATGACTCTATTGTTTTTTTAAAATTTGAAGCATCTTCCACATTTTGTCGAAGAAACTCTACAATCTGATCGTAAACTTTGATCGCTCTGTCAATTTTTGGATTTGCACCTTGCTTATAAGCTCCAATGTTAATTAAATCTTCGGCTTCTTTGTAAACAGCAAGTACTTCTCTCATTTCACGTGCTAATAATTGATGTGAATTATCTGTTACATTTTTCATAACCCGACTTGTACTTTGCAAAACATCTATTGCGGGAAAATGTCCACGTTGCGCTAACTTTCTCGTTAATACAATATGCCCATCTACAATTGACCTTACAGAATCTCCAATAGGATCATCCATATCATCACCTTCAACAAGAACTGTGTACAATCCGGTAATTGTACCTTCACCTTCAAAGGCACCGGCTCTCTCTAATAACTTTGGCAATAAGGCAAATACACTTGGTGTATAACCTTTGGTTGCTGGAGGTTCTCCAATACTTAAACCAACCTCTCGTTGTGCCATTGCAAAACGAGTTACAGAATCCATCATAAATAAAACATTTTTGCCTAATGAACTAAAGTACTCTGCAATAGCCATTGCAACATATGCTCCCCGCATACGAATTAAAGGGCCTTGATCACTTGTCGCTACAACAATAATTGATTTTTTTAATCCTTCTTCTCCTAAATCATGTTCAATAAATTCTCGCAACTCTCTGCCTCGTTCCCCAATCAAAGCAATAACATTGACATCCGCATCAGTGTAGCGAGCCATCATTCCAAGTAACACAGATTTACCAACACCTGAACCTGCTAAAATTCCTACTCTTTGACCACGTCCAACAGTAATAGCACTGTTGATGGCACGTATTCCTAAATCAAGCGGTTCATGTATTGGAGTTCGCTCCATTGGATTACGAACCTCTTTATAAAGCGGAACATCTCTTGATTGTTCAATGGGACCCTTTTGATCTATTGGTGAACCAAGTCCATCGATCACTCTACCCAGCAAAAATGAACTAACTTTAACTGTTGCCGTTTGTCTCATGAGTGTCATTCGAGATCCTAAGTTAACACCCTTCATATTTCCAAGAGGCATCATAAGTACTGCTTGATCTTTAAAACCGACAACCTCAGCTAAAAATTCTGAATCACTAGCTCCAGCAGGAAAAATTTTTACTATACTACCAACACTTGCACCTGGTAAATAGCCCTTAATTAATAATCCATTTACCTCTGTTACCTTACCACTGTCTTTTGTGAAATGCTGATTTTCAAGAGCTTTATAATATTTTTGTAACTCAAAAATATTTTCAGAATTTGAATGATCCAATCTTTTATTGCTATTAATCATGATTCTATCACATCCTTAGATGCCGGTAATGTGTCTTTTAAAGTATTCCAAAGTTGTTCTGCACGTTCAGCGACTCTCGCGTCGACTTCGCCATAATTAGTCGAAATGATACAACCACCTGGTTCAATATTTTTATCTGTAACTAGTTCTAGATTTTTTAAGAATTCCATTTCACGACCAGATTCTTTTTGTAAAGATTCAAGAAAATCTATTTGTTGTTCAGAAATATGTACTCGAACTTTTTCTTCAGAATGGGCCAACTTTAAACTTTCTGAAAGTACTGCTAATATGACATCATTTTGATTTTGTGAAATTTCTTTGCGCGCAATTAATTTAGCCAAATGATAAACTAATTGAATAATATGATTTTCATTAGCATTCAATAATTGTTCTTTTAGGTGACTTACAGTATTAAATAATTGATCTATAGATTCTAATTTTTTTACAATATCTTTTTTATGAAACTCATAGGCTTCTTTTTTACCTTCATCTTCACCCAGTTTATAAGCTTCTTGATAAGCACTTTCTTGAACTCCTTGGAGTTGTTCTAGAGCTCTTCTTTCTAAGTCAATTTCAACTTCTTGGATTTCTTTTTCTTTAAGTCCAGTGAAATTTCTCACAACTTCTGAAATTTTAAAGTCCGGATTATTTGCTTCTGATCTAACCATTCGATTCATTAACTCAGGATCTATTACCTCTAACTTTTGAGGTTCAAACATCAAAACTTCATCAAATACTTTTTTAGCTTTTATTATTCTTAAACCCATCAAATTACTACTTTCATTTTAACAAATATTTCTAAACTAATGCATCATCAGATCCACCTCGTGCTATGAGGATCTTTCCTTCAGCTTCAAGTCTTCTTGCTATATTAACAATTTCTTGTTGAGCCGTTTCAACATCACTCAAACGAGAAGGTCCCATATTAGCTAAATCTTCTTTTAGCATTTCAGCAGCCCTTTGACTTATATTCTTAAAAATTTTAAGACGAATTTCTTCACTTGCAGTTTTTAGAGCAAGAAGTAATTTATCATTAGGTACTTCTTTAAGAAGTGCTTGAATACCCTTGTCGTCTATTTTAATAATATCATCAAAGACAAACATTAATTTACGAATCTCTTCTGCTAAAATTGGATCTTTTTCTTCAAGACGTGACATGATACTTGCTTCGGTATTTTTATCCATAATATTTAACATCTCTGCCACTGGTTGTACGCCTCCAAGTGTAGCTTGCTCAACAGTTCCCATTGATGCTAATTCTGATTTTAAAACACGATCCACTTCGGCAATTAACTCTGGAGCAACATGTTCTAAATTTGCCATTCTTAAAACAACTTCAGCTTGTAAACTATCTGGCAATCTTTTTAAAACCTCAGATTTTTTCTCAGCTTCTAGATGTGCTAATATCACAGCCACTGTTTGTGGATGCTCATTCACTAAAAAGTTAGCGAGAGATTTTGCATCGACCGTTTCTAAACTTTCAAGATTTCGTGCTTGTGAAACATTTGAATTTAAGCCCCCCAAAATTCCTCGAGCACGTTCTTCACCAATTGCGGCTACGATATTATCTTTTTGGGTTAATTGATCTGAGAAAATATACTCTTGTGATTCACTGATCATTTCATAAAATTCTTCTAGAACTCGTTTTGTAACATGAACGGGTACAACTCTAAACTTTCCCATGATGTTTATAAGTTTTCGAATATCTGTATCATCCATACTCTTAAACAATATCGACGCAGCATCTTTTCCAAGATAATTTAGAAGAATTGCAGCTTTTTCAAAGCCTTTTAAATTTTCAAAACTTATATTTTCTAATTTTGTTAATCGACTCATACTACTTTTCTTCCTTTCTCACTAACCATAGGGATAAGGCTCCAGAAGCTTTTTCATCGTCTTTACCAACAATATCTAAAATTCTATCTTTTAATAATTCACTTTCAGCCTTATCAGGATCAACACTCTCTTCAAGAACAGGTAACGCTGAACTCATTCCTGGCAATGTATTGTCAACACTATGAAGCTCTTCAAGCTCTTCGATTGTACGAGGTAACATTTCTTCAACTGAATCTTGAAAGCTATCAGTCACCCATTGCATAAACGGTCGGATAACTATCATAAAAAATAATGCCAACGAAAATCCCATCAAGATCCATTTTAAAAATGCTTGCAATAATCTTTTTCGTTCTAAGTTTGTAAGAATTTTCTCTGACTCAGAAAAATCTTCTTGTGCAAATTGAATATTTTCTATTTTTACCGAATCGCCACGATTTGAATTAAATCCAATTGCGTTTTTTACTAAGGTTTCATATTTTTGTAATTCTTCTTCAGTTCGTGGAGTCCATTTTAATTCAACACTACCATCTTCTTTAGTTGTAGATTGTTGAACACCATCAACAAGCACAGCTACAGTAACCCGTTCTATACTACCAGCACCCTCTTTAATATTCTTTACAATTTTAGGAACTTCATAATTTGTAGTTTTTAATTCTTTTTTTACATTTTGATTGAAACCAACTTGCCCCGTATTTTCAGCTCCTGGCAAATTAGCTCTTGACCCAGGCACTCCACTTGGATTTGTACGACTTCCATCCAAAGTTTCTTCTTCACTGGTAATCGATCTAACAGCTGTTTTCTCAGGATCAACGGATTCTTCTAAACTTGATACGGTTTTAGTATTCAAAGTCACATCAACTTTTGCAATGACTTTTGATTGTCCTACTATTTTAGACAGAATCATATCAATTCGGCCCTGCATATCTTCTTCTAACTTACCTTTTAATTCCATCATTTCAGCGGAAACACCTGATGATTGATCTCCTTGACGAGTTAGAATTTTTCCACGCTCGTCAACAACTGTCACTCTATCAGCATCCAAACCTTCTACGGCACTTGATACTAAATATCGAATACCACGAATTTGCTCGGGAGATAATTGTTTACCCGGGTAAAGTTGTAAAACAACAGAAGCAGATGGTGGAGTTGATTCTTCAAGAAAATTTTTCTTTGCTGGAATTGCTAATATTACTTTAGATTGTTTAACAGAATTTAAAGTATTAATTGCTCGCATTAATTCGCCTTGTAGCGCTCTTTGATAATTAACTTTTTGCGAGTATGTATTTGAACTAAAATCTTGCTTATCAAAAATTTCTAAACCCATTGACCCCATTTTACTAGAGCCAACCTCTGACATGAGTGTCATTTGCGTCGAATGTAAAAGTTGTTCGGGGACAACAATTGTCGTACCTTCATCTTTTAATTGAAAGGGAATATTTTTTTCTTGCAGTTTAGAAACCAAAGTTGAAACCTGATCACTTGGAATATTTTTAAATAATGGAACATAGTCTTGTCCTCCAATTAATCCAATAAAAAATAAAATTGCAATCAATCCAACGACAAGAGATCCCATAAGGGACATTCGTTTTGTTGGACTTAGCCCTTTATAAAATTCATTAAATTGTGCAAATAAACTTCCAAACAACCTATTCACAGTAACTCCTTAAACCTGCATTTTCATAACTTCGTGATAAGCATCAATTATTTTATTTCGAACTTGAACCATTAACTTTAAAGCAAGATCAGCTTTTTCAGCAGCGATCATGACTTCGGGAATATTATCTGTTTTACCAGTAGATAGATCTTGCATTCCTCGATCTGCTTCTTTTTGTAATTTATTAACTTCATGAAGAGCATCACTTAAAGTATCAGAAAAAGATTTTGCGACGGGACCAGTACTTGGAGTAGATGATGGAGTAGATAAAGGAGTAGTTAAAGAAGTAGAAGATGATCCTATTGAAGGATTATAAACACTTGTTCTAAATTCTATATTACCATCCATGGTATCTCCTTAATCAGGGCTTCATTCAATACGTATAATTAAAAAATCCTATTTTAAAAAATACTACTTTTAGTTTATCTCAAGTTATCTACCAATTTCAAGAGCTGTGTTTGCCATTTCTTTACTTGCTTGCATAGCCGAGACGTTAGCCTCATAAAGCCTTGTGGCCATAATCATATTTGCCATTTCTTCCATATGATTAATATTGGGATAAGCAACATAACCCTCTTGATTTGCATCAGGATGATCTGGTTCATACTTCATTAAAGGTGGTTTTGTATCAACTTGGACATCAGTAACTTGGACCCGTTGGACATCACTTCGCGGATCTGATTGCATGATAACTTCGCCAAATGATTTAGCGTCGGGCATAGCTTCAAAGACAACATCTTTTCTACGATATGGACCACCTTCTGGAGTTCTCGTTGTATTTATATTTGCAATATTACTTGAAATGGTATTCATTCGAGTTCTTTGTGCAGTCATCCCACTACTAGAGACCCTCATACCAGATAAAAAATCAGACATTATCGACCTCCCTCACTTGCAGCATACTTGAGTGCAGCAATTTTTTTATTAATCAACTCAAGAGCAGCTTTATATAATAAGGTATTTTCAGATAGTGAGGACATTTCTTTTTCTAAATCTACAGTATTACCATCATTATTAATTTCACCATGAGGATTTTCATATATATCTGCCTTTAAACTTTTTACTCCTCCAGAACCAACAGGAACATGCTCTGGATGAGTCATACTCACACCTCTCATTCCGTCTGTATCCATAGCTCGTCTTAAAGAATCTTCAAAATCTAATTTCTTTGCGTGATAATTTGGAGTTTCTGCATTTGCTACATTTGATGCGATAACATTATGACGAAGTTGTCGCATATTAATTGATGTTGCTAACCCATTCGTAGTTTTATCAAATAAATCACTCATAACTTTCTACCTTTCTTATTTTACTCATTTTGGATTTTCTTGCTGCGGCTCCGACTGTGGCTGTGAATTTTGAGGTGATTGCGATTCTGTCGGAACACTTGCTATTGAACGTGAGATCGTTGGAATCTTTTGAGCGTATTTTTTATATATATCTTTCCACTGTTCATGTTTTAATTTTTCTTGTCCCATTGTGTACCAAAATTTATTTTTATCTTTTTCTAATAACTTCCAAGTTTCGGTGGCTTTTTGCAATAAACCTTGTTCAAATTGCAAATCCCCAAGCGAATACCGATAGGATGATAAATTGTTTTTTTCTTCATACATTTCGAGCATACGACTAAGAACAGCTTCATTTTCTTTAAGATCTTTCATTTGAGTTAATGTTTTGCTTATTGATTTTAATACTTCTAAATGCAAATCTGATGGGGTTTTTTGACTATCAATTAAAATATCTTCTGCATGTTTTAAATTACGTAAACTCTCTGAGTAATTTTTATTATCGTAGTAATTTGAACCTAATCGAAGGTAAACTGGCACGACTTTACTTGATTGCCCCTTCCAATTGTCAGCTAAATCTTTTAGAAATCTGATTGAAGAATCTATTTCTCCTCTTTTTTCCATAACCTGACTAGCTAGATCTACTCGTTCAACTTGCTCATCCTCTGTTAGTCTTTCAGGATGTTCAATATCTTTTAAATAATCATATGTTTTTGAAATATCATTTCTTTCAAATGATACTTTTCCTAATCTAAGAAGTACCGCTTCGTTGGTTGGTAATTTTTCAAAAACACTATGCTCTCTAACTTCGTTAGTTGCTTTTGATGAGTAAAGACGATTGAGTGATTCACGATACAAAGTTTCAGCTTCTTTATATGCACCAGCTTGTTCAAAGGCACGACCTAAATAGTATACGGTATCAATACGTTTTGAATCTTTTAACCAAAGTTCACCATATTGATTATGTAATTTTAAAACTTCCATAAAATTATTTGTATCTGCACCTTCAGCTAATTTTTCATTTACATATCTAACAATTCTTCTCTTAATTAAGTTTGCTTCGTTATTAGTTGAATTACTTCGATACCAATTTAAAAGTGTTTCGATAGATTTTTCAAACTCTCCTCTTTCACTTAATCCTTCTGAAATCATAATCGAAGCAAATAAATCCATTTTAGGTAATTCATTATCAATTACCATTTTATTTATTTCTTCGATAGCAGCTTCTGCTTCTTTAGTCTTCATGCCTTTCATATTCTGACTGAGAATTCGAATTCTTGCGATTTTTGCTCCTTCAGTAGAACCATATCTAAAAAAGGTTTCTCGAAATGCTCCATTAACTCGATCTTGTGGCGCTCCTAATATTTCAAGCAGTTCTCCAACTCGAACCATGGCATAACCTGCATAATCATGACCTGGAAATCGAGTTAAAAAATCACGATATGAATCCAAACTACTTTTATATTGCTTTAACCAAAATAGACTCGCAGATAAATTAGAAAAAGCATTAGGATACTGTTCCCAAGAATCTGGAGCTATTGTAACAGCATTGCGGTAATCACGAACTGCACTTTCATAATCTTTTCTTATAAAAGGAATATCTCCTTTTAAATAAAGAGCTTCCACTTTTGCATCTTTAGTTACTGCTTCTTTTTCGATATCTTGATAAACTTTATATCCTTCATCATATTGAAGTAATTTAAAAAGAGAACGTGCAATTGCAAGTCGAGCTTTATCTGTTAAAAATGATGGTGGATTTTCTTTTACAAAGTTTTGAAACATTCTCATGGATTCAAAATAATCTTTTTTAAAATATGAAGCATAACCAGTTAAAAAAATTGTTCGAGTCGCAAGTACAGATTTGGGATATTTTTTTAATGCTTCTTTATATGCTTGAATAGCCAGTTCATAATTTGTTCTTAAACCATCTTTATCCCACAATTTAAAATATAAATCTCCTAATAAAAACCGAACAATCTCATCATACTCTGAGTTTGGATGCTTTTCAAAAAACCATTTAATAGTTTTTAAACAAACTGCAAGTCTATTTTTCTCATATAAAGTTAAAATTAAACGTGCAAACTTATTATCATCAGTATTCTTAGGAGTAACTTCATAAACTGGTGGTTGTGATCTTATTTTAGTGTAATGATCAGTTTCAATATATAACATAGGAAATGGAATATACAGATTCTCTTGGCTACGCACTATTGACTCTTCTTTTATTTTATACTCTTCAATTGAAAATCTCTCAAATTTCGGATCACCACCATCAAATATCCCACGGAACTCATTTGGTTTTTTAGGCAACTCAAATTTATCAGCTAGTTCTCCGTGTTCGTCTGGTACAATAAAATCAACTGAATCTGGCTTGCGATATACTTCAGGTTTATTATTAGAGTTTTGAGTACTTTGTTTTTTTGTTTCATTGACTTCACTTTTGGAAACTTTTTTTTCTTTTTTTATTTTTTTATCTGCTTTAAAATAAAAATCAATAATCAATCGTGAAGGTTTATCAGTTAAATAATCAAATGATTCTACATTTGAATTTACTAACTCCATTATTATTAAATCCTGAAGAGTACCTTCAATTGGTTCAATAAAAATTGATTTAATAAATTCGGTATCCTTATCTTTCCATTTTGAAATTCGATCTACACTTTCTTGACTTAACCTTGGAACTCTTAATTCAATATTTACATGCGAATCTTCATTTTTTCGTTCAAGTTCATAATCCCACTGATCAGCACCCTTAAATACTAACTGAACAGACTCACCAAGTTTTTGAATTTCAGCCACAACTCCAGACTCGACCTTAGTAAACCCCACTGAGCTAATTAAAATAATAAATATAAATGTCAAAATAACATTTTGATTTCTTTTTAATATGTCAAAAGAACAACTGGACTTTAATCTTTTGAAAATAAAAATATCAATGATATCAATGATTTTGTTTTTTTCCATATTTGACATTTAACTATTAGCCCCTTCTTCTTCTAGAAGTAAGCACATTAAATGCCAAATAAATGCTAATGATTAAGTCTGATCGCTTCGCGATTATATCAGACATAATCATTAGCATTTATTTTCTTGCTTGTTGGGGGTGATCTTCTATCACCCCTATATAATGCTCTTTAATTTAAGTCTG
>SXSU01000125.1 GCA_005793345.1 Bdellovibrionales bacterium
TTTTATAATTCCATCGTCATAACTCAAAAAATTATCTGCGGCTTATCGCAGGGGATAGGCCTCAATAATTTTATTGAGTTATTCCTTGTACTTAAAAAAATTCTCTGCGCTAAAAGCAAAATTTATTGTCGAACTCGCGTTTATTTTATTTTGTAAAAAAGACTATTTTTCTCAATTTATAAAAAAGTAATTTTTTTTGTTAAATTCTCTGCTGATTAGAATCAGAATTATTAGCTGAAATCGATATTTCTAATAAATATCAAATATAAGTTAAATATTTTAAAAAAGGATTTAATTGTGAAGCATGAGTGTGCCCCTGAAGATGTAGCTATGAAAACTTTTTTCTTAGGTCCACAAGCTGAAAATAAAAACTGGGTCCGAAATCAAATAAACTTAATTCTCGACAAATGGTTTGCACACCGTGAATCCTTTAAGGCAGAAGATGGTCCTGCAATCTCAATTTATGATAAAGATCTAGTTGAATATCGACAACGACAAAATCAAGTTGAATTTTACTTAAATGAACTTATAGAAAGATTTAATCAAGAAATTCCTAAATTTAACCCCAGATATATTGCTCACATGTTTTCAGAAACTTCTCTACCTGCTTTATTTGGACATATTCTAACTTTACTTCATAATCCTAATAATGTCTCTGGAGAAGCCTCTAGAGTTGGTATCCAAATTGAAAAAGAGGCTTATAAAGATTTAAGTCAAATGTTAGGTTACAACCCAAAAACTTCATTGGGACACTTTACATCAGGCGGAACAGTTGCAAATTTTGAAGCCTTAGTGAGAGCAAAAACTCGTCTAAATGAGTGGCTGAAACTTGCAACGTACTGTAAGGAAAAAAATTTTTCAGGAATCACGATATCGTCGCTTTGGGATGCTGCTCACTTGGGGTGGGAAAAATTTGATTTGATTAAAACAAATTCTAAATTTAATGAAGATGATTATGAAGAATGGAAAAAAATAAATTGTATAAATAATTATGATTGGATGACAAAAGTTTCAAACTGTTTTCAAACAAAATACCGTGGACCTGTTTTAATATTACCTTCTAGTTGTCACTATTCGTGGCCAAAAGCTGTAAATTATTTTGGTGATGGTGAGGATCGAATAATCTGGATACCTACTGATGAAAATGGACGAACGTGCATAAAAACTTTAAATGAAAATATATCACAATTAAAAAATCAAAATCAGCCTATTTGGGCCGTTATTTCAATAGCGGGAACTACTGAACTTGGAATTATTGATGAAATTGATAAAATTCAAAATTGTATTAATGAACCTATTTGGCATCACATTGATGCAGCCTATGGTGGATTTCTGTGTTCACTGGTAAGACCGCAAGCAGTACAAAATTTTCCTGCTTTACGTCCCCTCCTCGCCATAGAAAAAGCCAATTCAGTCACAGTTGATCCACATAAATTAGGATATGTTCCTTACTCATCAGGAGTAATTGCTGTAAGGACAATTCGTGATTATAATTATCTTAAAATTGATGCTCCTTACATTCAATTTAAATCAGAAAATGATGTCGGCTTACAAACCCTTGAAGGGTCTAGATCTGCGGCCGGAGCTGTTGCAACTTGGCTCACTGAAAAAACAATTGGGTTAAATGCTGAGGGCTATGGTCGAATACTGGGGAGAACAATAACAGCTGCAAGGGAACTTTCCGAAGTTTTAAAAAATTCAGATTTGCCAGTTCAAGTTTCACCTACAATGGATTCTAATGTTCTAGTTTTTACTATAGCTCTAG
The DNA here is from genome assembly GCA_005793345.1 of Bdellovibrionales bacterium. GTDB lineage: Bacteria > Bdellovibrionota > Bdellovibrionia > Bdellovibrionales > Bdellovibrionaceae > SXSU01. The sequence goes on from SXSU01000125.1 coordinate 1,766, forward strand.
AAAATATGAAACTTAGTGAAAGCAATCTGAAAGTAAATCAAATTTATAAAGAATTAGATCCCAACGCAACCAATCCACCATTTTTAGTTTCAAAAACATCATTGAAAGTTAATCAGCATCCATTATTTATAAATAAATGGATTGAAAATTGGAAAGGAGAAATAGATTGTGAAAATATGGATTTAATTCGTCTATGTATAATGAATCCTTTTTTTAGTTCAAAAGAAACTAAAATTAATTATCAAAATGAATTTCTTCATGTATTAAAAACTAAAATTTAAAATCGACAAATAAGTAAGAGATATTAAATTAAAATTTTGATTTTAAAATATAATCAATAAATAGCTTTTCTAGAGTTGAACGATATTTATTAACAGGATAAACTAAATAAATATCTGATGCAGAATCTAATTCATCATCTAAAGAAATAAGTTCTAATAATCCGCTTTTTAATTCATCCTGTATTCCCCAAATTGAACGAACTAGAATACTTTCATGTTGAAGTGCAATCTTCACTAAAACATCTCCATTAGTTGTGTTTATCCAACAAGGAGTAGTCAATTCTGCAAGAGGAATTTTGGCTTGTTTAAATAATTTTTGTGCATGTGATTTAATATACAATAAATTATATTTCTTAAGATCATAAATAGATTTTGGAATTTCATACTTTTTTTTAAATTCAGGAGTTGTAGAAAATACAATAGGGTTTTCAGATATTTTTTTAATCACATGATTAGATTCAGATTGGCGCGAAGTCCGAACTCCAAATTGATTTGTAATTCTAAAGGCAAAATTAATATTCTCTCCAATAAGATCGTTATATTCATCCGAAATAATGAAGTCAAATTGAACATTTGGATACAAATTATGAAAAGAATTTAATAATGATGTTACTCTCCTAAATGCAAGAGTATTTGCTGTCACAATTCGTAATTTTCCATTAATATTTTTAGGATTTATATCTTGATTAAATATATCTCTCAATTTGGAATATGAATTCATTAAATTTAAAGCTTCGTTATAAAAAATCAACCCCTCTTGTGTTAACTGAACAGAGCGAGTTGTACGATTAAACAATTTTTTATTTAATTTACTTTCTAGCTGTGCAATAATTTTAGTAAACTGAGGAGTCGAAAGTGCAACATCTTGGGAAGCTTTAGTAAAATTTAATTTTTGGGCTGCTGCTAAAAATATTTTTATTTCATTAAAATCAATCATATTGATTATTTCATAATACGAAATAATCTTTTTCTCAATTAGAAATTTACATTTATAAAAATCTATATAAAAACACAATTACAAAAAAGGCGCCCTTTTTGTAAAAATAAGACCAAGTTTATGGTTCTAAGGTTTAGGCCACTTGATTTTAAATTAACTAAAAAGGAGAAAAATTTGTATTATCCAAGATTGAACATTTCATTAAATATTATAATGTCTATATCACTTATTTCACTCAATTGCATCTCAAGTGATTATTTTTATAAACAAACTCAAGACTTTAAAGAAATTATCCAACTTACTGAAAATCAATTGCAAAACTACAAGGAGACTCTTGTTGTTTTTGATATCGACAACACAATTCTCAAAACTCAGCATGATTTTGGGAGTGAACATTGGTTTCTTTGGCAAAAGGACCTCATAGAAAAACAAATCACAGAACTTCCTGCCATAACAGATTCAGTAAATAGTCTATTAACGATTCAAAGTTGGATTTATAAAGAGGAACCTCTAGGTTGGGTCGATGAAATGATTCCAAAATGGATGAGTTCTATAATAAAACACGGAGGGAAAATAATCTCTCTCACATCTAGAGGACTAAATAATATTGATTCCACACTTAGAGAAAAACAAAAACTTGGAATCCCATTTGAAGATTTTAAACAGGATCCTATCTTTTATAGCGAATACTTCCCATATGAGTTAAACAATCTCAAACATTTTAATCTTACCTTTGAAGAAGTAATAAAGTACAATTTAACAAATCCAAAACCTATAAAATTTTCTGATGGGATTTTATTTACTGAAGGACAGCACAAAGGAATTATGCTTAAACTATTTATCGAAAAACTTCAAAATAATCATAACCTTTCAACATCTTTTAAAAATATTATTTTTATAGATGACAGGATTCATCATGTAGATGGTATGCGAACTGTTTTTGAAAATCGACCTGAAAAATTATTTACATTTAATTTTGATAAATCTAAAAATTGGGTAAAACAATTTTTAAGGAGCTCTAAACTCCATACTCAAATGGATTGGTGTCTTTTTGTTAAAAATAAACTTAAATATTATTATAATGATACAACACAAAATTTAGAACTCAATAACTTAAAAATTAATACACAATGTGAAAATTAAATTATTATTTGAATTCTTTTACAAAAATTGTAAATTAATTAAATGAATACTAGAATAAGATCAACAGCTGTCGTTTTACAAAATGAATTACTCTTGACCTTTATAGGAATAGATCCCCTAAGTAAAAAAGAATATTATTTTTTACCAGGTGGTTTAATAGAGGAGCATGAAACTGCACCTGAATCTGCAGAACGTGAAACACTCGAAGAAACTGGTTATATGATAAATATAGAACCTAGCTCTGTTATTGATAAAGAATATGATTTTTTCTGGAATGGTAAAAATCATCATTGTTTAACATTTTTTTATAGAGGGTTCTTAAAATCTCCACTACAAGCTCCAAAAGAAGTGAAGGATGCAGATTATAACTTAGTTGTTAAATGGATTCCGAAGTCTGAAATAGCAAATTTACTAAATTATAATTCAACTATTTTAGAAGCGACTTTAAAATTATGTAATTGGAAAATTTAAAGAAATGACCGATAAAACAGCTCACAGAGCTTGGTTTCTGGTTTTTAAAATATTTCTATTGAATTAGAAACCTGAGATGAGAATAATACTTAATCCCCATTATCAAATGACTAATTAAAATAACTAGAGGCATAACAATTTCTTTTTTATTTAAAAAAAAATGATAACCCAAAATATTTACTACAATGGGTGACAATAAACACCACGCTAATGGTTGTTGAAATTGAAATATAAAACAAAGACCAACTCCAATTTCAATACTTTTAACAAGAGGTAAAATATATTTTGAATTTTCAAGAGCACTCAAAAACTGAATCGCTGCAGGCGATGGTGTTGGAAGTGGAATTTTTTTTACAAATCCATCAATTCCAAATATAAGATAATAAACACCACACAAAAATTCTAGTAACCTAAATACTAATAGTAAATCTATATTCATTAATTACTTCTACTTCTTTGTTGAGTCTGATAAATTTTTGGATTCAAATGCAATTTCAATTAATTTTTCTAGTGCTTTTTTTGAAGAAGCAAGAAGTTCAGCAATTTTATTTTCATTTTTTAATTCACCCCATGCTTCTTCAGGAGCAAAAGCAAGAATTTGCCAGCGATCAGAAATTTTTAATAAATCATCTCCAACTTCTCTTCGCATTGATGGTGTTAAATTTTCAATAATTTTAAATAACTCAGCATCCACTAAATTTTCATCAGTAACACCATTTAAAATTTTGGAAATCAAATTAAGTGATTCAGTAGCGGCACTTCGCAGTTGATTTTTTTGTAATAGTTTTTTTATTTTCTCTTCTTTTAAATGCATGAGAGTTTTTAAATCACTACCATCCTTTGGTTTACGACTGAGTATTTTATATGTAACAATTAAAATTAATACCAATAAGATTTCTAAACTGAGCCAATAAACTAAAGCCAATTTACCTTTTAACCAATAAAACTGACTTTCACTGGGCTTCTTTCTAAGTTCTGGTAAAATTATATTTTCTAATTTATTTTCATCACCAACTTGTACCCTCAATCCAGTGTAATTTTTTGGCTTCTCGGCTGGAGTTACATTAATAACTAGAGATTGAGAAGCTCGTATTGTATATTGTCGTGTTTGTGTATCAAAGTAGCTTAATTCAACCGGTGGAATTGTGATTTCACCACTCACTTTAGGAACTAACTGGATTATAAATTCTTTATAACTTTTTCCTGATTTAAAAAATTTTGCATCTGTTTTTACATCATATGCATCAAATGAGTCTGGAAACTTAATATCAGGTTGATCAATAAGTTTGGCATTACCTTCTCCTTCAAATCGAACACGAAGATTAAAGGGTTTCCATTGAACGATTGATTGCTGATCAACCGTCATTTGAATATCGTAAATCCCTACTGCTCCTGAAAACGTGGGAGGCTTGCCAGATTCTGGAAGCTCCATAACTGTTATTGGAATACGTTCACTCGATCTAGAATAAACATAGGGCTTGCCAAAACTAAAACCACCAAACCCTGGAACTGGCATTGCAACTTGCGCTCGAATTTTATATTCATCAACTGCTAATGTTCCATCTTTAATTGGAAAAATAGCGTAGGATGCAAGAAGTGCTTTTCTAAACATAGTGCCATTTACAATTTCATTTTCATAAATTAAATTAGGAGCAGGCTCCACATCTTCTTTCCAAAAATTTTTGAGTTCAGGAAATTTTAATCGATCTAATTGATATATTTCACCTCGAGTATAAAGATACCAGTTTACAAAAATTTGTTCACCAATATAGGCTGTGGTTTTATCAACTTCTGCACGTACAAAAAATGCCTCATTAGCATTAATTTGAGGTATTTGTTTTTTTGGAATTTCTTGATGACTTGGATCTTGTTGCTGTCTTAAAAAAGGATTTTGATTTTGTAATAATTGACCAAGCAATGAGTCTTCTTCGTCTTCTTCATCAAATAGTCCTCCAAATGGATTACCTCTTTGTCTGTTATTTTGCTTTTTATTTTGAGATGGGTTTTGATTTTTACTAAGTCGATTATTAACTTTAATTGTAATAGAGTTACTTTTATATTTTTGCCCTCCAATTCCGATTTGTACTGGCGGAATAGAAAAAGAGCCTTCTTTTAAACTAGTAACTAAATAAGAAAATTTAATCATCTTCTTTTTTATAAACTGCATCCCTTGGGGAGAACTCATCAATTGACTCATTTGAGATACCATTGGCTCTTGCTCTTGTACCGAAAAATTTTTTGGCCATTGTATTAGAGGTTTTTCATCTGGAGCATCTATATCTCCAGATAGCGTTAGATCCAATTCAATCGCAAAAGGTTGTGATGCTGGAACAAAATCCTCGCTGCCCTTTAATTCAAGACTCACTTCATTGTTTTTTGCATATAATAAAAAACAACTTAACGTTAAATATAAAAAAAGGAATGCTTTTATCAACTTCATTATTACCAATCCTTTTCGTTCGGCATGTCTTTATTCATTTTATTTTGCTGATCAAAATTTTGATGAATTTGCTGTTCATGACGTTTTAACTCTTCCAAAATCTTTTTAGCTTGATCTTCGGAAATATCTTGAGCTTTAAATTTATTTGGTTTGTATTGCTGATTTTGTTTAACATCCTTTGGCTCTTTATTTTTTTGTTGATCTTTTCCTTCGCCACCACCATCTTGATCTTCAGATTTTTGATCTTTATCCTCGCCCTCGCCTCCGCCTTTACCACCTTGCTGTTGCTGCTGTTGAATTAATAATTCAATATTAATTTTGGTCTCTTTTGATTGAGGATTTACTTCGAGAGCTTTTTGATACATCTCAATGGCTTCATTAATTTTTTTATCTTTTGCAAGCAGTTGTGCTTGATTAAATCGAGCCACAAAGACCAAATCAAATCGTCCGGTTTCCTCTGCTAACTCCTCTGCCATTCGATAGGATCCGAGAGCTTTTTGGACGCGACCTAAACCTTCTTGTGAGATTCCAAAATTTAAATGATGCTCAATAACAAAAGGTGACTCTGTTAATCCTTTTAATGATTCAGCTTCTGCTGCTGTAAAATTTTCTGCTTTTAAATTTTTACTACTTAAAAAACTACTCCAATAATCTATAGCAGCATTAGCTTTATTTACTTTTATTGTTAAACTTGAAAAA
>SXSU01000126.1 GCA_005793345.1 Bdellovibrionales bacterium
GAAGCTGTAAGAAAAAGACCAGGAATGTACATTGGTGATACTTCTATTAAAGGCTATCATCATTTAGTTTATGAAATTGTAGATAACTCAGTGGATGAAGCACTTGCTGGGTACTGTAAAAAAATTAACATTACCATCCACGTTGATGAATCAATCACTGTTGAAGATGATGGGCGTGGAATACCTGTCGATAAACATAAATCTGGAAAATCTGCTCTCGAAGTTGTATATACAGTTCTTCATGCAGGTGGTAAATTTGATGGCTCTAGCTATAAAGTATCTGGTGGATTGCATGGTGTAGGTGCTTCTGTAGTAAATGCATTATCAAACCGATGTACTGTTGAAGTTAAAAGAGATGGTGCAATTTGGAAGCAATCATTTATCCGTGGAACTCCTCAAGCAGAAGTTGTTAAAGTTGGAACCGCAAATTCAACTGGTACTAAAGTTAATTTTCAACCAGATCGTGAAATTTTTAAAGATCCAAGCTTAAGTTATGATTTTAATATTCTTGCAAATAGATTTAGAGAGTTAGCTTTTTTAAATGCAGGATTACATTTTTTGTTAACTGATGAGCGATCTGGAAAAACTCAGGAGTTTCAATTTACGCATGGTCTATCTGAATTTGTTAATTATTTAAATGATTCAAAAAAAGCAATTCACAATGATGTTGTATTTTTTAAAGGCGAAAAAGAAAATGTAGAATGTGAGATTGCAATGCAATGGAATGATTCTTATTCAGAGTCAATTTATTCTTATTGTAACAACATTAATACTATTGAAGGCGGCACTCATTTAATTGGATTTAGGGGGGCCTTAACTCGAACAACAAATGCCTATGCTACTGAAAAAAATCTTTTAAAGGATTTAAAAACAAATTTAGAAGGTGAAGATATTCGTGAAGGATTAGCGGCAGTAGTGAGTGTAAAAGTTCGCGAACCTCAATTTGAAGGTCAAACAAAAACTAAACTTGGTAATAATGAAGTTAAAGGAATTGTTGAATCACTTGTAAACGAAAAACTTGCAGACTGGTTTGATCGCAACCCTTCTGTTGCAAAAATAATTATTACTAAGTGTGTAGAATCTGCACGTGCTCGCGAAGCTGCTCGTAAGGCTCGAGATTTAACTCGTCGAAAAACAGCACTTGATTCTGGAGCACTTCCAGGAAAAATGGCTGACTGTCAAGAACGTGATCCAGCTCTTTGTGAACTTTACTTGGTTGAGGGAGACTCAGCGGGTGGTTCTGCAAAGCAAGCAAGGGATAGAAGAACTCAAGCTGTTCTACCATTAAAAGGTAAAATTCTAAATGTAGAGAAAGCTAGATTTGATAAAATGTTAACTAATGATGAGATTAAGATGATGATCTCGGCATTAGGCGCTGGTATCGGTAAAGATAATATGAATCCAGATAAAATAAGATATCATAAAATTATCATTATGACTGATGCTGATGTCGACGGTTCTCACATTCGAACATTACTACTCACCTTCTTTTATCGTCAAATGCCAGAAGTAGTTGAGCGTGGCTATATTTATATCGCTCAACCACCACTTTATAGAGCTAAAAAAGGTAATAGTGAAACTTATCTTAAAGATGACCATGCACTTACTGAGTTTTTACTTTCATCAGGCTTAAATAATGTTTCATTACTAAATAAAACTGATGGTGGATCAAAAGATTCAATTAAAAAAATGATTTTAAATATTCAAAAATTAAATCACATATTAAAAGTTATTTCTCGAAAATATGATCAAGACATTGTTTATTATTTAATTTCTCAGAAAATAAAACTGGATGAAATTTTAAATGATGATTCAAAAACAAAACAATTTTTAAACGATTTAAAAAAATGGATGGAAACCAAGTTAGATGGTGGTTTGGCAGATTTAACTCATACAACAATTAAAAATGCAGAAACTAATTCAAATGAAATAGAAATGCAGTTTACAAGATTTGGTGAGTGGAAAACAACGAAAATAAATATTGGTTTATTGAGTACTCCAGAGTGGATAGAAATCCAAAAAATTTGGAACGAAATTGAGCAAATTACAACCTTACCTTTTGATTGTAAAGTCGATAATCAAACTATGACTTATCAAGATTATAAAACTTTTCATGATTCAGTAATTGAGGGGTCTAAAAAGGGGTATTATATTCAACGGTATAAAGGTTTGGGAGAGATGAATCCTGAACAACTTTGGGAAACAACTTTAAATCCTGCACACAGAAATTTATTAAAAGTTTCAATTGAAGATGCTGTAGCAGCAGATGAAATTTTTAGTATATTAATGGGTGAACAAGTGGAGCCAAGAAGAAAATTTATTCAAGATAATGCACTGTTTGTTAGAGAATTAGATGTTTAATTATAAATTCAATTTTAAATAACTGCAAAATTCACTAACTAATAAAAATTTTGTGTTGATTAAGGAACTCGGATTATTATGGAAAATACAGAAAATAATATAAGCAACAAAGGTATAACAGTAGTAGACATTAATAAAGAAATGCGTGAGGCATATTTACAATATTCTATGAGTGTTATTGTTGGAAGAGAATTGCCAGATGTTCGAGATGGACTAAAACCAGTTCATAGACGTATTTTATTTGCCCAATACGAATTAAACAATGTCCACGATAAACCCTATAAAAAATCTGCCCGTGTC
>SXSU01000127.1 GCA_005793345.1 Bdellovibrionales bacterium
AGGTCATTCCTTTAAAAATTAAACGAGAAGTTTTTAAAAAAGCTCATTTTCAATGTCAATATGTGAGTCCGCAAGGCAAGCGCTGTGCGTGTAAAACTCAACTTGAAATAAATCATATAATACCAATAAGTCAGGGAGGCACTCATGATGATGTAGAAAAACTGAATCTGTTATGTGCAAGTCATAATAAATATTACAACCTTGAAACTCACGGTTATATTTATAAATCAAAAAATCAATCACACAAACAAAATTTTTAATTTTTAATGGCACTTCAAAACGTTTGATGGTTTTCCACATCCCCACGCTGCTTGAAAAAACGGGGAGTGTGGGAGAACCCAAATTTAAGACAACTAATACTACGCAACCTTTACCTTATCAGCTTTTTCTTTTTCATAATCTGAGTATGGTGTTTTTACTAACGTCACATCGCCATTTTTAGAGAGATAGCCCAAGACTCGGTATAATTTTAAGGGTTCTGTTTTACCCTTCACTTCGGCGGCCCCTGCTAACTCAAGGGCAAACTCTTGTCCAACAATACTCGCCGTGGATTCACTGATTAATAAATCAGATCCAAAAGCCTTTGTTGAAGACTCAATTCGTGAAGTCATATTTACAGTATCACCAATAACTGTGTATTCCATTCGTTCATCAGATCCAATTGTACCAGAAATAGCTCTACCTGTATGTACACCCATACCGATCATAATGGGTGGTAGTCTTTTAGCGATTCTTTTGCGATTAAGTTCATCAAGTGATTTTCGCATTTCTAAACTTGCACGAATAGCATTAAAAGCATCACGAGGAGTTCCTTTTGGGGCGCCCCATACAGCCATTATAGCATCTCCAATAAATTTATCTACGATACCATGATTTTGTTGAATGATTCGAACCATAATTCCAAAATACTCATTCAACATCTCAACAACTTCTTCTGGTGTACGTGATTCTGAAAATTTTGTGAAACCACGAATATCGCTAAAAAAAACTGTGACTTCTTTATTTGCTCCACCCACACCAATTTTTTTATGCATTAAATCTTCTGCGATGGAGGAGCCATGGAATTTGCTAAAAAGAGTTTTTACTTTATCTCTTTCTTTTAAACCTTCAGTCATTTGATCAAAGGCAATAGCTAAATCGCCCACTTCATCTTTGTTTTTAATTAATCGCTTTGCAGAGACACTAAAGTTACCCCGAGCAACCACTTTTACAATTGTATTTAATATTTCTATAGGTTTTGTAAAAGTCATCGAAAATAAAAAGATTAAAATTAACGAAGCCGATATTACTAAGCCGGTAATAAAAATACCTTCGCGTTTAGCTAAACGAGAGGGCTCAAGTATAACATCTTCAGATGTTTGTACAAATACAATTGTATCAAGAGCAGAGTGAACTCCTGCTCCTAAAAAATACCCCTTTTTTTGTGGATCAAAAAATCTTTTTTGAAAACGTGGTAAATTTTTACTTAAAGCTTCTGCAACAAAGGGTGAGGATTTGATGTTAGCTCGATTTAATGCTAAAGCTTCATCTTGATGTGCAAGTACGTTTCCTCTTGCATCTGTTAAAAATAATGAACGAGTACTTTCTGCCGAAAATGTTTTTTGTAATCTTGTTAAAGCAAAATCTGCAAGAGCCACATGAGTTATGGTGCCATCCTTTTCTTTGACTAATGGAATGCCTACAGTAAAAAGAGGAATCCCCTTTGGAACACTCGAGTTTTGAATCTCAATTTTATTTTGCGATAGTACATGAATTGGAAAATTTTGTGATTTTCTTAATTGATCAATATAAGATGAATCAAATTTGTAATCAACAAAACGATTTTCATTGGTGATTCGACGAAGTAATTTAATTTTATCCGCATGAATAGTATAGACATCAACAGCAAATAAATCTCGATCTCGGGCAACAGCTCCTTCAAGTTTTTTTTGGGCATCTAGACTTGAATCCGAAGCTAGTTCCACAATCAATGAACCTATATTGTGGGTTTTTTCAATAGAGTTATTTATAATTTGATTAACTTCATTACTTTTAGATGTTGCAGCTTCAATGTTAAAAAAATCTTCTCGTTTTTTTGAATCTTGTTCAAATAACATTGCCGATTTGTATGTGATTGGTATCGCAGCAAACAGAAGTATAAATAATGTGAATAAAACCTGTCTTATAAAAATTGGTTTTCTCATACTTCGTCCCTCATAAGTTCCACTCTAAAAAGAAATTTAAGTATTGACCTACAATGGAGGATTGATTGGATGAGATTCCTCCATTTGGTAAATCTGAAGAGTTTGTTGTTTTGTAATTTGTAATATCTTTGCGATAAACATAACCCATTAAACCAGTCATTTTTTGATTTAAGCGATAACTTCCGAGAAAGCCAAACTGATAACTCATTGTAGGAATAATTCCTTGTCCATTTGGTGTTTTGCCAGACATTGGATAATAAAAACGAGTATTAACTTGAAGGCCTAATTTAGTACTCATCGAATGCCAATATTCTCCACCAGCATGCATACCCATTGCGCCCAATTGAGTGACTTTTGAAACTTCTCCCGTTTTGCCATTTGCAAGAATTTCGGGGACCTCTTTGTAGTACAATCCGGCGCTCCCTCTAAATTCACCGCGACTTCCAGACTTAAAACGCATGATTCCGTGACCTTCTAATGAGGGATAAGTATAATTTTTTTGTCCAATAATAAATCCTGATAAATCTACAATTCCTAAAAAGCCAAATACAGTTTCGGAACTTAAATATCCAGCACCTAATCTTCCCGTTCCACCAAAGGCACTTGTACTAATGATTGAACCGTAATCTAAATTTTGTGATTCATATTGAATTTGAGTGACAAGATAACTTCCTATTAAATACCATCCATTAGTACGATCTATGGCTTGCCGAAGTCTAGCACGTGCCTCAGCGGCAGCTGAACGATCGCCTTTAGCTACAGGAAAAATTATTGTATGAGTTTTAGAAGGAATTCGTAAATTCCCAATTGCAGAGACAGACAATTTATATTGTCCACCCTTCCATTTTTTTTGAAACTCTATACTAGTATCTTTTGTTTCTAAAGCTTCGACGTCTTTCCATTTCAATGAAGAGTTATCTTTACGTTGTAATTTTAGTTTATACACGTCATTTTTCTCAGATGGGCTCCAAGTTAATTGTCGAACATAAGGGGTTTCTGGAGTAATTATCATTGGCATTTTTAATTCTTCACCTAAGATTGTAAAATTAATTTCATTTTGCAAAGACTTTCCTTTTTGATTTGAGAAATCAAAAGCAACAATGGACCAAGAATATTTAGCAGCAACAGGGAGTTTGTATTTTAAAAAATTTTCTTCAGTAGAAGATTTATAAAGTTCACGTCCATTTACATCTTTAATTGTAATTTCGTAAAGTTTAGCAAATTCATCTCTAATCCATTTGAACTCGCATTCAAATAATTCTGTTTCATTTGAAGATATTTCTTCCTTATTATTAGGAAAAATTGTTCTTACAGGATCAACTTTAACATTAAACTCAGTTGACTCACTCCATTCTCCAGGAACATCTCGTTTATCTTTTGAACGCAATCTCATAGTGTAATTACCAGGAGTCAGTTTTCCTGTCCAAGACGTTGTCTCAACCTTGAAAATTAATGGGCCGCTATTATCTTTCATTTTGCTTTGCGGAGTTATTTCAACTTCGTAAAATTTTGCACCAGGCATGGGGTCCCATTCAAAATTAGTTAGACCCCTGTCATCAGGTGATGGAGTATTATTTTCCGCACTTGTATCGCTTGATAAATTAGATAGCGAATCAGAATTTTCTGATTGCGCAAAACTTAAATCATTAATAAAGATTGTAATTAAAGCAACCTTCATCATCATTTTGAGTTTATATTTTATATCTAATTTGTATTTCATTTTCAGTTCTCTTTTTAAAAACTCTTTATTACGTATTTATTTATAATTAGTTAATTTTTATTTTTTTTAGTTTCGGTGCCTTCACTTCGCTTTTACTTGGTACAATTAATTTTCGTTTTGTTGTTAATTCACCTCTACGACCAAAACTATCTAGTGCGCCCAATTGAATATCATATTCTCCCGGCATTAAATTATTTAATCGATACATATTTGCCTCAGAAGAGTTTTCAATGACAATATTGCCAGTCAAGTCTCGAACTAAAATAGTATAAGATTTTGCACCACTAAGATCATTCCAAGATAAATTTAAAGTTCCATCCCCTTTTGCTAAAAACTCACTCGCATTTGTAGAAAACACAGGTGCTTTGAGTAAGGGCATTTCATCAATTGTAAATGTTCTGACATCGCTGATACCAATTGAGTCTCCATCATCGTCAATGGCTTCTACAACTGCGATATAGCGCCCTTTTTGGGTTAGATTTTTTTCAAATTTTAATGAGCGAACCTCTATTGCAGGAATTTTATTAAGATCGACTCCCTCATTCGTGTATCTTAGTTTCCATTTTTTAACTCGATCTAATGCTTCTGTGTTCCACTGAAGAGTAAGTTTTGGTTCTGAGTTAACATATTGCTGTAGTGTGGGCACCTGTGGACTCCACACAATTGGAATTTTAATTATCCTTTTTTCTTGAATAGAAAAACGATGATAGTTTCCAGTTAAAGTCATTCCATTTGTTGTAAATGCTGTTAATCTCCATTTGTAAAAACTTAAGGGTAGATTTTGCAAATCCGTCGAATCCTGTGTGATTGGAAATTTTTTACTTAAAATTAAGTTTCCAGTTGTTTCATTCATTAATTCAACGTTTACTTCTTTATAATCTCCAGATGTTGACCACTTTAAGGTTACGTTTTCAGAAGCTCTTCGACTATAAATTACAAAATTAGGCTCAGGAGCTACTGGAACAGGGGCAAATTTAGCAACAACTTCAGTTTTTAAAATTCCAGATTCTCCAAGTACACTTTGTGAATCTGGATCAATGGCTTTGAGTTTCCAATAATAAACTCCAGGTTTCCAATATACTTTTAATTCATTACGAGAGATTTTTTCAATAGGGGTGCTAAATAAATTTTTTCGACGAGCTCCTGATTCTAAAATAATTTGCGCATCTGCAGGAAAGCCTTCCCATTTTACAGTGACAGGAGTTGGATTTTCGGCACTAATTAAAAATGGTTTACTTGTATCTGGTAACAATACTTTTACTTTATCAGAGTTCACTCTAAAACCAGAGATGCCTACTCCAGCTGTTGAACCGGCATCTATATTTTCGGTTTTACCGCCTTGCTTTTTAAATTGTGCAGTTCCCTTAATAACCTTAACATCCATTTTATTTTGTGATGAGCCCGATATGATAGCAGTTGATTTAGAAAGATCTACTTTACCATTTTGAGTATTTAAAGTTAAATTTAGATTTGTTGTATTAGGAGTCACTGTATTTGTTTGTGGACCGTTTACAAAAGCCGAACCTTCCATGAGATCAAGTGTGATTTCCTTTTCGGTTTGTTGAAGTACGATGAGAGAATCGGGTTCTAATTCTAAATATCTATCTGAATTTAAAAATTGAATTCGAATTTCACCATTTGACGAAGTTCGAATGGCATCACCTACTTTTAATGCATCACCAACAATTGTAGGCTCCCATAGTGAGCGAATAGCAGACTTTCGATTAACATCTTCATTGGTTTTATCTACAAATGCGATAGGGGTACTCAAATCATCGTTTTTTGATTTTGGTTTTGAAATTATATACCAACCAAATGTTAATGCAAAACTCATTGCTGAGAGCAATATAGCAGCTATAAGTCTTTTGACATCTGATTTCACCATTACCTCCGTGCCACTTTATCGGTACTACATTAAATAAAATTAGGGGGTTAAAAAAAATTATGCCGAAAGTCTCGCTTTTTATAAAAAACTAAAGTAAAGTTCTTTTGAGGTGTAGATATGAAATTACCAGAGCTAAAAATTAGAAACACAACAGTCCAATGGCCTATTATTCAAGGTGGGATGGGGATCGGAATCTCAAACTATCGTCTAGCAGGTAATGTTTCTAAAGAAGGTGGTCTAGGCGTTTTATCAAGTGCTGCATTAGATCGTATTCTCACAGAGCGACATGGACGAAAATTCAAGGCCCGTGAAGCTGCTGCTCAAGATGTTCGTGATGCTAAAGAAATTTCAGGTGGTAAACCTGTAGGTATGAATGTCATGGTGGCATTAATAAATCAATATGCTGATTCTGTTTTAGGTTCAATGGATGGTGGAGTCGATGTCATTATCAGTGGTGCAGGTTTACCAATGGCATTACCTGAAATCGTTGCGACCCATCCTAGAGCAAATGAAGTTGCATTAGTTCCAATACTTTCATCTGGTAGAGCTGTTGAGGTTGTATTAAAAAGGTGGGCACGTCATGGGCGTTCACCAGATGGTATTATTGTTGAAGGACCACTTGCTGGTGGTCATATCGCATGGAAAACTTTAGAAGAAGCAAATGATCCTGCAAATGAGTTAACTAAATTATTAGACGAGGTTCTTGCTGTTGTAAAAAAGCATAACTTAAATATTCCTGTCATTGCTGCCGGTGGAATCTATGATCATCAAGATATAGTTGATGCTCTTAAAAGAGGATGTGCAGGCGTGCAAATGGGGACTCGTTTTGCGGCAACTTTTGAAAGTGGAGCAAATGAAAATTTCAAAAAAATGATCGTAGATGCCCAGCCTCAAGACATTGAATTAGCACATCGCCCAGGTTCACCCTGTGGAATGTTATTTCGTGTATTAAACAAATCTCCATTTTATCAAGAAGCCATTGCGCGAACTCGTAAACCAAAATGCAATAAAGGTTATTTATTGAATAAAGGTTATTGTCCTTCAAAAGAAGAGAATGAAAAAACCTTTTGTATCTGTAATGGATTATTATCTTCAGTTAACATGAATCCAGAGGAAAAAGAACTTTGGACTGTTGGCGCAAATGCTTTTCGAGTGAATAAATTAATGAGTGTTAAAGATCTTATGCAGGAATTAGTTCATGATAAAGATGCAATGCAAGCTCAATCGGCGTATTAATGGTACAAGAAAAGAAAAATTATATTACTCCATCCGGAATTAAAAAACTTAAAGATGAGTTGAGTCATCTGCAAAATGTAGAACGACCTAAAATTGTTGAGTTGGTAGCGTGGGCAGCAAGTAACGGTGATCGCTCTGAAAATGCTGACTATCAATATGGAAAAAAGCGTTTACGTGAAATCGATAGTCGATTACGGTTTTTGATGGGAAGAATTGAGATCGCAACAATTGTTGATCCACTTGAAATTAAAATTTCTGAAAAAATAGTATTTGGTGCAACGGTTACCATTTTAAATGAAGATGATGTCGAGTTTACTTATCAAATTGTTGGCGAAGATGAAATTGATGTAAAAATTGGTCGTATATCGTGGAAATCTCCTTTAGCAAAAGCTTTACTTGGAAAAAAACTAAACGATGACGTGGTTGTATTAAAGCCTTTGGGTGAAGAAATTGTGACTATTATTAGTATCGAATATAGGTGAAATTTTTTATGCAAATGATTTTATTTATTTTGATGTTGATATTTTCTTTAGAGGGTTTTGCACAGAAGGACTCATCTTTGTCGAAAGGTAAAATAAGCGATTTGCCTCTACAAATTAATAAGAAATCAATTGGAGAATGTTTATATAAATTAAAAAGTTCATTAATTGATCAAGATTTGCAAAGTTTAAATAATTTAAGAGTAACGATAGAGCGTGTGTATTTACTTAAGCCTTCATTGCTATTTTCGCGGCAAATCGAATTACAATCCTCAACCCAACAAAAGTCGCTTTGGATTTTTCAAGCCAATCTAAATTCTACTCCTAACCAAGAAATATTTAATGCAAAAAATTTAGTTCTTAATACTAAAGGACAATTTGAAGAAAGACCAGTTCCTGCGGAGTATCAATCTATGAATCGATTTCAGTTAAATAAATTTGCAGGTTTTGAGGGTGATAATATTAAAGATGAATGGGTTGAACATAATAAAATCTCAACTTCGCAACGAATTATTTTTAAATCTACGAATTTCAAAGTTCAGGAAATCGAATACATTGATGAACAAATCAAAAAGAAGTTAACTTGTCGCATTCTAGAGGGCAAGATTCCTTTATGTCAGTGTCTCTAGACCTATTTGATGAAACTATCTGGTTTAACGCAGTCGAATTCGCGTTAATTGTTGACGATCGCTAACACATTTTATTACTGTTAATTATGGACAAGTTCCAACTAAGAAAATTAATGATTGATCGTTTGATGAAAGTAAATTCAAAAGATCAGTTGAGTTGGGATAATCAAATTATTAAAAATATAACTCATTTTATGAGTTCGATATCTGATGATAGCTATTTTTCAGATTTTGAAGCCCGAAAGTGGGGAGTATACAGATCTCTTGGTAACGAACCAAACCTTGAGATGCTGTGGGTGAAAAATAACCCTAAAGTGAACTGGTGTTTTCCGCGAGTGAAAGATAAAATCTCAATGGGTTTCATAAGCGTCAAAACTCCTTCTCACAAAAAAAATTGGGTTCAAGGGCCTTTTAAGGGTTTATTAGAACCTTCATCAACTGCAAATGATTGTGATGAAGTTTCAGATATAAATCATTTAAAGGGGTGTTTTATTCCAGCTTTAGCTTTTGATAAAAAGGGCTTTCGGCTGGGACGAGGGAAAGGTTATTATGATCGTGCCCTTGAGAATTTTATTGGAATCAAAGTTGGAGTCATATACTCCATACAGTTATTAAACGAAGATTTACCATCTGAAGGTCATGATATTTGTGTGGACTACATTCTGACTGAGCAGCAGTTGATTCCAATCCAAAAGAAGGATTGAGAAATGGTTGAAATAATTATTGCGGCCCTTGGAGGATTAACTCTAGGTGCCTTTGTTGTGTTTTTCATTAAACGATATCAAGATGAAACTAAAAAAAGATCTGCAGGAATCGAATCTGAACGAATAATCAATAAAGCAAAGTCAGATGCAGCAAAAATCGAAAAAGAATCAAAAAATAAAGCTAAAGATTTTGAAACTCGCGCTCGTAAAAATGTTGAACAAGAAATTCAAAAACAAAAAAGTAAATTGAAACAACAGGAAGGGCAACTTGAGCGTAAGCTTAAAGATGTCGAAGATCATTATAAAAAACAAGTTGATGAACATGAAAAAACTTTACAAGGTTTAAAAGAAAAAGATGAAAAACTCAATCAGTCTGATCTTAAACTAAAGGATCAAGAACGTAAAATTTTAAGCCATATTGAAGAACTAAAACAAAAACTTCAAAACGTAGCTTCAATGACAGAACAAGAAGCAAAAAAAGAATTAATGAGAGCCATCGAAGATGAAGCCAAAGCTGAATCTGTAAAAATTATTTCCAAAATTGAAGAGCAAGCAAGAATTGAAGCTGATAAAAAAGCAAGACGTATCACTGCACAAGCAATGGCCCGCTATGCAGGAGAATATACCTCTGAAAGAACGGTGAGTGTTCTTGAACTACCTAGTGACGAAATGAAGGGTAAAATTATTGGTCGCGAGGGTCGAAATATTCGAACTCTTGAGTCTCTTTGTGGAGTGGATATTATCATCGATGATACTCCAGAGTCTGTAGTCGTTTCAAGTTTTGATCCCATTCGTAGAGAAGTTGCAAAGCGCACTCTTGAAAAATTAATGGAAGATGGTCGAGTTCATCCGGCTCGAATTGAAGAAGTTGTTGATAAGGTCCAAGTAGAAATGAATAAAGTCATTCGCGAAGACGGAGAAAAAGCTTGTGTCGAATTAGGAATTCCAAATTTACATGTTGAGCTTTTGAAAGCTGTTGGAAGCTTAAAATATCGTTCTACTCATTTACAAAATGCTTATGTACAGGCTATGGAAGTGGGATATATCTCTGGACTACTTGCCTCTGAGATGGGTGCTAATATTAAGTTAGCTCGACGTGCGGGTCTTCTTCATAATGTAGGTCTCGCTGTTGACCATAGTACTGAAGGAAACTTCTGCTCAGTCGGTGCAGAGTTTGCTAAAAAGTTTAATGAACCTGAAGTTGTTGTCGAATCAATTCGTTGCGTATTGGGTGAAGAAAAAACTCAAGGTTTGATACCATTGATAGTTCAAACAGCATACTTATTATCAACGTCAAGACCCGGCTCTCGTCGTCCTAATATGGAAAATTTTATCCAAAGAATGTTTGATCTAGAATCTATTGGAAATAGTTTTGAAGGAGTTGTAAAAACTTTTGCAGTTCAAGCTGGTAGAGAAGTAAAAGTATTGGTTGAAGCAGCAAAGGTAACTGAAGATCAATCATTATTACTTACACGTGATATAATTAAAAAAATCGAGAGAGAAATGCCATACTCTGGAGCGGTCCAAGTTTCTGTGATAAGAGAAACTCGCTCAGTAGAATACGCGAGATAAATTTATGAAAGTGACCTTTCTGCCAACTCAGCAGACAATTGAAATTCAACCAGAAGAAACTCTGCTGAGTGCAGCTCAGAAAAATCAAATACCAATTCGCTCACTCTGTAAGGGTGAGGCGATCTGTGCTGAATGCAGAGTTAAAGTTGTAGAAGGTGAAAATAATATACTTCCACCTAAAAAAGCTGAAATAACAACGATTGGATCAAGTTATTATATTGATCAAAGACGGCTTGCTTGTCAGATTAGATGTTTTGGTAACATAACAGTTGATTTAACAGAGCAACTTCAAAAACAAGATTTACAGAATAAAAAAATTCGAGGAGCTGGTAAAAAAGGTGCTCCAACAGAAAGTCATGCAATTATCGATACAATGTTGTTAAATGAAAAATTTAAGGATCCATCGCCAACTTCTGATGGAGAAAATAAGTAAGCGAGAGTAATTAAGTAAGAGTAATTAAGCAAGAGTTAATAAGACTTCTTCTTGGATCTGTGTGGAGATCCTCTCTTAGCAACGGAGGCGCGGGCTTCGCCCTTTCTGAATTTGAACTTAAAAAATTATTAATGCAAAAATTTTTGAAATTATGACTTTTTGGTTTGTGCTGCACAGATTTTTTTGTAGCGCGCATTTTTTGGTTTTGTGTGCATTAATAATTTTTTAAATTCAACCGCTATCGCTATTCAGAACACCTCCTTTTGCTAAGAGAGGATATCCACACAGATCCAAGAAGATGCTCCGATCAAAAAAAGAAAAAAATATTAAAATAAATTGAAATAGAATGATTTAGAATTTTCTAGTTTAGATCTCTGGAATTAAGAATTAAGAATTAAGAAAATACTTGGTTCGAAAAAAATGACGTAAAAATATCTGTACAATAAGAATGGTTGGTTAATTTTATTGTAGTTTGTAGAGGATGATGAGTTTAGTTAGATATTCGTCCAGAATATTATAAAATAACTGCTCATAATTAAGTCTGATCGCTTCGCGATTGTATCAGACATAATCACAAGCAGTTATTTTCTTGTTGTTGGGGGTGATTTTTCAATCACCCCGTATTATGAAAATCCAAACTAAAGTTTGTATTTTCATAATAAATTGCTACGAAATAAAGGCCAATTGTTAAAAACTCTTAAGTATAAGCTTAAATTTAAAAATTGAATTAGAATTTATTTAAATCAATCTTTAACTGACTCTTCGTTGGTTTCAAGTTCTCCACTACCATCCGAATCTTTTCCAAAGTTTGCTTCAGATTTTAAACCCTTTTGAAAGCAGGTGTATAAATCCTGCGCTGATGAGTCGATTAAAGGGCAGGGGTTTGTGACTGAAATTTTATTATTTTCATCAATCGTTGCACTATTATTTGTTATTGAAGAGAGATTTATTTTTCTAATCAAATTTGCAATATTAATTGAAATTAAAAAATGTGAGGTTGAATAAGATAGGGTTACGCTATTGGGGCCTGAAACTTCGTATTCAATCTCTTCTGAAGATGAAAAGATAAATGAATTATTATTTACTGATCCTGAAAGATAAATACTTTTACCATTTAATCCTGCTGGAGCAGACGGTTCGTTTATTGTTACACTTGATTCAGCTTTGCTATATTTCATTTTGATTCTTTTTAAATTTGTGTAATTTACTTCTGTTGTACCAATAGAAGTAGGTGTTGATGAAAATAAATTTATAATATATGGGCCAGGAAGGCTTATTTCGGCGCCATCAATTACTTCGTTAGAAGTAGCTTCTGTATTTTTAAATTCAACTTCTTTAATTACAGTCCATGCCTCATTAAGTTGAACATTATTATCAAGAGCATCTACAAGTAACGTCGGAGGCGGAAGAGCATTTACTCGTGGAATTAAAGTTAAAAGAAGACGATCCATCCAAGTTTTAGTATTTACTGCGATTGTTTTGTTTTGGTTTGATGATGTTATGCTTAGGGTTAATGGATTTCCAGTAGTTGTTCCTCCACTTTCTTTTTTTTGGCATGAAGTAATTAAAAGAAAAATAGAAGATAGTTTTAAAATCGTTTTAAAATTAAAATTTCGATCAATACTGAATTTATCATGTCGAGCAATTAATTTTTTCATTTTATACGTCCTTGTTAATTTTAGTTAATGGAAATAATGCCAACTGCATTTGATAAACATGAGTGGTTTCTTTTTTATTTTTTAAATTTTGAATTTTACTTAAAGCTTCATTTAATATTTCTTGGGCTTCGTTATAATTATCTTCCGAGATTGAAAATGTATGCCCAGTAATATACCGATTATCTCTTGACACTTCTTCTATGGATTGATTAGCAAGGTCAAACATGCTGCGATGAAAATCACTTAGCGATAATTTATAAACCCCATCTGAGCAATCTAGTTTATTTTGTGTGGGTTTCCATTTGTTATTTTCATCAAGAGTAAGATAATTATTTTTCTTTAAAAAGTTTAACGATTTTTCAATTGATGAAATATCTATATTTCCTCTGAGTCGATTTTTAATCCAAACTGGATCGTCTGCGAAATTATTGGTAAAAGAAAGTTCTCGTATGGCTACATTGATCCAATTGGACAAGTATTCAAAAACTTTTAAATTATTTAAATTTTGCTTTTTATATTCTGGTATTTTAATTAATTGAGCATAAGTTTTAGATCGTTCTTCTGCTTTTTCAGAAGTTGCGATAGTTTGAAGTAAAAAAAGAACTTCTCTTTCTTTTTTTTTTAGATCCAATTGTAAAGACATTCTTTGAAAAAGTGCTAATGAAAGTGTTCTCTCATTTTTAAATATCATAGTGAGTAAACTTGGTGATGCATCTACTGCTTTACTCCACTTACGAAGTGAAAAATTTGGATCGTTGGTTTGTTTGTAAGTGATCCAGTCTTTTATAAAGAGGAGGTAATCGTGGTAATTATAGACATTTGGTTTTTCCATATTGACTACCTCCTTCATAAAATATTATTTAGTTTATCTGTTTTTTTATTTGTAAACTTAGTTGAGTTGTATTTTATTTTTTTTCTTTTCTTATTACTCAACAGATTCTTCGTCAGCATCAACTTCACCATCTCCATCATCGTCTTTTGCGAATTTTGCTTCTTTTTCAAGACCTTTTTTAATACAAGTATAGTAATCACTTGCGCTTGCATCAATGCTATCGCAAATATTTGCTCCAGCTACTCGATTATCATGTGTGATATTTTTATCAGTGGCTACGCTAAGAACAGTAAAGTCTATTTGACGAATCACATTAGCAAGTTGGATACTTACTAAGAAATCTTGGCCATCCGTAGCCAAAATACCGTTTGGTCCTGAAATTTCAATTTCAACCCCATCATCAAGCTTGAAAGTGAAATCACAATTTGCTGTACTACAAAAACTTCCTTCCATGTAAATGCTATTATTTGCAAGAGCCGCAGGAGCCGTTGGTGCTTTTTCTAAGAGAACAGACGTATCAACTTTTTCATATTGCATTTTAATTCTCTTATAGGTTTTGCTCGGGATACTTTGAGAATCTAAAGCTGTTGGATTTGCGGCAAGCAAATCTGCAACATAGGGTCCATGAAAATTAGTTCCTTCTGTCTTCTCGTCTTCTGTTTCTTCTCCTGCAGTTTCAGCACTTTTAAATTCAATCTCTTTTAGAACAACCCAAAGAGAAGATAAAGTTACTGTTTGGTTGTCTTTCGAAATCATGCTTGAAGGGACTCCCGCTTGTGCTGTTGGCATTAATTTAGATAGAAAATACTCCAATCCAGATTTTGCAACAGTTGCAGCATTAGAAGAACCCGAAATTTTAAAGTTCGTTTTAGCTAGTGAAGCTTGTTCAGTATTTTTTTTTGCACATCCAATTACGAAACTGGCTGCTATTAATCCTGTTACTCCAATGGCTTTTTTAATTTGTTTCATAAAACCTCCTGTTTATATTTCCGCTAAAGAGTTATCTCTGAAGCCATGAACTTGTTTTATCGTTCATGAATACAGTGTAGAGCGATTTACAAAAAATAACATTAAAATAAAATATGTGAATAAACTATTTAAATTTAATCCTGTGATAATAATTATTTAGATTAGTTTCAAATTGAGATTATTACAGAATATGTGAACAGTCATAATGTATTTAATTGATTAAAAATGGGAAAATAAAATTGCAAAAATTAGTTTTTATTTAAAATGTATGAATTCGGAAAAAGACTTGAACTGAACACGTTACATGCCACCCTCTCGGACAGCTGTGGGCCGCTACCGTTTTAGTTCCATGAGTATAGCTTTGCCGTCTGGAGTATTAATTTCTCCTTTTGATTGAAAGCCACATTTGGTGAGCAAGTGAATAATTTTTAAATTATTTGGTGATGGATCAGCGATAATTCTATTTATACTTTTGTCTTTGAATAAAAATTCTAAAGCATTTAAAATAATTAATGTTCCAATTCCTCTACCTAAAAAACTTGTCTCACCAATGTAAAAATCTATGCCAACAGTTTCTGGATCAATTCCAGGCCACCAATTATTACCAACTTTAGAGGCCCAGTAAAACTGAAAATAGCCAATTGGTGTAGAATTATAATAAAGAATAAATTGTTTTATAGTTTCATCTGAAGTACGAAAAATATATTCTTCGTAGGGTTCTTCAAATTCTTCATTTTCCCATACTTCTTTTACATGTGGATTCTTAAACCATTTTCGGATGAGGATAAAATCCTCTGATTTAATTTCTTTAAATACAAGTGGCATATGGAAATAAATCCTCTGTAAATTAAACCATTATCAAATATGGAGACTGTTTTTAAAATTTATTAAGAGGTAAAGGATGAGTCAAGCCCTAATTAAATTAAACTGAAGTTCAATAGTAATGAAGACGAGATATCGGATTGGTCGAATCTTATGGGCTTAGATTGAGTTGTTTGGTGTGATCAGTTAAAAGTTCAGAGGCGTATTTTTGAATTTGTTTTTTAGGTAGCTTGGTAATATTTTTTGGTGTAAGTGGAGAAGAAGTTTTGTTGGATAAATTATTTATAAGTAAAAAACTGGCATAAGAATGAGGATTTGATTTATCATTTTTTTGTTCGTTAAAAAATTTATCTAGTAGTTTGGGAAGAGTTTTATTTGCTACGATTAATTCATTTAATTTAGCTCTGTACTCTAAATCAATTGAACTTAGGTTTGGAAATTTTTTTAAATCTGCAAAGTGTCTTGCTTCGTGGACAAGAAAACTCACTTTAAAATTTTCACTGTTTAAATCATAACTAGATGCTACACAATATAAGGCATTGTCAGATACCCATCCTCCCACATGAATTTTATTAAAAGTGGCATAAGCTGCCCATCCAAGAGTTATAAAATTATCCATTAAAATTACTTTGATTGATTGAATATTACTATCGCCTAAATTGACTGTGAAATTTTTAGAATTTTCTTTTTTCCAAATCATTAAATTAAGATGGGGGCTCACAACACCAATTTTTGAATAAAATCCTAGTTCTTTAAGTTTTTCAGTTAAAAATGCTGAAATTCGATCATATTCAGATTCAGAAAATTCATTAATTGAACCACCTAAATTTTTTATTATAGGAGTGAGATTTGTAAAGAGGTATTTGTAACCTTCCTCCATTGTTAAGGTTTGAAGTAGTACAAGTCTCCAATAATTTTCATAGATTTGTGTAAGTTGAGTAGCCAAGTTATTATTCTCAAATCTTTCGATGTACTTGGATTGTATTAGTTGTTCTTTTTTTGATAAAATTGGAATATTTAGCGAATGCAGTTTTTCAAGTGCTAATTTTACATTTCCTGATGAAGCAATATAATAGATTGGGAGTAAATTATTGACTCTTGTTTTTGAGTTAGCCATTTGCGAGATTCCTATAAAAATAATAAAAATTAAATATTGTATAAATTTGAACATGTTGCATGCATATAAAATTAGTTTTTATTAAAAGATACTAAATAAATAATAATTGTAATAAAGTATCAATTAGTGATACTAAAATAGGTAAATGGGGGCTTTTTGGAAGAAGATTATGAATTAAAAGCAATTCGAAATCAGTTAAAACTAATTCTTAAACATAAAAAAATCAGTTATGGTGAAATTTCAAAGCAAATGAAATGTTCAGAAGTCACTATAAAGAGATTTTTCACAGCTGATGATTTATCGTTTAAAAAATTACAAGAAATATGTGGTGTGGCGGGAGTTTCTGTTATTGAACTTGTGACAATTGTTAAAGAATCAGGAGAGCAGACTTTTAGCCTTACCCATAAACAAGAAAAATATTTTAGTAATAACGAAAAATTATATGATTTTTTTGTCCTACTTTTGAAATATAAATCTTTAAAATTGACAATTTTAAAAGGACATTTTCAGAAAAGTAATGTTGCTCAATTTCTTCGTGAATTGGAAGAACTTGAGCTTATTGAGATTCCTCTTGGTGATAAAGTGAAAGTTAAAAAAAGTGGAGTATTAACTTGGCTGAAAAATGGTCCATTGCAAAAAAAGTTTATGCGTGCTCGGCATATTAAATATTTAGATGTATTTGAAAATCAATTATCAAATGAGATTGGATATCTTACTTCAAGTCAGAGAAGTTTACGCCCAGAATCTGTTGAAGAAATGAAACGAGATCTTGAATTTATAATTCATAAATACAGATCTCGAGCTTATAGAGAAGAATCAATTTATCCTGACGAAGATTTGGTCGGTGTAGCCTGGTTAGTAGGCCTTGGAAAGTATCGGCAATTTTAAAATTTAAGCTTAGGTAAAATTTCCAAAATAAATTTTTTGTATGGAACTACATGAATTAATTTATTTGGCCCTAACCATTGTTCACTCTCTCCTGTATAAATAAGAAAAAATTTTTCAATGATTTTTTCTTATTTATTTATCAAATTTAAAATCTACAGGTGTTGTATGGTCTTGTGAATAGACCCAGTACCATAAATTGCCTTTTTGGATTTTTTTTGAATTGTATTTTTTAATCCAATTTTGGATATCTATGATCAAATTGGAAAGATAGTTTTGCGGATCGTACCAAATTTTACTGGTATCAATAAAATCTAAAAAAAAAGGAGATAAGTGATCTAATTGGTCTGCTTTTTTTAAAATGAAACTACATCGAATATTGTGATCTTTAATTTTTTTTAACTCAGAATTTAATTCATTTTCGATCTTAGTAGTTAATTTAAATTGATCAAAGTTATTAGGGGGGAGGTCTTTAAAAATTAATAAAATATCTAAATCTGTATTTTTTTTAATTGGCTTTTTAATAGTTGAACCAAATTGCAACATACCAATGAGGCCAATATTATTATTTTCGAATGTTAAACTCCAGATTTTAATAATGTCGCTTAATTGTTGATAAATAACTTCAGATTTATTCATATTAATTAAATTCAGATTGAAATAATTGAATGAGCCAACTTACTTTATCATAACAAAATTGTGCAATTTTTTGATCAAAATGTTGTAGAGGAATAATATCTTCTTCGCCATAAAAAGCATTTTCTCTTTCTCGACGCAAGTATTTCGAGAATTCAAGAATTTGGTCTAGTTCATTTAAAATACTAGGATTTAATATATTTCTATTTTCATCTAAAATTGAACCAACGTCATGCCATTTAGGTGGATCAATATTTTTTTTTCTCAAGAAGCCTTTTAGTAATAACTCAACAATCTCTTGGCTCTCACGAACAACGTCTGGGTAAGCGCCTTCATCTAGTAAAACTTTAAGAGCCTTTATTCTCATCTTACATCTTTTAAAATAATCTGTAGCTAAATCATTAGAGGTCATTGTTAAATTTCCATTGAGTTACTGATAAAAAAATATGAGTCATTACAATTGTTTTACAATCCAAATTTAATCATTGGCAGTTGTTCTAGTCAAATAATATGAAAAACTAAAGTTGAATGGAGTTTTCCTTTGAGTTGAGCTAGTACTGAAGTCCTGAAAATAAGTTCTGGATTTGTCAGTAAAATGGCTTCGTAATATTCTACTTCTATGAGCGAAAATAATAAAAAATATGATGAAGTTGAATCAGAAAAAACACAGTTTGCATCATCTGATACCTTTATGGGAAAAATTAAAGATGCTACAGATGCTCCACCTTGTTTAGTTGTTTTGATAGGGCCACCGGCCTATACAGGAAAGCAGTATCCATTGGTTCATCCAGAGTCTATTATAGGACGTTCAGTTGAATGTACGGTATTTATCGATGACCGAAGCTTAAGTCGAAATCATGCACGATTTATGGTTATGGGAAATGATGTTTCAGTAATTGATATGGGATCCACTAATAAGACATTCGTAAATGGAAATTTATTGCCAGCTTTAACTCCACATCGACTTCAAAATAATGATCAAATAAAAACTGGAAATGTTGTTTTTAAGTATTTAGAACGTGGAAGCTTAGAGGCTATGTCGTCAAAAGAAGTTCAAGAAAAAGTTGCAAAAGATCCCTTAACTGGTGCTTATACTAAGGCAGATTATCTTGCTCGCAGTCCAGAACTAATTAAAAGAGCTGATACACTAGGTGAACCTCTTTCAATGATTGTATTTGATATTGATCATTTTAAGAAAATAAATGATTCCCATGGACATTCAGGTGGAGATTTTGTTCTTAGGGAACTCGGTGCAATAATATGTAATAAAATGGTCCGCTCAATCGATTACTTTGCACGATATGGTGGAGAAGAATTTGTCATCATGCTGATGGGAAGTAATTCTCGTCAAGCTCTTGATGTCGCAGAACGAATTCGCCAAACAGTGCAAACGCATGAGTTTATATATGAAGGAAAAAAAATAAATGTCACTGTTTCTTTAGGAGTTGCTGAACGTGGTACATTTGAAAAAACCTGGGAGCAAGTCTTTGAAAGAGCTGATAAGGCAGTATATCATTCAAAAAATTCTGGACGAAATAGAGTAAGTTTTGCTCCATAAAAAAATAAGTCACAGTTAAAATATTTATAAGTTTAATTTTCATAAATTAGAAGTTACACAAAAAAAGTAAGCCTTCTTTTCTGATATATAATTAAAATTTTGTTCTTCTTGCCCTTCAAAATCACTTATATAGACATTATTCTCACCATCTAGCGAGTAATTGCCATGTTTTATTAATGTCAAGCCTCCAGAGTAAGATCCAAGAAGTGAAATATCTTTAACTTCTTGGGATGTTGGTAATCTTCCTTTTAATGTATGACAGGCGCGATTTGCAGTGGTCCAATCGACTTTGTCTGTAAATCTCCCGTTTGGTGTACCTAATATTTTTATTTTTTTATCACCATCAATTTTAATAGTTGATGGAAAACTTGGTTTTTGAAAGTTATGAAATATTATTTCTGCTAAATTTCTTATTGCAGAAGTGATAGTTCCACTTGCTGAAAATGAAATGATTTTTCCAGTTTCTAGTTCTAATAATTCTAATGATATGTAAATATTATTAGTACAATCAGAAGTAAATCCAAATGTACCACTGGCAATATAATCAACTATCTCATGAACAGGTAATTTATCCTCATCAATTTTTCTAGGATTCGTAGAGGGATTAAAATAATCAACAAGTCGAGACTGTAATTTGATAGCAGCAGTTGAATTGTTAAACTCAAATTTTTGTTTTACTGGATTATAATAATTAAATAATTTTTGAACTTCAGATTTCAATAAGGATTCAAGCGAGATTTTAAGTTTTGCTTCAGATTCATAAATGTGTTGATTGTAGTATGAATCAAACTGACTTAAAATTGTTAGAGCTTCAAGAGGTAAAGCACCAGATCTCATTAAGCTTATAGTTTCAAAAATATAACTTTTTCGTGTGTCAACACGATTGGTATTTAATTCTTTAACGGTAGAACAAAGGTTGGCGCCTGCAACAAATGGAATATGAGGCCAAATCTTAACAATAGAATCTGCAAATAATTTTTTTGTTGTTAAATTAAACAAAATAAAAATTGTAAAAGATAAATTTCTTATTAATGAAATAGATATACTCATGAGACTTATTTATCCTCCATGAAATTGAGACAATACTTTAAAATACCATAGGGTCATAGATAATAGAGATTAATTTTTTGAGAGATGTTTTTTTTATATTATTTGTAAAAAGTTTGTTCAGATAATAATTACAAATAAATGCTCATGAGTTTTGTATATTGAGATATTCAATTTGAGAAAATAAAAATAACTGCTCATGATTAAGTCTGATTGCTACACAATTATATCAGACATAATCATAAGCAGTTATTTTCTTGTTTGTTTGGGGTGATTTTTAATCACCCCGTATTATGAAAACCAAAACTTACGTTTGGGTTTTCATAATAAGAAACTAGAATATTGAAAAACTTATTTACAAAAGTAACGAATATACCGTTAAACATTTTATCAAATTAAATTAATAAATTTTATTTTAATTAAAAATTGTATATTGTTGAGAATAAAGTTCAAAAAAATATGCAACTGAATATTCTTGTGACATAATTGTAGTTATATTATATTTTTTATGTTCTTTCTTAAATAGCAACTTAAGCTGAACATATTTGTAACTAGAAATTAAGTTTTTGGGGGCAAGTATGTCGATTGCAGATAAAAATAAAAATGGGTATTCAAAAAAGCAAATTAGTTTAATTATCGCGATTGGTTTTTCTTTATTTTTGCAATTATTTCTTTTTCAAAATTGCTCACAAGGTGGAAGTGGAAGCAGTAAAATAGCTGATAGTAGTGCACTTGGTTCTCCTGATCCAACATTAAATCCCTGTCCACAAAATGAAGCAAATGAAACTAATAATTATGGACGTCCTGTGATGACAGGCTTTACTGGTGGTGCAACAGCAACTCTTAATTCGGGATATGGAATTGATTTTACAGGATCTGCGATGAGTAGTAATTTTAGTCTTACATACTCGGAAGTGACTACTAAACCTGGGTGTGAAAGTATGACTGCTGAAGCAAGAGTAATGTGCGTCCCTCGATCAGTCAAAAATAGTAATAATCAAAATATAGTTTCTACTCTAAAGGTGAGAAACTCTGCTGGTGCTTTAGAATCTGCATTAGCAGAAGATATTGCTTGTGCATTTGCAAATAAAGATAACTCAGTTATGCCAAATACTTCCAAGAATTTTCAAATTTCAGTAGTTGATAAAGCTGATGATGCGACTAAAATGTATCGTAGATGTATGCAAGGAACTGTTACAGTTGATGTTTATTTAAGAAATAATTATTATAACAAAAAATTAGAATCACTTACTAAACAAACTATAGATGTTACAGTCAATAGTTCTTGTCTTGAGGAATTCAAAATAACAAAAGAAATTTCTAATTCGACTTTATTGTTAAGTGCCGCAGATCATTTTGGTCAACAAACTTCAATTGATGGTAACTGGGCCGCTGTTCTTGCGCCAGATGACGATGGAGCTGGTACAAAAAAGTTAGATCCTAATTCGACATATGATGCAACAGGTGCTATTTATATGTTTAAAAAATCGATAGTCAGTGGTGTTAGTAATTGGCAGCTACATAGTGTATTGCGCACATCTGATCTTTCTGTATCTGATTCTGCAACTAAAAGTAGTTCGCCTAATGCACTTTATCTAAAAAATAATATTTTAGTATTAGGCTCATTATTAGATAATTCATCTTCAGGTAGAGCATGGGTCTATAAATATGATTCTATAAATAATGTTTGGAATTTTGTTACTAAACTGGCTCCATCCGTTATTGGAACTGAATCAATTTCGTTTGCTTATTTTGGAAAATCCGTAAGTACTGATGGTGTAAGTATTGCCATAGGATCACCTGGTGATAATAATAAACAAGGTGCGGTTTACCTTTTTGATACTCTTGGAAATTTAAAACAAAAAATTCTATGCGGAAGTTATTGTTCAAGTACTTCAAGAAATTTTGGATCAAGTGTTTCTATTGAAGGATCTACTTTAGTTATTGGAGCTCCACAAGCAGTAAGTACAATTAGTCAAAGAGTTGGTGTTGTATTTAAATATCTATATAATTCTAACTCAAATTTATGGGAATATTCAAAAAGTTTTCCAAGCTTAAGTTTGCCTGCAATGAATCAAGCTTCAACTGTATATCTTGAAAATGTAAATACATTTAAATCTTCGAATGAAGTAACTACCGGTTCAATACGTCTAGATGTTGGTTCTAAGTTTGGCGAAAAAGTATTTATTTCAAATGGTAAAATAATAATTTCTGCTCCTGGTTGGACCAATGGAGGGACTTCTACAATAGGATTAGTTCTAGTAGTAGATTCAAGCGATAAAATCTTTAAATTACAACGGCCAAACGAGGTTCCTCTAAGTGGGTTTGGATCTGGTCTTACACTTAGTAGCACTACAGGTTGTGCCTTCGTCGGAGCTCCAAATGATGGCACTAGTAATCGAGGTTATGTTTACAAATTTTGTCCTGGTACTATTAATTCTAAATCGACTTACATCTTTGATAAAATTATTCCTGGATTAACACAATCAGCAGGAGATTATTTTGGCTTCAGTTTAGCCATTTCAGATAAAACATTATTAGTTGGTTCTCATCAAGAATCATCAGTTGAAAATCCTACGCAAGGTGGAGCCACATTTTTTGAGACGAATTAAGGGAGTTAGATATGTTTATGAAATATAAAAAAATAAAAATTAAAAAAATAAATTTTATTTTTTTAATTATATTTAATATTCTTTCGTTCCTATATTTAAATTTTGCACTTGCTTTAAGTATTGAAGGTGTGGGTGATAAAAGTGTGCGAGATAAAGTTATAGCTCTTTATCGTTTTAACTCAGCAAATGTAACAATTGGTTCAAGTGTTACAAGTGGATCAATAGTTAAAGATATTTCGGGTAATGGAGATCCATTAAATTTAGAGATAATTAAACCTTATGCACAGATTGATTCTGATTTTATTCAATTCTCTGATCCAAATGTAATGAAATCAATTGGTCCAGCCGACAAAATTGTTAATGCTTGTAAAGCTTCCAACGAAATGACGATTGAGTTATGGATTCAACCTTTAACAACTTCTGAACGTCTTGTGAACCACGAAGATGAAAAAAGAAGCTTTAAAGAAGCAATGCGAATTGTTTCTTTAGGTGATAACTATTTCAAAGAATATAATAATTTTATGTTCTCACATACTTACAATATGGGGGACGCCTATAAAGCATCAATTACAACGACAGAGAACTCAAAGACATCTATTCGTGGGGGATTAATCAATTCATTTGTAACAAATCGTGAGGCTTTAAATGTAAATCAACTTCAACACATTTATGTTGTTCGCAATAAAGCCGGTTTATTAAAAGTTTATAGTAGTACTCCTGATTCTGATGATCCCAAAAAATTAAATGTTTTCATAACATCCCAAGAGACTAGAACATTAAGAGGTACTTTTGGAGGAATGTTAAGTAATTGGTATTCATCAGGAGGCACTGTAACTTTAGATACGCCAACTGATAATTTAGGTGTTAAAACTAAAACATTGGATATTCGACTTGCATTTGGTAATGAACCCAGTTCCTCAGCAAAAATATATTTAGATCCAAGTACGAATACTTATAAATCGGAATTAGATTCGATACCCAAATTTAACCGAGATGTACCAGAAGGGGAATATTTTGATCAAGATGGAAAACCATTAGATCCTGGTCTTGTATATCCTAAAGCCCATTCACGAAATCACTTCTGGAAAGGTAAATTTTATATGGCTGCAATTTACTGTACAGCTTTAAGTGATTTTGAAATTCTTGGACCTGCTGCTCCTCATTTAGATAAAATGCCTTCCTTTGCTATTGATTTAAATACTCAAGTCACTCCAGAATTAAAAAAAGCATTAACAATCTATTCTCGAATTAATAGTGTTTCGACTCCACTATCAAATCCTCGTCTTAAAAAAATGGAATCTTTAATAAGAGAAAATAAATTAATAGAAGCAGCTACTGCTGCAATTGAGGATTCAACTGATGGTAGAGGATTGACTCAAGATATTGATGGAACTTTTTATAATCCATCTTTTTATAATATTACAGTTAGAGATTTTGCAACACCAATGTCAAACAGAGACGAGTCTGTAGGAGCCTCACTAAATGATTTTGTCGCCACTGTTGTTGGTGCTACAAGAAATAATTATGATGCTCGAAAATTGTTATATACTGATATTGTTTTTAAGGCGAATTATTCAAAGGCTGCAGTTCCGAGCGATGTTATTCGTGATATTTTATCTTCAAATAATCATTATGAATCTTTACAAAAAGGTGGATTTGATTTGGTTAGGGTATTAGAACCAACGACACAAAAAATGATAAAATGTGCGAATCCAAATGATGATTTAATAGATTGTATTAACAATAATCAGGCACAAGTAGTTTCTTTTCCAGAGGGTGAAGCGGCAGGTCTTTTAACTTCAAGAGCATTTATGCAATCCCATGCAATAGCTGGAACGAATCGACGTATGCTGCAATATTCTTTTCAAGAATTTTTATGTACACCTATGGAAACATGGTCTAACACTTCTCGAAGCGAGGCTCCCACAGGACGAGATGTTGATCGGTTTCCAGGGGGAAGTCATTCGAAGTTTCTTTCATCGTGTAAAGGTTGTCATTCGGGAATGGATCCTTTACGTCCTGCTTTTGCTTACTTTACATTTAGTAATAATTTTATCAAACACAGTAGTATATCTGGAACACTCAATCCAACGGATATGGATGAAGATACTAAAGTTGGAATGAAAGTAGGAATCAAAAATGATGATCCTGCTCTTAAAAATTATACGCCTACGCAATTGCGAAATGTCGCCAACGTCGCATCAAAGTATAATCATAATGATAATATTTTTCCAAATGGTCACGTCACTGTCGATAATAGTTGGTATAATGCTGCGACAGAAAAATGGTCCATGGATTATTTTGGTTGGCAGGGTCCAATGAGTGGCCAAGGAGCTTCTTCATTTGGAAAAATGATTGCTGAATCTAAAAAGTTTCCTAACTGCATGGCTCAAAGAGTGTTTAAAACTGTTTGTAAAAGAGATGTTAAAGATTTTGATCGTAATTTAATAAATACCGCGGCAGATGAGTTTGTTAAGAATAATTATAATTTAAAACATTTATTTAAACGAATTGTAATCTCTAAAGAATGTATAGGAGAATAATTATGAAACGCAATTATTTTAAAATATTAATTATAGCAGGTTTGATTGCTTCATATATAATTGGCGTTGGACAAGGCTGTTCAAAGGGTGGTGGGGGATCTTCAAATTCTGGGGACTCTTCCACAGTGAGCCAATATATATCTGATGGTACTGTTCCTGATAAAATAACATTATCTACAATTTATGGAAAGCAAGTGTTGGAGCACTTGGTATCTTGCTTAGGAACTGAAAACGCTTCTCCTAAAGCATTAAAAATGTATGAAGATAAACAAGGAACAATATCTGTAACAGGAGCTGTCGATGCTGTGAGTGCTCCTATGTTAATTGGTGAAATTTCAATTGCAGGTGAAGTTTGCCAGGATTTAATTGATATTGAAACTGAACTTGAAGATATTGATCGTCGAGTACTACTTGGTATAAATTTTTCAAGTAATGAACTTCCTTCAGAACAAGTTTTAAAAGATTCAATTCGAAGAATTTCTTTATCATGCTGGGGTAAAGCAGAAGATGATACTGAAAGGCAAATATTATTAGATGCACTTAATGAAGCATTCGCTGGAGAAAATTATGCTGGTACAGCACAAGATGCAACTCTATTTATGTGTACAAGCATGTTGAGTAGTACAAATGCACTGACGTTATAATTTTATTAATCATTATTTATTTTTTTAAACGTGTTGGAGGGATGTATGAGCGAAAAAAATATCAAAAAAGAACTAGAGTTTGAAAAACAAGTACAAGATGAAAAAATCAAAAACGATTGGGAAAAATCCCATGGTCGAAAAATGATTTCTAGGAGAGATTTTTTAAATGCAGGTCTAATTGGTGGAAGTAGCTACCTTACATTACCACCACTAATAACAATGTTTGCTAATGCAGGGGTCGCTCAGGCTCAGGATTTTGTATGTGGGGTGAGTGGTGCTACTGAAATGCCGGCATTAATAACTCTAAATTTAGCAGGAGGCGCAGGGCTTGCTGGAAATTGGATGCCACTAGATAAGAGTGGATACAAACTTCCTTCGTATACAAAACTTGGTCAAGGAAAAAATCCAACAGGAATAACTGACTTCGCAAACAAAGCAAATTTTTATGCTGGCTCACCATTTTTATCAGGTGTTAAACAGGGGATTGCAATGAACACGGCAGCCTTATCGAATGCATCGTTTGTAGGGTTAGCAACTCAAAGTGGCGATGATCGATCTACAAATAATTTTGATATTTCTGGAATGGCATACTCGATGGGGTTAAAAGGAAAACTTCTATCTAACCTAGGAATTAATAATACAAAAACAGGTGCGAATATTTTACCAGCATTTGTTGCTCCTCCGGCACCACTTGTTGTTAGTCGTTATGAAGATGTATTAAGTGCGCTTTCAGTTTCTGGAAGTTTAGATTCATTAGTTTCTAAGAAGAAAGTATTAGGATTATTTCAAACAATTCAAAAACTCAGTAATTATCAAGTTTCTAATTTAATTGGGGCAAACGATGCTGCTAAACTTCAAAAAGTATTGTACTGTGCAACTAATGACAACACTGAATTAAATAGAAACGCATCAAGCACGAATACAAATCCTCGCGACAATCAAGCTTTTGCCACAACTTGGGGAATCAACGCTAATACTCAAACTTCAACCGAAGAATTTAAGTTTGCAACTTTAGTCTATAATGCAATGAATGGAAACGCTGGGTCTGCTAATTTGGTGTTAGGCGGTTATGATTATCACAATGGAACAAGAACAACGGGTGATACGGCAGATACAAAAGCAGGATTGTATGTTGGAAGAATTATTGCGAGTAGTTTAATAATGAATAAAAAAACTATGATTATTGTTGTAACTGATGGTGCTGTTGGAAGTACAGAATCCGAACTTCCTGGTTCTTCTTGGACAGGTGATCGAGGACAAGCTGGAGCATCATATATGATTTCAGTGGATCCAGCAGGAATATCCCTTGCTGCTAAATCTCAACTTGGATATTTTAATACTGCTCAAGCAGCAGACGACACATCTGTTGTTGGTTCAAGTGCAGATCGTGCCGCTTTAGCTTTTATTGTAAATTATTTATCAATGAGTAAAAAATTATCGCAAATAGATACAGTTTTACCAAGAATTCTAACATCCGATGAAATTGATAAAATGTTAGTATTTTCTTAATTGGAGGATTTGTGATTAGACGTTATTTGCAGTTGATAATTCTTGCAGCAACCACATTATTATTAATGTTGGCATTTAATAATTGCAGCCGTTATGGAAGTGGAAGTTCTTCTCAGAGCAGTAGTTTGCAAAGTGGTTTTGACTTTTCACTTAATCCAGAATTAGCATGTTCTGTGGATGACATTGATGTGTTTAATAAAGGTTATCATCAACTTTTAATGAGTAAATGCAGTCAATGTCATACTTTGGGTGGACAAGGTAAAGGTTCTTTTGCAGACCCTGATTTAAAAACAGCATTTGCTGGATTTCAGTTAAATGGATATGATAAGATTTCTAAAAATGCTGTTTCTGAACTTCATAATGCTCCATATACTGGTTTACACAATAGCGCTGCAATTTCTGAATTGCGTGAGCAGTGGGAACTGTATCAGAAAGAAAAAGTAAATTGTGAAGGAAGCACATCTAACACTTCGTCTGCAATAGCAAAGCTTGACCCAAATTATACAACCACATCTCAAAATATCACTCCGCTGACATCTGAAATTATCGAACGAACTATAAATGGCACTAAAACTCCTATAAAAGTTTTTAACTCTGTAAAATTATCATGGAAAATTAATGATTCAGAAATTTTTCAACTCAAAGATATTGCACTACCCAAATTAGTAAACGCTTCCATTTCTATTAGTGTAACTGGTTATATAACTGCAGCAGGTGAAACAGCTTATTTGTTTACAATGCCAACATTAACATCTGGAGATCAGAGTGTTCGAATTAAAGGAATTACATTAAAATTAAATGGTCAACCTGTGCGATACACAAATACTTTCGAATTCATAGATGAATCTGTTTATAAAAACACGACCGCCTTATTATACTCTGGAAGTTTGTTAGCCGTTGGTCATATTGGCGATAATGATAATTTATCTTTGCAAATAGGTTTAATCGAGAGTGTTGAGTTACCTACTCCTCCTCCAAAACCAGAAGTAAAATTTGAATTAACATCATATACTGTTCAAAAAGCTGATTTAGGAAAAATATTTTCATTTAATGTTCAAGTTATTGGTGAAAATCCAAATGCTATTGTTATTCCAATAACTGTTGGCACAAACACAACTGCACTGAATACTCGCTTTGTAAATAAATTTAGAGATAATAGAACAGAAAACCGGTTTGATTGGGATTATAATTTTATTTCAAATTCGAGTAATATTTCAATTCCAGCAAATATAAAAAGTGCAAAGCTAGATCTTTGGTTTTCAGATGATATTAGAACTGAAGATCAAGAAAAAATTCTTTCTATAGATATGGGAACTCCCTCAAATGCTAATTTAATTGTTAATGCAAAAAGTTTACAGATTACGATTCCGAATTATGCCCCAAAACCTTCAATTGATTTTGATGGTGTTGATAAATTTTCTGCTCTTATGGATTATAACAGATCGACTGGAGAGCCCTATGGAGTTCTCGCAAAAAATTGTTGGTACTGCCATAATAGTGTCGAACTCCAAGGATTTTACGATATCACAAATTATGCACAATTGGTTTCAAAAAGTTTAATTATACCCGGCAGTGTTGTACCAAATGCACTAGACTCTTCAAAAGTTGATTATGTGACGGGCCAGGCGAATGGAAATTTACATACAATGTTTCGTCGTATGAATGGTGATAATTCGATGAACCAAGGATTAAATAAAATGCCAAAAGATAACTGGCTCGATCAATTAGAGCGCGATGCAGTTCAAAGATGGATAATAAATGGGGCACTAAACAATTAGAAGTTTAATAAAGATTAGTTTTTTTATACGAGGTCGTTAGATGAAAAAAAATGTAAACGTAAAATTAAAATTAAATCTAATTTTATATATTTCAAGTTTATTAATTGTTGGGACTTTTTATCAAAACTGTGGAAAAAGCAATCCATCGTTTCAAGATAATTATTTAGAAAATCCATCATTAGCAATGCAAACTCAAGCTGTAAAAGTTTTAACAGCAAGATGTCAAACCTGTCATAATTCAGTCCAAGCCATGGGAGGGGTTGCTGAAATAGCAGACCCAGAATATACATATAATCAAAGATTAATTTTGCCAACAGAACCAGAATTATCACCTATTTTACAAGTGGCTTTAGGTGAGTCAGTGACTCATCCAAGTTTAGAAATTACTACTGATGAGATTACAGACATCAAAAATTGGATTACTAATTTAGATCCTACATTAATTGGATCAGGAAAAGCTCCCGTTACAATTCCTTTAGGTCCAACTTTTGCTTCTATTCAAGCAAATATTTTACTTGCTAAATGTGATGGTTGTCATCAATTACAAAAGCCAAATGTACGTTTTCAAACTTATATGCAAACTTTAACAAGTATAAAACCTGGGGATCCCGGACAGAGTTCATTATTAAATCGTGTAAAAGGAATTGGGAACATAATGCCAAAACCAGAAAGTGGTTTTGGACCTCTATCAAAAGAAGAAATCGATGCATTAACTACGTGGATAGTTAATGGTGCAAAAAATGATTAGAACTTTGGTTAATCATTTAATATTGACCAGCTAAGTTTGTTAACTTAGCCTTATATTTAATGAAAAAAATTATTTACAATTTAAATTTATCATTAATATATTTTTTATTTATAACATTATTAAATGCTGATTTTCTCTATGCCTACCCAGAATTTATTGGACATGGTTATGCAACATGTATGACTTGTCATTATAATGGAGGAGGTAACGGGCCACTTAATGATTATGGTCGTAGTTTGTTTGCGGCAGAAATTGCAGCAAAACCATTTTGGAATACTAAATTAGATGATGAAACTTTATCTGAATATTCAGGATTATTTGGTTCAGTTCAGTTACCTTATTGGTTGAGATTTAATATTAAGTATCGTGGTTTAAGTGCAATACAATCGCCATTAAGAACTGGCCAAGTTAAAAAATTTTATGGAATGCAAAAAGATTTAGACACAGTTATAAGTTTTGATGAAGATCAAAAGTATATATTTGCATTTAATTTAGGTTTAGTTGAAAAACCAATTTTTGCTAGTCCCAATAAAACATTTAATGAAACAGAAATTTTAACCCGTGAACATTATTTTCGAAATCAATTCTCTGATTCATTATGGATGTATTTAGGTTTTATGGATAAAGCTTATGGGATTCGTCATCCAGATCATACAGCATTTAATCGTGGGGCACTTAATGCCGGACAAAATGACCAAACCCACGGATTGACACTTCAATATGCAATAGAAAAACATGAATTCTTTTTTAATCCTTATATTGGTAATTTATTTTTAAAAAGAGCTGAGCAGTTTTCTGGATTATCGATGTTATATTTATTTGAACCTTCTGAAAAAAGGCGCGTCGGCATAACAAGTATGGCAGAAGAAACCGAGATTTTAAAAAGACTTCGTGGAGCTTTGATTTTTGAAGCAGGGATGGGTGAAGGTAACTCTGTACTGATGGAAGGCGGACTTTTTGAAAACACGACCTTTGGACAAAAACCCATTCGAGGTGCCTATGCTTGGACGCAAGCAACTATGAAATTAAAACGAGGAATCTACTTTCAATCTATAGGACAGTATTCAAAACAAAATATTCAAAGTATATATCCTGAAAATTTTCGCTGGGGATTAGGTTTTAAATATTTTCCAATGCAAAGAATTGAAATACTAGTTCAGGCAATTCAAGGCAGAATTATTCCATTAGATGATGTAAAAGCCGATTCGTGGACTTTTCAATCCCAATTGCATTTGTCACTTTAAGAGATTTCAATAAGAGGCCATATATATGTTTAATAAATTAAAAGTTATGATTCTTTTGTTAATTTTATTTTTGACTGGTGTGAGCAGTTTAGCAGCAACCACCACCACCCCCACCACCCCCCCCACCACCCCCCCAACAACAA
>SXSU01000128.1 GCA_005793345.1 Bdellovibrionales bacterium
AAAATTTTTAATTTTTAATGGCACTTCAAAACGTTAG
Organism: Bdellovibrionales bacterium; assembly: GCA_005793345.1. Classification (GTDB taxonomy): domain Bacteria; phylum Bdellovibrionota; class Bdellovibrionia; order Bdellovibrionales; family Bdellovibrionaceae; genus SXSU01. The sequence continues at coordinate 38 of SXSU01000128.1, forward strand.
AGGGTTTTCCACAATCTCCACGCTGCTTGAAAAAACCGGAGCGTGGGAAACCCGTCATCACAAAACAGAGAAGCCACTCGACCTAATCAGGACTATTAGTTATGAAAGTAAAACCGAAAACAGATTAACAGACATCAACTTTTATGAATTTTTCTAAAATTCCGTTTCAAACTAGACCAGTTTTTCGACGACAAATGAATCCAAAGCCTACAGGTTTGAATTTTCATTGTTCCCGCTTCATCGTCAAATCGATAAAAGTAGAAATCCCTGGTTTTACTCGAGCATCTATTTTTCTCTCATTTAATCCTGGAAGCGAAATTTTAAATGGTAGAATTATACCATTTTTATTTTTAATAGCATTCCAAAATTCATCTGAACTTACCCCAAAACGGGGCATTGCTCGGCCTGTGAGTATAATTCTAATCATTTTTTCATTACTACTATTCTCCTTGTGGATTCTCACAATTCGAGAATAAATCTCAAGTGAACGCGCAATTTGCAGATCAAATTTTAAAATTTCATCTTTCTCATTTAATTTAATTAACCCATCTGTCGTAAAATGTGTAAATTCATTGTATCCACTTGGATATGTCAAAATGTGTTCCATCAAATTTATGTAATTTTTAGCGACTGTTAATGGAAATGGCTCTTTTCCAAAATTGGCATCAGCAAAATTAAACTGTATATGTTTAAGAACATCCCAAGAGTCTATAGTTGAAGGGATTTCATAATCATTAGGTACACGTAAGTTGAGTTCAAGATTAAAACCCCTTAACTGATTTGCCCGTTCATAATCAGAATTTAACGATTCATCATAATTTTTCTCTGTAAATGCTAACTTTGCAAATGAATCAAATTTTTCCTTCACACATGAAGATTTTGGTCCTTGGCAATGGGCAAGATCTCGAACTAAAAGTTTATAATAAGGAGTACATCCCTCTTCAAATTTTTCACACATATCTTCTACGACTACAAAATCATCTGTTTGTGTAGGTGCAACAGTTGCATGTAAAATTTGGGTATAATAATTTTGAATCTGTGGTTTATCTAGTTTATTATTTACAAAGTCCATATCTTTAAAATCAGTATTTTTTATATATTTTTTCGGTTTAAATACTGAATTATTTTTATTTGAATCGAGATCCTCCGCATAGATAAAATTCAAAGTTGCACTCGGAGAAATAACTACCATATCTGATTCTCTTCGCTCACCTCCAAAAAAGAAACTCACTATCATCTCATTTAATTTTCTATCAATTCCATTCCAGGATTCCGGCCGGCAGTCTGTTTGAGTTTTTATTTTTGCATTCACTAATGATTCGAGACTATGGCCATAGGATTGTAAAGTTTTTGAGATCTGAGAAATATCCATTTGAGATAATTTATCTCTAGAATATAAAGCTGCTTCCTTCGAATAACTAATTACGTCTTTTACTGATGGGATTTCCTTAGCTAAATCTTTTAAATTTATATCCATAATTTTAGATTTAGTATTAGACACAAAATTATTTATCCCGTTTCTGTATCCGTCTAAATTTGTAATTGCATCTTTCATTTTTAATACTTCATCTAATCTTGGAAGTTCCAAAGTCCCACTAATACAAGGAAACAACCCAATGCTATTTTGCACTCTAAAAGGAGTATTCGTTGCAATTTTATTATTATCTAATAAAAGTTTCCATTTTAACATATCCTTTCTCATAAAAAAAGAATCCTGTGCCCCCATGGAAAGTAAGTTCATTTGTGAATCAGTAAATTGAGTAATAGGACTAATATATTTATTAGTAAGTATAGTGTTCATGTCAAATTTTGTATAAGCTGCCGCAACTTCTCCAATTGCTGCTTCTTTTGAACCCCAAAATGGAGCACCTAAAGTTATAAAGTTATCTAAATTTTTTATCAGCAATGCAGATTTTGAATCTCTATTATTAAAGTTTATCAATGCATCATTAAGCCAAGCTAAGCCAACGTTTCCACCCATTGAGTACATTACAATGGATATTTTATCACTCACTTCTGGATCCTTATCATTAAATCCTACTTTAATTATAGTATCATTTAATAAAGGCACGACGTCCCTTAATGGGTTAAAATCCATAGAACTTGGATTGTATATAAAATTTACTGGAATCACTTCAAAAGTTGGATCTAAATCCTCTAGATGAGGTTTAATAAATTTATGAAATTCCCCAAAAGATTTATCAGTTCCTCTTAAACCATGAATAGTAACCACAATATGTTTTTTTGTTGGTGAGCTTGAAGTAATCTCCGATGGATTTCTAATTTGCTGATGAGGAGCATGTAAACAACCTCCAAAATAAATTAGAGACATAACTGATATTATTTTTTTATAAAAATTATTTAATCCCATTTCTGCACAAGTCTCCCCAACAACAAAATATAGTTTGGATTTTCATGATTCAAGGTGGGGTTGTAAATCACCTTGAACTGTATTTGTCGAGTCTATTCGCAAAGCGATCACTCTTAATCTTAAACAATTATTATATTATGGATTTGTTGACAGAGAGCACGCAATTAAATTTGAATATTACAATTAATAAATTACATTATATTAAGACATAAGACTAGTAGACTTAAAATAATACTCCAGTATCAGGATTAAATTTCCTATCTAATATCCATCCACTTTTTACCATTTGCTTTTTAAAACCACTTGTAAAGTTAATTATATTTGATTCTAATAAATTAATATCTAGAAAATAATTAGAAACAAAACTAAAGGACCCAGTAGTTAAATCCATGTAAGTTCGACTACTATTACCAGCAAAAATAAAATCAATATCTCCACTAACACCACCAAGATCTGAAATAGTTAAGTTTTTGTATCCATAAACTCGTGCAATGGATTCACCAGGGTATTTCTTAATTGCTTTAAAATTAATATTAGAGTAGCAACTAGAATTACCAGAACATTGATTACTAAACTCAACATCGCCTAATACCTTTAATGCTCCTTTTAGTAAAATTGGTCTAGAAGCATAATTAGCACCATCAAAATTTCCAGGAGATATAACTACATTATTAAATTCAATTGGAGAAATAATTGAAACATCATATGGTAACCAAATCACACAGCCTTCAGTCGCATCAAAATTATAGTCATGACAATGAAAGTTAACAATACCTCCGTTTGCCATAAAGTCTACAGTGTCTTTAATTACAACATCATGCTCGAGCTTCAATTGGCCTGGAGGAGCAATAAACTTACCGCCTTGTAGGTTAAAATCACTTTCAACCTCAAACCTATATGCTGAATCCAGATCACTTAAATTTAAAATTCCTCCATTAATACTGATAGAGTTTAAAACAATTGTACTTGAAATATTATCATTAATTCGAATCTCACCTGAAAAGCCTTTTGCCAGATGTAAATTGCGATTTTTAAAACTAATTCGAAATTCTTCATTCATTGAAGCAACACAATCTACAACCGATGCATCACAAGTATCATCAAAAACTAAATCAGCTGAAGATAAAACATTGTGACTGCATCCTATGAATGGATCAATGATACTACCACACCAATTCAACTTATTTGACATTAATCCTGACCCTACCCATGTTTTTGGAGTCATCACATTTATGATAAGTTCACCATATTCAGAAGATAATCCTGAAGAATCTATAACTTTATAATTAAAAATATTTTTACCACGAAAACTTGCTTTTAATGCATATTTCACATGGATTCTTGAAAATGAATTGGTATCAGGATTAACAAAACTTACAAGTGATTTTACATTATTACTTTTACTTTCATGGATCGATAAATAATCTAACATTACTGTTTGATCTAAATCTTTAATCTGTGCTTGATTTAATTTTGAATTCAGATCTACTAGCAAATCGCTAGCTTGCGATACCCAAACTTTAATATTTGGGGCAATTGGCTTATGATTTACTTTTAAATTTGTAGAGCAATTTGATATTGAATAATTTTTAGAAGGATCTTCTGTTTCGACCTTAAATGAATAATAATCATCTGTCTGGCTCACATCTTCATATAAGTAAGTAGTACTTCCGACATCCTTAATATAATTTTGAACTTCACCAGAACAATTTTGGGAGTTAAAAACTTTTAAGTGATATTTATTATTACTTGAATTTTCATTTGCCCCCACTGTCCAATCCAATTTAATTTCAGATTTTTCATAATAAGAATTGTTAGTCAGTTCTTGATTATCATCCTGCTTAATCAATTTAACAATTGCAGTATCCGGCAATATAGAATCTTTAATAAACTGATAATCATATGACTGAGTTCTTGAATTATTTGAATCAATTTGGACTATAGAAAAGGTATGACTCCCTTCGCTTAAACCAGCAAGGAATTCACTAGAAATTGAAAAGTTAAAACTTCCTTCATTACACTTTTCTTTGAAATCAGTCTTTTGATCATCAACATATAGCAAAAGATCATCAGCTGTATTTTTACATTTACCTGTTAATGAAATTCCATCTTTTACTTGGAGCGCATTAATATAATTATCCTGAGATACTAAAATTGGATTGCCCTGATTGTTATTTAATATTTCAATATCGTTACTTCGGGTTAAATTATTTGTTACACTGGTTTTAAAACTGGGAATCGCATTTGTACATGCTATTAAATTTAAAATAAAAATACCAAACAAAATATTTTTAAGTTTACTCAGCAACATAAAAACCACCTCGTAATTCCTTGCTTAATCACTTCATATAATTATGCCAGATTAATGTAGCAAATAAGAGACTTTTTTTAAAAATCATCTCAAAATGAGCCGAACTTTTGAATTTAAAATTTAAAATAAAATAAATGTATTTTATTTTTACAACAAAAAAGAAATAATCAGCAGTTTATCATTAAGTAAATGATGATTTTCACCGATAGGTTTTTATGATTACTAATTATTATAAAATTTATTTTCAAATTTTAATAATTATATATTTTATACTAAACACAGGTTGCAGTGGATGTACGTATTTCTATCTTGATGTTAAAGATCTTAACTCT
>SXSU01000129.1 GCA_005793345.1 Bdellovibrionales bacterium
AATCTGAATTTGTTAAAAAAGCTTGATGCGCCTTTATTCTCATGTTTATTTCATTGGAATAAAATTATTGAAATGATGAAAATCAGGTTTGGATTGCGAATGTTTTATGGCATAGTAATCCAAATTTTGATTTGAATCCTTTATTAACATATTTTCGATAACTGCGTTTAAACTAAAGTCTAAATTTGTTAAAGTAAATTGGGACTCAAAAATTAAATTAAATTTTAAATTAATTTCATTAGCAGATTTAACTTTAGACAGTCTCTGAAAATCTAATATTTTAATATGAGTGCTTTCTTGCATATTTTCTCTATAATTAGTGAACTGATATATATTCCAAAATCCTTCAGCATTAACATTTATTTCATAGTAAATATTATCATTTTGTGGTTTTAAAAAACATTCCAAGCAAGTGTGTTTCCAAAGTTCATGATGTCGTTTTGGTTTATCAATATGAAAACTACTTCTTCGAAATTCAATTTTTTTATTTGAGTATAAACTTTGATTAATGGGTTGAATTGCATTTATATTAAATAAAAGATCAAAATCAACTTTAAAAATTTGAGTACTGATAGATTGAAAGGAAGCTTTTATTTCAAAGATATGTTCAAAATAATTAAAAAAACTATTTAGCTGTGAATTATAAATTGGTTTTAATGTGGAGTTTGTACTAGTCATTAGTTTATTTGATAAATAAAAAAATAAAATGTCATTTGAAAAAATGTTGGAACTGGACTTGGCTAAGGTATTTCTAGAGGTAATATAAGTTGGTAGGAGAACACATGAAACAATTATGGGTTTCTGAACATTTACATTATGATGGATCTCAATTACGGCCCTTATTTGCTTATATGCAGTATCAAATATTAGGTAACTCTATAATATCATGGAGGGGATCATGTGATGTTGATAATTCTCATATGGTAGATGGGGAAGATCTTTTGCAAGGAGCACAAATCTGCGGTGCAGATATGCTCCATTTTATTATCGAAATGTTTGATCGAGAATTATTTTCAGGAGTTTTATTGCAGAGACTTATGGCATCGATAATTAAAGATTTAGTACATGAATTTTCAGATTCAAATGCTCAGTTCTTAACTCGTGATGGAGATGATTTATATTGGGGAGATCGAAAATTATCTATAAGTATTTCTTCAAAAAGTGCAGTTTCAACACAAATACATTTTGCAGTAAATATTACAAATGATGGGACACCAGTAAAAACATGTGCGCTTGAAGATATGGCTATTGAACCAGAAAAATTTGCTGTTCAAGTTATGGATGCCGTTGTGAGAGAATGGGAGTCTGTTACAAATGCCACACGTAAAGTAAAACCATTATAAAAAGAGAGGAATTTGTATTTTATGTTTCCTGTAAATTCAAAAATTCTAATTGTAGATGATATGACATCAATAAGAGATTTGGTCTTTAGAGAATTAAAATCCCAAGGGTATTCTGATATTATAATAGCAAAAGACGGTTTGGAAGCATGGAACATCTTGTGTCAGCAATATAAAAATGGTCATCCAGTTGATTTAGTTATTTCAGATTGGAATATGCCATTTATGCAAGGAATAGAGCTACTAAAAAAAGTAAAAGAAACGCCAGAATTTAAGACTATGCCATTTGTGTTATTAACTTCTGAGTCAGAAAAAGATCAAGTCACAGAGGCTGTATTAATGGGTGTTAGTCAATATATTTTAAAACCTTTTTCACCTAAAAGTTTAGTCGATAAATTAAAATCGGCTTGGACAAAACATCAACATAAAGCGAGTTAATTTTAGCTTTTCATTAATTCTTCTTTTTTAAGTCCTGTTAATTTTTCCATTTGGTTAAGAAAATAAAAAAGTAAAAATATCGTCAATGCAAATGAGGGGAGAGCTATAAAGAGAATTCCCTTTGAATGCATTGTAGCTATTTGTTCATTAAGAACTGCGCCCTTTTTAGTAGGGTCAAGAATATCATCAATAGGTGTAAATATTTTTAAAGCTAAAATATAATTGCAAATTGCACTAAAGAAGAATGAAAAAGAAAAGAAATAGTTACTTTTAATGAGTAACTTTTGAAATTGAGATTTAGCATTTTTTTCTTCAATAATTTTTTCAATTTCTTGAACCTTCATAATTTCTGGGTTCAAAAGAAGAGTTTCAATAAAAGGTTTTGAATAATAAGGAGAAAGCGTTACAAATATGCCAATAAGCAAAGGAAAAGCAGCTTCTTTAATTGCAAACCAAGATCCGCCCAATTGAAATAAACCAAAGCCACCACTAATGATAACGTTAAGTAATCCTAAAACTGAAATCATGCTTTTTTTATGATGAAAAACCCATTCATAAATTGCAAAGCCTAAAGGAAATAAAATTGCAAGAATCAAAGCGGGGAGATATCCCCACTTTGTGGTCATATTATTTAGCAAATAAATTGGAATTACAATATTGCAAGCTAAGTTAATAATACCATTCATATTGGATTATTTCTTTTTATTAGCTTTGTTGTGATCTTTATGGTGCTCACAAGTTTGACCGTCTTTTCCATCATGAAAAGGACAACTTTTTTCCATATCTGCAAAGCAGGTTTGAGGATCTGGATTTGCCTCTTTATTTTTTAAACAATCTCCCATTTTCGTATGCATATCAGCCATTTTTGTTCTTTGTTCATCTGTCATGTCCTTCATTTGTTTCATGTGATCACCACCCATACAGTGGTTACATGCAATTGCAGTTGAGCCAGCAGACCAAAACATCACTGAACAAATCACTAATTTTAATGATTTCATAAATCCTCCTTAAAAATTTAAAACAAGAAAGAGAAATACATCTCTCTTCCTTACTATTTGTATAGGATGACTTTCAAACACCCTATAATCCCTTACAAGACTAAATAAATAAATATGAAAATACAAACTTTAATTATGAAATTAATATGAAATTAAAATTTGTTTTGTTGTAACATTTGGATGGCATTATAGATATCAAGTCTTCCATGGCCAAAATTTACGTCATAACCTTTTGCGCCAATATCTTTTGAAGAATGTATAATTAGGTTACGAAGTTGTGCAGAAGTTAATTTGGGTTCAATAGAAAGTAAAAGAGCTGCAGCACCAGTTACCATGGGTGCCGCAAATGAAGTCCCTTGAACGCGCTTATAATCTCCATTAAGATCTGTTGAAAACATTGAAACACCTGGAGCAACCATATCAAGGCAATTTCCAGAATTTGACCACCATGCTTTAAAATCATAAAAATCTGAAGCACCTACTCGAACAGCATAAGGATTATGTGGATAAGATAATTCTTCTCCCTTGTTGCCACTTGTGAAAATTAGTAACCCATTATTTTCAAATAATGTTTTAGAAGCATCAGTGAGAGCTTCACTACCTCCCCCATTATAACTTAAATTCACAAGTCTAATTTTATGTTCAGCGGCCCATTGTACACAACTTATCATAGTCGAAGTTAGAGTTGCACCTTTGGGATCATTTGAAATTTTACCAGGAATAATTTGAATTTCCCAATTTAAACCAGCAATACCAATAGAATTATTTCCATGGGCACCAATCAATCCAGACACCTGAGTACCATGGGCATTTCCTGAAGGTTCTATTTGATTAGTTGAGTCCACAAAATTAAAACCTTCTGCAACTATATTTCCATTTAAATCGGGATGATTTGAGAGAACACCTGTATCGCATACTAAAACCTGTACTGATGTATTACCAACACTTACTTCCCAAGCTCTTTGTAATCCAATCATATCTACGTACCATTGGGAGTGTAGAATTGGGTCATTAACCATTACAGCATCTGGAAAATGAACATAATCTGGTTCTGCAAATTCAACTAAATTTGAATTTTTAATTATTTGGGCCATCAACTCTTCAGAACCCTGATTTTTGATAACAAATGTTGGTTCTTGATTACTATTTAATTTTAAAGAAGTTGAAAAACTCACATAATTAAAGCTAAAAACATTTTCACTTATAGGTTTAAAATCGTCAGCTGAATTGTTGCGATTAATTGTTTCACCATTTAAAAAAGAAGAAAAAGATTTTAACTCATTTTCATGGGATTCAAGGTATCTAATAAGATCATTTTGATTACTATCTTTTTTAAATTTTAAAAGAATTGCACCGGAACGGCGTGGTTTTAATTGATCATAAGGTGTTGTTTCACCAAATGCATTTGCAGTAATTAAAATTGCAAAAACAAGACTTAAGAATTGTTTTGATGAGTTCATAAAATCTCTCTCCCCTTTAAAAGATGTGGACTCGTGGTTCGCCCATAGAACTTTATAAAATATAAAAGTGCAAGATTAAAAAAAATTATTTTTTTGCAGACATAAAATAAATTTAAGTTTTAAAATAAATTATATGAATCAACATTTAGAATTATTTTCTTCAATAAATATACGAGATCTCAAACTTAAAAATAGAATTGTTATGTCACCCATGTGCCAATATTCTTCTGACGAAAAAGGAAATATCAATGGGTGGCATCAAGTGCATTATGCCACTAGGGCCATTGGAGGCGTTGGACTAATAATGGTAGAGGCCACAGCCATTTCACCACGAGGTCGAATCAGTAATAAAGATTTAGGGATTTGGAATGATGAACATGTTTCAGGTCACTTTCAATTGTGTCAGTTGATTAAAAATAGTGGTGCAGCCATTGGTATTCAACTCGCTCATTCTGGTCGCAAATCAAACGAATCAATACTAGAAACTCCTTGGGCTCCAAGTGAGATATCTTTTGATATGAATTATAAAAAACCCAAAGCAATAAATGAAGCAGAAATGAAATTAGTAATCAATGATTTTGTTTCAGCAACCTTACGCGCACTTAGAGCTGATTATGATATTATTGAATTGCATATGGCTCATGGGTATTTATTAAATGAATTTTTATCTCCACTTTGTAACTTTAGAGAAGATCAATATGGAGGTTCTATTGAAAATCGGATGCGATTTCCATTAGAAGTTGTAGAAAGGGTTCGTGATGTTTGGCCCTCGTCTCGTCCTTTATTTGTACGCATATCTGCAACGGATTGGATGGATGATGCTAATGGATGGTCACTTTCTGATTCAATTGTATTTTGTAATGAGTTAACAAAAAGGGGAGTGGACCTTATTGATTGCTCGTCTGGGGGAGCGGTTTCTAAGGCAAATATTTATATCAATGCTCAGTATCAAGTTCCATTTGCAAGTCAAATAAAAAAACAAGTACAAATCCGTACTGGAGCAGTTGGTTTAATTACAGATGGTGAAGTAGCAGAAGATATTTTAAAAAAACAAGATGCTGATTTAATCTTTTTAGGTCGTGAATTATTGCGAAACCCTTACTGGGCAATCAATACCAGTCAAAAATTAAAAAATCCAGTTTTAGTTCCTAAGCCTTATGAGAGAGCTTATGATTTTTGAAGATTATAAATATTTTAATATAAATAAAATAAGAATTTGTAAAATAAAGATCGGTAAAAATTTTATACTTTTTGCAATTTTTTTAGTTAGTTTAAATTTACTTGCAAGAGATTTAATTATTAACATAAATAATTTAACTTCTAAAAGTGGAAATTTAAAATGCTACTTATGTCCAAATGAAAAATGTCATAATAATATTAAAAGTATAAATAAATTTTTAGAAGGCACCCTAAATAAATTTCCAAGTGATCAAGCAAGTTTGTTAAAAAATACTAGTATAGATGATATTAATAAACTTACACCCGAACTTTTAAAATCTGAATTTAAATTTGAAATGGTTAAAAAAGAATTAATGATTCAAGCATCAAAAGATGATGCCGAACAAATTACATTTTCAAATTTATCAGCAAACGAATATTCTATGATGTGTTTGCATGATGAAAATAATAATCACATTTCAGATGAAGTTGCTAGATTTCCAACAGAAGCTTTTGCTCTGTCGAATTATAATCATCTTATAGCATTGGCGCCAAGTATTGCAGATTTTGAGATTCCTCCATTTGAAGATATGAAGGTCAATTTAAATGATTATTCATCAAAACCTTTTGAACTTGAACTCTTGCGAGTAATACCATCTTCTAAAATTGAAAATCAGAATGAAGAAAAAAATAAAATTATGACTTCATTTTTGAAAAATATGGACACCGTATACCATGACACTAGAGTTAAATCTTATGATTGTTTGTAGGGTATTGAGGTTAGAATTGATCTCAATAAAAAAAGTTAAAAGGTAAAGTTATAACTTTACCTTTTAATAAAAATTATAGAATTTATTTTGGTTTCCCAAATTCTAAACCAAAAGTAGCAACAACTTGACCTTCTTGAATAGTTGCTTCTCCCATTTTAAACTCAGTACCTTTTACTTCCACACCAAATGACGTTGCAGATTGAATTTTATTAAATTGTTTTACCGCAACAACAGATCCACCAACTTCTTTGTAATCTTCGACATATCCATCGGAGTGTAAGTCTAATTCACTTACTTTGTTAAAATCTTGTTGTTTTTTACTATACTCAGCAAAAACTGATACAAAAACATCAAAGTTATAAGGTAAATGAAATGCATCATAAGTTAATTGAACACGTCCATGAAATCCTTCAGCTTGCAATGTGTGATTAACATAAGTTGCAACAACAAATAACTTTAATCGATCGCCAAAATCCTGTTCAATTCTAAGGCCAGGGCTCACTCCTTTACCTGTAGCTTGAATACTTGCGCATAAGTCAGTTCCTGTTGATTTTAATGCTACGCAAGACTTAGCTCCACCCGCATTAAAAATAAAAATATCATCATTATAATGCTTATACATTTCTTCATCTTGTCTATAAGCATTTGCAAGATATTGAGTCCCATTAACAAAAAGAGCACCTTCTCTATTAACCCATGCTACTAATTCAATATCAACATTTTCAGAAGCAATTATTTTTTTGCCACCCTCTATTCCAAAAGATTGAACATTCATACCTTCTTTAACTGCTAAAGCATGCGATCCTGTTCCAGTATATTTTAATTGACTATCTCCAATTGGTGTTCGATCAAAACCTTGACCCGTTCGAGTCCAACCGCCTCGAAATAAAGCAGAACCATCATCATAAGAAACAAAAATATCTCGTGCGGAAAGCCTTAATTGTTGTTCGTCACTTCGATCATCGATTCGTTTTAAAGCTTCAGCTGTACCATATGCAATTTTATCATAGTAGGGTTGAACACCCGCTGTAACTTTTTGTACAATGATAGGTTGTAGTAAATTATATTTGACATTGTATTGTGGGGAGTTAATAGGATTCCCTGCAAAAACGAGTGCGTCAGATAAATCTTTGCTCATTGCTGCAATAGTAGAGCTTCGCTTAAAATCCACTTTCTCTAAATTGGCATCTCGGTTTGCATAAACAGAGTCATTCGCAGTTTCTTGAACTGAATCTCTTAATATGGCTGCAGTTGCAGACCAATTTAATACTAATGCCCAATTAGAATTAGCTTTTGAAATAGCAAGGCCCATTTGAGATTGTCGAATATTAGAATCCAGTGGCGTGTTGTGGCCATCACCAATGGATAAATTGGCATACAAAGTTGGTTCAAAGCATAACCATTGATCTTGTCCCCAACACTTTTTAAGTGGGTTTTCTGATTTTGCAACTTCGTCTGCTCCGAAACTTTTTGTAGTCATACCAAGAGCGAACGGAAGTAAAATCAATGCTGTTTTTGAATATTTTAAAAATGAAGTCATTGTTCCTCTCCTTTATTAAAGGTTAGTGATTCTGTTTAAATGGTGTTTTGAGTGTTATAACAAAATTTGAAACTTTTAAAAACTGTTATGATTCTAACACCAAGACATTTAAAGTTACTTTCTGAAGGAACTCGAGCGATTTTGTCCGCTCATAACTACTCATCGATATTGCTAAAACTAGACTCTACTTAAGTTGATGTTGTCGAAACTTTTTACAAGACAAGAGTGTGAAAATTATAATTTAGGGTATAAAATTAAAAGAGATAAAAAATTGAATTCTATATTTTTTATAAATTTTCGGAGGATCACTTGATCAAAAATTTAGTTCAAGAATTTAAACCATTTTTAAGTATTTTTATTATGATTGCATCACTTTTTACTGTTGTTTTTTTTCAAATGGAAGAACGACGAATGAACTATGAGTTATTAAAACTCAATAAAGAATTAAAATTAACCCTAGAAAAACGAAGGCTCGAAGAAATAAGCTTAGCTAAATTTTCGAGGCCCGAGAGAATTGAAAAAGAAATTCGTGTTCGTACAGCATTTTCCGACCCCAGTCTAACACAAATTATTCACATGAGTGGTGGTCAAGCTTTTGAAAGGGTTGCTCCCAAAAAATCTGGGGTGATTGTACAATGAAATCCAGAATTATAATTATTTTTTTATTTTCAAGTTCAATTTGGTGTTTATTGCTGGTCAGAGCTTTTGTTATTCAAGTTTTACCGAATGATAAATTAACTCAAAGGCAACAAAAATTATTTCAAACACAAATTCAAGTGCAAGGGCGACGGGGTACAATTTATGATCGAAATGGGGAAGAACTTGCAATTTCGGTATCAGCATATTCAATTTTTGCCGATCCAACTTTAATAAAAAAACCAAAAGAAGTAGCTCAAGTATTGAGTCAAGAATTAAAAGTAAATTATAGTGAAATTTTAAATAAACTTTTAATTAATCAAACATTAAATAAATTATCAAATATAACTTCAAATCAAAATAATAAACAAAAAGATAAAAAATTTGTTTGGTTAAAAAGAAGAGTGGATACTGAAAAAATTGATAAAATTAAAAAACTAAAATTTGCCGGCATAGGTTTTATTGAAGAGCCAAAGCGTATTTACTTAAGTGATGATTTGTTTGCTCCAATAATAGGGACTACAAACCAAGAGGGTTTAGGTGCAGAAGGAGTCGAGAAACAATTTGATTCAATTTTAAAACCTAATACAGAAAAAGTAACAGTAAAAAGAGATGCTCGAGGGCGGCCATTACAAGTTAATGGATTATTGGTAACAGAGTCCCATGATGGACAGGATTTATATTTAAGTTTAGATCGTGAAATTCAATTTCGTTTGAACAAAGAGTTAAAAAATACAATTGAATCCCATGAGGCTGACAGTGCATATGGGGTTGTGCTTGATGCTCAAACATCTGAAGTTGTTGCAATGACGGCAGTGAGCAGAGACTTTGCACAAAAAGCATTTTCAGAAATTGAAAATCCTTATCGAAATAAATCTTTAATTGAATCTTTTGAACCCGGTTCAACGTTAAAAACATTTGTAATAGCGGAGGCAATCGCCCGTGCACAGATTCAGGCTAATACCAGAATTTTTTGTGAAAATGGAAAAATGAGAGTGGGTAAAAATACGATTCGTGAAGCAGACTCACATCACCAATTTACTTATTTGTCCACATCTGAAATTTTATCTTTAAGTTCAAATATTGGTGCTGCTAAAATTGGATTTCAATTGGGGGCTGAGAACTTAAGAGAGGCATTATTAAAATTTGGATTTGGATTAAAAACCGGTATTGAGTTACCAGGTGAGTCCTCTGGAATATTACAAAATCTACCTTGGAGTAAACATCTACTAAGTAATATTTCCTTTGGTCATGGTGTTTCTACAACTCCTTTGCAAATCGCAAATGCATATGCATCCATTGCAAATGGTGGTTTGTTGAAACGACCAACTGTAATTAAAAATGGAAATAGTATCGAAAAAATTCCCTGGTGGAATTCAATTATAAATAAAAAAAATAAATCTGAATTGGTGAAGCGAGTTCTTACACCCGAACAAGCAAATGTGATAAAATTAATGCTAATGGGAGTAACTGCCCCTGGAGGAACAGGTGTTAATGCACGAGTTTCTGGATATATAGTTGCTGGTAAAACTGGAACAGCTCAAAAAGTTAATCCAAATGGTTTAGGATATGTGAAGGGTGCTTATATTTCTAGTTTTGCAGGTTTTATACCTGCGGACAACCCCAGGTATGTCATTTATGTTGCAGTTGATACTCCAAAAAAAGATTATTATGGATCACAAGTTGCAGCTCCTTTATTTGCAAATGTATCTACATTTTTAATGCAAAAAGAGGGGATAGTTCCAACAGTTTTGCATGAAAATGCATTTAATATTTCATCGACATTTCCAAATGATTTAAAAAATGAAAATAAAATAAATTCTGAAAATAAAGAACAATTAATAAACGAGCAATCAAATTTGGATTTAAATATTCAAGAGATAACTACAGATGAAGATTTAGTGCCAGATTTACGGAATTTAAATTTGCGTGAAGTGCAATTAGAAATTGGTCGATTAAAAGATTCAAAAAATTTAGATTTAAAAATAATTGGAAATGGAAATATGGTTGAAGAGATGGATCCACAGCCAAATCAACCATGGCCTAAAAAAGACCGAAAAGTAAAAATCAAAATGAGGTAAGTCCTTATTGTGCATTGATAAAAATTGACCTCGTTGATTATAAAAATGTGTTAATGATATATTCAGATAAGGGACTTTCTATAATCAAAGGAACCCTTGTTATTGGATGATTGAATTCGAGTTTTTGAGCGTGCAATAAGATTTGAGAACTAAGTTCAGATTTTCCACCATATAAAAAATCTCCTAGAATAGGCATTTTATTGAGTGCTGAATGAACTCTAATTTGATGAGTTCTACCTGTTAACGGTTTTGATTCAAGTAAAATCAAGTTTGAATTTTTGAGTTCTTTTATAATTTTAAAATCAGTTTCAGCATACCAGCCACCCTTGTTTACAACAACCATGCGCATGAGTTGTTTTTTACCATTTTTAACGGGTGCCAAATGATTAGTGACCTTCCACTCTCTTTGTGTCCATTCTAGATTTTTTTTATTTATCGAAAGATAGGTCTTTTGAAATTTGTGTTCTCTAAACATATCTGTTAATGGTTTGTTGGCTTTGCTACTTTTTGATAATAAATAGACTCCAGTAGTATCTTTATCTAATCTATGATGGAGAAAAAGCGTTAATTGTGGAAATTGTTTTTGTAACAAAGTATAAACGCTGGGCCGTTTGGGATCAACAGTGGGTTGAGAAGGAATTCCGGCTGGTTTATTAACAATTAGTAAATATTCATCTTCAAATAATATTTGTATTGGTTTTAAATTTTTCAATTTTAATCCTTTTTTCTTTTTGTGAAGGAAAATTATACCATATACTGGTAACTTAAAACAAATAATTTCAAGATTTAAACTTAATTTTAAAAATCATTTTGAAACGTTTTTAAATTTATTAAATTCTCAGATTGAGAAATTTAAATTAAATAAACTTGTAGTACTTTTAGTCAAAACAGAATTCAAATCTTTTAATTTTGTTTTGATAATCTAAAATTTTGAAAATAGCCAATTTTATAAAATATTTATCCTAACTACTAGAAAAAATTTTATATTCTACTAAACTATTAATATAATGATTACCTTTGTTTTTTCAAAGAAATATATTTTTTTGCTAATGAATAGCTAGTTTGATTTTAAAATGTTTAATTTTTGAGGTGTATAATGATTAGTAATTTAAGTTCTTTTATTCTTTTTAAAATCAATAAAAAAATTGCTATTATTATTTTTGGATTTCAATTTACTTTTAATAATTTAAATTTTGCTCAGAGTATTCACGATATTGAGAAACACAATACAACTGGAAAATCAAAAGGCTCAGAGCATTCTAGCCAAGTGAATAGCGGTAATAATGGAAGTACTTCAGATAGTAGTGATGGGGGAGGCGGCGGCGTTGATATCGGATCTGGGATGGCAGGTTTAGCTTCCGGAGGAGCCAGTGTTGCAGCTGGTGCTATTGTCCTAGATGGAGCTTTAGCGGGGGGATTAACCTCGTCAGGAAAATCATTAACTTCCAATCCATATACTAAAGCTGCTGGAATTGTCTTGATTGGAATGGGTATTGTGCAAGGTATACAAGGATTTATTAATAGTGGGTCTGAAACATCAGCAAATAATTCTAAACAAGATCTTACCTCTGTAGGTGGTAATACGTCAGTGGCAGATGGTGGCACTAAAGGTGACAATAGTCAAATTGATGAAGATGATGAGTCAGGTACTCAATTAAAATCTTCGTCCACTTTAACAAATTCGGGATTTACAAATAAACAACTGGAACTTAAACAACTTGTGACTAATGGAATAGATGAATTAACTAAGCATGGAGTTATCTTCGATAAAGATAAATTAAAATTTACAATGCCCAATGGTGATTCTTTTACTGCTAAAGATCTTTCTTCCCGTGATAAAAATAGATTTCCAACAGGGTTACAAGAATCTTATGTTAAAGCTTTAGAGCGTGCAGATACTTTGGTTTCGAATATCAGTGATGGAGTTGGCGGTAAGCTTTCCGAGTCTGATGAAGCAAGTAAATCTTCCTCCTTGGCAGATGCCCTTAAAAAAATGAAGGGGGGGGGAGGTGATGGTCTTTCTGGTGGCAATGGCAGTGCTGGTTTGGTAGGTAGTTTTGATCCACTAAATCCTGAAGGTCAAGGCGGTGAAAATCAAGCAATCGGCGGAGGTATTGGAGGTTACGGGAATTCTAAAATTGATCCCAAAAAATTAGTGAATGGTCGATTTCCAGCCTCTGAAAAAATTGCTGGGCTCACAAAAGATTACAATGGTGAACCTATTGGTGTAGCGGAAGACAGTATTTTTTCTATGGTGACCCGTAGATATGAAATAAAAAATAAAGAAAATACTTTTATTAATGATTTATTAAGTACATCTTTAAAAATCAGTAAATAACTGCTCATGATTAAGTCTGATCGCTGCGCAATTGTATCAGACATAATCATAAGCAGTTATTTTCCTGTTTGTTTGGGGTGATTTTTAATCACCCCGAATTATGAAAATCCAAACTTTCGTTTGTGTTTTCATAATAACTGAACTGCACATGATTAAGTCTGATTGTAAATCACCTCCGCATTATGAAATTTCAAACTAAAGTTTCTATTTTCATAATAATATTTAAAAACTTGTTTTAAATTGAGTGTTAATATAGAGTGAATTTATGTCATAGTTATCAAAATTAAATCCAAATTTTAAACCTGCATTTGATGGCTTAAAAAAAGCACAGGAATTAATTCTTAAATTAATAAGTCAACACCAAATAATAGATGCTTACCTTTTTGGTTCAGCTGCAGTTGATAAAAATACAGAAAATTCAGATCTCGATCTTTTAGTTGTTGTCAAAAATGAACAAGAAGTTAAATACTGTTATAAAATAGTAAACCAACCTTTTTATTCTGATGTTGCAGTTGATTGGATTATAAAGTCCAAAGAGGATTTTGAAAAAAATAAAAACTTAGGTGGAGTTTGTCGAATTGCAGTTTTAACAGGAAAGAAACTTTTATAATGGGACCAAATAATAAAAATATTCTTTTTAAACCTGAATATTCTATTTCATTATTGAAAATTGCAGAAGGGGATCTTGCAACAGCTAAAGCGCTTTTAAGCGTAAATGATCCTGGTCGTATTGAGAATAACTTTATATGATTCAGCAGTCTGTAGAAAAGTCGCTGAAAGCTGTATTGATTAAAAAACAAATATCGTTTCCATTGATTCATGATTTAGGAATTTTAATTGCACTATTGCCATCTTCTGAATACCCTCCAGGTGGTTTTGATTGGACTGCACTAAATCCTTATGCTTCTGTTCGAAAATACGAAGAAGGTGCTTTGCCTGTAATTAAAGAAGAAGTTCAATTTGTCTATGATGCAGCTCTGTTAGTAATTAACTGGGCTAATAGTCAGGTTTACAAAAGTAATTAGGGTTCGTCTATTTTATATTTTAACAATTAAGACTTAAGTGATTATAAAATTATCCGATAAATCTCAATATGAGAATTTTAATTCGGCAAATCAAAGAATCCAAACTTGGTCTTTTACTTCTTGCAGTTTTACTGCCAACCTTGCTGATATCTTTTTTACTTAAAATTCAACTTTCTGAGTATAATCAACAGAAACTTAAATTAGAAAAACAAATTAGAGGAGTGCTGGCGACAAGAGAGCTTTTTGATATTCTTAGAGAAGCAAAAAATATCATGGTCAATAAGGAAGGTTCTTTTTATGCAAACACTCAAAGCTTAACTGTAAATTTAACTGTTTCAGATAAGCGATGGGAAGGTTTGAAAACAAAAATAATTTCAGAAAAATATTTAGATCAAACAAAAGATATTTCTCAAACAGAAGAAGCACAAAAAATATTTAAAATTCAGTTAAAAGATTTTTTTGATTTGCGACCAAAAGACGAAAGTGTTTTAACTCGCGTGACCTCTTTTTTTATGGATCATTCAGAAATTAGAAGTGACTCCAAACTTGATAGTTTTTACTTAGCAGAAGGTATTTTATTTCAATATAGTTATTTAATGAGTTCGTTTTTATATACTAATTCGGCAGCTTTAGATTCAACTCAAAAACAAAAAATAATTGATCAAATTGAAGAGATATCAAATTCAATTTTGAAAACAAAAAACTATCAAAGCTTATTTTCTCTATCGAATGCTGAAACACAGGTGATTCTTTTACAATTAGAAATTTTAAAAACATATGTAAATGGAGCTTTTCCCGCTAAAAATTCCAAAGAATTATTTTTATATTCACAAAAAATTGAAGAAAGCCAAAATCAGATTATAACAATTTATGAGAAGAAGAAAAATTATTTCACAGAAAAAAATAATGAACTGATTTTATTAATTTCCATTTTCTACACTTTATTCTTAATTGTGATTTTTAGTTTGATGAAACATTTAGACTTGGGTCAAACTCAAGTTTCTTTTGAAAATTGGGTATCAAGGACTATTAATTTATTTCGATCACTAAAATCAAAACAAGTTGCTCCAGCTGAAAAAAATGATGACTTGTCAAAAAAAGCTTCTTAACGAATGTTTAAATATTAAAAGCCACTTCAAGTCATAATAGTACTTCTTAATAATTCTTCATTGCCATTTTTAGTTAAAATTGCTTGAATGCCTTATGATAAAAAAAATAATTTTAAAATCTGCCACTATATTTGGACTCGGTGAAATTCCTTTTATGCCTGGAACTTGGGGGACTCTTGTTTCTATTCCCTTTTGTTATTTACTGTTACAGATAAATACATTTGTCTATATGACAATAACATTACTCCTTACACTTTTTGGAATTTTTGCAGCAGAACTTTATGAACAGCAGAGTTCAGAGCATGATTCAAAGAAAATTATTATAGATGAATTTGTAGGTTATTTAGTGACTATGGTTATGCTTCCAGCGACATGGCAATCCTTAGGTTTGGGCTTTTTGCTCTTTCGTTTTTTTGATATTTTAAAACCATTTCCAATAAACTACATTGATCGTAAAATTCCTCGTGGCATTGGTGTGATGGCAGATGATCTTGCTGCTGGTATTATTGCTAATTTAATTTTGCAATACTTATTTCTTAAGACTGATATATTAGGTTCGAGGTTGTACGCACTATGACAATTGAATTAATAAATCCAAGTGCGTTAAGCCATATGATTTTAATTCTTCGTAAAAAAGCCTGGACACTCTCTTGCGCAGAAAGTTGTACTGGTGGATTGCTCTCTGCAACAATAACTCAAGCCGCTGGAGTTTCAGATGTTTACATTGGGTCAGTGGTTTCTTATGCAAACTCTGTAAAAGAAAATATACTTGGTGTTAAAATTGAAACACTAAAAAAATATGGAGCAGTGAGTGAAGAAGTAGCTCTTGAAATGGCTAAAGGAGTGCGAGACAACCTAAATTCAACGATTAGTGTATCTGTGACAGGGGTAGCTGGTCCGAGTGGCGGGACGGAATTTAAACCGATTGGCTTTGTTTGCTTTGCAGTTTGTGGTCCAGGATTTGAAAAGAGTTTTCACTTTAACTTTTCAGGAGATCGAAACGCAATTCAAAAAGCTTCTGTCGACAAAGCTCTCGAGTTGGTTTTATTTAATATTAATTATTAATTAATGGAGGAAAATATTATGTCAGCAGGTCAAACACAAACAAATCAACCTATGAGTGCCGAGAGAGTTAAAGCTCTTGAGTTGGCTGTATCTACAATTGAAAAACAATTTGGTAAAGGTTCAATCATGCGATTGAGTGCCAACGATACTCTAGCAAAAGACGTTGATGTTATCAGCACAGGTTCTTTAAGTTTAGATATCGCACTTGGTATTGGAGGTCTTCCTAAAGGAAGAATCGTAGAAATTTATGGTCCTGAGAGTTCTGGTAAAACAACTCTAGCTCTTTCAACAATTGCTGAGGCTCAAAAAAAAGGTGGGGTAGTTGCTTTCGTAGATGCTGAGCATGCACTTGATGTAACCTATGCTCGTAAACTTGGAGTAAACACTGAAGACCTTTTAATCTCTCAACCAGACACTGGAGAACAAGCATTAGAAATAACTGAAACCCTTGTTCGTTCTGGGGCTGTTGATGTGTTAGTGGTGGATTCAGTTGCAGCCCTAGTTCCTCGTGCTGAACTTGAAGGTGATATGGGTGATAGTCATATGGGTTTACAAGCTCGTCTGATGTCTCAAGCTTTAAGAAAATTAACCGCGGCAATCAGTCGCAGTAAGACTCTTGTTATTTTCATCAACCAAATTCGAAT
>SXSU01000130.1 GCA_005793345.1 Bdellovibrionales bacterium
AGGGGTGATTGAAAATCAACCCAACAAAAAAGAAAATAACTGCTCGTGATTATGTCTGATATAATTGCGCAGCAATCAGACTTAATCATGAGCAGTTATATTCACGAATAACTTTTGAAATATATTCTTTTGGCGAAGGAATATTTATTCCCCAAATTGCAATAACCTTTTTGGTTAACTCATTTGAAAACTTAGAATCATTTAAAGAGTATTCAAGTATATTTTTTAAAACTTTAGCTTTTTTTAAATTGGATTTATTTCTAGTAAGTACGGCTAAAAAATGAAGTAAATTAAAATAAAATTTCACAAATCTTAATGGAACATAAATATTTAACAAACTATTATCTCTTAAAAGCTGTTGTAAATAAGAAACTTCAATTGATATTTTGGGACCCGAACAATGATGTAATATTGTTCCCTTTGGGAGAGTATTATTCATCGAAGCAAAAATAATTTGAGCCACTTTATCAATAGGAATTGTATCTAAATGTAAAGTTCCTACACTCGGAAATAAACCAAAAGTAAATTTACCTGAAATAAATTTTAAAATAAAATAAAAAATTTGCTCATGAATAATACGACCATTTATAGAATCACCTATAATCATACTTGGACGATGGATGACAATTGGCAAATTCTCTTCTTTTATAGCTTTAAATATTTGCTCCTCGGCAACCGACTTTGCTTCTTCATAGGCATTATGATAACTCCGAGTAAAATCTACTTTTTTTTCAACAAGAATGTTGTTTGATTTTCCTAAAACACCAACAGTACTCACATACTCCATTGGACAATTTCTTTTTTGTTGAACTAATTTTTGAAATTTTAAAATTTCGTTAGTTGGTGCTAAGGAATTTTTTAAAGCATCAGTTATAGACGTATGTAATTCCACACTTGCTGCACTATGTACGATGTGAGTAATTTTGTTAATTAATTCTTGATAAAACTCTTCGGATTTTCCCATTCGAGGTAATGTTAAGTCTGCATCAAAAATGTGGACTCGATTAATTAATTGTTCCAGACTTAATTTTGAGTCATAAAATTTTAATATGGATATAATTCGATCTTTAGGAGATTTATTTTTTTTTGCACGAATAGGTAAATATAATTCATGTTCTGATTTTAAAATGACTTCATATAAAAAAGCACTACCAACAACTCCAGTACTTCCTGTTAATAAAATCACTTTTTTATCTAAGTCATTACTCACTTAATCTCCTATCAGACATAATCATGCGCCCTTATTTTCTTGTTTGTTAATTAAGGGATAAAATAATTAAAATAATCAAAACCCACTTCTGGAGGAATAAAAATACTCAATATAGCTGAAAAAAATAAATATGGTCCAAATGGTATTATTGTTTTTAATCCTTTTCCTCCTGACCCTAGCATTAAAATTATTCCCACAAGAGAACCCGAAATACTAGACACTAAAATTACAAAGGGAATAACCTGCCAACCAAAAACAGCACCAATCCATGCCATTAACTTAATATCACCTCCACCAATACCCTCTTCACCTTTTAGTAAATAGTAGCCGTAGGCCACTAACCAAAAAAAACCTCCACCCATAAACAAACCTAAAAAAGCATTAGTAACATCTCTTTCTGGATTTAATAAGGAACCGAGAAGTCCAATCACAATACCCGAAAGGGTAAATACATCAGGAAGAATAAAATGATCAAGATCAATTACACTACAAATAATTCCGCAAAAAGAAAAAATTAATATCTCAAGAGTCGTCCAAGTATAGCCTAATTTCAAAAAGATTCCGACAAAAACCAAACCAGTTAATAATTCTATTATTGGATAACGTATTGATATTTTTGAACTACAATGTCTACATTTTCCCAATAAAAATATCCATGAAATTATCGGTATATTATCAAACCAATTTATTTTATGTTTACATTTACAACAATGACTTGATGGAACAACTATACTTTCGCCTTTTGGCAATCGTAAAATTACTACATTTGCAAAACTACCAAATATTAAGCCCAACAAAAAAATCGTAAAAGTAACTGCATGAATATTTAATTTTAAGAGTTCAAATGCATCGTTCATAATATTTTATATTTTCTTTTCTTTTACCTGTTTGAGTTGACGACGGATCTCTAATAGCGATTCAACTTCTTTAACCATTAAATTTCTGATTTCAATTTGACCCACTTGAGTAAGATAATCTTCCAATGCTGAAAACTGATAGAGCACAAAATTCATTGAACGAGTTAATAATAATGATAATTTAAATCTCTGGACTGCTGCATTACATACAGAAATTATATTTGGTTCTTTAAATGGTTTTTCAATTGCAGAAAAAACTCCGAATGATAATGAGTTTATTAAAACTTCTTTTGTTAAATTTCCACTTACAAATATTACTGGAATCTCTGGATTAAATTCATGAACTTTTTGAAGAACTTCTAATCCATTATATCCTGGCATTGTCATATCAGTTATGACGGCATGAGGATTAAATTCTTTTAAGGATTTCACTGCTTGAATCGAATCTGAAAAACCTTTTACTTTAAATCCTGCATCAGATATGATATCAGTTAATATTTCGACGATATCTCGTTCATCGTCGATAACATAAATTAATGATTCTTCTTTGACTTTTAGATTTTCTTGAGTCTGAATCTTTGGAGTTAATGATCTTTGATTTTCTTCTGATGAACTTTTATTTGGATATACATAATCAAATTGAAAATTCTCATCATTTATAATTTTTCGACAGACATCAATACCAAGTAAAAAAAATGAAACTTGTGGGATACTTAAGCTGGCATCTACTTTACTCGACTGGAAAAAATTTTCAAGCTGGTGTACATGATTTTGAAGTTGATCAAGTCCCAACATTCCGGAAGCTCCCTTTAAACTATGAAATGAACGAAATATAATATCATACACTGAACTTAAAGAAGCTCCTTTTTCAATTTCAATTAATTTTTGCTCAGCTATTGATAGAAATTCTTCAGCTTCAGTTTTAAATTCTTCAATAAAAAGATCATTATCTAATACTTTAGTCATAATTAGTACTCTCTTTAATATTCATCTGTAATTCTAGTGTTTGTTGAGGCTAACTTAAAATACTAAATTATTATCGCAGTAATAACTAGACTACCTCAATAAAACAATACGACCAGTTTCAATAATAACTTAAAAAATTTTCTACACAAGTATAATTTGAAAATCTAGAATATCAATGATGTATACATTTAGGGAGAACTATGTCTAATGCCATTCCAGAAAATGCTTTAGCGGAATTTTACGCAGAAGCCGATGAGATTATTCAAAGAGTAACCTCATTACTTTCTCATGCCGAGAGCAAAGGACTTACGGATGATTCTGTAGATTCACTCTATCGTGATATACATACACTTAAAGGTTCAGCACAATTATTTGGATTTAAAAATATTGGTTTAATTTCTCATGCTTTAGAAGCAAGTCTTGAACCCGTGAGAAAAAAGAAAATTTTAATTTCTCCATCACTGCTTGACCATTTGTTTAAATGTCTTGATCTTATTGATAAATTGATCAAAACACCAGATAAAGATTTAGGTGATGATCAAGCTACAAAGTTATTAATTCAAAAATTAATTACTGAACTCATTGTTATTTCAACAGGAATGTTTAATGGAAATCACCAATTAAATAATAACGATCAAATTCCTAAAGAAGATTTTAAAAAACTAAAATTAAAAATAGATTCAACATCAAATGTAATTTTAAAAAGTGAAATTAAAATGACAAATCTAAAAACTGTTCAACAACCAGTTAATGGTTCGCAAAATTATAAAAAAGATCAAGATACGACTCAAGAATCTACGGGTGGAGAAGCCTCTACAATACGTGTGCAGGTGGGTCTATTAGATCGACTCATGAATCTTGTAGGTGAAATGGTATTAGTTCGCAATCAGGTGCTACAATATTCATTAAAAAGCGATGATTACGAATTTTTAAATTTAAGCCAGAGACTTGATCTTGTTACATCCGAACTCCAAGAAGATGTCATGAAAACGAGAATGCAACCCATTGGAAGTGTTCTCACGAAGTTTCAAAGAGTTGTAAGAGATATTTCAAAAGATCTTGGAAAACAAATTGAACTTGTCATTAAAGGATCTGAAACAGAAATTGATAAAAGCTTACTAGAAGCTATAAAAGATCCTCTGACTCACATCATTAGAAACTCATGTGATCATGGATTAGAAACAACTCAAGAAAGAATATCAGCTCATAAAACTGAAATTGGCCATATTTATATTAGTGCCTACCATGAGGGTGGACAGGTCGTTATTGAAATACGTGATGATGGACGAGGATTAAATTTAAAAAGAATTTTAGAAAAAGCAATTGATAAAAAAATAATTTCTCCCGATAAAGCTATTCAACTGACAGACAGAGAAATAAGTTACCTTATATTTGCACCTGGATTTTCAACAGCGGAATCCGTAAGTTCTCTATCTGGTCGCGGTGTCGGCATGGACGTAGTGAGAACAAATATTGAAAAAGTTGGCGGCATAGTTGATCTCAGTAGTGAAAACGGCAAAGGCACAACCATACGATTAAGAATTCCACTAACTTTGGCAATTGTACCAGCCATGATCGTCAAATCAAAAACTGAACTTTTTGCAATTCCTCAAGTTAAGTTACAAGAGCTTGTTCGAGTTGATATGGATGAATCCGAACCAAAAATTGAATTTTTGCAAGGACAAGCCATGTATAGACTAAGAGGACAACTCCTCCCTTTAGTATTTATGGATGAAACATTAAATCTTATTGATGATATCCAAAAAAGAAAAATCTATAACATTGTCGTTCTCTCAAATGAAGGTATCCCATTTGGACTTGTAGTAGATGAAATTAGAGATACAGCAGATATTGTTGTAAAACCACTTACTCACTTTCTAAAAAAATTAAATCTGTACTCTGGCGCCACAATTATGGGAGATGGAAATATTGCTTTAATTATAGATGTAATGGGAATCGCAGAAAAAGCAAAAGTAATTAATCAAGCAACAAAACGAACAGATAATTTATCTAATGGTACTATTATTGAAAAGGTTAATACTCTCGAAACTCAGGAATTACTATTTTTTGAACTCAATAGCCCTGGGAAATTTGGCATTCCTTTAACACTGGTTCAACGATTAGAAGAGTTTGATTATTCAGAAATTGAGCAAACAGGAAAAGAAAAAGTTGTCAAGTATAGGGGGTCATTATTAAGCCTAATCAATTTAAATGATTTCTTAAATTTTAAAAATAATGAAAAAAATGAAGATAAAGGGAAAGCTTCTGTTATCGTAGTTTCTAAAAGAAGGAAGTTGTTTGGTATCCAGGTAAATCAAATTCTTGATGTCGTAAATGTATCTGGAAATATAGAAACCCCACTGAAAGAACAAATTGGAATTTTAGGAAGCGTTATTAGCAATGAAGGCATTGCTACAGTTGTTGATGTTTTAAATATTATTGAAGAGATTCTTGATGGAAATAACCATTCAACTGTCAAAGTTAAAAAATCAAATCTTGGTGCAAAAAAAGTTTCTAAAAAAATTAAAATTCTATTTGTAGAAGATACTTTATTTTTTGTTCGACAAGTCACTCACATTTTATCTACTCAAGGTTATGAAGTCACTCATGCAATAGATGGCATTGAAGCTTTAAAAATATTAAAATCTAATCCACCAAATACTTTTGATCTTATTTTATCAGATATTGAAATGCCAAATATGAACGGTTATGATCTTGTAAAAAATATTCGAAATCAAAGTGAGTTTAATAACGTTCCTATCGTAGCTCTAACGACTCGTTTTAGAGAAGATGATATTGAAAAAGGCTTAAAACTTGGGTTCAATAAGTATTTAGAAAAAATTAACACCGATGAATTAATCGATACCGTAAACTTAATGTTAAACGGAGGTAAATCAGCATGAGCTCCCATCAATACTCAACTTTTTATGTCGCCGACCGACTGTATGGAATAGATGTAACAATGGTGCAAGAAATTACTAAAAAAATGACTATAACAAAGGTACCGTTAGCTCCACCTTTTGTTTACGGCCTTATAAACTTAAGAGGACAAATTGCAACTGCAGTTGGATTGAGAGAATTATTTATCTTAGCTAAAGATGAAAACGTGCAAGATCAAATGAATGTTGTATGCAAAGATGAAGGTATGCTTTTATCTTTGGTCATTGATAGAATTGGTGATGTTATTGAAGTTGAAGATAAAGATTTTGAACCTACACCTGACACTATAAACAATTCAGTTGGTCGATTTATGTCTGGAGTTTATAAAATTCCTGGACAATTATTAAGTATTATAGATGTAAAAAAAATAATAGAAATTCTAAATAAATAACTAAAAAAAGTAATATTAATTTAAACAAGCAAAAAATGGAGAATTAAAAATGATTGAACCTCTTAGAATCCCTACACAAGAATATGCCGCATTTAACTCTATGGATGAAGTAATAAATGTTTTAGAATCACTACCAATTAATGTGATGTTCTGCGATCTAAATTTTATTATTCAATACGCAAATAAAAAAAGTATTGATACATTTAAATTATTGAAAAAGATTTTACCTGTAGACCCAGAAAAGGTTGTTGGATCAAATATTGATGTTTTTCATAGAAATCCAGAAAGTATTCGAAAAATATTAACTAATGAAAAGAATCTTCCTCACAAAGCAGTTATCCAATTAATGACTGAAAAACTTGATTTAAATATTGGTGCGATCCACGACCGAACAGGCAAATACATAGGTGCAGTTGTTTCATGGGATATCGTCACGAAAAAAATAGAAGATGAAACAAATTTAGCAAGAATTCAATCAATGATGGAAAATGCTCCAGTGAATATTATGGCCACTGATTTATCATGGAAAATTATTTACATAAATCCAAAAAGCCTTGAAACCTTAAAGCAAATTGAAAAATATATTCCAGTACCTGCAAATCAGGTTTTAGGACAATCTATAGATATCTTTCATAAAAATCCTGATATGCAACGAAAACTTTTAAATGATGAACGAAATTTACCTCGATCTGCACGAATTAAGCTTGGAGATCAAGTCATGGCATTAAATGTAAATGCAATATATGATAACAATAAAAAATATATTGGCGCAATGGTCACTTGGGAAATTATCACAGACAAAATTAATCTTGTTCAGTCCCTCGAAGAAACGGCGACTCAACTGGCTGCGGCGGCTGAAGAGTTAAATTCAACTGCAAATCAATTGGCTAACAATGCAGATATGACTTCGCAACAATCAAATAGCGCAGCAACAAACACTGATGAAGTGGCACGTGGTGTTTCAATCGTTGCAACAAATACTGAAGAATTAGTTGCTTCAATAAAAGAAATTGCTAGAAATACTTCAGAAGCAGCAAACATTTCAAAAGACACCATGCAAAGAGCTCAAACTACTAATAATACAATTACTCAATTAGGTGCAAGCTCACAAGAAATTGGTAATGTGATTAAGGTTATTAGTTCTATAGCTCAACAAACTAATTTACTTGCATTAAATGCGACTATCGAAGCTGCAAGAGCTGGTGATGCAGGTAAAGGATTTGCTGTTGTCGCAAATGAAGTAAAAGAACTTGCAAAACAAACTGCAAAAGCAACTGAAGATATCACTAATAGAATTAATGCTATTCAAGGCGATACAAAAGAAGCAGTGCAAGCAATCAATGGAATTTCTCATGTCATAGAAAAACTAAATGGCATTTCTATAGCAATTGCTGCAGCAGTTGAAGAACAAACTGCAACAGCAAATGAAGTTGCTAGAGTAGTAAAAGAATCAAATAAGGGTGTTGAAGGAATTTCTACTGTAGTTAGAAATGTTAATAGTGCTGCCAAACAAAGTTCTGTTGGTGCTAACCAAACTCTTGAAGCTGCTAAAAGTTTAGCAAAATTAGCTGAACAAATAAAAGAGTTAGTTAAAAATATTAAATTTTAGAGGTCAGAGTGAAAGTTTTAATCGTCGATGATTCTGTTGTATTTCGAACTACGATCTCAACAGCTTTAAGTAACATTGCTGAAATAGAAGTTGTAGGAACTGCAGCTAATGGCAGAGTTGCACTTCAAAAATTAGAACAGCAATTAGTACCCATCGACCTTATTACTTTAGATATGGAAATGCCGGAACTAAATGGTATAGAAACCTTGAAAGCCCTTCGAAAGAAGGGTTCAAAAGTTAAAGTTATTGTTTTTTCATCACAAACAACAAAGGGCGCAGAAAAAGCACTTGAGGCACTTAGAGAAGGCGCTGATGATGTTGTTGCAAAACCCGAAGGAGAGCAATTTGATTTCGAAAACGCTGCTAAATCTGTAAGGGAATCTCTCCTACCTAAAATTTTGCAATTCACTGATTCAAGACTTACCCTTCTTAAAAAAATTATACCTCAAGAAACAAAACAGTACTTTTTAAACGAAAGTTTAAATATAAGTAACATCTCAAAAAGTACTGGTCCTAAACAAAATTTAAATTTAATAAGACCACAAGCCATTGTCATTGCGTCGAGCACAGGTGGACCAACAGCTTTAGAGTTAATTTTTTCAAAAATTAAAGGACCACTTAAAATTCCAATTCTGATTACTCAACACATGCCGCCTGTATTCACACAAATTCTTGCTAAGCGAATTTATGAAGTTTCTGGTATTCCATGTACTGAAGCTCAACAAAACGAAATCATCGAGAAAAATAAAATTTATATCGCTCCTGGAGATTACCATCTTGAAATAATCCAAGATCTTGATGCACGTGAAACCAAAAGAATTTTTTTACACCAAAAACCACTTAGAAACTCTGTTCGTCCAGCCGCTGATTTTTTATTTGAATCTGCTTCTAGGGTATATAAAAGAGATTTACTTGGAATAGTCTTAACAGGAATGGGTGAAGATGGTGCAATTGGGTCGAAATTAATTCGAGAAAATCATGGTGCTATACTCATCCAGAACAAAGAGAGTTGTATTGTTTTTGGAATGCCAGGTGCTTTATTTGAATTGAATGAATATGACGACATAAAAGATTTAGAGCAAATAACTACTGTAATAAATAATTTGGCACAAGGATATTGATATGAAATATTTTTCAGATTTTTTAATTCACAAAAAAATTACTTCTTCCGATAAAATTGTGGAGTCTTACCTAAAGCAAATTTCTGCTCTTCCTCCCCTCGCTCAACTCACTTATGAGAATAAATTATTAACTGCTGATGAAATTTTAATTATATTCAATGCACAACAAGATTTAGGTTGTGATTTTATTACAGCTTGTAAGCATAAAAATTATTGGAACCAAGAAATACAAAATCAAATTGAAGAGAAAACAAACCAAATACGTAAACCAATGGGTGAATACCTTCTTGAATCGGGAGCTGTTGAAATAAAAACATTAGTTAAAGCTCTCGACGAATTTTTATCGCAAGCTCAATCGCCAACTCATGTACCTGTTAGTGAATTAGCTCCCGCATCTACGCAAGCGAATCATTTTAATTATTCACCTTCAATAAATGAACTTACAGAATTTTTTAATGCTAGTAAATTCGAAGAGTTTGAAAATTTACTACAGCTGGTTAAACAAAATATTACTGTAAAAGAAATTGCATCTGAATTTTTACAAGACATTTTAAAAAACTTACAAACACTAAAAGGTTTTGCTCGTTTTGGAAAACTAACTGAATTTGAATCAATAATTACAGTAGGTATTGATTCATTAAGTTTATTTTTACGGTCACATCAATTTAGTAATGAACAAAATGGATTGAAATACTTAACATATTTAAATGAAATATTAAATTTTATTTTTGCTTTTAAAGAAGCGATAAGTATTGATAAAACTGAAATTCCATTTTTAGACCAAGAAAAAAATAAAATTTCATTTCAAAAATTAAGAACTTCAAATTCTGAATTCACAAAACTTCTACAAGGAGTTGCTTGATGTCGCAACAATATAAAATACTTTGTATTGATGATTCAAAATCGGTTCATGCTTTTTTAAAACAATGTCTAGGAAGTAATGTCCACGAGTTTTATTCAGCTCTTGACGGCTCTCTTGCTATCGATTTTTTAAAAGCTAATCCTGACAAAAATCTTGATGTCATTTTTCTTGATTGGGAAATGCCAAAATTAACTGGCCCTGAAACTTTTGTTGAATTTCAAAAAATGAATATTACAACACCAGTCATAATGTTAACCTCTAAAAATGAACCTGAAAATATTGAACAAATGCTTAAAGCTGGAGTTTCAGAATACATAATGAAACCTTTTACTGCTGACATTATATTAGATAAAATTAAAAGTGTTTTAGATTAAAGTTAATTTTTATGGAGTTGCAAATGACTGATTCAAAAATCTTAAAATATTTTGCTGATTACATAGAAAGTCAATTGGGAATTATATACTCTGAAACTAATTATTTTCAACTCGAACATAGATTAAAAGAAATTGCAACTCAACTTAATCTTAAAGATGTTAATGAACTTTATCAATTTAGTCTCACTTATGGATTTAATGGAAAATTTAAAGCCCTACTTTTAGATCTTGCTACAAATAATGAAACTAGTTTTTTTCGAGATCAAGCCGTGTTTAAAGTCTTAAGTTCCTTAATTTATCCAGAAGTTTGCAAGTTAGAAAATAATCAAATTCGTGGACACATTTCTATCTGGTCAGCTGCTGCAAGTTCAGGACAAGAAGTATATTCAATTGCTATGGAGCTTCAACAGTGCCGTCTTCTCAACCCTACACTTTTAGATTTTAAAATTTTAGCAACTGATATTTCAGATACAATTCTAAAAAGATGCGAAAATGCCATTTACTCTCAACTTGAAGTACAAAGAGGATTACCAGCTAAAATGTTAATTGATTATTTTCAAAAAGAAAATGAGAGTAGCTGGCAAATTAAACCAGAATTACGTAAGAACATTGAATTTAAAAAAATGAATTTACTCGATCCTTGGTACGGACATGGACCTTTTCAAATTGTTTTTTGTAGAAACGTACTTATTTATCAGAGCGTTGAAAATAAGAAAAAAGTTATTGAAAAAATATATCATACATTGTCTCCAAACGGATTCTTGGTACTTGGTGCTGCTGAGAGTTTATTTGGGATTTCTGAACAATTTGAACAACTGCACCATGGAAATGCAGTATTTTACAAGAAAAAATAACTGAATTGAAAAGGATAAATTTATATGAGCGCAGAAAATATTTTATTTAATGATTTAGTCGAAAAATCCGGTAAAGAATTACTAAATATCACAAAACATTCAGCGACAACAATTGAAAACCAAATGGTTTCAATTAAAGAGAGTGTTAACGATTTTACGGGTCTAGTTACAAACTTTGATAATATAAATAAACATATTTCTACAATAAGCAGTGAGGTTAATACTATAGCTGATTTTAGCTCTACAAATGTCAATACCATTAAAAGCGTCACACAAGAGATGAATTCGCTTGTAAATGAGTTCAATCAAATAAATGGTTTAATAAAAACTATCAATTCCATCGCTGATCAAACTAATTTATTAGCATTAAATGCAACAATTGAAGCTGCACGAGCAGGTGAACATGGCAAGGGTTTTGCTGTTGTCGCCAATGAAGTAAAAGAGCTTTCACGAACAGCCAAACAAGCCAATGAAAGAATTCAATCGGCTATCACTCAAATTGGAGAAACAATTGTTAAACTTTCTAAAAATTTAGAAAATACTAAAGATAAAATTGAAACTTCATCTCAATTTATTAATGATACTCGCAATAGTGTAATTGAAATAGGTAAAGACAATCAATTTTTACAATCAAGAGTAAGTAACACACTTCACCTATTTAAGGGTTTGAGCCAAGTTTCAGAAGGGCTAAACACAGAAATTCGCCAACTTACTACAATTGGGGATACTTATAAATATTTAACGGCGCTTATGAAATCAAAAGGGCTATTCAAAAACCATGAAGACCCAGTTGAAAGATTTGAAAAACTGACTCTTGAAATGACAGATATTTTTCCACAACGATTTACAAAAATTCAAAATGAGTACAATTTAGCACCAGATGATGTTTTGATTTCTTCGACAGACACTAAGGGATGGATTACTTTTGCTAACGATAAATTTTATGAAGTTGCACAATTTGAACCTGGCACATTAATGAAAAAACCTCATAATATCATCCGCCATCCCGATATGCCTAAAACAGGTTTTGCAGACTTATGGCAAACAATTCAATCTGGTAATATTTGGCATGGTGTTGTTCTAAACCGTTCAAATAAAGGACGTGACTACTGGGTGCGAGCAATCGTTTTTCCTTGTTATGAAAATGAAAAAATTATTGGCTATATAAGTATCCGGTCGATGCCACTTCGTGCTGAAATCGAAAGAGCAAAAAAAGTATATAGGAAATTAAAATGAATTTATTTGATAAAATTGGTGGTCGACCTACATTGATTAATATTTCAAAACGCTTTTATGATAAGGTTTATAATCATTCTTGGTTAGGACTTTATTTTAAAAACACTAAACAATCTGTTATTGAATCTCAACAAGTTGATTTTATGACAGGCGCTTTAGGTGGGCCTCGAATTTATGGTGGCCGAATGCCTTTTGACGCCCATATCCACTTAAATATAAATCATGATTTATTTGATTTGAGACAACAACTCCTGCTAGAAGCCTTTAAAGAAGAAAATGCTCCTCAAATTTTAGTTGATCGATGGCTAAAAATAGAAGAAGCTTTTCGCGGGCAAATTATAAAAAGAAATATTTCTGAATGCCAAAAAAGATATTTTACAGATGAGATCTTAGATTTTACTGATCCAAACCAACATAAAGTGAGTTAGGCTATCAAGAATAAGGTATTTAATGAAAGCAAAAATAAAATCATTAATAAATAAATACGGCTGGAAGTTTTTTATTGTGATTTTCTTTTATTATTTAATCAGAGATGTTACATTATACATCCTTATTCCTTACTTTCTTACAAGCACCTTTATCAATAGATAGATTTTTCTGTTTGTTGGAGGGCGATTTTCAATCACACGTATTAGTGAATTTAAGTCACTATAGAGTGAGATATTATTTCTCATTTAAAATTAATGCAACTTAGAATTATACCCAATAATTCCCACTTATTTTAACTATGTATAAAAATTCTTTTTAAATTTTAAAACTTAAATATTATGAATTCAACGGCGAAGGCTTTTGTTTCATTTACTCAGCAAAGCAATCAGATTTAACCATGAGCTGTTATGATTAATTAGTTTTCTTAACAGTAAAATCTTCAAATGTTTTTCACGAGATATAATG
The DNA here is from genome assembly GCA_005793345.1 of Bdellovibrionales bacterium. Classification (GTDB taxonomy): domain Bacteria; phylum Bdellovibrionota; class Bdellovibrionia; order Bdellovibrionales; family Bdellovibrionaceae; genus SXSU01. Next base: position 13,315 of record SXSU01000130.1, read on the forward strand.
TTAGAACACAAGCAAAACAACTTAGGAACTGGATTTATTTTTATGGAATCACAATTAAAAAGCAAACATATAAATAAAATTTTTATAGCTTTGTTATACTCATTTTTTTTAGTTAACTTTAATATTTTACCTTATTCGATTATTAGTTCATATGCGAAGACCAATCTTGATGATGGGTTCATTCCACATTTTTACTCTGCAAAAGGTAAAGAATTAATTGTAGAATTCAGCTCTGAGTATGTTTCATATTATTCAACTCTAGATTCAATAATAAGTTTGGATGATGAACACAAGAAATCTTTAATTGAATATAGTTTTAAGCCATTATTTAAATACTTATTTGGCCCCCTCACTTATAGAGATATTGGTGGAGTTAAAGCAATGTTAGACTTCCAAGTCGATTGGAATAATGCCTTCGTAAATAAAAATAATAGAGTTGTGCTTCCTTATCACTACAAAGGACTATGGCTAATTGCAAATGAATATGCTGATAACAATATCACTCTAAGTATCCCAATTCCTCGCAACGAAGAAATATTATTTACCAAAAACTGGAAAAATTGTACTGATCGAGATCCAGATCATCAAACCGAAAGTTTTTATTGGTATTTCTGGGATCCAACTCGTATTGGATGCGATCATAAAATTGGCGAGCATTTTGATAATCGAGAAATAGTTTTAAAAGAAAAAACTTCTCAAACTATAAAAACTTATCCTGAATACTCTCGATTATTTAATCTGAATCCAGAAGGCAAACGTGTAATGAAAATGACTTTTGCTTTTGGTTATATAAACGAATTAGAATTTCCAAAGCCAGATAGTGATAATGACTTGGGAGTGGTACAATATAGAGATTTTCTAAATGAGTTAAAAACTCTAAAAGCACCTTTTAAATTTATAAAATCCGAAAGTATTAAATTAAAAGAATATTCAAGTAATTCTCCGTTAAATGAATTAACTATTGGTAAAAAGTTTTATTTTCAAAAAGCTGAAGATCTACTGGAAATTAAAGTCATTACTAATGCAGGAATAGATCAAATTGATATTTTTGCAAAAAGTTTTGCACATGATCATGACAACTACTTTGCTTGGATGGGACATTCACGTGTTGGTTCAGGATTTGATGCAAAAAGATTTGAATCAATGTTACAAAATCGTCCGGAGTATTATACTCTAACATCTAATTATCAATTAATTTATTGGGGAGGTTGTAATTCGTACTCATATTATGTTGATCCTTTTTTTAAACTTAAAGCAACTCTTGATCCATCTAATGACCCTAAGGGAACAAGAAATTTAGATATAATTGCAAATGCCCTTCCATCTTTTTTCATTTTAAATGCAAAGAATGCAATTACACAGTTAAAAGCTCTTTTAGATTATGAGCACCCAACCAGTTATCAAGAAATTATTCAAAATATGGAACGTCATGCAGATAATTTGGGAACAAAGGTATTAGCTACAGTAATTGGTGATGAAGACAACAAATAATACTCCCCTTATTATTAAAAGTTGATAACATAGATTTAATGTTAATTTTTTACATTCTGGAGCATTCAATTTATGAAACATTTTAATTTAGATTTATTGTCTATTTTATTAATATTTGTCAGTATAATTCCTAATCAAGCTCTTGCAGAGTTTAAATTTGAAAAAGTTGAAAAAAAAACTATTTCAAGATGGACTCTTCAGGAGTGGCTTGAACAAAAAAATCGAAATCGTTTAATGGATCAATGGTTAATGATGAATACCCCCTCACCCTATGAGTTTTCAATCCAACTAACAAATTTAAATTTTACAACTTCTGAAATTACTAATGATCTCGCTTCAGCTCCAAGCGCAAATCATACAGCGAACTTTGTAGACTTTATTGCTTATGCATCTTTTGTAGGTTTAGAATATCAATATCATATATTAGATCAAACAAACTCTAAAGATAAAAATATTTTATTTCATATTCGATTGCTTGGGTCAGCTGATCAGAGTTCTCATTTTACAATTAGCTTAGGTCAACGACAAAAAGAGTTTAGCACAATTGGAACACCCCAACGCTCACAATATTTAACTCAAGCAGATTTAACTTTTTACTTTAATCACCACTTTGGTTTTAAAGTTCTCGCTCGAGATTATTTAGCTATTAAATCTGATCCCACTTGGGGTGATTTAAAAGGACAACAACAAGAGGCGCATTTATTTATCGATTTTAACGCACTCAGAGTTTTTGGTGGGATCTATTTAGAAACAGAGACTCAGGTTTTAAAAGGAGATAAGAAAATTCAATCATATTCTGGATCAGTGGCAGGATTACGTCTTTATTTTTAATGCCCCGGGCTCTCATAACTAATTAAACACTGGTTGCTCTCGAGAACCTGAAATTCGAACCTCTCTAAGGTTCTTCTTATCTTGTTTAATTTGAATAAGCCCTGCAAGTTCACCAATTTCAGTCCAAGCTCCTTGTGAAACAAGTTTAGTTTTTAAATCATTTGCAAATGTTGCTTGAAAATCAGTCCATTCAAACATATTTTGTTTTTTATTAGCGACTAAATTAATGTTACGAAATTCAAAATTTTTACTTTCAGTGCCAGTTATTTTATTTAAAAGCAAAATTGAATTGGCATTTTCATTCCATTTTAATTCATGTAATGTTAATTTGAATTGGTGAATGGGTTCTTGTATATTAGTTTTTTCTAAGTTATCAATTGTATTAACATCCCACTTTAATTTTTCAAAATATACTTTTTCAATTTCACCCTTTTCAATTCTTAAAGATCCATTATAAATTACTTTAGGACGAGGATCTTGTTTAAAAATTAAATTCAATTTTCCTTGAATTGGATTTAAAAATCCTGAAGATGTCATTAATCTAACAACTTGAGGATTAAATGTTAAATTTTGAATATTAATATTTAATTCCGCAATTTTACTATGTGGATCCCAGCGGCCGCTTACTTGTCCATCCATGCTAGAGTTTTTCAACTTAATATTATTTAAATTAAATTTTAAATTTTGATCGTCTTCGATAAGATCTACTCCAAAACTTTCAACAACTTGTAATTCTCTAATTCCTTTATTTGAAAAAATAAATTCGAGTCCAGAAATTTGCCCTTTTAATCTTTTAATTTGTGACCCTTGCATTTCAATGTCTCCATCTAAAACTCCCAATGAAGCAAGGGTTGGAGATGGATGCCCATAATCAAAAACCGATAACAACTTAGAAAGAATAACTGTTTTCATTGAAACTTTTAAATCATTCCAAGTCCATTTTTCAGAAATTGATTTATCGCCAGATATAGGAGTTGAAATAATTTCACCAAAGTCACCCTCAATTTTAAAATTTTCAACTTTAATATTTTCTTTTTGGTTTGAGTTTGAATTGTAATATGCATTTAAACTCACCCAGGATTGTCTTGCACTTGGTGATTCTTTCCACCATCCCATGCTTTGCCCTAAAATAAAAAGTTGACCAAGGGGAACTTGCTCAAGTTCCCCTTGAACTTCTAAATTTTTATTTGAAGTATCATAATTTAAGTTGAAATTTATATGCCCTTCACGCCAATTTCCAACAATTTGAGAATTCAATATATTTTTTGATAATTCTAAATTTACCTGAGTATGTAGACCTTGTATTTTATTTCCTGATAATGGCTGTAAATTTAAAGTTCCTTCAAATTGTAAATCTAAATTTGGGTTTGGATTTAAATCTACACTTACGTTTTTAAATTGATAATAAAACCCAGGAAATTCATCTACATAAAATTGTCCTTCTAATAGTTCAATTGCCTCCAATCCTGATCCTTCTACAGATAGAGTTTGCACAATGGGAGCTTCTGGAGTTTTTTGGTTTGAAGAATCACCCTCTGAGTTTGAATTTGAATTTGAATTTAGGTTAGGACTAGATTTGACCATCGAATCTGATGATAAATCATTTTCGGTTTTTGAAATTGTTGTTGAGCAATTACTTCGAGGTAATTTTTTAAAATGTGCTTTCAAATGAGCAATTTCGACCTTACTAATTTTAAGTGATCGCTCAATAATAGAAGTAATACTAACTGGAATCGTTAAATTATCTACTTGAATTTGTGCACCTTCATAACACTCATCAAGGGATTTTAAAGTTAAGTTTTCAATGACAATTGCAAGTCTTGGTAATCCATTTTCATGTAAACTTAAATTTGCTTTGTCAATTTTTGCTTCAAATTGTTTAAGATTCGAAGTCTCAATTGCTTTTTCAATTTCATACTTAATTCTTTGTGGTGAAAAAATAGCACGAAAAGTAAGTCCTAGAAAAAAGGAAATAAATAATCCTGTTAGAACGACTCTTAAACCCCTTTGTTCTACAACTAAAAATTTATCTGAATTGTTATTTGAAAAAGGTTTCATTATTCAAAATTAAACCGAATAACCTCATATTCCTTTTCGGTTTTTGCGCCTTTAACCAATACAACATCTCCAACAACTTTACCAATGAGTGCACGGGCAATTGGAGACATAACAGAAATTTTACCATTTTTAACATCTGCTTCATCAATTCCAACAATTTGATATTTATGTTCATCATCAGTTTCTAAATCTTGAATTACCACTGTGGCACCAAAAACTATACGATCCGACTTTATTAATTTGGGATCTATCACTTCACCCGTAGCAATTTTATTTTGCAACTCGCCAATACGACCCTCTACAAGAGCTTGTCTTTCTTTTGCTGATTCATATTCAGCATTTTCACTAATATCCCCTTGAGCTCTTGCTTCTTCAATTGCTTTTATGACTTGTGGTCGTTCCTCATGTAAAAGTCTTTTAAGTTCTTCTTCAAGCAATGCTTTTCCACGAATTGTTATTGGTAATTTATCTTCAGCCACGAATCCTCCAATTTTAGAGCGATAAAATATCCACTTTAATTGTAACTGATTCAACAATTTGTTAAAGAAGTTTAGATCATTGTAACGCACAAAGTAAATTATTTCTCCCCCTCACCTATATAAATATGGCATTCTTTAAAAACTATTGAATACTATTTTTATGACTAACTCAAATAATAATAATCCAAAAAAAAACTCATTTAAAAATTTAAGCTCATCAATTCAAAATAATAATAACAATAAAAATAAACCCCATTCAAAACAAAAAATGATTTGTAAATGTTTAAATATACCTAGAGAAAATTTTGAATGCGCACTTCAATCTGGTTGTACAACTATTCATGAAATTTTAGATTTTACGGGTGCCGGAATCGGTCCCTGTGGCGCTACTTGCAGAAAAGAAATTCAAAAAATTTTAGATGAATATTTAAAGACAAACTGTTGAATTCTCATATGACCTATGCTTTCATGTTCTCCAACAAGTAAGGAGAATAAATTATGTCTTTCGAAAACGTATATATTGTAAATGCTTCAAGAACCCCTGTTGGATCTTTTATGGGATCTCTTGGTACAATCCCTGCTCCTCAATTAGGTTCTATTGCGATTAAAAATGTTTTAGAAAAAAGTAAAGTTGATCCTCAATCTATTACTGAATGTATTATGGGTGAAGTATTAACTGCAGGTGTTGGACAAGCCCCTGCTCGCCAAGCCGCTCTTGGAGCGGGCCTTCCTATGTCAACTGTATGCACTACTATTGGGAAAGTGTGCGGCTCTGGTCTTAAAGCAGTCATGCTTGCAACTGATATGATTAAATTAAATCCTGAAAATATTATCATAGCTGGTGGTCAAGAAAATATGACACTAGCTCCTCACCTTATTGAAAACTCAAGAACTGGATTTAGAATGGGGCCAGCACCTATCACTGATTCTATGATTAAAGATGGACTATGGGATCCTTATAAAAAATGGCATATGGGCAATGCTGCTGAATTATGTGTTAAAGAATTGAAATTCACAAGAGATGAACAAGATGAATTTGCAATTAATAGTTATAAAAAAGCACAGGCTGCACAAACTCAAGGTTTATTTCAAAAAGAAATTGCGCCTGTAAAAATTGAAACTAAAAAAGAGCCTATCCTTATTGATAAAGACGAAGAACCGTTTAATACAAAATTTGATAAAATACCTGGTTTAAAACCTGCTTTTGATAAAGATGGTACTGTAACTGCTGCTAATGCTAGTAAACTTAACGATGGTGCTGCTGCATTGCTGATGATGAGTGAATCGCAAATTCAAAAATTAGATTTAAAACCACTTGCAAAAATTGTTACCCATGCAACATTTGCTCAAGCTCCTGAATGGTTTACTACCGCACCTGTTGGAGCAATTAAAAAAGCACTCGCACAAGCAAAATTAAATGTAAATGATATAGATTTTTGGGAGATTAACGAAGCATTTAGCGTTGTCACAATGGCAGCAATGAAAGAATTAAATATACCAGCAGAAAAAGTAAATGTTCATGGCGGCGCAGTTGCGATCGGACATCCCATTGGAGCAAGTGGGGCTCGAATTCTTACAACATTAGTTCACGCCCTTAAATATTATGGCAAAAAAAGAGGGTTAGCAACTCTTTGCATCGGCGGTGGTGAGGCTGTTGCATTAATAGTTGAAGCTTAGTTAAAGCCGTAAAGGAGATTTATTTTGAATCAAAATCAAAAATACCTAAGTAAAGTTTATCCTGATGCAAAATCTGCACTTACTGGAATAAAAGATAATATGACTGTGCTTGTTGGGGGGTTTGGTCTTTGTGGTATTCCTGAGAATTTAATTGTTGCAATGAGAGACTCTGGAGTAAAAAATCTGACTTGTGTATCAAACAATGCAGGTGTGGCTGATTGGGGCTTGGGATTATTATTACAAACCAAACAAATCAAAAAAATGGTTTCTAGTTATGTTGGTGAAAATCCACTATTTGAAAAACAGTACATGAACGGCGAACTTGAAGTAGAGTTTGCCCCCCAGGGGACATTAGCAGAAAGATTAAGAGCCGGTGGCGCGGGTATCCCTGGCTTTTATACTCCGACAGGTGTTGGAACTTTAGTTGCTGAGGGAAAAGAACTCAAAGATTTTGATGGCAGAACATTTGTACTTGAACGTGGAATTACTGGTGACTTTGCACTTGTCAAAGCTTGGAAAGGTGATCATTACGGCAATTTAATTTTTCGAAAAACAGCTCGAAATTTTAATCCCATGATTGCAACCGCGGGTAAAATTACAATTGCAGAAGTGGAAGAATTGGTTGAAGTGGGAGAATTAGATCCTGATCAAATCCACACACCAGGAATTTATATACAAAGAATCATTCAAGGTACTGATTATCAAAAAAGAATTGAGCAACGAACTGTTCGGACGTAATAACGAAAGGTCTATGAATATGCCACTAACAAGAGATCAAATAGCACAAAGAATTTCAAAGGATGTTAAACCAGGAATGGTTGTGAATTTAGGTATAGGAATTCCAACACTTGTTGCTAATTATATTCCTGAGTCAATGGGTGTTTTGCTTCAAAGTGAAAATGGTCTTCTCGGAATGGGCCCCTTCCCCTTAGATAAGGAAGTTGATCCTGATTTAATTAATGCTGGGAAACAAACTGTTACTACACATATTGGAGCTAGTTTTTTTTCATCTGCAGATAGTTTTGCAATGATTCGTGGAGGTCATGTTGATTTAACAATTTTAGGAGCCATGCAAGTTGACCAAGAAGGTAATATCGCGAATTGGATGATCCCTGGAAAAATGGTAAAGGGCATGGGGGGCGCAATGGACTTAGTCGCTGGAGCAAGAAAAGTTATTGTAGCTATGCAACACGCTGATAAAGATGGTGTATCTAAATTACTGACTCGTTGTAATTTACCCCTAACTGGTAAAAACTGTATTCATGAAATAGTTACTGACCTAGGTGTTTTAGAAGTTGGTAAAGATGAATTTATTTTAAAAGAATATGCACCAGACACAAATCCTGAAAAAATTCTTAGCCTCACTCAAGGTCGATGTCGACTAGCCCCAGATTTACGTCCCATGATTTTTTAATTTTTGTTTCTGTCTTTGACGCCATAAAAAGTTCAAGTCATTCTGATTCAGGGTGATTCAAAATCACCTCAGACAAACAGGATAATAACAACCAATGATTATATTTGATATAATCATGGTTGTTAATAAGAGGACTAATTTGTGAGTGGTGCAATAAAGGTTCAACAAGGACATTATCTTTTCAGAGAGGGGGACCCCTCTGATGCTATGTATGTTATTAAATCTGGAAAACTAGCCGTCACAAAATCAAAACAAAATTCTGAAATTATTTTAGCGGAACTAGGGCCAGGAGCAATGGTTGGCGAAATGGCTTTCTTTGATGGAAGACCTCGTAGTGCCTCCATCAAAGCGTCAAAAGACGCCGAAGTTATTTGCCTCCCCTTTAAAGCATTGCATGCGCAGTTTCAAAATTTTCCAGAGTGGTGCAAAGCCATCATGAGGACTGTAAATGATCATTTACGAGAAGCTAATCTAAAAATTAAAACTTTAGAAAAACCAGTGGGTGAAGAAGAACTATTTTCACCTCATACTATTAATAAACTCATTTCAATTTTAAATTTTGTAGGAATGAAATATGGAAAAGCAACACCCGAAGGAGTCGTAGTTCCACAATACACTTTAAGAAATTATACTATTCAGATATTTCAAGAAGCTACACATAAAATGGATAAACTTTTACAAGCACTAACTGAAATTCAACTTTTATCACTAGAAAATATGGGTGAAGGAAAACAAAGAATATTAATTTTTAATCCTGAATTATTATTTGATTTTGTAGACTGGCATAATGAATGGTTATTTAAACAAGAAAAAGATCGAATCACAATCAAAGAAGAAGAATTAAAAATTCTCAAAGCTGTCATTCACTTTGGACGAAAATTACAACCCAACGACAAAGGTATAGTTAAATTGTCATTAAAAGAAATGCAAAACGATTCCATGCGTGAACTCGAATTCTTAGTAAAAGTTGATGATGTAAACCCTTTGATTGAAAAAAAATTACTTACAGATAAAATAATGGATGAGTCAGGTGTTTTTACCACCTTCAATCTTATCGAACTTGAAAAAATAGCACCGAAATGGGATATTATTTATCGACTTAAAAAAGCCACTCGTTAGTCTTAAAAAGATTTATTAATTTGATAAATATGTGGACTCTTTAAGTTTATTTCCTTAAGCTAAAAATATGAATACTCAAATTAAAAAAAATAAAAAATATTCACAGATGATACTTTTAACTTCAACAGTTTTTTCAATCATAAGTTTTAACCTCGTCGTTAATGCTGATGATCTTATTACACAAGAGCCTGTTCCTGTTGTCTCTGCCTTGCCAAGTTCACTTCCCACGATAACAGAAATTACGCCAACATCCTATTCTAAAACTGCCTCATCCACATTGCCACCTGCTCCCAAGGTTAATTTTGATTATAGTTTAAAATTTGATCCAACAATTAACAAAGTGCCTGCTCCTGAAATTAAATTTAAATATTCAGTTCAAGAGGCTGGAATTCTAATTTCAAATTCAGAAATTTCTGAAGATACCGTAAAAGTATACTTAGGAAAACCTGATTCTTGGCATCCTAGTTTTAAAAAAAATAATGATTTTGAAGACGGAACATATTTTCTAATTTCATTTCCAAGTTCATTGTATAGAGATGGGAAACTTGATTTTGTCGCAGAATCTGGAGTTCCGTTTTTAAGTTTAGAGACCTCAGGCGATCTTGTAAAACTTGGAAGCTCTGCCCTTAAAACACTTCAGACTAATAAAGTCTTTGAACCTAAAGAACCGTTAACCTTTCTTGCAGGAGTAATTAATCTTCAAGAGTATCCTCTTTTAAATGGAAAGAAAAAGGGGACTTTTAAAATTTGTTTAAATTCAAAAATTGAAAAATTTAAAAGTCAAATTTGCACTCCGCCCCATCGTTATTTAACTCAAGGAAAAAAAATTAAAGCCCAAATTGAAGTGACTCCTGCTAAAGTCATAATTAACGACAAAAAAGTTGAAACAACAGATACATTTGCTGTAGCTGAAAATCAAGAATTCCAGTTTTATGGAATAAATGAAAAACAATTTACATACGAATTCAAGACAAAAGTTCAACCTTTATTTGTAATTGATTACTATGAAGAAACTAAAACTCAAAATATTATTTTATCAGGTCATACTTCTGTTCCAACTGGCTTTAATGTCACTTTATTAAATCCAGAAAATAAAGATTCTTGGCTTTATAAAATTGGTTGGTTACCAACAATCGGAGATTTTAAAGTTTATTGGTCTGCAAGATTGTTAAAGGAAAGTACAACTTTAGATATTCCTGGTTTTCAAGGTGGATTATTTTTATATCAATTAAAATTTGATTCAGCCCCTCAAGAAACATTAAAGTTTTCATTAAACTCAAATACCTTACCTGGAACTTATTCTGATTCACCAATACTATCGGGGAAACTGCCTGCAAACTTAAAAGCTAATATTACTTCAAAAGAAAAATCCGTTACTGTAAATAAAAAATCCAATCAGTTTTCTTGGATATTTGATGCAAACAAAAAAGGTGATTATATTACAAAAACAATCTCAATTAATGATGGTGAATCAAACAGAGAGTGGTTAAGTCAAAAAACGATCTATAGAGGATTTGCAAATGAATTGAGTTTTCGACTTGGCGGAGCTGTCTCCTCACAATTGCAAGCTAATATCTTGGCTGAATTCAATTATAACCGTTGGTATGAAAAGTTATTTGGATGGGATAATGGTCTATTTAGTAATCAAAGATGGGGGACCAGTTTAAGACATTTTGCACCTTTAAAAACTATTAGTTTAAAAGAAACAACTGGGACAACTGCTGTTTCATTAACTCAAACAACTTTAGATTTAAAATACCGCTTAACTCCAGGATTATGGGAGAGAGATGAAACATGGGGATTTATCTTAGGTTTACAAAATGTAAAATTAAATCAGTTAACTTCTCCTTTTATAGGTGGCGGATTTTTCTGGGCTCGTTCTATGCCTAAAGTTTTTGATCGTATTGCAAACTGGTTTCCATTTATGAGTTATTCTAAATGGGTTGATATGGATTTTATGTATTATTCTGTACCACTTAAATCTGGAATTGAACCAGATTTAAATGCATCCATTAATTTTCATGGTAAGATACTTTGGGCTAAAAATATATTTGGTGAGGCTGGTTTTGGTTATAAAGCCTATGGATTCACAGATAGAAAACTTAGACAAAAAACTTCCTTTGGGGCCTTCTATGGAACAGCAGGCTTAGGCATAAATTTTTAAAGGATAAATTATTAAAGAATGAATTTATTAAATAATAAAAAATCAGAAAAAATGTTTAATTTACCTAAGGTTTTATTTCTTATAACAATCATGGGATTGTCATTTGCCCATGCAGTAAATACTGGTGAGTTATATTTTCCAGCAGAGCATAATGGAACCTCATTACTCAATCAAAAATTTGAATTTCATATTAAATCTAAAGATACTATTCAATTGGGAAACTTATTAATTAATACAAATGATATTCAAATGAATCTTATTTTTAATAAAGAAGAAAAAGAATATCAATTAGAGTTTAAGGGACCTTCACAATTTTTAAAAAACTCAACAATAATTATTCGAGACCCCTCCGGTAGATCACTTTGGCAAAAAAAAGTACCCCGATCTAAAGATTTAACAACTATAAAAGATAAAAATTTGCCTGAGGAAATTATAAATGAAGTCAGTTCATTTACATTAAGCTCAGGTGTTGATGATCTTTTAGAACAAGCATCTGGTTCTATTTTTGTTAACTATTGTTCTTACTTTGAAGATCCACTTCATAAAATTAATATTTGTAGTCCTGATTATAAATTTACACAGATCAATGACAATGAGTGGAAACAAGAAACACTTCCCTCATCAAATAAAGATCCCATAATCCAAGTTAATGGTATTGAAGTTAATGAAATTGGCCAAATTCAACTTTCAAATGAAATCCCAGTTATACAATTTTCTGCTCGTCTATCATCAGGAATGTTGATAGAAATTAGAACTGGTGTTATTCCAATTGAGTTATTGGATTTAATTTTTTTAGACTCAGATAATAACTCAATATATGAAAAGCAACCTGACTTTGTAAAGTTAACACTAAGGGAAAAACAAACTTCTGAAATTTTTGTTGAAAAAAATATTTGGGAATCAAAAGTTAACTTAAAAATTCCATTTTTATATATTCAGGCTGACAATCAAGTTCCTCTCAAACAAGAGTTAAAATTTAATAGTGAACTCCCTTCTATTAAGGAGCGCCCTACAGTTGTTCAGGATATTCAAAAAACTTATGATAACTACGTTGATATTGAGCTCAATAATATAAAAGGAAGTATTAGAACCTTAACTCCTAAAGATAATACATTTCGCAAAAAATCTTCTTGGTATTGGTCACTAAAAAATTTAGTCACCAATAAATCAACACCTCATTTAATTGAACTTAGAACAAAAAATGATAAAAAATTTGTGGGTGCGTATGAAGTAAGAAGAGGCCTCCCCTTTTTAACTAATATTAGTATGAGTTACAACACTTCATCTTCAGAAGAATTAAAATTTAGTGGTTCAGGATATAAACTAGGTGGTAAATATCATTTTACTTCATTTTTTGGTAATATGGATCCATTAAATTTGATCCGATGGACATTTGAATTTAATCTTGAATCAATTAATTTAATTACTACAACTTTAAAAAATTCGATTTTAGATAGTTATTTTTATTTTGGATATAGATTTTCTAGTGGATTTCATCATGAAACACCTTCAGCTGAATTTCGTTTAGGACAATTAGTTTCTAAATATTCTTCAACAAGTGATAGCTTTGTATCTTCAGGTATTTCTAATAACCTTGGTGCGGGATTAATTTACACTTTACCCTTACTTGAGGAATCTACGTTATTTGGAAATCAAGTTAATTTTGGTGCTCATTATTTTCCAAATATTAAATATAGTAATTCAACAGATGCTTTTTCTAAGTCGACATTATTTTTAAAATCTTTACATACTATAAATGTAAATTTATTTTGGTCTTGGGAAATTGAACATCAGCAAAATAAAAATTCTAATCAAGACTCTTTCCATCTTGGAATAAACACACTTTATTAACAAAAAAATTACTTTACTCTTAGAGCTTCAGAGGGAGTAAGTTTTGATAACTGCTGTATTGATAACTTAACTGCAAGCCAAGATAATATTAATCCAACAACTGAAACCATTAAAACAAAAGTTATATCAAATTCAGCTGGAAGTTCAGTATCATAATAAATATCTGGAACAATTTGTAACGGATATTTTTCAAGATAAATAGCAAGAGCGGAACCTATCATTACCCCGCCAAAAACACCGAAACTAGATAATATTAAACCCAAACTTTGAAATAATTTTGAAATTCTCTTTAATGAAAATCCAATAGCCATTAACAATCCCATCTCTTTTCTTTTTTGTGAAATTAATATGGAGAGCACAGATAAGATTGAAAATGAGGTGATTAAAGCACTCAACCCAAGAAAAGTCCCGATCATTAATTTTTCAAGTTTTAATGCAAAAAACAATGCCGAATTACGATCTTTCCAAGATTCAACTTTTAAGTCTTTATAACTTTCAAGTTTTTGTTTTAATGGATTGGTATTGTATGGATCTTGTGTCCATATTTCAAATCCAATTCTGCGACTACCTACTTTTTGCAAAGTGCTCATTGCTTTAAATCTTTGATAAAAAACCATTTCAGAATCTATATCAGCAATATTTGTTGCTAGAATTTGTCGAACGCGAACTCGCGAATAAATAGGACTTTCCCCTGGAGCCATAGTTAAGCTTTCTAAGGGCAGAACAGTTAAAAAATCTCCTTCAAAAACTCCCATAGCCTTTGCTAGATCAACTCCTAAAATAACTTCATCTTCTTGTGGGGGATCAATATAATCTGGTGGAACGGAATGAGTTTGATCCGCCAGATTCCGTAATTGAGTCAACATAGATGTGAAACTTTCTTCAGACATTCCTCTTATAGTTGCACCATGAAAAAGGCCATCAATAGTTCGCAAGATCACCACTTGCGAATCATAGAGCCTTACATTTAAATTTTTTTGAGCTTTAAGAAAACCCAATGCAGGATGGTTCTGAATATTTTTTTCATCATGATCAGTTGTTAATTCTGCTGTCAGATGGGGTTCAACAGATAAGATCCGTCGATGAATACTTTTATTTAAACCAGACATTATACTCAAGACAACAACAAAACTTGCAAGTGATAATCCAATACCAACTATGCATAGCCAAGAAATTCTTTTAATCAAAGAACCAGCTTTTTGCGAAAATAAATATTTTTTAAAAAAAGTCCACGCCAACATGAAAAAAGCCTAACAAGCAATTGATAAATTGTCTATTTTTAAAATTGTAAATTAATTGTCTTGAGCAGGAATTCTATTTTCTAGCTCTGCATTTTCTGAATCCTCAGAATTTGTTTTAGCCTTTGCTTTTTCTTTTTCAGCTATTGACTCTTCTATTCGGACATCTCTAACATTACCTTCCATGAACATGGATTTTTGCATTGCTTTAATTAAAACAACAGCCTCATTAAGAGCTTCTATTGCTCGATGTGTTGTTTTAGGCAACGTCGGTGCTATCTCAACAATTGTTGGCGTAAGCAGTCTAAAGTCTTCTGTTAGTTGCGCAAGATTAGTTATCATTTGAGTTAAAGTTTTACTTATCGCCGGAGCTTTCTCTTTCACAAAAGGAATAATTCCATTGATCTCATTTGTTAATACATTCACATTTTGTAAAACATGTCGTAAATTTTCGCGATGGGTTGCTTGTTGACTAAGTTTAATCACTTCATCTGACAAAACTGATAATTTAGTTATTAGTGGTAAAATATTATCAAAGATATCAATAAACTTTTGGGATCTTTCTTTATCAGTAAATGCACTAACTAAACTTTTAATACTATCTACAAGCCCTGCCATTTCACTTAAATGTTGATTTAAATTTTTACCACTAAAAATAGTCATCAAATCCATTGTTTCTATTGCAGGTATCAAACCATATGAAACAATTTTTGGTTCATCTTGACTGTTACTTACTGACACATCAAGTACACGGTCTCCAATAATAAAAGGGCGGATCAATTGAGCTCTGCTATCTGCACGTACTCGATCTCCAAATTTTTTATTTACACTAAAAGTAATATGAATTTTATTATCAGCCATTAATTCCACATCATCAACTGAACCAACTTTAATACCTTGAATCTGAACTGTTGTACCTGTATGCACACCATCAGCGTTTATAAAAGTTGTGGTATAATGTTCTTTTGGAGAAAGCCAACCTCTTTCTAATGCAACTATTACTCCCGTTGCAATACTTCCAAGAAAAGCAAACACCACAAATAATCCTGCAATTCTTTCAAATTTGTTGAACTTCATGATCATCATAAGTTCACCACTCTTTTCTTATCATCTGGAGGTAAGAAAATATTCTCCCCCTCTAAATAAATATTAGTATGTTCAAATTGAGATATAAAACTTTCTTCATATGAAGAAATAAATAAAGTGTGTGTTATACCTAAACGAATCAGTTCTGAAATAACATCGGCAAACATCTGTTGAAGCTCTTTTGAGAGTCCAACTGTTGGATCATCCAACACCAACACTTCTGGATCTAAAATAATCGATCTTAATAAACATGTTACTCGCCTTAAAGTCCCAGATACATGGGCTGGGCGCATATCTTTTGATTTAATCATGTTAAATCGTTCCATGATCGTCATTACTTTTTTAGATATTTGTTCAGGTGTACCTATTTTATGATAACTTAAAGGCAAGACTAAATTTTCATAGAGTGAGCGATTACTTATTAAACCACCCAAATCAAAAGCATATCCAATACGAAGACGATAGGGTAAAAATTCTTCAAATGACATTTCATCAATGGCTTTTTCGTTTAACTTATAATTCCCTTGAGTTGGCATTTGTAAACCTGATAGAAGCTGCAGAAGCGTTGATCTTCCTGCTCCACGCTCACCTCTTAAAACGTTCACCGTATCCATTGGAAAATCAATTGTTACATTTTTAAAAGTTGGTGCTTCGTTTTCAAAACGAAAAGTCACATTATCAAATTGTAAGGATTTAATCACTCTATTCATATAACTCCCAATTTGATGAGTTGTTGTAAGTAAAACATTGCAGTCACTGACATATTAAAAACCGTCACATAAATGATACTATCCACCACGGCTTTAGTTGTAACTTGGGGAACTTCATGGGGACTTCGTTTAACGAGTAAACCTTGATAACAACTAACTACAAATATTATAACTCCACTGAATGCGGTTTTTATTAAAAATAAAAAACCATCTTCAACAGCAATGGCACTGACTAAAGACGCTAAATAAAAACTAAATGGCATCTCTAAAATTAAACGCGAAATCAAATACCCACCAAGCAAAGCAATGGCAACGTAATAAAAGCAAAGACAAATGACACTTATGACTCCACCTAAGATTCGTGGAAACACAATAAAACTCAATGGATTTATTCCCATTGATTCAAGGGCTTCAATTTCACGATTAGCTCTCATGTTTCCCACTTCAGTGGAGACTGCGGTTCCAGACCTTGCAATTACTACGAGGGCAGTTAATAGTGGACCAACTTCTCGAACGATGATGACAACTAGAAGATTTCCTATCATCTCAGTTCCACCAAGAAGCGAAAGTTGCGAAGAACTTTGAATGATTGTAATTGTACCCGTTGCAAGAGCTAGGACACTAATGATTGGAATTGCTTGCCAGCCTGTAAAATAGATTTGCGCAGACACCACGCTAAATATTGTTCTTAATCCTTGGGCTTGATCTCTAAATGCCGCTCGAAAAGATAAATAAACCATCAATAACACTTTTAAGGTGTATTCAATGTTGTTTGTCACTTTTCTTCCTAATGAATCTAGGTAAGAAAAAACCATTTGCATATTATTCTTCTCCAAAAAAATTCAGCGTTTCCACTTTTCATTTCGGATTATTGAAGATTTATATAAGTCCTGTTTATAAGTTTAAAGCTTGCGAAAACACGACAATGGTTTTATCTGCAACTTGACCTTGGTAAAGTTTAGGTTTTGAATTTAATCCTTTTTTAATAAATCAAGATTAACAGAATATTTTATTATTCTTTCAACTTGTTCTTGATCCAAGCAGGATTTTACAAATTCCAACACATTTGTTCTTAAATCAATTAAAAATTGAGGATTAAATTGTTCGGTGACTTCTTTAATTTTTTCATCCACACTTTCTGCATTTGGTATTCCATAACTCTCTGTTAATTTTAGTGTTTCACTAGGTATGCTTAACTTTTTTAATAAATCAACAACTTCACTTTTTTTGATACCATTAACGGAACCCTCTTCTTGCAATTTATTAATAATATCTGGAAGTTTATCTTTTAAAGTATCTTGATAATATCTTCGTAACGAAAGTGATTCAAGTTCTTGACTTGCAACGATTGCAATCCCTCGATCAATTCTATTTTTAATGCTTCTGGCTTTTTCGATATTTAATGTTCGTTCTTCAGGTGAAAGATCAATATAATTATCTAAATCTGTACCCTCAGCAAGGATTCCAAACTCAACTAACCTTTTAATTGAGGCTTCATACTTGCTCCTTTTTGAAGGAATAAAATATTTATAATCAAATGCTTTTTTAGGATCATCAAAGATATATCCATTTGCTATTTTTAATTCTTTTAATAATTCATATAAAAGGTCTGGTCTCACCGTATAGGAGTGCAATATTTTGGGGTCGAATAAAAAAGCAGATTTAATTACTGAATGTGTTTCTATTGCACAATTCTTTGAAAGAAAAGAGTAACTCCCTCGGTAACTCCAATGGGCTTCATAAAGTGCATTTAAAAGAATATGCTTTTGAGCTGGAGTTAATTTTAAGGGGAGACTATAAATTTCACGCAATTCGGTATCATTATATGTATCCAATGTCGTGCTCAATTTACTCATAAATAAATGAGCTGCATACCCACCAAATAATCCATCTAAAGGATTTATTTGTACATCCCCAATAAATGCAGCAAAAGAAGCAACGATATGGTAATTAGTATCTTTTATACATTCAGGACCAACAGTTTTACGCTCAGGAGCACAAAAAACTAGGCGTAGCATTCCATGACCAAATTTACTCATCATCTCATCATTTTTACCTGCATAAAAATAATGGATCTCATAAAGTTTAGATTCATCCAGCTCTACAAAATCAAATATTTTCTCATGCTCTTTTTTATTTTCCTTTCCCATCAAGATATCAGTATTACTAATTAATATTTTTTTAGTATTATTGCAAATGACGTTAGGAAATGGTGAATAGCCATCAAAGTAATTATAAAAAAAGTGAAAAAGGTTGGGTTTATGACACTGAAATTGAGGATCTAAAATATAAAACTCTAAATTTACAGCTACGGCCTCATACGTGTTTTTTGATTCATAATAATTTAAGCTCCCAGATGCATTATTATTTATAAACTCATGATCTGGTGATAAAAATCCGCGATCAGGCCAACCAGCTGCATGCAAAAATTCTGGCAATGTTGATAATGAGGTATTCATTTTATTAAAAGCAACACATTCAGGTTGTGCTGAATTAGGCTCTCCAGCAGTTGCTGCTTGTAGGCATTTACTATAAGATAGAATTTGAAATAAAAATGGAACATTCATCAAATCATAGATATGACTGATCTCATGAATAATAATACCTTCCAACATTTTAAATGCATTTTGATGTTTTGGAATTGATAAATCTTTATTTAAGATTGCATTTCGATTATAAAATACTTCTCTTTTTTCTAACCAAGTCTTTACTGTTAAATCATCTAAGTTTAAATTATCTAGTGAGTAAGTAAAATAGGGTTCAAGTAATATAAGATATTCTTTAACCTTGATTCGTTCAACAGATGCGTACTCATGACTTGAGTTTTCATTTTCAAAACTTGAACCTTTACTCATTTGCCCAATGATAATTTTAATTTGTTTTGCTTGAAAAGCATCAATCATCTTCGGCGGTAATTTTTGAATTGTACTTTTAATAAAGGGAATTAATTTAGGATTACTAGAGATAGAGTCATCTATATTTAAAAATGGATACGTTGAATCTGAAGTAGCAAAAACTTTTTGTGTTGAATAATAAAATAAAGTTACAAAAAGGAAAAAATTAAAAATTATTTTTGCGCACTTTTTCATTTCAAACTCTCTTTAAAATTATTGTGTTAATATTTTAAATGAATTTGCAAATATTTACTATGCCAATTTCTTGAAACAAAAACAGACCCCAAAAGGGGCTCTGTCGTCAAAAGGTTAATCAATTAATTAATACAATATACTGATTTATATATTCAAAACTATAGATTTCATAATACGGGGTGATTGAAAATCGCCTCCAACAAGCAGGAAAATAACTGCATATGATTATATCTGATATAATCGCGAAGCGATCAGACTTAATCATGAGCAGTTATTTAGTTTATGTTTATAAATTATTAAAATTCCCTTGAACTAAAGCTAAGGCAAGACCTTTATTAAAAACTTCATTTTGTGCTTGTTCATCAAGAGGATATTTTTCATTCAATTCAGGATTTTCTTCGCGGACAGCTTTAGCAAACTCATAAAATTTTTCCATATCCATTGCGGCCACATCAACTCCCACCAAATAATCTTTAGCAGCGGGCACTAAAGCTTGATCATCTAGTAATTTTTGGCACTTATTAGCACAAACTAACCACTCTGTTGTATCACCAGTAGTTTCAAAAAAACCCTTAACTGATTTACTCGAATATTCAGGAGAATTTTTTAATGATCCGTCAGTTGTATCTTGAGAAGTTTCCGATGAAGTTTTACCAGAACCCTTAACACTTTCACCAGAACCTTTAGTTGACTCGACCGTTGATTGTGAATCACTCTCTTTTGTAGTTTCTGTAACAGTTTTTGTTGCATTTGATTTAACTGTTGTTTTTAATGAATCTGATAAAGATTCACCAGTTGTTTCTAATAGCTGAGTTGAACCTAAGCCAAAAACCTGACTTGATAATCCTAGTAAAACAAACCCTGTTGTAAATATTTTTTTTGTCATATTAAATTTCTCCAATTTTAAACTTTATTGATTTAAACATTCAAAACTATTGGTTATTTATTTTGTGTTTATAAATTATTAAAATTCCCTTGAACTAAAGCTATGGCAAGTCCTTTATTAAAAACTTCATTTTGTACTTGCTCATCAAGAGGATATTTTTCACTCAATTCAGGGTTTTCTTCGCGGATTACACTAAAAAACTCATTCAATTTTTCCATGTCCATTGCGGCCACGTCAACTCCCACCAAATAATCTTTAGCAGCAGGCACTAATGCTTGATCAGCCAATAATTTTTGGCATTTATTAGCACAAACTAACCATTCCGTTGTACTACCAAAACTTTTAATTGTATTACCAAAAACTTCGGAAGTTCCAGTTAAAGAATTTGATTTCGTCACTTGAGTTTCTTTTGTTGATTTTTCTGGATTAGAAGTTGATTGAAAAGATTCAAGAGTTCCCTTTCCAAATGTATTCAATATTTCAGTTACACCTAAACCAAACACTTGGTTTGATAATCCTAATAAAACAAACCCTGTTGTAAATATTTTTTTTGTCATATTAAACTTCTCCTAAAATAAATTTTTCTTTAGGAATGTATTTGAATTAATTCAAAAAATAAATATTTGAATAAAGTTTTGAAAAGAAAATAAATCCTGTCTATTTACTTTACGGATTTTCTATACGATTTTATGGGACCAAAGTAGTTTTAAAAAATTTATATAATTTATATACTCAATAAATTCAAAAGTCCCTTCTGATTTAAATCGACCAACAACATAATATTTCTCAACAATTTTTTCTTCAGATAAAGCAACAAGCCCCTTAGAATATTCATCTTTAAATTTTTCTGAAAATTTAACTTCAATTGCGATTTCATTGCCAATGATAAGATCTACTTCATAAGTTTTTGTCCGCCAATATGATATTTTATGAACCTTTCTAAAATAAGAGAGATAGGCCCTAATTTCTAAAATAATAAATTGTTCAAAACTAATGCCAATATCTGTTTGATTTATTTTTAAAGGTAATTTTTGAGCTAAAAAATTAGCGACCCCTGTATCAAAAAAATAAAATTTAGACTTGCTCACAGCTTTTCGTTTTACAGTTTTAGTAAATGGTAATAATTCAAAAGCAATCAATGTATCTTTTAAAACTTCAATATGTCCCTCAATTGTTCGAGCTGGAACACCAGATTCGCTAGAGAGTGTGGCATAATTTATTTCTTGTCCATTTGATATCGCCATAGTTTCAAGAAATCTCACAAATCGTTCATAGTTTCGTACTGCCGCTTCTTTTTTTATTTCCTCGCTCAAGTAAGTTCGTACATAAGCTTGCAAATCTTCAATTGGCTGATCAGATTGATAAACAATTGGCAGCCCTCCATAATTCAAATATTTTTCGAGATCAAAATCTTTAATCTCAGAGTAAACTAGAGGAAATAGATTAATTTCTCTAGCTCTCCCTCCTAGCATATTTGCACCTTCTCTTTTCAATTTTCTAGCAGAACTCCCTGTAAGTAAAAACTGAATCCCTCTTTTTTCGATCAATCGATGAACTTCATCTAAAAGAATTGGTAATTTTTGAATCTCATCAATAACTACTAACTGTGAATTTGTTTTTATTTTTTCTGATAGAACTTTGGGTCGACGTAAAAACTCTTCGTAAATATCATCATCAAGTAAGTCAAAAACTAGTGCTTGCGCTAAATTATTTTCGATCAGATGGGTTTTACCTGTAGCTCTCGGCCCAAATAAAAAGTAACTATTTTTTTTATTTGAACCTGATAAAATTTTTTGTAAATCCAGTATACGCAAGTACATACTTTATTACCTTTCTAAAGACCGACCTAAAATTATCATACCTCGAATCGTCTCAATCGGCAAGTCATTGCCGAAAAAGAGTCCTAATCGGCAAGTCATTGCCGATTAGGACAATAAGGGAATAACAATTCAAGCCCTTAGTACTTCTCTATACTGTATTCATTGCTCATAAAATAATGAAGTTGACAGCACTCCGAAATATTCGTAATATTTCGGAGTATGATCCGACGACTAGTTAACCCATTAAAATCAGATAGTTTTTTTATATTTGGCTCCAGAGGAACTGGAAAATCTACTTTTATTAAGAGACAATTTTTTTCAACTTTATCTGCAGATGAAATTTGGCAAATTGATCTGCTTGATGATGATATCTTTGAACGCTACTCACGTAAACCTTCTTTGTTGGAATCTGATTTTATTGAACTTAAAAAAAAACCTGAATGGATTTTTATTGATGAAGTACAAAAAATTCCAAAACTTCTGAATCATGTCCATCGTATGATTGAAAACAATAAACAAAAATTTATTCTGTCAGGCTCAAGTGCTAGAAAACTAAAAACAGTTGGTGCTAATTTACTTGCAGGAAGAGCCTTTTTAAATTTTATGTATCCACTCACCTTTCTTGAATTAAACGATTTATTTGAGTTAAATGAAGTATTGCACTGGGGGAGTTTACCCAAAACGGTTGGAATCCCAAACGAACAAAAAATGAGTTATCTTCGCTCTTACGTATTAACTTATATTAAGGAAGAAATTTTACTTGAACATTTCATAAAAAATCTTGAACCCTTTCGGGATTTTCTTGAAGTAGCCGCACAAATGAACGGAAAAATTATTAATTATTCGAAAATTGCAAGTGAAGTTGGGGTTGATGATAAAACTATAAAAAATTATTATTCAATTTTAGAAGACACTTTAATTGGAATCTATTTGCCTGCATATCATAAATCAATTCGAAAAGGACAAAGTCAACACCCTAAATTTTATTTTTTTGATCTAGGAGTTAAGCGAACAATCGACAGATCTTTTCATGATCGCTTCTCATCAGGTTCCATTGCATTTGGAGATGCTTTCGAACATCTAATTTTTTTAGAAATCTATAGATTAAATTCTTATCTCAATAAAGATTTTAGAATTTCATATTTTAGAACAAAAGAAGGTAAAGAAATTGATCTTGTATTATCTCGTTCACGCAGAACCATTGCTATTGAAATAAAGTCAAAAGATAAAGTTGATTTTGAGGAGGTAAAAAAATTAAAATATATAGCAACAGAAATCAAGGCTACCGAAATTTATTACTTAACTAGAGATGAACACTCTACAAATATAAACGGTGTTCATTGCCTTCATTGGCAAGAAGGTATTAAAACTATTTTTTCTACATGAATTAATATTGTCTAACATATAGTCAGCCATTAAAACTTTTCACTTCACTTTAATATTTAAGGTGAGTCTTGCAAATTTAAATTATTATCATTACTGCTAAATCAGAATTACAGATCAATTTGTTGAATTAGAAAAAAAAGGATTTTTTTTAATGAACTTTTATTCAAAATTATTTTTGATACTATTACTTTTTTTCCAAAATAATAACTCGTATGCGGTAAAAAAAATAGATAATAAATCCAATTTAGTTTGCACTTCGCTTTTCAAAACTTCTCGAAACAGCAATGAAATATATGCACCAACAAAAGATCTTTTAAGATGGCTAATAACTCTAAGGGGTGGCGGAAAAATATCCGATTTTTCACCTAAGGTTAAAAAACAAATAAAATTGTTTTTAGAGCAAAATTTTATTTATGAATTAACAACTGAAAATTTAGATAGAGCAATTATCTCTTTATATAAAAATATTGCAAACATTGAGGCTGATCAATCAGAACTTAAAACATGGATAGGGAATCAAATCGCTTCACTTCGTATTGGTATGGCTTCACATGAAGCAGACCCAATGGATTCACATGATTTTCAAAGGGGGTGGGGATTTCGATTGCTCCGCGAATCTGATCCAATATTTAGTGATCCCAATTATCTTGCCGAAATGCTTTCTTCAACTTCATTATGGGGTACTCATTTCATACGAAGAAGAGGAAAATTTGATCTAGATGAAAAATATTTTAAAGAATTCAATCAACTTTGGAGATCCGTAGCACCTTATAAATCTGAAATCGCTCGCTTTACTATTTCTGGAAGTGAAGCAAATAACAGTTTATTTTTATTTGCAGATAAAGCTGTCCAAAAACGTTTTCAAAAAATTACTCAAATTAAATCTGAAATTCTTGCTTTAGGAAATACTTATATCGCAACAGATTCATCAGTAAGAAATAGATTTAATATTTTTCCGGAGTTTAGTGAAATAACTACAAGTGAACTTGATTTATCTGATCGTCCCTTAACTTTTTTAGAACAAGAAAAACTTGATAGTTTAAGAAGTATATTTTCTGATTCTAAAAGACAGGTTGGAGGAATACTTTTAGAAATAGTGTATTCTAGAACTATCAAAATGTTTTCGCGGAGTTTTTTAATCTCTTTAAGAAATTTGTGTGATGAATATGGAGTTCTCATTTTTGATGATGAAGTTTTGTCAGGTGGTGGCCGCACAGGAAAATTTTTTGCATACGAGCATATTCAAGGCTTTGAACCAGATTTTGTAACATTTGGAAAGGGTTTAGTCGTCTCGGGTGTCCTTGCCACTCGTCGGATTATTGAATCAAATTACTCAATTGTCAACGCCGGGGCTCTTCATCAAACTACAGTGACTAATCATAACGAAGTTATTTTGAAATCATCTCTTATTCTACGTAGAATTCAAGAAGGCCATTTAATGGAAAATGCATTCAATACTGGAAATTATTTAAAAGAAAAATATGGATTCACTGGATTAGGACTAATGTTATCTACTCAAAGTGTAATGAATAGTCCACGTAAACCCAATCTAGTAAATGTAGCCTCTGTATACAATCGCTTACTCCCCTATTTAGATTTAACTCCAGAAGAAGCAGACCAAATATTTGAGTAAAGCTAATCTTCGTTGAGACTTTGTTCAATTTTAAACAAGAGATTCTTTATTTGCGCGTGAGATGTTGGCGCAACAAAAACAGTATCATCACCTGCAATACATCCTAAAATCTCATCAGAAAAATGGATATCAACATAACGACCAACTAATGAGGCCGAACCTGGATGAGTTCGAATAACAATCATTGATCCATTTGATTTTAAACTTGTGACCATACTTGCAAGAGAGGTTGATTGAACTGGAGGAATTACTTCTGTCGAAAGACGATATACTGTTCGTCCTTGAGAATCAAAGGTCCTTATCGCACCCAATTTACGGAGATCTCTCGATACTGTTGATTGAGTCACTTGAAAGTTAGATTTTTCTAACTTTTCAACCAATTCTTCTTGAGTACTTAAGTTATCATCGTTGAGTAACTGTTTTAAAAATTCAATTCTTGATTTTGTTGGTTTACTCAAAACTTTCTCCTCCATTACTTTAGAAGCTCTAGTAATATCGCCTTTTGTATATGAAGTCTATTTTCACTTTGCATAAAAATAAAAGATTGTGGATGATCGGGTAAAGTTTTTGAGATTTCTTTACCCCTTTCCATAGGCATACAATGCAATACTATAGCTTCAGGATCTGCAATTTTTAGTAAAGTCTCGTCAACTTGATAATCACGAAAAGCCACTTCGCGATCTATGGATTCGGCTTCAAATCCCATACTGGTCCAAACATCTGTGTACAAAGCGTGAGACTCACTTACCGCTGTTTTTATGTTTTCATGGGAAGTTATCGAACCAATAGCTCTTGACGAACCCTTCGCTGGAGACAAACTCGATTTTAAATTTTCAAGTGCAAGTTCTAAAACCTGGGGATCTGGTTGATAATTTTTAGGACATGCATAATGCAAGTGAATTCCCATTCGTGGACATAAGAGCATTAAGCTATGAAGCATATTATTACCATCACCTATATAAGTCATTTTTAGCCCATTTAAATTTTTCCATTTTTGCTTTAAAGTTAAAAGGTCTGCCATAACTTGGCAAGGATGATGACTATCAGTAAGGCCATTAATAACAGGAATCATTGAAGCCTTACTAAATCTCTCAACATAATTGTGATCAAAGGTTCTTATCATAACTCCATGGGCATACCCAGATAACACTCGAGCAAGATCTTCGGGCTCCTCAGTTTTTCGAGAGCCTCCTTGACTATCGATTACATGGCCCCCAAGTTCGGTCATCGCAACTGTAAAACTCATTCGAGTTCTCAACGATGGTTTATCAAATAGCATCACCAATGTTTGTCCAGTAAGATCATTTCTATTTTTAAAGTTTTTATGAATTCGAGCTGCTTTTCTTTCATTATATAATTCTAAACCTAGATCTAATATCAAATTAATTTTATCTGGTGACCATTCTGTCCCAGTTAAAAAATGTCTTGTCATTTAATTGTCCTCATAAATTTTTTTTATTTTTTATTCATAATACGGGGTGATTCAAAATCACCCCCAACAAACAGGAAAATAACGGCGAAGGATTTTGTCTCGTATAATCGCGCAAGCGATCAAACTTAATCATGAGCAGTTATTTATTTATACAAGTGCATTTTGTTTGAAGATATAAATCATTTTTAAAAGATTTAAATAAACCAAAATTCTCACTACCATTAAGAATATTAACTTCTTCCACCCCATGGTTTAGTCCGTGAAGAATGGTATTAACTTTTGTTAACATTCCTCCTGTAACTACCTGTTTATCAATTAACTTTTGAAGTTCTAGTGGATTTAATTTTTGTAACAGTTGTTTTGAATGATCTAAAATTCCATTTTGATCAGTGACAAAATACACCTTTTCTATGGCCATTGATTCTGCAATACGTATTGCTGCCCAATCGGCATTGATATTAAAAGCTAAACCAGATTCACAATCAAA
Organism: Bdellovibrionales bacterium; assembly: GCA_005793345.1. GTDB lineage: Bacteria > Bdellovibrionota > Bdellovibrionia > Bdellovibrionales > Bdellovibrionaceae > SXSU01. Next base: position 40,166 of record SXSU01000130.1, read on the forward strand.
TCCGATTGGAGCAATCACTGGAACCACACCTGTCGCTTTTATTACTTTTTGTAACCACTCTGTATTTACATTTTCAATGTCACCAACAAGCCCAAGCTCTGAATTTAATTGTTTGCACTTTAAAAACTGATTTGAAGCTCCCGAAATTCCCATAGCTGGAACTTTAAATTTATTAAGGGTTCGCACTAAATTTTGATTAACCTGCCCCACTAGTACAGATTCAATTACTTTCATCATTTGTGGAGTTGTTACACGAAGTCCATTTTTAAATTCCCACGAAATACCATGACGTAATAATTCGTCGTTTATCGCTGGCCCCCCGCCATGAACGATAATCAAATCTTTTTCAAATTTGTAAATATCAGCAATATTTGCGCAAAGATTTTCAAGAACACTTTGATCTTGAAGAGCTGCACCGCCTAGCTTAATAAGTTTCATTATGAATACTCCGTATTTATTTCTACGTATTTACTTGAAAGATCGCATCCCCAAGCCGTAGCACTAAGATCACCCGCTTGAAGATCCACTTTAATAATTACCGTATCTGTTTTAAGAGCAGAACGCACTTCTGCTCTATCAAACTCTATCACTGCACCTTGCGAGAAAACTTTTGTCCCCTGAATAGTTAAACTCATATTCTCAAAACAATAGGCTGGCACTTGTTCAGCACCTAATCGCGCTAGTATTCTCCCCCAATTTGGATCTTCACCGTGAATTGCTGTTTTTACCAATGGACTCAAAGTCACACCTCTAGCTGCTCGCCTTGCAATTTCTAAATCAGGAGCACCATTAATTTGAACTTCAATTAATTTAGTGGCACCTTCTCCATCACGTGCAATAGATTGAGCTAAGGTTTGGCATAAGGATTCAAGCGCAAAATAAAATTTTTCTTCATCCTCTTTTGAAATCAGTTCAATTTTACTAGCACCATTAGACATCATAAACACACAATCATTGGTAGATGTATCACCATCTACACTAATCATATTAAAACTATGATCAACAGCTTGCTTTAAAAATTTTTGCGACAATTTTAAATCAACAACAGCATCAGTTAAAATATAACCAAGCATAGTTCCCATATTAGGATGAATCATCCCAGAACCTTTACAAATTCCTGTAAGCCTTACTTTTCCCTGGCACAAATCTAAATCAATATAAGCTGATTTAGGAATTAAATCTGTCGTTAAAATAGAAGTGGCAAAGGCCTCGGCAGAATTTAATCTACGTTCAATCAGTTCATGAATTCCGGATTCAATTTTTTCAATAGCCAAGTGTTGACCAATAACTCCTGTGGAGGCTGCTAGCACTTGATCATTTTCACAATTAAGAACTTCGGCAACCTTTGCAACCATTCGCAAATTATGTTGCATTCCGAGTTCACCTGTTGCTGCATTAGCTTGTCCACTATTTGTAATAATGGCTCTTATTTCCGATGAGGGAACTAATTTTTGGCTATATAAAACAGGCGCTGCTTTAAATTGATTAAGAGTAAAAACACCAACCGTGTTAGCTTTAAATTCTGAAATTATAATTCCCAAGTCAGGACGATATTTACGAACACCACAATTGATTCCACTTGTCGTAAATCCAATTGGTAGCGGGGTACGTGTGAGGCCTGGGCCAATTTTCACAACATTATTCATAACACTCCCTCTCGTTGCATTAAACCAAGCTCTATATCCCAACCAAAAATTTGGTTCATATTTTCTATGGCTTGTGTTGCTGCACCTTTCATTAAATTATCAATTGTTGAATAAATATAAATTTTTGTTTTATCAACTTTATATGTGATATGAGTACGCGCACTTCCAACAACTTTTTTTAAGGAAAGTCTTACAGTGCTTTGATGATCAGAAGCAGGACCAAACTTCACTAATTTGTAATCTTTAAATCCAGAGATATAAGCTTCTTTAATTAACATCTCAATATTTTGATTATTTACAATTTGATTATTTGTAAAATGTTCTGAATTTATTTTCCCATAAATTCCAGCAATGATTCCTCGTCGCGTGGGCAACAGTGAGGTTGAAAATATTGGGTCAATTTCACAATTACTAAACTTATTTGCATACTCACAAATCTCAGGAAAATGCTGATGGGAGGCAATTTTATAAGGAAGACATTCATGATCCACTTCATTAAATAATAAATTTTCGGCGGCTTTTCTTCCCGCACCGGAAGTTCCTGATTTAGCATCAATTACAATTGTAGTTGGATCTATAATTTTATTTTTTAAGATTGGGATAAGTGCTAACAAAATTGCTGTTGCATAGCAACCTGGATTAGATATCAGAGCCGACGTTTGAAGTTCATTAACATTTGCAAAAGGAATCAAACCATAGGTTTTAGAATTAAGAAATGGTAATGAATTTTTAGTATGATTTAACTTATACCATTGTGGATAAAGCTCTGGATTATGTAGACGAAAAACACCACTCAAATCTATAATTTTTATTTTATTTTGAAATAGATTAAATAACTCGGGAACCAATTCTAATGAGACTTCAGCAGGAGTCGCCAAAAATAAAAGGTCTAAGGTAAATTGATTTATTCTCGTTTTAAAGTCCTCATGACACAAGGAAATAATTTTTTCTAAATTCAAATTATTTTCAGGCAAAAATGACTGTACTGATTCCGTTCTTTGATTTTGCACAATAAAAACTTTATCAATATTTGGATGAAGCAAAAGTGATCTTAATAACTCTTGTCCAGAATACCCGTAGGCTCCAAAAATTGCACATTGAATTTTATTTGAATTGCTAATCATAATTTTGCTTAACCCCATTATTCATATAGTACTAAGTCTATCCTCACTAACACTCTTTTAACTACCGCATTGAGGTTAAGATTGAGTTAAGATTTACATGCATACTTATGCGCTAAAAGAGAATAATTATGCATCATAATAATATTTGTCAACACTATTTTTTAATTGCAATCTCTGCAACATTATGCAAATTCTCAGAATTAAAATTTAATTATAAAAAATTTGCGAAGGATAAAATATGAATAAAGTTGTTTTAGTATATTCTGGTGGACTTGACACTACTGTATGCATTCCAATGATGAAAGAAGAATACGGTTACGACGAAATAATTACGGTTACAGTTGATGTGGGACAAGATCCTAAAGATATCCAGCAAGCTGAAGAAAAAGCTAAACATTTAAATACAAAACACTTTACTATTGATGCCAAAGAAGAGTTCGCAAAAGATTTTTGTTTTACATCTTTAAAAGCAAATGGAACCTATGAAGGATACCCAATTAGCACATCCATTGCTCGCCCCTTAATAAGCAAAAAAGCCGTTGAAATTGCAATGCAAGAAGGTGCCACCTCATTTGCCCATGGTTGCACTGGAAAAGGTAATGATCAGTTTCGAATTGAATATGTAATACAGGCTTTAATGCCCAATGCTAAAATCCATGCCCCCATTCGCGAAAAAAATATGACTCGAGTTTGGGAAATTGATTATGCAAAAAAGAAAAATCTTCCAATTCAACAGAGTTTAGAAAAAATATGGAGCATTGATGAAAATCTTTGGGGTCGATCTATTGAAGGTGGAAAGCTTGAGGATCCTAATTTTGCACCACCTGAAGAAATTTTTCAGTGGACAAAAGGGCCACTAAACTCACTCAATGAAATCTGTGAAGTTGCAATTCAATTTGAAAATGGAACCCCCATAAGCATCAATGGTAAAACTTTAACGCCTGCACAATTAGTGTTACTTGTAAATAAAATTGCTGGCGACAATGGAATTGGTCGAATTGATATAATGGAAGACCGAATGCTCGGACTAAAAGTACGTGAAAACTATGAATGTCCTGGCTCTGCATTATTACTAACAGCACATAAAGCTCTAGAGGCCCTTGTTCTTACTCGTGATGAAATTCGTTTTAAAGCAATTGTGGATCAAGAATGGTCAAAGCTAGCTTATGAAGGTCTTTGGTACGACCCATTTAAAGATGCTCTTGAATCCTTTATCAATAAAACCCAAGTCCGTGTTTGTGGTGAAGTTGTTTTAAGGTTATATAAAGGCTCAGCTCAAGTTATTAAACGCAGTAGTCCTTGGGCACTTTACTCAGAAGCCCTAGCATCATTTGATAATGCTGAGGCCTATGATCAAAGAGAAAGTACTGGTACGGTTAAAAACTTTGGACTACAGTCGCGAATGTTTTATCAATTAAAAAATGCTCGATGAAAGGGATTTTATGTCTAAGTTGTGGGGCGGTCGTTTTAGTGAATCCACTCATCAAATGGTTGATGAGTTTTCATCTTCTCTAAATTTAGATTCGCGAATGTGGCGCGAAGATATTCATGGAAGTATCGCTCACGCCCTAATGCTTAAAGAAACAAAAATACTTTCAGACTCTGACGTTGATATATTGATTGAAAGTTTAAAAAAAATTGAATCAGAAATTGATTTACAAATTACAAATGGAGAAAATCCATTTTATAAATCTCAAGCTGAAGATATTCATAGTTTTATTGAACAAAAATTAAATCAAATTTGTGGAGCTTCTATTGCAGGTAAGCTTCACACCGCACGATCACGCAATGATCAAGTTGCAACAGATATTCGTCTTTATTTACAACTTCAAGTTAAAGAGTTAATTGCCGATATTGAAAAACTACAAAACTGGATTTGCAAAACAAGTGAATCAAACACAGAGACAATACTTCCAGGACTTACACACATGCAACACGCACAACCTGTAAGTCTTGCACACCATCTGATGGCTTATTTTTGGATGTTACAACGAGATAAAGAAAAATTATTACAATGCAATGAGCGAATACAATCTTTACCTCTTGGGGCTGCGGCTCTTGCAGGAACTTCTTTCCCTATTGATCGCCAATTTGTAAAAGAAAAATTAAATTTTAACTCGATTTGTGAAAATAGTATGGATGCTGTTTCTGATCGTGATTTTGCAATTGAATTTCTTTCCATTGCAGCAACAACAATGATGCACCTATCAAGATGGGCTGAAGAAATTGTTTTGTGGAGTATGCCTGAATTTAATTATATCAATTTACCTGATAGCGTCACTACTGGAAGTAGCATCATGCCTCAAAAGAAAAATCCAGATGTATCAGAACTTATTCGCGCCCATACAGGAAGAGTTAATGGAGCATTGATTGGGATTCTAACTTTGCTAAAAGCTCTACCCTTAGCTTATAATAGAGATCTTCAAGAAGATAAATTTCATTTATTTAATGGACTTGATTCAGTTCGAAGTTGTGTAAAATTAATGTACTGCCAAATAGAACGCGCGACCTTTACCTCTCAATCCATGGCAAGTAAACTTCGAGGTGACACTTCAAATGCAACAGATCTTGCAGATGATCTTGCAAAAAAAGGTGTTCCCTTTCGCGAAGCCCATGAAGTTGTTGGCCAAATTGTTAACTCTGCTATCACAAATAATAAACCCCTTGAGGATTTTACACTAAGTGATCTTCAAAAATTTCATCCCAAGTTTAATGAAGCAACTCTTACTGTTCTCCCCCATCTGGCCGTAATGAATGCTCGAACAAGTGAAGGGGGTACATCTTGTACTTCAATAAAAAATCAAATTTCACGTGCTAAAAATTTACTACCACATTTATCAATCAACATTTTTATTTTATTATTTTTTATTTTTTCATTATTACCCCAAACTTCTTTGGCAATTGTCAATGGAACTGAGTTAAAAATAAAAGAGAATACAAACTTTGTTGGATTAGACTTTGCTATACAAGGAGTTGCAACCGTTGCCCCTTGTTCTGGAACTTATATTGGTGAAAATACGATTATCACTGCGGCCCACTGTTTTTTAATTAATGAGTTTGACACCGAAGAAGTTAAAATTTGTGTCTATAATATTGATAAAAGCTTTAAGCAGTGTTTTACAAAATCAGAGCTGACAGTAACCTATGCTCCAGTACAAGAATGGGGTGGTAAAGCTCCCACTCGCAAATCACGAACTGTAATTCGTATACCTAAGCCTGATATTGCGGTGTTAAAAATTAATAAACCACTAGAAAAAATATTTTCTATAATGCCAGTCTACGATTTAAAATCTCAACCCCAATTAATAACCGAATCCGAAAATTTTGAAATTGTAGGACAAGGATGCACCAATTACGCTTCATTCGGAGAAGAAACCTTAGGACTTGGAACCTTTAGAAAGGGTTCCGTCCAATTAACAAATGACAAAAATATTTTATGGACTTCAAGTTGGACTCCTGAAACTAATGCATCCGGTGTTTGTTGGGGTGACTCAGGTGGGAGTTTATTAAAATATAATTATGAAACCAACACCTCTTATTTGATAGGTGTGATTTCATCAATGAAAACAAAACACAATCCAGAAACTGGAGCTCCTGCCATTGTAATTAGTAATTACAGTCGTCTCGACACGCCCGAAATACAGAATTGGTTATCTGATTTCTCATTTATGAAGTAGCCATGCAATTTTTGTTTTTAAAACATTACGAGGGATAATTCCACTAATGGAGACAAAAAAATTCATCAACCAACCATAAGTTGATCTTAATTTTTTCTTTTGAGCATCAGCTAAGGCTTTTTTTACAACATCTTTAGACTCAGCCATTCCCATTGCCGACATTTTATTTTTATTTTGAATATCTTTATTATGAATAAAGGCAATGTCAAAAAATTCTGTTTTAACGGGACCTGGGCATAATGCAGTTACAGAAATTTGCTTTGATAATAATTCACTGGCTAATGCATTTGCAAAACTAACAACATAGGCTTTTGTTGCGCCATAAACAGCAAAGGTTGGTAATGGAAAAAAACCTGCAGAAGATGCTGTTATAATTATATGACTTTGAGGTTCCATATTTGGTAGCACTAAACCTGTTAATTGAGTCATGGAAGTTACATTTAATTGAATCATCTCTAATTGTTTTTTAAGTGGAAGTTTATCAAAAAACCCAACTAATCCAAATCCAGCATTATTAACAAACCATTTTATTTTATGTTCTTTAAGTAAAGGCACTAATTTAGCTTCAACAACATCGACTTGAGTTAAGTCTAATTCTATTATTTTTATATTTAAATGAGGCTGAGTCGAAATACTTTTAATTTGTTCACTTAGCTTTTCGAGTTCATTTTTTCTTCTGGCTATCAACCAAAATTCATTAATATTATATTTTTCATCTGCAAGTTGAAGAGCAAATTCTTTACCTAATCCGCTTGAGGCTCCAGTAATGATCGCGATTGATTTTTGAGTTGTAGACATAGTTGTTCTTCCTCTGGTGACAATGGAATATATTTAGCGCTTTGATGAGTATTATTATTTCTCAAAGTATCAATAATATACTGATGAGTTCCCATCTTATCACTCGCCCAAATGGGTGCAACTAATTCATCCCATCGTGACGCAAAAGCCGCTAATCTTTGAATTGCAATTTTTGGAGAAAGAACTTCTAAAAATACTTTAACTTTACGAGCATACTCTTCTCTAGTTATGGGTTCAAATTTTTTATCATTGTATAAAACTTCAAGAGTCGTGTTTTTCAAAACATGTAAATTATGTAACTTAACGTTACTTACAGGAAGATCATTAATAATCTCTGCCGTTTCAATTAAATGTTCATCTGTCTCACCAGGGTTTCCAAATATTAAATGAATTCCCAAATCAACTTGAGTATTTTCGGCAATTCTTAATATTGCATCAATTGATTGTTGACGAGAATGACCGCGTTTTAAAAAATCAAGTTGATCATCAAAAAAACTTTGTACACCCAATTCAACGGCTACAAATGATTGTTCATGATATTTTTGCCATAACTTTAATACAGCAGGAGATAAACAATCGGGACGGGTTCCAATGACTAAGCCTTTTACAAAATCATAATCAAGAGCCGTCGCAAAATTATTTTCGAGAGTTGTAAGTTTTGTGAAGGTATTTGTATAAGCCTGAAAGTAAACTAAAAAGTTTTGCGCATTAAATCTCTTAGTTATATTTTTGCGAAAAGTTTGAATTTGAGTGTGAAGATCCATAGTGAACGATTCGGATTTTGCAGCTGATCCCCAAACATCACAAAACACACAGGTTTCCATACCCTTTAAGCCCATACGATTTGGGCAATTATCAACTACAGAAACTGGTATTTTATAAACCTTCCCCCCAAATTTTTTATTATAGACATGACTTATTGGGTGATAAGGTAACCCGGCCCATCCTTTTTCCATATTTGTTGAGTTCTACATTATTTTTTAATTATTTAAAAGCATTTTAAAATTAACTCTATTTCAAAATGAAACATTTGGAAATAACTGCTTATGATTAAGTCTGATTGCTCTGCAATTGTATCAGACATAATCATAAGCAGTTATTTTCCTGTTAGTTTGAGGCGATTTTCAATCACCCCGAATTATGAAAACACAAACTAAAGTTTGTATTTTCATAATAACTAGACTTATGTTTTTAGACTAGCCTGCCGAAGGTATGTATGTACTCGACAAAAATCAGAGTCACTGTAACAAAGGAGAGCTTATGAGTAACGAAAAACCACAAACAAAAAAAGAAAATAATGTCATCGATTTATCTTTAAACAGATGCAAAGCTGAAGGTTGTAAAAAGAAACCCTCAAAAGCAGACTTTTGTGAAGAACATTATGAGTGGTTCAAAGCAGGTTTAATTACTAAAGATGGATCGCTAGCAAAAGATTTTGATAAAAAACATCAACAATGGGTTGCAAGACATTCTATAAAAAAAGTTGCTTAACTTTTATCTCGGGCCTCTAAGTCGGCCCAACGTTTATATGATGTTTCAATTTTAATTTCTAATTCAGAAATTAATGAACATTTTTCACCCATAATTTTTATATTCGAAGTCACTTCAGGAAGTTGGATTTCATTCTGAAGTGACTTTAATTTTTCCTCAAGTTCAAGTATAAAACTTTCCATTTTTTCTAGTTCATACTTTTCTTTAAAACTTAGTTTTATATTCGGCGACGAATTAATCTTTGATGAATCACTGTTATTCGCAGTTGCAACTCCCTTTGAATTTACTTTTGAACTCATTTTTTTTAATTCTTGTTCATACCATTGTTCCCATTGAAAATAATCAGAAAAAGTTTCTAATGGATAAACTTTTTTATCATCAATTTGTAAGTCTTTAGGAGTAAATGAAATGATTTGAGTTGCCACTTGGTCCATAAAAAATCGATCATGGGTAACTAAAACAACAGCCCCATTAAAATTTTTAAGACTATCTTGCAATACCTCTAATGAGCCTCTATCTAAGTCATTGGTTGGCTCATCAAGTATTAATAAATTACCTTCTTGCAACATCAACTGGGCAATTCGTAATCTTGCTTGCTCGCCTCCAGATAATTTTCCAACAGGTAAATCATTTTGTGATCGGGCAAATAAAAATTGATCTAGATAGCTCTGTACATGAATATATTTATTTTGAAAATAAACATAATCTCCATCTGGACAAATATTTTTTAATAAAGATAAATTTTGATTTAAAGTTTCACGATTTTGTTCAAAGCTTAAAATCTTTACTCCTGGAGTGATTTTAACTATGCCAGTATCTGGCTCTAATTGCCCAGTTAAAATTTTAATCAATGTTGATTTTCCACAACCGTTTTCTCCCATTATGGCTAATCTAGTTTTTTGAGAAATAATTAAATCTAAATTTTCAAATAAATTTTTATTATTATATCCTTTTGTTACACTTTGAATTTCAACCAATTTATTTGGCGATCGATTTTGGGTACCAAATTCAAAATCTAACTTTTTTGATCTATTTTTATCACTTAGTGTTCCTACTTCACCTTTTAACTCTTCAGCTCTTTGGATACGACCTTTTTGCTTTGTCTGACGAGCCTGAGCACCTCTACGTAACCATTCTGTTTCTCTGCGCAAAACATTTGAAAGAGATTTTTCACGTTGTAATTGCCCTTGCAAAAGCATTTCTTTATTTTCAATATAAGAAGCATAATCACCCTCATGAACCAAAATAAAATCAGGATTTTTAGGATCTAAATCAATAAATTTATTGCAAGTTCTTTCTAAAAAAAGTTGATCATGTGTAATGATAAAAAAAGTAAACGCCGATTGTTCAATAAATTCTTCGAGCCATAAAATTGATGTCACATCAAGATGATTGGTTGGTTCATCCATAAAAAGGACATCCGGTTGAATGACCAATTCACGAGCTAAAGCCACTCGCTTTTGCCATCCTCCTGATAATTCTTTTACCAAAAAAGATTCACCAAACTGAATCAAATCTAATTTGCTTAATAAAGAATATGCAGTGCCCATATCCATATCTGGATCAGACGATTTTTCTAAAATTGCATCTAGTATAGAAATATTATTTGCAAAAGTTGGAGTTTGTTCAAGATAACCTAATTTTAAACCTTTGCTCCATACAACATCACCCTTAATAGGATTAATTTTCTTAGAAAGAATTTTAAATAAAGTTGATTTGCCAACTCCATTTGGTCCGATGAGACCAACCTTTTCACCGTCTGATAATCCTAATTTTAAACTTTCAAAAAGTGTTTTCCCAGCAAAAGCATGACCCAAGTTATTTGCACTCAATAATATCATATTTTTTCCTAATTACGATTTTAATTTTTCATTCTTTTAAAAGGTAGCATCAACGTAAAATTTACACAACCTGCAAATGGCATAAAAGCTGCAGAATCACCTCCGGATATGGGTATAATCAAAAAAATAATTAATCCTCTGACTAGTATTCATTATTCCTTTATTCATTATTCCTTACTCATTGTTTTTAGTATTCAATTCACATCAAATCCCATAGTACAAGCTAATACTGACTCTTTAAGTTCTATCATTAAAAGCCCAAAATGGTCTCCTGAGGTGACTATTCTGAGCCCTGAAGAAGATAATAGTTTGCTTAAACAGCTCATTAGCTCCTCCATAGAATCTCCTCTAACAAGTGACCAAAGAGAAATTTTTAAAAACTATTTTAAAAAGAGAATAGATATACTTGCACAAAAAAAACCTATTGATGTTCTTCGAAATTATTATTTATATCCAGATTTATTTCCCGAAGACTCTTTAATTTTAGTTTTTTCTCCAGTACTTACAAAACTTTCTAAATCAAGAACTAATTTTCAAATAGAAAGTATAGAAGTTCAAAATCTTTTTCTTAATTATATTTCTGCTCTAATCACTCAAGCCAATTCTGAGGTCTCTACATTTTACTTTTACGAATTAATTGAACTCATTAATTTTTATTCAGAGGAATCAACATCCCACTTGCAACAAAAAGCTATTATATTATTGTTAAAACTTTTTGATTTGCAAGAGCCCCAAGTTAAAAATATCAGCTTAACTGAATGGGATGAGTTATTAGTTTTACGACACCAAGTATTCGAAACACTTCGAAGTAAATTTAAGACTGCAGATGCTCTTCAATTATTTTATAATAGTTTACTTGCTTCTACTGAAAATAGTTATGAAAACTCTCTTTCTTTAATCTATCCACTAATCTTAGCAAACTCCTTAAAAGCAAATCTTTTTTATTTTCAAAGAGGCCTAACTCAATTAAAAAGTGATTCAAAAGAAATTTCAAAATTATTTTTGATTGGTAAAGCTCTTCCACAAAGTTCACTGTCTATAAAAAATACTCATGAAAGTTATCAAATTCTTTTTTCTTCTATCGAAATTTTAAAAACTATTATTAGTTTAAAAACAAGTTTAAACTTTAATACTAAGCCCATAATTGAAAAAACCGAAGAATCTGAGTCTTATAATATGTATTTAAAACTAAATTCACTTATTGATGATGCCCTCGGATTTATTCAACTCGCGCAGTATAAAATATCACTCATTGACCAATGCTATGTTCAAAACACTCATACTCCAACATGTGTAAAATATAGAGAGAAGGCTCCGTTTCAAGAGGTAAAAAATAATGACGGCTCTAAAAACTCAAATTGGATTTTAAGTGATACAAAAAAAATATTTTTGCCTGCTGGAAAATACGAATTTTTGAATCAAGCCACAGTAACTTTACAAGCCCCAGTGATTGAATTTCATCCTCTTGCTCTAGTTAAAGTTCCATCGGGGCAAATTATAGTTAATACCCAAAATCTAATTTCACCATGGCTTGATGTCTCAGGTTTAGAATTTACAGATATACTACCTCTACTTTCACCGGGGTCACGACCTTGGATAAAAACAAGTGAGTTATGTGGAAATAAAGAATATTTAACAGGAGCCTCTCCTGTGCGTATACCTCAAAAAAATTGTACTGAGGACTGTAAACCCAAAGTAGAATGGTCGTTGTTTACTTTTAAAAATAAATATTCTAAATTTATAACTTGCCATAGTCATGCTATGGACTCTAATAAAAATAAAGTAGGTTCAATTGAACAAATGCTGGGACTTGGAACCCCTCCTGAAGAATTAATAAATTATACAAATCATCCTCAGTTTAATGGTTCTTCATCTGGTGATATTTACCTTAATGTCTCTTCTCAAATTTTATTTCCATATTTATTTTTAATGGGTTCAGATGGAGCTATGGGACTAGACGGACAATCATCACCTCAATGCAAAGATGGAGTTTTTGAATCATTTAAAATTGCTTTGAGCCATTACAAAGAAGATTTTAACAAATGGAAATTAACTCTCTCTCAAAATAAAAATTTAAATTTAATTGAAGAACAAACTGAAGCCGAACATTCAACAGGCTTATTTGAAATTTCATTGCCCCGTACTTCTGGATCTGATGGCGGATCTGGAGGAACAGGGGGCAGCCTTTATTGGAATGCTCCCCAATGGAAATTTAAATCTTATTTTATCGGCGGAGGAAATTTTGGAACGGGTGGACTTGCAGGAGCTTGTGGCCCAAATCTAACCACTAACGGCAAGTCAGGACTTCATGGTGCAGATGGTAAATTCTTTTTGGGTAAATTTAACCTATCTCGAAAATAAATTGCGTCAATTTTAATTTAATGGATAAATAGATCTCTCATATTTGTTTAAATATGCTAGGATTTGTTTATAGTTTTAGTAAAAATAAATCAATTATTTTAGGGGGATTTATGGCTTATGTAGTTTGTTGGATTGATACACATGATGCAAAAATTTTTTCATTCAATGTAGATAAAGTACAAAAGAATGAGTTGCATATTAAAAAAGAAGATCATGGTGAAGAACATTTTTACCACCGAGTTGCTGAGGCACTTATGCCTGCGAGTGAAATTCTAATTGTTGGACCAGGACTTGGTAAAACTCATTTTATGCACCACTTAGATTCACATAAAGTTCATAGTGCTTTAAAAATTAAAATCAAAGGGGTTGAAAATATGGATCACCCAACTGATGGTCAAATTATTGGTTATGGAAGAAAATTCTTTAAACATTTAGATGTTTTTGAAGCAATTTAAATAAAATATTAATTATAATTCAGTAATAAAAAAAAGTAACTGCAATCTATATGCAGTTACTTTTTTATTTGATGTAATTACAAAATTCAAAATTTACTTTAGTTTAAATATGTTTTTGTAACGTAGAAGTAATATTATCTTTGGGTACATTACCAACTATTTGATCTACTTTTTGGCCATTTTTAAAAATCAGTAAAGTAGGTATTCCACGAACACCAAATTCTGAGGCATGATCTTTATTTTCATCAACATTTACTTTAACAATTTTTACTTTAGCACCAAGTTCATTTGCTATTTCTTCTAATTTTGGAGCTAATGCTTTACATGGACCACACCATTCAGCCCAAAAATCCACAAGAACAACTGAACTTGCTTTTTTTACTTCTGATTCAAATTGTGCATCTGTAATATTTAAAATATTTCCCATTTACATTTTCTCCTTAATTTTGAAACTTAGATTTTAAGTACTGATTCTATAAGAAAATCACTTAGGAGTACAACTGACTAGACTTTGTGTCATTTTACTTTTTTAAATAATCTTTGCACAACTTCTTTCTTTTCAGTATCAATTTCATCTAAAAATTTTCGATCCCAACCTTTTTGAAGCTCTTTTACTCTTTTGTTTGCATCATTTTTTGTAATTGTCGATGGACCTATTTTAATATTTGAAACCATTTTTGAGTATTTTAAATTTTTTTCATGATCTTTAGCATTTGAAATAAAAATTGTTTTTACAATATCCTCTGTTTCATTTGCTATATTTGGATTTTTTGCAACTTTAGCAACATCTATTCCAAGAGATCCTTGAATTAAAAATTTTTGAAATTTTTCAATCATCTCACCTTTTTTATTTCCAGATACTAACTGTACTATGAGATTCATTAAAGAGCGTGGATCAAAAGGATGCTCTAAAATTCCATCAAAAATTCCATTAGAAAATTTTGTAGGGTCAACTTTTTTCTCAACTGGAATCATTAAAATAATTTTCCCAGAAAAAACATTTAACGCTCTTAATTTTGAAGTTATTTTTTCGTGTTCAATTTTTTGATTACTTGCAGAAACAATAACAACTTCTGGTCTAAAGGATAATATTTTTTCACTTAATCCCACTTCTTTACTCATGGAATCTACATCACAACCCACTTTTTTAAGTAATGTTGACATTTGATTTAGCTCAGAAAAATTTTCGATAATTAATAATATTTTTACCATATAGTACATCTCACCAATTGCAGAGCCTGTCGTCAATACTTGAAGTCAATAAATTGACCTTAGTTATAAGACCCTCTACAATGAGCATAGTACTAAATTGAAAATTGCCGATTAGGAGTTAAATAGTTTGTTTTCATTTATAAAAATAGGTTATCGCTATATTTTTACTGAACTGGTACCATCTTTTCTTATGGGAATGCTTGTCTTTGTTGGAATAATTTTGATGTTTCAAGGCCTAAGGCTAGCTGAATTTGCACTGATTCATGGATTTGGAGTTAAATTACTAAGTGAAATATTAACTTATATGACTATAAGTATTTTACCTGCACTCTTACCAATGAGTTTACTTTTTTGTGTTTTAATGACTTACTCTCGATTAGGTAATGACTCAGAACTGGTTGCTTTCAAAGCTGCAGGATATTCTCCACTACAAATTATTTCTCCCTCAATATTATTTGGTATTTTAGTTTCACTTCTGTCAGCACAACTTACTTTTGAAACAGCCCCCTGGGGTAATCGTAGATTTGAAGTTATAGTTAGTACCCTCACAAATACAAAAGCTGGGATAGCTCTTAAAGAAGGAACTTTTATGGAAGGTTTCTTTGATATGGTTGTCTATGCAAATAAAGTAAATACTGATCGTGGCACACTTGAGCATATATTTATTTATGATGAAAGACAGTTCCCCCCTCTTACAATCATAGCTAAAAAAGGCCTCATGGTCCAAAAAAACGAAATCACTGGTAACGAAGTTAAACTCACTTTACTTAATGGAAATGTTCATCGAAAAACCAATACCCATACTAAAGTAGAATTTAATAAATTTTTTATAAGTTTAAGTGAAAATTATAATTTACAAGCAAAAGATAAGACACTTGCTTCTATGAATTTAAGTGAACTTAAAACTGAAAAAGCAAATATTAACTTAGATCCAAAACTCAAAAAAAAATACGAAATTGAATATTACAAAAGATGGTGTTTAACTTTGCTCCCACTCATTTTAACATTGATTGGTGCAACAATAGGGTTAAATACCCAACATCGAGGTTCAAAAGGTTCTGGTTTTGTCTCTTGTGTGGGGTTAATTGTAATTTATTGGATTTTATTTGTTGTTGCCGAATCATCGGCACAAAATATAAATGTAGTGAATCCTGCATTTGTAATTTGGTTTCCAAACTTATTGTTTATATCAGCTTCAATCTATTTATTTTTAAAAAAACTCAAATAATATCAATTAAACTATCTATTAGTCTATGGTTCATTTCTCAATTTCTCGACAAGCCCTGTAATATTAATTAACATTTAGATAACAATTAAAAATCTGAATGTTTTTAATCAAATAATGACATTCAGCTTTAGAATTAAATTTGAGGAGCAAACGAATGAGCAAATCAATGGATCTAAATAGAACGGCATTTATTTTTATGTATGACAATATTACAGTTGTACAAACGGTTGATGCATTCTTAAAGGCTGAAGAATCTAAAACTGGATCTGCTCCAAAAATGGCTTTGGCCCAACATAAACCAAAAGTGATTGATTACCTTCGAAAAGCAAAATACGACTTTATTATGGTTGATCAAAACACCATTACTACTACTCCTGCTGAATGGATACAAACTCTTGAAAAAGAAATTCATGGTGGATTTACAAAGTTTGAAGAACTTAAAGTGTTTTTAATAACAGCTAATGCACCAACTAATAATGAACTTGAAAATTATCTAATAGCAGGTTTTGATGATGTTTTTATAAAACCCTTAGATATGGCTATTGTTGCCCAAAAAATTAATAATGTAACTGGAAGTGAGTTTTCAAAAGAGAACCAACTATTTTTTGCAAAAACAAACTCTGCGGTTAAAATTGCCTATCGCTATCAATTAGATGGGTTATCAGAAGCTGGATGTCGAATTAGTCTTCCGGAAAAACTTCCGCCAGACTTAGTTTTTACTGTCATCATTCCAGAATTTGAACGTTTTGGAATAAAAGAAATTGTGTCCAAAGTATTAGGATCCCACCCACATGATAAAGATCCTAATTTATTTGTTAACAGCATAAATTTTGTTGGAATCCACCCCACTGTCTCAAAAACTATTCGTAAGTGGATGGTTGAAGATTATATCAAAAATAATAAAGCTGGCTAAAATCATGTAAAAAAAAGGCTGAGTTTAACTCAGCCTTTTTTAGTATTAAAAAATACAACATTATTTCAAAATTAATATCTGTAATGATCTGGTTTAAATGGACCTTGTTGGCTTAAGCCAAGATATTTAGATTGTTTATCAGAAAGTTTAGTTAATTTAACTCCTAACTTTTCTAAATGAAGTGCTGCCACTTTTTCATCTAAATGTTTAGGTAATCTGTAGACTGCAATTTCACTATATTTATCTCTGTTTAAATAAAGTTCCATTTGAGCCATCACTTGATTTGTAAAAGAGTTACTCATTACAAAACTTGGATGACCAGTTCCACAACCCAAATTAACAAGTCTACCTTTTGCAAGAATTATTACATTCTTACCATTTTTTAAAGTGTGCATATCAACTTGTGGTTTAATTTCTCTCATTTTGGAGTTTTTATTTAACCAAGCCATATCTATTTCAATATCAAAGTGTCCAATGTTACAAACTATCGCATTGTTTTTCATTTTAGAAAAATGCTTTTCTGTGATGATATCTAAACAACCCGTTGCTGTTACAAAAATATCTGCTTCAGAACAAGCTTCTTCCATAGTTGTTACTTGATAACCTTCCATAGATGCTTGCAGCGCACAGATTGGGTCAACTTCAGTTATAAGTACTCGAGCACCATATGAACGCATTGACTGAGCACATCCCTTACCAACATCACCGTAGCCCGCCACAACAACAATTTTACCAGCAACCATTGTGTCAGTTGCTCTCTTAATACCGTCTGCTAAAGACTCACGACAGCCATATAAGTTATCGAATTTTGATTTTGTTACAGAATCATTAATATTAATTGCAGGGACTTTTAATAATCCTTTTTGATGAAGTTTTTCTAAATTATGAACACCAGTCGTTGTTTCTTCACTGATACCGATAATTTTTTTCATCAATTTTTCAAATCTTTTTTCATGCATCATGTTAGTTAAATCACCACCATCATCAAGAATTAAATTATAACTTTCAGCTCCCCAGCCAATAATTGTTTGCTCTATACACCAGTTAAATTCTTCTTCAGTCTCACCTTTCCATGCAAACACTGGAACCCCTGCTGCCGCTACTGCAACTGCAGCATGATCTTGAGTCGAAAAAATATTACAAGAAGACCATCTTACTTTTGCTCCAAGATGAATAAGTGTTTCAATTAATACCGCTGTTTGAATTGTCATGTGTAAGCAACCAGAAATTCTTGCACCTTTTAGTGGTTGTTGTTTACCAAACTCTTTACGTAAGGCCATTAATCCTGGCATTTCAGTTTCAGCGATTTGAATCTCTTCGCGACCCCATCTCGCAAGTTCAGCAAAAACTTTTGGATTTTCCATGGCTTCTTTACAAACCATATAATCGACTTTAGTCGTCGTTGATTTTTTTGCTTGAGGAATATTTATTTTTTTGCCTTTTGTTTTCATTGTTCCTGCCTGTGTTGTACTATTCATGATTGCCATTTTATTTGGTTCTCCTATTAAATTTATTTTTTTATTTATATATTATATTGTCATGTAAAAAGTTATGGAAGCGTTAATATTTCATATCCCATATCCGTAACTAAAATCGTATGCTCAAACTGAGCAGAAAGCGTTTTATCCCCTGTCACATACCATTTAATTGATGAATTAGGGATATCAATTTCTTTAATTGACGCCCCAGTTTCGTTTATCATTGGTTCAACAGTTAAACATCTCCAAGGTATTAGCGGATCTCCCTTACCTTTTTTACCAAAACTTGGAACAAAGGGTTCATCATGAAATTTTTTACCAATTCCATGACCACCTATTTCTTTTACAGTGGTAAAACCTTTGCGTGTGCAATACTTATCAATTGCAAATCCAATATCTCCAGTGCGATTTTTAGGATGAACTTCTTCTATTCCTTTCATCATACAATCATATGCAACTTGAACTAGCTCTCGAACATTTTCATTAATTTTATTTCCTACAAAATATGTTTTTGAAGTATCGCCATGAAATCCATTTAAATAAGAAGTCACATCAACATTTATAATATCACCCTCTTTTAAAATTGTTTCATCAGGGACACCATGACAAACGACTTCATTAACTGAAGTGCAGGAGCTCTTAGGGTAACCATGATATCCTAAGGGAGAGGGTTGAGCTCCATGTGAAAGAGTATAATCATGAATTATTTGATCAATCTCATTAGTTGTAATACCAACTCGAATATATTTTTCAACATGCTCTAATGTTCGGGCTGCCAATTGACAAGCTTTCTTCATGAGCTGGATTTCATCTTTAGTTAGAATAGGTAATATGGCCATAGAAATCCTTGTATCATTGAAAAAATCAAACGTCTATTAATAGTAGACAAACTCACAAAAAGAAAAACCCTCTAGCACAGAGTACTAGAGGGTTTTGATGTATCATTTATACCAAACTAACAAAAACTATTTTAAGTGTTTACTTACAAGTTTAGTCATTTCGAACATTGTTACAGCGCTTTTTCCGAAGATAGATTTTAATTTATCATCAGCATTGATATTTCTTTTATTTTTAGCGTCTTGTAGATTGTTCTTTTTAATATAATCCCACATTTTTTTAACAACTTGTGTTCTTGGAAGTGGAGTTGCACCAACGATAGCTGCTAAAGCAGAACTTGGAGTCAAAGGTTTCATGAATGCTGCATTTGGTTTTCTTTTAGTTGCAGCTTTTTTTGCTGGAGCAGCAGCTTTTTTAGGTGCGGCTTTTTTTGCTGGAGCAGCTTTTTTTACAGTTGCTTTCTTTGCTGTAGCTTTTTTTGTAGCTTTTGCCATTTTTTATCCTCCAATAGGATTTTTTGTATTGTTGTTGTTTTCTATAATTTCATTTTTAAAAAAAATGATTATTTATTTTATTACTTTTTATTACATTACTTACTTTGTAAGCTAATTTTTATTTTATCAAGTGTTTTTTCTATTATTTTTCACTCGAGATGAATTTAGCTTTATTCAGTTTTATTCTTAATTCAACTCTTATTTTTAATTTTTTAAATTTTTTTTCTAATCTTTTTTTAATTAATACAGAGGAGAAACCCTATTTTCCACCCTGGATCTTAAGTTTTTTTGAAGCTTACCGATAGAATTATCATGAACACATTCGAGCAGATTTTAATAAAAAAACTTCTCCAAAATGAGAGTAAGCAATCAAATTTTACCTCTGAAAAAACAGATTCTATGAACTTTAATACTGATACCCTTATTGGGCTTTTTAACCTCAATATTAAAAATGAATTTGAAACTCAGCGCAAAATAAATAGTAAACTATTTTATAAAAAACAAAGTCCCCCTCGAAAACCGCAGCCCACTCCACGCCAATTATCATCAAATCAAACAAAAGCCCTAGAACTCTTGACCAGCTTAGGAGCTTTACTTTATCTTGATTTTTCAGAACGTGATTTAACAAGAGAGTATAAACGTCTACTTAGAAAATGGCATCCAGACTTTAATCGTTCTCCAGATGCCAGCCAAAATGTGCAATTAATTTTAAAATCCAAAGCTATACTTATTTCATTATTTAAAACACAAAAATAAGTTTGTATTTTCATAATAACTACTCATGATTAAGTCTGATCGCTTCGCGATTATATCAGACATAATCATAAGCAGTTATTTTCCTGTTTGTTTGGGGCGATTTTCAATCACCCCGTATTATGAAAATCCAAACTAAAGTTTGTATTTTCATAATA